>NZ_AYWB01000013.1:0-139898 GCF_000503035.1 Mesorhizobium sp. LSHC412B00 | reverse complement strand
CAAGCGCCTGAAGAGCCTGATCGGGCTGCGCTCTCCTCCCGCCAAGGACCCAAGGATCGCAAGGCCTTGGATCCTTGCACACTTCCTCATCGCGCTCGTGACCGAACCCCTCTCGCAGGAGTTGGGTGTCTCTCCCCCTTGAGCGACGGGCGCCCGCTACTGTGGCGCGCCACCCGCCAGATCGTCGCCTCTCTGATCGCGACCATCTTTACTCAACCTTCCTTGGCGGCCCTGCGCCACAATCTCCATGCCTTGCGATATCGCTGGCGCGAACCACCACGAAAGCGCAAATTTCAGTCCATGCCAAAGCTATCTTAGCGCCTATGCCCTCAAGGGGGGAGATTGGCAGCTCCAGGGTCGCGACCAATTTGCAGCGCTGACGATTGGCGAAAGCAAGGCGGCAGTCCGATCTCCCCCCGTGTGGGGGTTGAGGAGTGGTCCGCGCAGCGGACGGAAAGCCAATTGCTTGGCTTTCCGAACGACGAACGGCCGGCAGGCCAGAGGGGGGTGCTGTCCCGCCGACATCCGATATCCGCACGTTGTGGGCATCAGGAAAACAAAACCCGCCTCGTGGGCGGGTCGGTGGCGCAAATCAGCACCATGGACAAATCATAGCAAAGCTGCCCTCACCCGTCAATGCAGATAAGAAATAATTCCTACTCCAGTCAAAGCCTCGTCCTTTGGCGCCGCCAGCATTGCGCGAGGGCCGCTTCGATGGGATGCTGGGCCTCGTCGGAGAGCGCAATGAGCAATGTGACCAGTCACTATGGCAGCGGCGGCATCGTCGAGCGCATCCTGTCGGCTGTGCCGGACGCCAGGGCCGGCAGCCTCGCAGCCAAACAACTCTATCCGTTCGATCAGCTTCATGGCCGCGAGCTGATCGCCACGCAGGAGCATGCCGCGCGTCTTGCGCCCTCCGCTGGCGATCGGGTTCTGGACATCGGCAGCGGCATTGGCGGCCCGGCCCGGTTCCTTGCCGAGACCTATGGGTGCAGCGTCGACGGCGTCGACCTGACGCAGGCGTTCGTCGAGGCATCCCGCCGATTGACCGAGCTCTGCGGCCTAAGTGACAAAGTCCGTTTTCATGAGGCCGATGCGACAAGGCTGCCTTTTGCGGACGACACATTCGACGCGGCGATCTGCTTCTATGTCGGCATGAATATCGCCGACAAGGCGGCGGTCATCGGGCAAGCGTGGCGCGTACTGAAGCCGAAGGCCAGGCTTGTCTGGACCGAGGCGGTGCTGGCGGACGGCGAGCCTCACTATCCCTTGCCTTGGGCGGTGTCGCCTGTGGCCAGCCATCTCGTCGACCGCGAAACCCTGAAGGCCCTGTTTGCTTCAGCCGGATTCCGGGTCGACGATGTCATCGACGAAACCGGCGATCATGTCGAGCTGGCGTTGAAACGGGCAAATTCCGGCATCGTGCCCTCGCCGGCCCAGCAGCAGGCCAATGAGATCGTGCTCGGCGCCGAGTTCGTGCATCGGCGAAAAAACTACATAAGCAGCCTGAGCGAGGGAAAACTCGCGTCACTGGCCGTTATTGTTTCCAAGCCGGCATGAAACAAAAACCCGCCTCGGCGGCGGGTTGCTGGCGCAAATCAGCAGCATGAACAAATCATAGCATAGCTGCCCTCACCGGTCAAGATATGTCAGGAAAGAATTCCTACATCGACATCGATCGGAGACTCGGCGATGCTAGCGCTACCACATCCGGCGTCAAGTCATATGCATATGTTCTAAAGTGCCATGCCGTCGGCGGATGTTGTCTGATAATTTGCTCTTTGGCATCAAGGGGGCAAAAGAAGCCATGTCTGAGGACAAAATCCGAAATATAAATCTGACCGCCGACATCGTCGCGGCATTCGTGCGCAACAATTCAGTGCCTCCGGATAGCCTGCCGGCGTTGATCGAGAGCGTCAATGCAGCGCTCGCGGCCGTGGACAATCCCGTTGCTCCGCCGCAACCTGCGCCTGAGCCCGCGGTCAACCGCAAGCGCTCGGTAACGCCGAATTTCATTTACTGCCTCGAGGATGGCAAGAAGTTCAGGTCGCTGCGGCGTCATCTCGGCTCCGCCCATGGCATGACGCCGGAAGCCTATCGCGCCAAATGGGACCTGCCCGGTGACTATCCGATGACGGCGCCCAGCTACGCCGCCAAGCGCTCGGAGCTGGCAAAGGAGTTCGGGCTCGGCATCAGGACACCCGAGGCCCCGGTCGCCAAGGCGCCGGCCAAGAGCAAGACCAAGGCGTAAAGGCACGCCCCCTCCGTGCCGTACGCCTGCTGGAGGACGATCATGGTGGCCGGAGAGCCCAATGACGTTCGCGTGGAACGTGTCGACCGCCGCCAATGGGCGGTGCTGGTTGCCGAGAATGGCACGGTGACCCAGCATCTGTTCATGGCCCAGGAAGCGGCCGAGGAGTTTGCCGACGGCGAGCGGACAAGGCTCGGCCTTCCCGCCAGGCCGCCGGCGGCGGATCCGCTGGCCTGAACAGTCCTTCAACCGGCTGCAGGATACAAGACGCAGCCTTCGACAGGCCGTCTAGCGACTGGTCATTAGCTGGCTCTTATGGAATCATTCCACTCCAACTCGGGGGAGAGCGGGATGGACAAACCAGCCATGGCATCCGTGTTCAGGATGCGGCAAGCGCCAGCCACTGTTTCGGGCGTTCGCAGCGTCGGCCAAGGCCAGGCCGATCCGGTCATCGGCAGAAGGCCGCTCGGCGAGGCGATCCGCTTCGTCATCGACGCCCATCCCCATTACGACATCAGCGGCGTTTCGATCGCCTATGGCGACGGCTCGGCCCCTCGCCTCGGCAGCCGGGAGGTCAAGGCGCTGTGGGCCGAATATGGCCGCCGCTGGATGGAAGAGTAGCGCAGGCCATCGGCCGACGCCTATCGCTTGCATCCCCGTCCGGATCGTAACAGCGGCTCATGCGTTGAGCGTGAGCCAAATGGGAGCAACAGCCATGAACGTCGCCAATCTGCAACTCGAAGGCCTGCTGATGGCCGTCGCTTCGATCAATCAGGTGCTGGTGCGCAAGGGCCTGCTCACGGTCGAGGATATCGACATCGCGCTGCGCAAGGCCGAGGCCATCGAAACCGGCGAGGAGCGGTCCGACGGCATGTCGGAGTCCAACCGCGACGCCGTCAACTTTCCGATCCGACTGCTGGAACTGGCCAATCAATGCCAGCCGGAGGCGGACATGCCGTCCTTCTCGAAACTGGCCCGCATGGTCGGCCAGATGAAGGAACCCTACAACGACCAGATGTGAGGCGGTCTGCCGACGCGGGGCCTCACCCTCGGCCGAGTTTCGAGGCCAGCACGCTGCCCGGTCCATGCACGGCGGCGAACAGCAGGCCGGCCGCGAACGGGAAATGGGACATGAAGGCGCCGAACTCGGCCTGGTTGCCGGCCCAGTGCGACGGACCGTGGAAGGCAAAGCCGAGGAAGACCACGTAGACGGCGGCGACCAGGGCGGCCGGCGTGAAGAATGCTCCGGTCAGCAAGGCGATCACCAGCAGCGTTTCGAGGATCGCGGCGCACCAGGCCAGAAACAGCGGGAACGGGAAGCCGGCGGCGGCGATGTAGCCGGCGGTCATGTTCATATCCATGAACTTGAAGGCTGCCCCCATCGCGAACATGGCGGCCAGGGTCAGGCGGGCGATGAGAATGGCCGCGGTCTGCCACGGCGATTGAACGGCTTCCATGATGTGCTCCAAAGGTTTGCAACGGGTTTCATCCCAAGGACGGGCGCGACGCCGCCGATCCGACATCGTCCCGCAAAATTCTTTCCCGGCGAAGCAGAACTTCTGAAAAGGCCGCCGCTTGCGGGCAAGCCTGATTGCCCCCCGCTCAGAGCTTCGCCATCAGCTCCCGCCCCAACCGCTTCGGCGGCTCGGCGCGCAGCACCACATTGGTCGTCACCGCGCCGTAGCGGCCGATGGCGTCGACGATGCTTTCGAGGTCGGGCGGCGACGGGACGACGACCTTGACCAGAAAACAATCCTCGCCGGTCACCCGCAGCACCTCAACCACTTCCGGCATGGCCGCGAATTTCTTCAGGCAGGTCTGGATGTGCTCATGCGTGGTGCGCAGGCGGATCATGGCCATGGTGCCGAGACCGAGGGCGGTGGTATCGATCGCGGCCCGGTAGCCGGCGATGATGCCGCGCTCCTCCAGCCGCTTCACCCGCTCCGACGTCGCGGGCTGGGACAGGCCGACGCGGCGGCCGAGTTCGGAAATGCCGATGCGGCCATCCTCCTGCATGATCTCGATGATTGCCATGTCGGTGGGGTCGAGCCGTGGCCGGTAATCGCCGTTTGCCATGAACACCTTCAATCCATCGGAATTCTTCGTCGCTTTCCGATGATCTCTCATTCCGCGAACAAGGAGAAGACCTAGAATTAAGGCATCATCTGCGGCGAAGAAACAGGATTTTCCATGACAGACTTCATCATTCTGCCGGGCAGCGGCGGATCGGGCGAGGCCCACTGGCAGACACGCTGGCAGCAGGCCAACCCGGCGATGCGCCGTTTCAGCCCGGCAAGCTGGGAGCTGCCGGATTTCGACGACTGGGTGGCGGCGCTGGACGTCGCGGTGTCACAGGCAAAGACCCAGCCGGTGCTCATAGCCCACAGTCTCAGCTGCCTGCTGGTCGCGCATTGGCAGGCGGTGTCGAGCCGTCGGATCGGCGGGGCGTTTCTGGTTGCGGTTCCCGACCCGGCCTCGCCGGTCTATCCCGCTTACGGAATTCCCTTCGCCGATACGCCGCGCGGGCCGCTTCGCTTCCCCTCGCTGATCGTGGCCAGCACCGACGATCCCTATGATCCGAACGGCTATGCCGGTGAGAAAGCCACACAATGGGGCAGCGAACTGCACATCGCCGGGCCGCTTGGTCACATCAACAGCAATAGCGGGCTGGGCGACTGGCCGGCGGGAACGGAGCTGCTGAGGGCCTTCGTGAGAGAGAGACAGGCCGACCACGCAATCGCACCATAGACACCCGAAGCGTGCGCGCGGGCTTGCCCCGACTTGTCCCGCCAGCTATCTCTCGGAAGGGGCGTTTGTGAGGGAGCCTGCGAATGGTGTCCGTCCGATATCTGGTCCGCGATGTCGATCTGTCCATCGCGTTTTATACGAGCCATCTGGGCTTCGCGCTGAAGCAGCAATTCGGTCCGGCGATGGCCATCCTGACGCGCGGCGACCTTTCGCTCTGGCTCGCCGGCCCCCTGGCGTCGGCAGCCAGGCCGATGCCGGACGGCCGGACACCCGAGCCGGGCGGATGGAACCGCTTTGTGCTCGAAGTCGAGCAATTGCCGTCAATCGTGACTGAGATGGGCGAGGCCGGCGTGCGGTTCCGCAACCAGATCGTCGAAGGTCCGGGCGGGCGACAGATTCTTTGTGAAGACCCGTCCGGCAACGTGATCGAGCTGTTCGAGCCCAGCTAGGCTTCGGCCGTCGCCTCGGATTCGGCGCCGGGCTTTGCCTGGCCTTCCCACTGCCGCTCCGCCTCTGCTTTGCGCTTCGGACAATCCTCGTAGTCATGCTCTCGCGAACCGCAATAGGAGCAGCATTTTGCCGGCGTGTCGGTTCGAAGCATTGTGGCCATGCACAAGAATGCACGAAAATTCATCCGGTTGCAGCAGCGTCTGCGACGTCGCTGCTGGGATGCGTGACCGCCAGCCTGGCGCCGCCCTCAATAGCCGCCGCCGAGGATCGGCAGAATCTCGGCGGCAGACATTGCGCGCGGCGCGTATTCGTCCGGCCTATATCAAAGTTAAATGCGGATGCTGGGCGTGAGGTGGTAGGTGATCGCGATGGGGGGACTCTCAACGCGCTCGAGGTGTCCCATGGACGTTCGAAATCTGATTGCCAAATTGTCAGCCGCGGTATTGCACCGCCGCGCCGCGTCTTCGCCGATACTGTTCAGGCCGATCCGCAGCTCGCTCGCCGACATCCCGTTGAAGCCGGCGCCGCGCCCGCCTTATCGTCCGCATCGGCCGATCTGGCCGGCAAGCAACATGTAGCTCGCCGGGCTGCAACCAGTTTGTGATTTCCTCGTTTATGGCGATCCTGTTTTCAAGGAGGCAAGTGATGAGATCGATCCGGGCGAGACGCGAATGGTTTGGATGGTGAGCGCATGAGCCGTTTTCTGCCCCTGACGATCAGATTCGTGGACGGAAGCGCGATGACGGTGTCGTCGGTCGCCGACGCCAGGAGGGCGCTCGGCGGAACATGGAAGAACAAGCAGGCGGCGGCTTACAAGGCGGCCGACAGGCTGGTGGATGACGCGTTGAACGGCATTTGCCGCCCGGACATCGCCTTTGCCGCTTTCCAGAATGCCGCCGCCCAACAGGGCTTGCTGAAGCCGACGAAGCCAAGTGCCGCCCTTGCCATGCTCGACGAATTGGCGTCGCTGGATGGGCATCGTTGAAAGACCGGCTGACGGATTGCCGGCGATGTCATGGCGAACGCCGGATGGCCTATCTCGGCTCGCGGTTCATGCTGAGATAAGTCGGGTCGAACTCGGCGATTTCCACCAGCTGCTGCCAGTCCAGAATGGTCACCATGTAGTTCGCCCAGCCGATCACACCGATCTTGCGCAGCGCGCCGATGACCCGGTTCATGTGGACCACCGAAAGCCCAAGCACATCGGCCAGTTCCGCCTGCGACAGAGGAAGCCGGAAACTCATGCCGTTGGTCTGCTTGACCACCTGCAGCCGGACGAACAGCTCGCACACAAGATGCGCCAGATGCGACGTCTTGGACCGCCGGCCCATGGCCACGATCCATTCCCGGTGAATGGCGCCATCGACGAGCGTGTCCAGCCACAGCAAGCGGCTGAGATGAGGCGCCTGTTCGGTGATCGTCCTTAGCCGACTGTGGTCGGCGGCGATCACCCGGCATGGCGACAATGCGATGATGCCATGGTCCATTGTCTTGAGCAGAAAGGCGTGCAGATCGACAAAATCGCCCGGCACCTGCAACGAGGTGAACTGGCGGCCGCCATCCTCCAGCACTTTGTAGCGCGCCGCCAATCCCTCGATGATGAGCGTGCTGTAGCCTGGCCTCGACCCCTCGGAAACGATGTCCTGGCCAGTGGCAAAATCCATCTCGATGGTCATGGCGGCGGCCAGCAGCCCCTTTTCCTGCTCGGACAAAGCGTCATGCTGGCCAAGGTTGAGATAAAGCGGTTCTAGCATCGAGGATCCAGTTCGAGATTTCATGGACATTGGTGGCCTAGCCAAACGCCGGAGATCGGGTGCGGTTGCAATCGGCCGGCACGGCGACGGCTCCTGGCAGGAAATCTGCTCAGGACACAGTCCCATGGAACCATGGGTGCGGGTTGGGATTTAATCCATGTCGCTCAAAAATGGCCCCGATTTTGAGACAACGACATGCATAAAAACACAGACCTGAAGCGCGTCGCCTGCGCCCTTTCAACCGCGACGCGCTTTAGCGTTTCACGCAGGGATCCTTGCACACATGGAACGGTTCTACTTCGACTTGTACAACGCCGAGACCCAGATTGACGAAGAGGGGCAGCTTTTTCCCAGCCGGGAGCGTGCGGGAGCCGAAGCGCTGCGCATATTGCACGATGTGGCGCGCGACGAGATACCGGAGGGCGACCACCGGCGGATCACCGTCAAGATGCTGAACGAGAACAGGGAGCAGATATTCGAAGCGTCGCTGACCATGGCGTCGCTGTGGAGTTGAACTCGTCGACCCTGGAGGACTGTATGGAACCTCTTGCCCTCCCCTCTGTTTCCTAAGGAGGGGCCAGCGGCAGAAGCTGCACGGCTGATTGACTGGAGGCATCTATGTCCTTGCAAAAGCTTCATCCCGAGCAGGTCGACGACACACGCAGGCTTGCCTATTCGACCTTTGCCCCGGCGCTGATCGGTTCGCTCACCAAGCGTCTGGCGCGGTGTCAGGGCGTCAAGGAACTGGGCGCCCTGGAAAAGTCGCTCATCCGCCTGATCGAAGACTCTGATGTCGATGGGCCGCAAGCCGAGGCGATGAAAGAGTTCGCCATCGAGCTGGTGGTGTCGACGATATCGGAAGCCCGCGCTCACCCCGACACCAAGAGCGATGTCGAAGCCGTTGGCGAGCGCCGCGCCGAAGGCCGCTCCGAGAACCCGCAGACGCTCGAGGAGCAGTTGCAATCAGGCCTCGAAGACAGTTTTCCGGCCAGCGATCCGCCCGCCGTCGTCTCGACCGCCATTTCCGGCGGCTCGAAGGACCTTGTCGGTACAGATGAGGTGTTGCGCCGCAAGAAAGAGGCGGCGCAGCGAAAGCAGGAAAAGGCCGACGCCGGTTAGCCGGACAAGTCGCGCGAGCCCGAGGCGATGAGAGCCGTCAGCCGAAGCGCTTTTCCGGCGACTGTCCGCTGGCCGGTGACTGTTCGCCGGCCCGCGTGACGATCGCCTCGAGCGGCTCCGGCCGGTGAAGCAGAAAACCCTGGCCATAGGCCACGCCCATGCCGCGCAGAATGTCGAGCGCTTCCTGCTGCTCGATCTTTTCGGCCACCACCGCGCAGCCGAGACTTTTGGCGATGCCCGCTATGGCCGAGACGATCTCGCGGTCGAAACGGCTTTCCGCGATATTCTCGATGAACGAGCCGTCGATCTTGATCTGATCGACCGGAAAGCGCCGCAAATATTCGAACGAGCTCATGCCGGCGCCGAAATCGTCGAGGCTGACGCGGCATTGCCGCTCGCGCGCCTTGCGCACGAACTGCTCGGCGGCGTCGAAATTGGTGACGGCCGCGGTCTCTGTGATCTCGAAACCGATGCCGGAATGCGGCGCCCCGGTCTCGGCGATGACGGCGTCGACGAAATCCCACAGCAGCGGATCGCTCAGCGTCTGCGCCGACAGGTTGAAGCCCAGCATGATGCCGCCTGACCGCATCGCCGCGCCATGCTGCGAAAGCGCTGTCCTGATGATCCAGCGGTCCAGCCGCGAGGCAATGCCGAAGCGCTCGGCGACCGGAATGAATTCGTTGGGCGGGATCAGCTTGCCATTGCGCCCGGCAAGCCGCGCCAGCACCTCGACGTGGCGGCTCTCCTGCCAGGGCTGGCCGAGCAGATGGATTTCCTGGCCGAACAGTTTCAGCCGCCCGTCATCCATGGCGTCGACCGTGTCGGCGGCGACACGCGCCGCGTTGAGGCCGCCGGAGCCCGACGCCGCATCGGCCGAAAACACCGCGAAGCGATTGCGCCCGGCCGCCTTGGCGGCATAGCAGGCGTCGTCGGCGCAGGCCAACGCATCGGCAACCGTGGTGGTGGTGTCCTCGACGAAGGCGATGCCGATGCTGGCCGCGAGTTTTCGCGAGGTCGCCGGCAGTCCGAGGTCGGCGTCACGGACCGCCGCAAGAATCGCGCCGGCCAGCGCCTCGGCCTTGGCCGATTGGCAATTGGGCACCAGCAGCGCGAACTCGTCGCCGCCGAGGCGCGCGGCACGCGCCGATGCCGGCAGGCAGCCCAGAATACCGGCGGCCACACCCTTCAGCGCCAGGTCGCCGGCGGCGTGGCCGGCGAAGTCGTTGAGCGCCTTGAAGTAGTCGAGATCGACGTAAAACACCGCCAGCGGCAAAGCCCGCTCGGTGGCGATGTGCACGGCCAGCAGCCGGTCGAAGGCGGCACGATTCAAGAGGCCCGTCAGCGCATCGTGGTGAGCGGCGTAGGCGAGTTCCCGCTCGCGTTTCTTGTCCTCGGTGATATCGCGCACGGTGCCGAGAATCTGGCCCGCTGTCTCAGGCGCCGCGATGAAGCGCACCAGCGATTCGACATGGCGGATTTCGCCGTCGCGCCTGACGATGCGGTATTGCGCGGCGACGACGCCGTCGGTCGAAAGCGGCGCCAGATGGGCGCGCTCTGCGGCATCCTTGTCGTCGGGGTGCAGATAGGAATGCCAGAGGTCGGCGGCCACCTCGTCGGTGTCGGCGACCAGGCCGAATATCTCCCTGGTGCGGGCGTCCCAATAGCTCTTGTTGGCGTCGATATCGTGATGCCAGATGCCGGTGCCGCTGGCCGCCAGCGCCAGGCGAAAGCGCACATTGACCCGCTCCAGTTCGGCTTCCGCCTCTTTCTGCCGGCTGATGTCGGTCTGCACGCCCATCAGCCTGACCGGCCTGCCCGTCTCGTCACGCTCGACAATGCCGCCGCGGTCCAGCACCCAGATCCAGTGGCCGTCCTTGTGCTTGAGGCGTAGCTCGGTCTCGATCGAGGCGGTCAGGCCGGAAATGTGCCGCTCTCCGCTGGCCAGCGCCCGCTGGCGGTCGTCGGGATGCGTCAGCTTCAGCCAGAGGTCGTCGCTGTTGGCAAGCTCGCCATCCTCATAACCCAGCATGTGCGACCAGGTTGGCGAATAGAAACAGTCGCCGCTCAAAATATCCCATTCCCATACGCCGAGATGAGCGCGTTCGAGCGCAAGCGCCCAGAATTCGCCGTTGCGTATTTTCTCTTCAGCCATGCCCTGGTTTCGCTCACTCCGTCGCCGCCACTATGCACGCAAGCAGAGAAGAAAGCGTTACCGGGTGCGCCGCGCCCACAGTGCGGACAAGGCCTGCAATCGTGCCGGACCATGCCGTAAGGCGTCATCATGCGATTGGGGCTCGTCATGCCATTGGCGCCCTGATTGGAACCGCCCTGGCCGGGCCTGGCTCGACGATCCTTATCGCGCGGCGCGCATTGTCCTCGAGCAGGCCGCGCAGTTCCTCACGGCCGCGCGCGATGCGCGACATCAGCGTGCCGGCCGGAACGCCGAGCATCTCGGCGGCCTCGGCATAGGAGAAGCCCTCGATGGCGACCATGGTCAGCGCGGCACGGCGGTCCGGGCTGATCGCCTGCAGCGCGTCGATGATCTCGCGCGCGGCGACGTTCTCCAGTTGGTCGGCGGGAGAGGCTTGCGCCTCGCCGGCCTCCAGCGGCAGCATCGAGGCCTCGCCTCGCCGGTTCACCTTGCGCATCTGGTCGATGAACAGATGATGCATGATCGTGAACAGCCATTTTCGCGGGCTCTCTCCCGTCTGCCAGTTGTCCAGCCGCAGCAGCGCCCGCTCCAGGCAGTCCTGGACGAGATCGTCGGCGGAATCGCGGTCGCGCAGCAGCGAGCGCGCATAGCGGCGCAGGCGCGGGATTTCGTCGAGAATGGCTCTCTGCTTTTCGTCCATGACCTTTTGTCTTCGTTTCGGCATGCCGTTGCCGCAAAACCGCTGCGCCCCCGGGTGAGGACAGCTTTGGCTGATCTGAAAAAATTCCTCTGTTCATGCCTGTCGTCGGCTCCAAAAACGCTGGGCACTTTTGGGCGACAGGCATGACGCGCTCAGCGCGGCGTGGCGTCGATGGTGACCCGGTCGAGATAGAAGGCGCCGTGGGCGCGAATCTCGGCCATCTCGTCGAAGGGCTGCTCATAGGCCCACATCGCGTCGTTGCCGGTTTCACCCGCCGGCAGCACGTTCCAGTAGCTGGAGTCGCCCTTGTAGGGGCACAGCGTCGACCGCTCCGTCTTCCTGAGCTTCCGGAAGTCGATGTCCTCGAACGGGATGTAGAAGGAGAAGGGATGGGGCGGCTCGGTCACCATTTTGGCTTTTGCCGAGGAAGCGATGATGGTGCCGTTTGCAAACACGACGACACGCCCGTTGAAGGGCTCGACGGTGATCACCTTGCCCGGATTGCGCCTGAAGCCGGGTGACGGGTTCGCATGCTGATCCATGACTGCTCTCCTTGTCCGCTGGTGGTTCGATGCCGGTCGACGGCGTCAGCTCTCACTGGTCACTGATGGGCCGGCGACAGCGGTCACACGCGACAGCTTCTGGCGCTTTTCGAGCTGTGGCTTTTCATAGGTCTTCTTCATCGTTCTTCCTTTTCTGACGTCTGGCAGCCGGTCCGCGCGGCTGCCGGCCGTGGATCATGGCTCCAAGGGACAACAGGCGCATCTCCCGTCCGGCCGATGCGCCGCCGAAGGAAATCCGGGCCAGCGTGGCAAGAACGATTCGCATGTGTTTCGCCGCGATCCGACGGCGGTGGATTTATCTCAGCCGGGACGGCCATGCTTGGGCCGGGCGGAACACGGTTTTGGCGAATGCGGCCCTGTCAGCACGACCGCAAGGCTTGGACAGGCGCGAACAGCTACCGGCGCAACTATGGCGATGGCTGCTTGGCGCCGGTGCACGCCGCGAAATATCGATAATAAAGGACGACAGGTGAGACTCTACAAAATCAAGATGATTTGCCAGATATTTTCGCCTCTTCGGTACGAGAAGCAAAATAAATTTTCGACAGACGAACTTTCACTTCGGAAAAATGTCCATTTCATCTCTGTTAACCAAATATTAACCAAAATTATCCGATACATACCGAAGTTATTCGCTGTCGTAATCCGAATCTAAGTTGTAATAATCATTGCACAGTTCGCTTCTGACATTACTGTATCGTTGATGTCTTGCGAAGCATGCAACGGAGGAGCTGTAGGAGTGAAATCCGGGTCAAGACTGTGTTGCGAGGAACGGTCTGCCCGACGGAGGAAACACGCATGAGATTGCTGAAATATGCGCTGCTGGCGGGAGCGTCGCTGCTTCCCATCCTGCCCGCGATCGCCGCGACCGCGACGGGCAGCATGAATGTCCGCATCACGATTACCGACGAATGCAAGGTGCAGACGGCGAGCGATCTCGATTTCGGCTCGCACGGTGTCATTGATGCGAATGTCGACCAGACCAGCACCATCAACGTGCAATGCACGACCGGCAAGTCCTACAATGTTGGTCTGAGCGCCGGAGCGGGCGCAGGCGCAACGGTTGCTCTTCGCAAGATGACCGGGCCGGCGTCGGCGACGATCGACTACACCATCTACAGGGAAAGCACCCGGACGCAGCTTTGGGGCACCACGATCCCCACCGACACGGTCGGCGGAACCGGCAACGGCGCCATTCAGCCGCTGACGGTCTACGGGCGTGTTCCACCGCAGACGACACCGGCGGCGGGCCTCTACACCGACACCGTTGCGATCACCATAACGTACTGACAATCGATACCAACACGAGGACGATCATGCGATCCATGCTTTCATGCATCGGAGCCACGGCTGTTCTGTTGCTGTGCGCCGGTCTCTCACAAGCCGCTTCGCTCAGGGTGGCGCCGACAGGTCTCGAGCTGATCTCGCCCGACGCCTCGGCGGTTCTCAACCTCAGCAACGATGACCCCAAGCGGCCGATCAATGTGCAGATACGCGTCTTCGCCTGGAGCCAGGCTGGCGGGATCGAGACGCTGACGCCGACTGCGGACGTCGTCGCCAGCCCGCCATCGACCAAACTCGGACCCAATGCCCAGTACGTGGTTCGCGTCGTGCGCGTCAGCAAGGCGCCGGTGCGGGCCGAGGAAAGCTACCGCGTCATCGTCGACGAGTTACCCGACCCGTCGCGCAAGAAGGCCGGTACGGTCGCGCTCGCGCTGCGCTACTCCGTGCCGGTGTTTTTCCGCGACGCCGATGCGGCCGCGCCGGCAGTCGCCTGGAGTGTTTCGCGCAAGGGCGGCAGTCTTGTGCTGACAGCCAGCAATACCGGTGAAAGTCGTCTCCGCTTGTCCAACCTATCCCTGACCCAGAACGGCAAAAAGCTCGGCAACCGAAACGGGCTCGTCGGTTATGTCCTGGGCGGCGCGACCATGCAGTGGCCGATCGGCAGCGGCAAATCACTGTCCGCGGGCTCCGTGCTTTTGAAGGCACAGAGCGATCTTGGACCCTTCGATGCCAACGTTGCCGTCAAGGGCAAGTAGCGTCGCTGTCATCGTCGCGGTTGCGACTTTCACACCTTGCTTGGCGGTGCGTTCGCAGGAATTTCCGGCCGTGACGAACCTCGAACAGCCGGCTTCCGTTTTACCAGCGGGCCGCAGCCTCTATCTCGAGGTGTTCATCAACGACGTTTCGACCAAGCTGGTCGGCAATTTTATCGAGATGCCGGATGGTGGGCTGGCGGCGGCGCCCCAAGAGCTGAAGGAGGTCGGCCTGAAACCGCCGGAGGACATAGCCGACGCCGGCGGCCTGGTCAGGCTCGACCAGTTGGCCGACGTTTCGTTTCGGATCGATGAGGTAGCCCAGCGCCTCTACGTCACCGCCGCCAATGACAGCCGCGAGGCGCGCATGGTCGATCTCGGCTTGCGCTTGCAGGACCGGCCGGCGCCGCAATCGGGCTTGGGCGCGGTTCTCAACTATTCGCTGTTTGCCAGCTCCAACACATTGTTCGACAAGGACGTCGAGCTGTTCCAAGGCGTTTCCGGCGGCTTCGATGCGCGCGTGTTCAGCCCCTATGGAACGCTCAGCCAATCCTTCATCGCCGGCTATTCCGACGGCAGGCTGGGCGGCTTCACGCGGCTCAACACGACATGGAGCTATTCCGACCCCGACCGGCTGATGACCTACCGCGCCGGCGACTTCATCTCCGGTGGATTGTCGTGGACGCGTCCGATCTATCTCGGCGGCATCCAGGCGCAACGCAACTTCCACCTGCGATCGGACCTGGTGACGCTACCTCTGCCCTCCTTCGGCGGCACGGCGGCGGTGCCGTCGACGCTCGAGGTCTATACGCAGAACGTGCGCACCTATTCCGGCGACATCCAGCCCGGGCCGTTCCAGGTCACCAACCTGCCGGTGTTCACCGGCGCCGGGCAGGCGCAGGTGGTGTTGCGCGACAGCCTCGGCCGCGAGACGACGGCCACCTTGCCGTTCTATGCCTCCAGCATGTTGCTGCGCCAGGGTCTCCTCGACTTTTCCGTCGAGGCAGGGATGGCGCGGCGCAATTTCGGCATCTCCTCCGACGATTATGACGGCCGCGTCATGGGCGTCGCAACAGCGCGCTACGGCGTGACCGACCGGCTGACATTGGAAGCCCATGCCGAGGGCGGCGCCGATCTGATCAATGGCGGCATAGGTGCTGCCTTCCCGCTCGGGGCATATGGCGCAGCTTCGCTGGCGGTCGCCGGCAGCCATCATGACCGGCGCACCGGCTCGCTGGTCGATGCCAGTGTCGAATTCGGCTATGACGGCTGGGCGATCAACGCCCACATGCAGCGGGCCTTTGGCGGCTATGAAGACATCGCCTCGGTGACGGCGGAGCCGGTTCTCGACCCCGACGACTTCACCCGTTTCAGCGCCGGCGTGCCGCGCGCGGTCGACCAGGTGACACTCAGCGTGCCGATGCCGATCGATTTCTCCAGCCTCAACCTGTCCTATACGCATTTGAAGAGCGCCGAGGGCGAAAGCAGCCAGATCGTCGGCCTGTCCTACAGCCAGGCGATCTTCAAGCGCAGCACGCTCTATGCCACCGCCTTCGCCGATCTCGACGACGACAGCAGCTATGGCGTGTTCGCCGGGATTTCGATCCCGTTCAACGACGAGATCTCGGCGTCGACAGGCGTCGAGCAAGGCCCTGACGGCCTCAATGTCACTGCCGACCTCGCCAAATCGGAGCGGGCCGAGGACGGCAGCATCGGCTGGCGGCTGCGCACCTCGGAGGGCGAGGTACCCAATCGTTCGGCAGCGGTCAGCTACCGCGCGCCGTTTGCGCGTTTCGAGGCCGGCGCCCAGCAATTCGACAAGGACTTTCGCGTGACCGGCCAGATGGACGGCGCCATTGCGGTCGCAGGCGGCGGGGTGTTCGCCACCAACCGCATCGACGATGCCTTTGCCGTCGTCGATGTCGGCACGCCTGATGTCGAGGTCTTGCATCAGAACCGGCCGGTAGGCAGGACCGACAGCAAAGGCCGCATCCTGGTCACCGGGCTCAACTCTTATGAGCTGAACACGGTCTCCATCGACCCGAAGAATCTACCAGTCGACGCGGATGTCCCGGCTACCAAGGAGACCGTCGTCCCAGCCGACCGCAACGGCGTCGTGCTGAAGTTCGGCGTGTCTGAGGCGGCGCAGGCCGCGCTGGTGACGCTGGTCGACTCGAGCGGAACGCCACTCGAAGCCGGACTCTCGGGACGCGTCGATGGCGGCACTGAAGACTTTGTCGTCGGCTATGACGGGCAGGCCTACATCAAGGGCCTCGGCAAGCAGAATTCAGTGCAGGTCGAGCGCGCTGACGGCGGTTCATGCCGGGCAGAGTTTCCCTTCGAGGCGGCGCGCGGCCGGCAAGTGGTGATCGGGAACGTGGTGTGCCAATGAGAGCTGGAGGAAAAATGCTGCGCGCCGTAATCATCGCCCTGCTGCTGGTGCTGCTCCCGTCGCTCGCCCGGGCGCAGAGCTGCAGTTACACCGTCACCAGTTTGAATTTCGGCCTCATCGACACGCTGTCGGGCACCGCGGCGACATCGACAGCCACCTTCACCGCGACTTGCAGCGGCAGTTTGCCATTGCTGCTGCCCGTCCTGGTCTGTCCGCATATTGCCGCCGGCACCGGCGGTGCAACCTCGGCGGCGGCCCGGCAGATGGCGAGCGGCGTCAACAGCCTCAACTATCAACTCTATTCGGACCCCGCAATGAGCGTTGTCTGGGGCACCTATAACTGGGCCTATGCCTCGCGCCCGCCACCGCTGCTGCTGAGCCCCAATCTCTTCGGCAACTCAATCGACACCCTGACGCTCTATGGCCGGGTTCCCGGCGGCCAGGCGACCGTTCCGCCGGGCACTTATCTGTCGACATTTTCGGGCGGGCAACTCGAGTTCCGCTCCCGGACAACCCTGTTGAGCAGCAGCTGCAACACCGGCGCGGGCAACTTGGGCGCCAGTCCGACCTTCACCATCAACGCCACGGTCGCGGCAAACTGCCTGGTCGCCACCCAGAACATCGATTTCGGCTCCAAGGGCGTGCTCGACGCCAATGCCGATGCCACCGGCCAGGTCTCGGTCACCTGCACGCCGTCGACCGCCTATACGGTTTCTCTGAATGGCGGCACGACAGGCGGCACGCCGACCAATCGCAAGATGTCGAAGGGCGGCGAGCGGGTCACCTACGGCCTCTACAAGGACGCCGCGCGCTCGCAGCCCTGGGGTGACGCCGGAACGCCGGGAAGCACGGTGGCCGGCACCGGAACCGGCTTGGCGCAACCGCTCATCGTCTACGGCCGCGTGCCGCCGCAGACGACGCCCTCGGCCGGCGTCTACACCGACACGGTGGTGGTGACCATCACCTATTGATCGCGGCCTGCCTCGCCGTTGGCCGGCGCCAGCCAGCGCGCGTAAATCTCGCCGACGATGCCGCGGCGAAAGACCAGCACGCAGATCATGAAGATCAGGCCGGTGGCGATGGTCACCGGGAAGCCGGAGGTGGCGAGCGTGTTTTCCAGCCCGACGACGAGGCCGGCGCCGACGACAGGACCGACCATGGTGCCAATGCCGCCGAGCAGCGTCATCAGGATCACCTCGCCCGACATCTGCCAGGTGACGTCGGTCAGCGTCGCGAACTGGAAGACGATCGCCTTGGTCGCGCCGGCAAGCCCGGCAAGGGCTGCCGACATGACGAAGGCGGCGAGCTTGTAGCGGCCGACCGAATAGCCCAGCGAGATGGCGCGGTTCTCGTTCTCGCGGATCGAACGCAGGATCATGCCGAACGGCGAGTTGACGATGCGCCAGACGGCGAAGACGCCGATGAGGAAGACGGCAAGCACGACGAAATACATGTTGAGCGTGACGTTGAGATCGACGATGCCGAACAGATGCCCGCGCGGCACGCCCTGTATGCCGTCCTCGCCTTCGGTGAACGGCGCCTGGACGCAGAAGAAATAAAACATCTGCGCCAGCGCCAGCGTGATCATCGAGAAATAGATGCCTTGCCGGCGGATGGCGAGGAAGCCCATGACCAGGCCGAGCACGGCCGCGCCGGCGGTGCCGAGCAGGATGCCGGCCTCGGGCGGCCAGCCCCATGCCTTGACGGCGTAGGCGCAGAAATAGGCGGCGGCGCCGTAGAAGGTGGCGTGGCCGAACGACAGCAGCCCAGTGTAGCCGAGCAGCAGGTTGAAGGCGCAGGCAAACAGCGCGAAGCACAGCATCTTCATCAGGAAGATCGGATAGACGAAGAAGGGCGCGGCTATCAGCGCCAGTATGGCCAATGCCAGCAATACCCGCTTAAGCCGCACGGAGGCGGCGGTGCGCTGGTCGTGAAGGGCTGCCTCGCTCATCTCAGGCGTCCCTTCCGAACAGGCCGGCGGGGCGCAGGAGCAGCACGATCGCCATGATGACGAAGACGACGAGGTTCGACGCCTCGGGATAGAACACCTTGGTCAGGCCCTCGGCGAGGCCGAGCATATAGCCGGTGACGATGGCCCCAAGAATCGAACCCATGCCGCCGACCACAACGACGGCAAAGACGACGATGATGATATCGGAGCCCATCAGCGGACTGACCTGGTAGACGGGCGCGGCGAGAATACCGGCAAGGCCGGCGAGCGCCGCGCCCGTCTACCAGGTCAGTCCGCTGATGGGCTCCGATNCGCCGCGCCGAGCCCATAGGTGAGCGTCAGCAGCAGCGGCACGTTGACGCCGAAGGCCTGCACCAGCTCCGGATTCTCGGTCGCGGCGCGCAGATAGGAGCCGAGCCTGGTCTTTTCGATCAGGAGCCAGGTGCCGATGCAGATAATGAGCGAGGCCACCACCACCCAGCCGCGATAGTTGGGCAGGAACATGAAGCCGAGATTGGTGCCGCCGGCAAGCTGCGCCGGAACGGCATAAGGGTTGCCCGACACGCCGTAGTAGAAACGGAACACGCCTTCGATGACCAGCGCCAGGCCGAAGGTGAACAGCAGCCCGTAGAGCGGATCCAGGCGGTAGAGCCGCGACAGCGCCACGCGCTCGACCGCCATGCCGAAGACTCCAACGATGAGCGGAACCAGGAGCAGCGCCGGCCAGTAGCCGATGCCGAGATGGACGAGCAGCAGGTAACCGATGAAGGCGCCGAGCATATAGAGTGCGCCATGGGCGAAATTGATGATGCGCAGCAGGCCGAAGATGACGGCCAGGCCGAGGCTCAGCATGGCGTAGAAGGAGCCGTTGATCAGCCCGACCAGCATCTGGCCGAGCAAGGCCTGGACGGGGATGCCGAAGATCATGGTCATGGCGCCGTCACCGAGGGTGTTGCAAGCGGGATGCGTCTGTGCGGCACGTACCCCCACCCGGACCTTCGGTCCGACCTCCCCACAAGGGGGAGGTAGGGCGGTGGCCCTCCACCCTCCCCCTTGTGGGGAGGGTCGCTGCGCATCAGCGGGGTGGGGGTACTGCCGTGGGCTGTCGTCATCATACCCCAAGCACATCGTGCAGCTGTTGCGTGTGAGCGGCAAGCTCGCTTACGGCAAAACCCTCCACCACCTTGCCATGCTCCATCAGATAGAAGCGGTCGGCGATGCGCGCGGCGAAGCGGAAATTCTGCTCGACGAGCAGGATGGTCATGCCGCGCTTCTTCAAGGTTGCCAGCAGTTCGCCGATGCGCTGGACGATGACCGGCGCCAGGCCCTCGGTCGGCTCGTCGAGCAGCAGCATCTGCACGCCCGTCCGCAGGATGCGGGCGATGGCCAGCATCTGCTGTTCGCCGCCGGAGAGTTTGGTGCCGGGGCTGTTGCGCCGCTCCTTGAGGTTGGGAAAGAGATCGAAGATCTCGTCGACGCTCATGCCGCCCTTGGCCACCACCGGCGGCAGGATCAGGTTCTCGTCGACGGTGAGCGTGGCGAAGATGCCGCGTTCCTCCGGCACGAAGCCGATGCCGCGATGGGCAACACGATGCAGCGGCAGGCGCATCAGGTCGCTGCCGTCGAACGCGACGCTGCCGCTGCGCTTGCGGACCAGCCCCATGATGGCGCGCAGCGTTGTGGTCTTGCCGACGCCGTTGCGGCCGAGCAGCGTCACGGTCTCACCGCGAAAAACGTCGAGGTTGACGCCATGCAGCGCATGGCCCTCGCCATACCAGGCATGGAGATCGCGCACGGCAAGCAGCGGCTCACTCATGCTCGGTCCCCCTGCTCGGTCCCCATGTAGGCGACCCTGACGCGCTCATCGTTGCTCACCGTCGCGTAGTCGCCGGCGGCGAGCACCTGGCCGCGCTGCATGACGGTGATCCAGTCGCAGAGGTCGGCGACGACGGTGAGATTGTGCTCGACCATCAGCACGGCGCGGTCCGTTGCCAGCGAGCGGATGATGCCGGAAATGACGCCGACATCCTCGTGCCCCATGCCGGCCATCGGCTCGTCGAGCAGCAGCACTTTCGGGTCGAGCGCCAGCGTGGTGGCGATCTCGAGCACGCGCTTCCTGCCATAGGAGAGATCGCCGGCCGGACGATGCGCGACATCGTCGAGACCGACGACGGCAAGCAGTTCGCGCGCCCGTGGAGTCAGTTGGTCAAGCGCGGCCAGCGAGCGCCAGAACTGGAAGCCGAGCCCGCTCGGCCGCTGCAAGGCGACNCATCTTCAACAGCGTCGTCTTGCCGGCGCCGTTCGGCCCGATCAGCGCATGGATCTGGCCGTGATGGACGTCGAGGTCGACATTGTTGACGGCGACGAAACCGGCAAAGTCGCGCCGCAGGCCGCGGGCGGAGAGCACCACCCGCGGCTTGATTTCGGCACCGTCCGGCTGGACGGCCACGGCTTGCGCCAGCGTCACTTGGTGACGAGCGGGCAGCCGCTGTCTTCAGCCTTGATGAAGGCCTTGTCGCCCGGAATGGTCGCAAGGTAGGTGTAGTAGTCCCAGTCCTTCTTCGACTCCTCGGGCTTCTTGACCTGATAGAGATACATGTCGTGCACCATCGAGCCGTCGGCCTGTACCTTGCCGTTGGCGTTGATGATGTCGTCGACGGGCATTTCATGGAGTTGCTTGGCGACCGCCTCGGTTTCGTCGGTGCCGGCCTTGTCGATGGCCTTGAGATATTGCAGCACCGCCGAATAGGTGCCGGCCTGGATCATGTTGGGCATGCGGTTGGTGCGCTTGAAGAAGCGCCCGGCGAAGTCGCGGCTCTTGTCGTCGCGGTCCCAGTAAAACCCTTCGGTGAGCACCACGCCCTGCGCCGCCTGCAGGCCGAGGCCGTGCACCTCGGCAAGCGTGAACAGAAGTGCTGCCAGCCGCTGGCCGCCGGCGACGATGCCGAACTCGGCCGCCTGCTTGATGGTATTGGAGGTGTCGAGGCCGGCATTGGCAAGGCCGATAACCTTGGCGCCGGAGGACTGCGCCTGCAGCAGGAAGGAGGAATAATCCGTCGATCCCAAGGGGTAACGCACCTCGCCCAGCACTTTGCCGCCGCTTGCCTCAACAACCTTTGAGGTCTGCTCCTTCAGCGAATAGCCGAAGGCATAGTCGACGGTGATGAAATACCAGCTGTCGCCGCCCTGCTGCACCAGCGCGCCGCCGGTGCCGACCGCCTGCGAGTGGGTATCGTAAGCCCAGTGGAAACCGTAGGGCGAGCATTGCTTGCCGGTCAGGTCGGCCGATGCCGCTCCGGTGACGATGTCGATCTTCTTCTTTTCCTTGGACAACCCCTGGACGGCGAGCGCCACCGAGGATGTCGTCAGTTCCATGATCGCGTCGACCTGCTCGGTGTCGTACCACTGGCGCGCAATGTTGGAGGCAATGTCGGGCTTGTTCTGGTGATCGGCGTTGACGATCTCGATCGGCGCGCCCTGCACCTTGCCGCCAAAATCCTCGACCGCCATCCTGGCGGCCTCGACCGACCATTTGCCGCCGAAATCGGCATAGACGCCCGACTGGTCGTTGAGGATGCCGATCTTGACCTTGCCGTCGGAAATTTCGCCGGCCGCCGCCGGCATCGCAGTCGCCGCAAGCAGCGCGGCTGAGACGAGATAGGATGCTTTCACAGGTGGTTCCTCCCTTGTGGCCGACGCTGGAAAACGCGGCGGCCTTGCAATGGTTCAACAGCTCCGTCCGGTTCTCGCTGAAATCCGGGCCAGCGCCCGCCACTTCTCCTCTTGGCAACCCCTCCGCCCTGGGTGCGCCGGGAACCGTAGCATCACATTTCGCAAGGGGAGAATGCTATTTTCGTAGCATGGCGTGTGGGCGCTACCAGTCCGGCTCAATTGGAAGGTCTTCGGAAAAGCCGCTCGGGCCAGGAAGGGACAGCGTTGCGGCCGCGGCGTCTCGCAATGCCGCCGGAGGCCTTTTGAGATGTTCGCTGTCCAGCGGAAGGGCAAGATAGGCGGTGGCAATGCGTGCAGCCGCTTCCGCCTGTTCACGATCTCTCATTGCCTTGACCGCAGACCGATCAGGCAGCGTGGCCAGCCAAGCCTTGTGCAGAGCGAACATTCGAGGGTCGACCGTCGGCATGCTTACGGGATAGCCACGCTCATCGATCGCCACAGCCTCCACCTTCGGGGCGTTGATGAGCCATTGCAGCCCCTCCATGGGTGCGCTGTCGAGATCGTCGGCATGCTGTGTAATCGAGGTAGTGGCGTTGTCCTTGAGGACATGTCTTGCCTGCGGACGGATCAGGTCGACCAGATAGCCATCACGGTTCGCTGCCCTGAAGGCCCGGGGCTGGAGCGGCTTGAAGGACCTGTCCACTTTACGCAACACGCCTATCAGGCCGGACTGGCTTACCCTCTCGCCGGTCACGAAGCTGATGCGACGTCGCGAATCGAAGAGCAGGTCGATGTCGCCGGTTGCCGTGAGACCGCTGGTGATCTGGACGCCCGCCAGAGCCTCGTAAGCGAACAGCGCATTCGTGCCGACAACCAGCAACTGCTTGCCCAGCAGGTCTGTTTCGGCGCACCGCCGCAATATCCGTGCGGCGATGGCCGGTACCCTGCCCAACCCCATTGCCACATTGACTTTCGCCAGGCCGTTCAGGCGATCGGCCAGACCTGCCAGCAGATCCTTGTTCTGCACCCTGCCCTCGGAAAACGCAGCGAACGCCTTCTCCGTCTGGCTGCTTTTCGGCCCGAGTGAATTCTCGACCTGCCGGACCTTCCGCAGCAGGTATTCAGCACCGCTGCGCTCAACCCAGCGCATGCTGCCTGCAAAGCGCCTTTGGCGCTGGTCATCAGCATGCTGCCAAGCCTCGTAGACCTGTTGCGTATCTATGAGTTGGCGCCGCTGCTCGCCGGTCAACTCTCTCAGCATCGTTTTCCACTCTTAAGCCAGGGTCAAGTTAACATAGTGGAAAACTCTTAATTAACAATATGTTGTTACTTTTTTCCACTATCGCAGCTATCATCCGCACGACGAGTGGAAAATACCGTAAAGACAATATGTTATGTCCGGGCAAGCGAGGCCAGAACCTCACAAGCGGGTTTTTAGCTGCGCGCACCATGGCAGCCGCTTGCCGTCGCCTCACCGCTTCTGCGGATAGATCCTCTCGCCGCGCTTCAGCATCGCGACGAAAGCCTCGATCTTCTTCCTGCGCCCCGCCTCCGTCTTCATGTTGTGGGTGCGGAAGGCGAGCGCGAAGCGGTTTTGGGCGGAAAGCTTCGCCAGCATCTCTTTCGCCTTTGGCTCGGCATCGATGGCGGCCTGCAGATCGTCAGGGATCTTCATGTCCTTGCCTGAGGCATAGGCGCGGTCCCAGCGGCCGTCGGCCTTGGCCGCCTCGACCTGTTTCAGCCCGTGTTCAGTCATGCGGCCCTCCTCGACCAGGCGGGCGACATTGTCGATGTTGATCTTGCTCCAGATGCTCTTCTTGCCGCGCGGCGTGTAGCGCTGCAGAAAGCTCTTGTCGTCGAGCGGCTTGCGTATGGCGTCGATCCAGCCGAAGCACAGCGCCACGTCGATAGCCTGCTTCGGCGTGATCGAGGCGAGGCCCGAGCCGACCTTGTGGACCTTGATCCAGACCTCGCTCTCGCCGGCATGATTTTCGCGCAGCCAGGCGTAAAAA
Source organism: Mesorhizobium sp. LSHC412B00 (assembly GCF_000503035.1). Classification (NCBI taxonomy): domain Bacteria; kingdom Pseudomonadati; phylum Pseudomonadota; class Alphaproteobacteria; order Hyphomicrobiales; family Phyllobacteriaceae; genus Mesorhizobium; species Mesorhizobium sp. LSHC412B00. The sequence goes on along the minus strand of NZ_AYWB01000013.1, from coordinate 116,098 downwards.
CTGTCGGGATCGGGGAATTCATGAACCTTGTCGGGATCGACCTTGAACGGCGCCATCATCACCTCGTTGTTGCCGGGCCGGCTGTATCGGCTGTCGATGCCAGTTTCCGTCAGCGGCGTCGATACCCCCTAGCCTATTGCGAGCCGGCTTGCGCCGCAGCCGACGCCCGTGGCAGTTTCCTGCTGGTCAGCCGGGCAAGGCAGACTGCAATTCGGGGGAAATGCCATGCGAGCGATGTTACTCGGCCTCATCCTTCTGCTGCCGGCCTCGGCGCTCGCCGAACCCATCGAAACCCAGAAGATCATCACCGCGCTGACCGGCGACTTCAATGGGGACGGCGCCGCCGATCTGGCGATGATCGTCGAGACCGAGCCCGAAGACGATACCATGGACATGCATTTCTTCCTGAGGGACAAAAAGTACAATTTTCTGAAACCCGCCGGCGTCGTGCATGAGCAGGTCTACGGCGAATGGAACGACTACGACCAGCCGCATTATGAGGGCTCCGGCATCGAACCGGAGTTGACCTTGCTGCCCAACGGCTCGATCAAGATCTATCTGCCGGGGCTGATCGGCCCCGGCGAGCGGACCGACATGACGCTGACCATCGCCTGGCGCAACGAGGCCTTCGTCGTCGCCGGCGTTGCCTATGACCATTACAAATACCAGTCCGTTGTCGTCTACAGCAGCTGCGACTACGACGTGCTGACCGGCAAGGGCAAAAGTATGCAGACGCAGGATGATGACAGCAAGGTGAACAGTATCGTGTCTGTCGAAGGCCAGGTCGTGCCCTTCGCGGAGTGGGACACGGGGACGCCTTTTAGGGTATGCGGGGATTGAGGGGGCAGCCAATCTCCCCCCTCGTGGGGGAGATGGCCGGCAAGGGGGCCGCTGTCCCGCCAACGCACCGGCCAGTGTCAGCACGTTTATCCCGCGATCTTCACTGCAGATGCGGTTTCTTCAAAAAGCTGTTTCGGTCGGCGGATTTCACTCGCAGCCAAGTCTCACGACCGTCACGCACGACCCTGAGAGGAATCTCCGAACCCGCCGGATTCTGCCATAGCTTGCGGTAGAAATCGGCGAGACCGTCGACCTCGCCATCGCGCACGTCGGAGATGATGTCGCCCTGGCGCAGGCCGGCCTTGGCGGCGGGGCCGCCTTCGGCGACGCTCATCACCACGACCGCACCGTTCGACTCGGCCGAGAAGGCGCCGAGCCATGGGCGCGGCGGCTTCGCCACCTGGCCGCGCGTCAGCAGATCGTCGAGGATCGGGGTCAGAAGGTTGATCGGCACGACCATGTTGATGTCGGCGACCTCGCCGTTGCGGCTCATCTGCAAAAGCAGCGAACCGATGCCGAGCAGGCTGCCATCCTGGCCGATGAGCGCCGCGCCGCCCCAGGACGGATGCGCCGGGGCAATGAAGATCGCCTCGTCAAGCAGATATTCCCAATAGCCGGCGAATTCCTGCTTGGTGACGATGTGCGCCTTGACCGAGCGGCCGGTGCCGTCGGCAAAGACCACGGGGTCGCCGATCTTGGCCTTCGAGGCGTCGCCCAGCGCCACCGCCGGCAGGCCGAGCGGCGCCAGCGCCTGCACCAGGCCGAAGCCTGTCTCCTGGTCATAGGCCAGCGCATGTGCCGGCACGACGCGGCCGTCCTGGTCGGTCAGCCAGACCTCCTCGGCCTCGGTGATGAGATAGCCTATGGTGAGCACCAGCCCGTCGCCGCGGATGACGACGCCGCTGCCTTCCCGGCGCGTGCCCAGGGCATTGGCCGTGAAGGCATCGTCGGGAACCATGGCGCGCACGCCAACGACGGAGCGCAAGAGCGGGGAAACGGGATCGATGGGCATGCTTTCATCCTGGCAGATTATGCGTGGGCAGTATCCTCTATAGGTATGCCGCGCTGCACAGGGCGCAAGGGCTTAGGCAACAAGGCAATCATTTCAGAGGCTGGCGCTGCTCCTCATCCGCCTGCCGGCACCTTCTCCCCGTATAGCGACGGGGAGAAGGGAGATGGTCGCAACATCGGCGCTCTTGGCAACGCTGGCAATTGGGGAAATCAGTAGGCGACAGCGTCCTTCTCCCCGTCACTATACGGGGAGAAGTGCCCGGCAGGGCGATGAGGGGCGGCGCCGACATCGATAATAGTTCAACACAAGTTGAACCTTTCTGAATTGCACCTATGTGTTCCCGTATCTAGGTTCCGCCGACTTTTCCGCCATCAGTCTCGCGCCCTCGCGCAAGTCGTTTTCGCCCCGCCAAACCCAAGGAATTTCCCGCATGACCGAATACACCCCGCCGAAAGTCTGGAGCTGGAAGAAAGCCAATGGCGGCACGTTCGCCAGCATCAACCGGCCTATTGCCGGTCCGACGCATGACAAGGTGCTGCCGGTCGGCAAGCATCCGCTGCAGCTCTATTCGCTGGCGACGCCGAATGGGGTCAAAGTGACTGTCATGCTGGAGGAGCTTCTGGCGCTCGGCCACAAGGGCGCCGAATACGACGCCTGGCTGATCCGCATCAACGATGGCGACCAGTTCGGCTCGGGGTTTGTCGAGGTCAACCCCAACTCCAAGATCCCGGCGCTGCTCGACCGCAGCGGCAAGACGCCTGTCCGCGTCTTCGAGTCCGGTTCGATCCTGCTTTATCTCGCGGAAAAGTTCGGCGAGTTCCTGCCGACCGAACAGCCGGCGCGCGCGGAAACCTTGTCCTGGCTGTTCTGGCAGATGGGTTCGGCGCCCTATCTCGGCGGCGGCTTCGGCCATTTCTACGCCTATGCGCCCGAAAAAATCGAATACGCCATCGACCGCTTCGCCATGGAGACCAAGCGCCAGCTCGACGTGCTCGACCGGCGGCTGGCGGAGACTGAATATCTCGGCGGCGCCTTCTATTCGATCGCCGACATGGCGGTATGGCCCTGGTATGGCGGCCTTGCGCTCGGCCGCATGTACAATGATTCCGCCGAATTCCTGTCGGTGCAGGACTACGAGCACGTACAACGCTGGGCCAAGGCGATCGACGCCCGCCCGACGGTGCAGCGCGGCCGCATGGTCAACCGCGCCTTCGGCGACCCGGCCATGCAACTGCACGAGCGCCACGACGCCAGCGATTTCGAGACGAAGACGCAGGATAAATTGGTGGTGGCGGAGTGAGCTAATCTCCCCCCTTGAGGGGGAGATGGCCGGCAGGCCAGAGGGGGTCGGCTCGACTGGGCGCGACCTCCTGCGACTGATGAAGGTTAGCGCTCCACGCGCGGCGACCCCCTCTGTCGCCTTCGGCGACATCTCCCCCTCGAGGGGGGAGATTAGCCCATCAATTTCGCCAGCCTCGGCACGCCTTCACCCACGGCGCGTTCATCTGCGAGCGTAAAGCTCATCCGCATCGTGTTGCGGCCCGAACCGTCGGCGTAGAATGCGTTGCCCGGCACGAACGCCACGCGGGCTTCCTTGACCGAGCGGGCGAGCAGCGCGGTGGCATCCGAACCCTCAGGCAACGTCAGCCAGACGAACATGCCGCCTTCCGGTCGGCTCCAGCTGACGCCATCCGGCATTTCCGCTTCGAGTGCCGCAAGCAAGCCGTCGCGGCGCTGGCGATAGGCGCCGATCAGCTTTTCCACCTGGCCGTCATACACGGCCTCGGAGACGCGGTGCATGACCAGCTGGTTGATCGACGGGCTGTGCAGGTCCGACGCCTGCTTCATCAGCACCAGCCGCTCGACGACGCGGCGCGGCGCGCAGACCCAGCCGACGCGCATGCCCGGTGACAGGATTTTCGAGAACGAGCCGCAATAGAGCGTGCGGGCGTTTTCGATGCCGCCGGAGCGTTCGCAGTCGAGCGCCAGGATCGGCGGCTGGCCCTCGCCGTCATAGCGCAGCGCGCGATAGGCGGCGTCCTCGATGATAGCAATGTCGAGCTCGTCGGCGAGGTCAAGCACCGCCTCGCGCTGCTGGCGGTTCAGCGTCTCGCCGGTCGGGTTGGCGAAATCGGGCACCAGATAGGCGAATTTCACCTTGCCGCCTGCAGCGGCAGCAGCGGCCTGGTAGGCGGCAGGCGTCATGTTGCCGCCGTCCGGCGTCAGCCGGTCGTAGCGCGGTTCGTAGGCGTTGAAGGCCTGCAGCGCGCCGAGATAGGTCGGCCATGTTACCAGTGCTGTGTCGCCGGGCGACAGGAAAAGCTTGCCGAGATAATCCAGCGCCTGCTGCGAGCCGGAGGTGATGAAGATGTTGTGCTCGTCGCAGGCAATGCCGAGCTTGCCCATCTGGCCGGCCAGCCATTTTCTGAGCGGCAGATAGCCTTCGGAGACCTGATACTGAAGTGCTGCGCTCGCCTCCGCACCGCCCAGCACCGAGGCATAGGCATCGGCGATCGCCTGGGCCGGAAACAAGGCCGGATCGGGGATGCCGCCGGCAAAGGAGATGATGTCGGGCTGGTCGAGCAGTTTGAGCAGCTCGCGGATTTCCGACGCCTTCATGCGCGAGGCGCGCGACGCCAACAGGTCCATCAAACTCACGAGCCCACCTCCCGGGATACGGCATCTGGTCCAGCATGACCGTTCTGGCCATGCGATTTAGGTCAATCTGACTGACCTATTATCAGGCTCCCTCACCCGCTGGAATAGCCAAACCCTCATTCCGCGTGGCCCAGACGAAAAAGCAAACACATTTCTGCCCTGGACAGGGAAAATTGTTGCGCGCCGAGGGGCGCGGATGCAACCTCATTCCGAGCGGACCGGCATAAAAAGAAAAGCGGTCTCAACAAGGGGGGTAAAATGACGCTTGAGCTCATCGGGGCCGGATTCGGCCGCACCGGCACATGGTCGACCTTTGCCGCGCTGAACAGGCTGGGCCTTCCCAGCTATCACATGCAGGAAGTCATCCTCAACAAGGCCAACAAGGGCCATCTCGACTTCTGGCGCAAGGTGGCCAACAGCCCGCCCGGCAGCCAGCACGACTGGACCAGAGTCTTTGCCAATTACAAGGCGACGGTCGACAATCCGGGATGCTGCGTGTGGCGCGAATTGATGGCCGCCTATCCCGACGCCAAGGTGCTGCTCACCCTGCATCCGCGCGGCGCCGAGGCCTGGTACGACAGCACCATCGACACCATCCACTTCACCGAGACATTGTGGCAGTTCAAGGTGCTGGAATGGCTGACGCCGTTCGGCCGCAAATTCGGCGACATGTCGCACAGGCTGATCTGGGGCCGCACGCTTGCCGGCGTGATGGACGACCGCGCCAAGGCGGTGGCGCGCTACAACGCCTATACCGAGGAGGTGATAGCGGCCGTGCCGCCGGAGAAGCTTCTGGTGTTCAAGGTCAGCGATGGCTGGGCGCCGCTCTGCGGCTTCCTCGGCGTGGCGCTGCCCAACGAGCCTTTCCCCAACCTCAACGACCGCGAAAGCGTGAAGAAGATCATCCGCGACATCATCAAGGGCAGCTACATCATGCTGGGGCTGTCGGTGGCGGCGGTGCTTGCGGCGATCGCGGCGCTGTGGTGGTGGCTGGGGTAGCCGCCGGACCGTCAGGATATTGCTACTTGCGCGTGATCCAGCCGAGCAGATCCGGCTCGACGTCTTCGTGGTCGGTCAGGTCGCGAACCAGGGAAGCGGCGAGCGCGCGCCAGCGCTTTTCCGGGACATTGTCTTCCATCACCGATTTGATGAAGGCGGCGCGCAGGATGGCGCAATCGAAGGCGGATACATCGAAAAGCAGTTCTGCCATTTCGGTTTTCCCCGTTCACATCGGGCGCGCGAGCCTGTCGAAGCCTCAGGCGCCAGCGCCCCATATACATGGTCGACGACAGCAGATTCATACTCTTGCCGAACCAAGGTTCAACACAATTCGATTGTACGGTTTTTACCAAGCGATTGCGGTTCGTTGCCCGCTTTTACGCCGATGCTAGATTTGCCGGGCGGCCTCTCCCCAGATGGCCGCAAATGGCCGGCGCGGCTCTGGCAACATGCTTTCACCGGCATTCGCGTCGGCCATTTCCAGCCCGTGCCAGGCTCAGCCCAGCAGGCGTTCGTATTCGGCCTCGGCCTGGCCATAGAAACCGTCGGCGACGGCGATCAGGCCATCCCGGTCGCGAATGACGATCTCGCCGCGCCTCGACCGGATCAGGCCGCGCCCTTCCAGGATCTGCAGGCCGATGGTGACGCCCGGACGCCTGACGCCGAGCATGACGGACAGGAACTCATGCGTGATCTGGATCTGGTGGCCGACCACCCTGTCGTCACACATCAGGAGCCATCGGGCCAGCCGATCCTCGAGCTTGGCGCGGGCATTGCTCAGTGCCGTGGATTTGGTCTGGCCGTGCAGATAATGGGCATAGCGCAGCAGGAAGGCGCGAAGCGTCGGGCTTTTCTGCAGCGCTGCCTTGAACGGCTCGGAATCGATGCACACCGCCTCGCCCGGCATCTGCATGTAGCAATCATGGGGCGCCCAGTCGGCGCCCATCACCAAGGCGGAGCCCGACATGCCTTCGTGGCCGATGATGCCGACCTCGGTGTCCAGGCCCGGCCGGTTCCTCGCCACCACCGAGGCCAGGCCGCTTTCCAGGAAGCATACCGAGGCGACCGGCTCGCCCGCCATTTCGAGCGGGGCTTTGAGATCGAGCACACGATGATGCAAATGCGGCGCAAGCAGTGCGAAGTCGGCCGGGTTCATGCGGCGCAAAAGGCCGCTTTTCTCCTTGCTGACCGACTGGTCCATCGCTCTCTCCCCAGGGCAAGAGCACATGTCATCTCCCAGCCGTCGGCGCCCTGCCCAAATGCAAACGGTCATTGGACGATAGCTGACTCGGATTCAGCCATTGTACTTCGTACAAAACCGACAAATCAGGGGCGACGCCCCATGGATCAATCCAGCAGCTTTTTCCTGGATCAGCGCTTCGGGCGGTCAGCCGCAACCATGCGCGCTTCGCGCACGATGGACGAGCGATCGTTGCCGATCAGCGATGCGATCTCTTGTATCTGCTGCTCGGAGGCCCCGGTTTCCCGCGCCAAGGCCGCGAGCGCCTCGGCGCTCAGACCGGACTGTCTCGGTTGCTCCGCCATGTCTCCAATGCCTCCTGTCGGGGCAGGAGTGCGATGGTCGCTCCCAAGCGTCAGCGCCCATTGATGTGGCTGACGATGCTATACTGTACGCTTCCGAACAATCGATGGCGAGCGATATATTAGCGACGCTGGATGCGGCCCTAGAACGGCAGCCTTATCTCATCGATCGACCTCGACTCCGTCCAGCCAATGTCCTTCTGGATCTCCGTCGGCAGCGCGTTCAGTGCGCGGACGGTCTTCCTGTGCTTGCTGGCGCGCGCCAGGGCAGCGCGAATTCTGCTGAGACTTTCAAACATCGGTTACCTCCATGCAGCAGCAGAGCGCTGCCTTAGGCCCGCTCTTGCGCCACCTCTGTAACCGATCGATTGCGCGGCAACGGTGAAGCGCTTCACAAACCGATGCCGGGCCAGAAACATTTGTATACAAATCAATTCAGGGAACGGGAGAGTCGCTAAGGAGGCCGCGCCAGACTGCCCGCGTCCAAAAGGCCGATATCCGCGTCGAGCTTGCGGGACGCTGGACCAAGGGCATCTGCAATTTCGAGAAAATGGGCGCGATGCACCATTTCGGCGGTACGGCGAGCGAGCAGACCGACTTCCGCCATAGCGTGGCGATGAAGCTCGACCATGCGAAGTTCTGTGATCTGATCGTCGATGCGCTGGGCCGGTTCGTGTAGGCCAAGGGGTGACTTCCCTCTTCCCGGGCAATCGCATGGGATTGCGCCAGCTCCATATGCGATTGCCCTGCCCTCCTCCGCGCCATCGCCGGCATCCTCGTCCGCCCGCTCGGCTATGGACGAATCCCATCATGCGCAATAAGGATGGGGTCTGCCGTGGCGCTTTCGCGCCGGGGCAGGCGACGTTCGATCAATGACGCTGCGCCGGGCGCCTTTGACGCCCCGCAAAAGTGTCGATACCGGGGGATCTGGTCATGACCGACAACAAGCCGACCGTAGACGTTACCAAGGACTGGCAGGCAACGCAGGGCCAGAAGTCCGGGGCCACGCGGCTGCGCCTGTTCGCCGTGCTGTCGTGGGTCATCGCCATTGGCGGCGAGATCGCCGGGATCGTACTGCTCTACAAGCACAAGTTCGACCAGGGAAACCTGCCGCTGCTGATCGGCATCCTGGTCGGGATCGCGATATTCGCCATCGCCGGCAGCCTGCTCTGGAAGGCGGCCAACCGGAAGGACCCGGCCCGCGAATCCGACACGTTCCGGTTCTTTGTCCAGAACCAGCTCGGCGCGATCATCACCCTGATTGCCTTCCTGCCGCTGGTTCTCTTGATCCTCAACGACAAGAACATGGACCCGAAGAGCAAGAAGGTGGCCGGCGGTATCGGCGCCGTGCTGGCCGTGCTGGCGACGCTGATCGGGGTCAGCTACCAGCCGCCATCGGTCGAGCAGTACACGCAGGACATGAACACCTGCGCGGAACAGATCAAGGCGGGGCAGCCGACCACGGCCTGTTCGCCCGAGGTCGCCGCCCAGGCGCAGGCGATCGCCACCGACTCCACCACGGTGGCCGCGGCGACGAAGGACGCGGCGCACCCCAATGGCCAAGATGTCGTCTACTGGATCGCGCCGGAAAACGGCGCCGCCAAGTCCGACACCGAGCATGTCTTCCACCTCTGCGCGGCCGTCAGCCCGCTGAAGGACAAGACCGTCAACAGCGGCACCGTGACGGAAGCCTACGCCCAGAACGCCATCCGCATCACCAAGCAGATCGAGATGGAACAGAAGCAGTGCGGGTTCACGACCACGCCGTGAATGAGGCTGCGGGCTGGCGTGGCCGATTGGGTGCGCCAAACTGGTGGTCCACATCATAGTTGTCCGTCAGTGGCGTGCGGTCCCTCGTGGCGCGAAGGCTTACATGGCGGGACTAGACGCAACGTAAGCGGCTGGGGCACGCCAAATCCCTGGCAGGGGCACGACGAAAATTGAATGTCGCATTTGGGCCGCTTCCTGCCTGTCCGGTTTCGGGTGGTAGCATTCGGAAAGCGGACACACTCGTTGACTGGCGCGACAGCTAAATCCCGTTTGCCGGACACGGCGAGGATGCCGAGGGCCTCTCGGATATCGATGTGATGAAGCCTTTCGCGTTCGTGTCGACAGGATTCAATGGATCTCGGCCGGCGGTGACAACCAGGGCGCACAACATGGCCATCGTGCGGAACTCCCGTCGCCAGTTATGTCGCCGAGCCGATGCGCCCCACGCCCGCCCTCTAGACCGAGGACAGCCCCGAGACCAAGACACGGAAGGCCGTACCCAACCCGCGGAATGAGAGTCTGATCAACCGTCGTCTCTGAGCTCCACCCCCCAGCCCTGTGCAGCTTCAGCCGATCCGACTGCATGGCAAACCTGCCAAGCAGGCGAGCCTTCTTGCCTTCAACCTTGACAGGGAACATGAGAGACTAGTCGCTCAGCTTTCCGCCACGGTGTCCCATCGTCATCTTGGATGCGTACATCGTCGGTGAACGCTTGCCTGGAAGGTTCGCCTCGAGGACGATCTGTTCGACAAAGCCCTGGTTCATCTCCAACTCCACGCATTCGTTGAGCTTATCGACGAGCCAAACCGCGTAGCCTTCAGGTTCCTTGGCGTCAAATTCCGAATCGTCCGCCGGAATCTTGGGTTCCGGAAACGCCGGGATGATCATTATCTTGGGCTTTGGCAAATCGTAGGTATGTCCCTCATAGGCATAACCGACAATTATCCCGCACGATGTTTTCTGTTCTGGAGATGATCCGAGCATGAAGGTACTGCCTACCGTTGAAAGGACCGCAGCGCCAAAATTCTTCAGGTCGATCTTGAAATGGTAGGAGACTCTGATTGGTATTTTTGGAAATGGGATATTTCCATTTATTATATCTTGGCGGCCTTTGTTGCTGTCATACCTCTTCAATACTTCAAGTGCGTTGACATGTTGCTCGTCGGTGATAGGTTCCCCAGGCGCGGTTTCGACATACATGCCGGTGTCACCAAAGGGTGCTGGCGCACCGGGCACGCTAAGTCCAATTTCCGCCCCCAAGCCATAGAGCCTAACCTGTGTTGCGTTGTAAGCGCCTGACGGAAAGGTTAGTGTCGGTCGGTGATAGTCGTCGCTCATTTTCCTCGCTCCTTTTTGCTGCATCCTTCAGTTCACAAGATCTCCCGCCAGCTGAAGTTCTCATCGAATTTTTCCGCGAGCATCGGCGCGACGCGATCGCTGGAGTCCACCACCAACGCCGCGGCCTTTTCGAACGACAGGTCGTCCGCATCGAGGCGTGGCCATGCCTGAGCAAGTGCGAGAGCCACCTCGTCCCTTGCTCTGATCAGCATGCTCTTGAACATGAAGGGCCGAGCGCGGAAGGCGCGGGACGTGAAATCCGAAATGCGCTGCATGTCGGATTGGTCGACATCCTTAATATCGATCCCCAGCAGCCGCTCGTCGGCCAACCCCTCGTGCACCAGTGCCGCGTGGTAGACGTGGACGATCGTGTCGAACACAGCCCCCGTGAATGGCCGTGACCTGTCATGGATTTCCGCCGTCACCTCCGACATGCGGCGTGCGTTGCTGGCGAGGCGGATCTGCCGATCGCCAGTCAGCTCGGCAATCCGGTTCAACTCATTGAGAACAAGCAGGTTGCCATTGCAGTGCCGCAGCAGCCGGTCCATGCCGCTGTCGAAATTCAGGAAGGACAAGAGCGAGACCAGATCCGAGCTGGCTTCGTGGAACGGTCCGAAATCGCCTTGAGTCAGGCCGCCAGTTGGTGTCCCGAACAGCGAAAACAAGATTGCGTGGCCGACCTCATGTGCGATCACATCGAAGTTGAGCGCATAGGGATAGTTGCCTCCGTCGATGCCGCGCTCTCGGCCGAGTTCCAGATAGCCATAGCCCGATTGCGCATTCTCCCAGTCGACGAAGGGGATGATTTCGAGCCGCTCGAACGTCTCGGCGAAATACCAGACAATCGGTTTGCCGAGGTAGCTTTCCCAGATGTCCAGCACGCGGCTGACCGAGGCGAAAGCGTGCGCAGAAAGGAACTGCCGCGAGGTCAAGGAAAGCTGATCGAAATGGCCGTCAAAGCCAGCCTGTGCAGGTGGAAAGGTTTCGCCGACAAACGGTGGCAGATAAGGGTAGTCATAAGGCTCCTTGTCGAGGAGCGGATCGCGAACGTAGATGCGGTGATCTTCCGGGCCGGAGCGGATCAGATCGGGTGGAGTAGAAATCCATACTGTTTCGGGTGTTCCGTAACCCGAAAGGTGAGGGACCTGCGGGTAGACCAGGAACCGCGTACCCAGCACACCTTGCGCAACGGCACGATCGACCGCGTCCAATTGCTTGGCCCCCTCTGACGATGCCACGCTATCACGGTGCTTACGTTTCGTAAATCGTCGGCCGCCAAGAGGTCAGGGCCTATAGCGCCAGCCCCGCATCATCCATATCCTTGGAGAAGGCCGTGGTTAGCTGTAATTCCGGCACGGGGTATGCTTTTTCAAATGCTTGCTCTCGCAAAAGTTCGAGTGCCCGCAGGGCATCTTGCTTTTTTTGCTGGACGAAAGCGGCGCCGAGCTCCCTGCACAAGTTCTCGACGTCGTCCTTGCCGTCGTGCGCATCCCGGACCATCCGTGCCAGGGTGCGATCGCGAAAATTGACGGCCTGTGCCACACCCTCGAGCCTCGCCTGCTGTTCGGGTGAAATCACGCCGCGCCGGCAAGCAGCACGAAGGGTCCGGCGCAGGTCAATCAGCGCATGCGTCAATTGAGCGAAATTCACCTCGGCCGGTCCATGCAATACCGCTACTGCGTCGTCGGGTGCAAAGGCGCAGCGGCGATACCATCGGTAGATAAGCCCGACGCCTTGCATATGGGGGAACAGCTCGGCTGCTCGAAGGGCACCCATGCTGGCCGCGCCGACGACATGAATGCCGCGGCTGAGGGCCCACAGGATTTCCTTGTGCCGAACCGCCGGCTCGGTCTGAAAACCGCCATCTATGAGAAGGATCGCACTCGGGTCGAAATGCTGCACGGCCGAAACGATCGAGCCTTGCACGGCCGGGGGAAGGCATACCGCATCGACGACCTTCAACGCGTCGGAATGGGACACGGTAGGGCCAGTGAAGACGAGTTTCGGGCGCATAATCCCTACCCCTGCAAGAGCGGCTGCAAGGCAGGGATGACAATCCTGACAACCGACAGGGCGTCGAACGGTTTCGTTCCCACCCGGATTAGGTGAACCGCATCGAACCCTCTCTCTTCGAGAATTGCCAAGAGGACCGACAGCCCGTCCGACGCCGTGTTGAACTTCTGCTCGGCGAACGCGCCGAAATCCACGCTGCGCGGGCCGTCGCGGAGGAGCCGGCGATGCGCTGCAATCACCTGCCGATCGGGGTATTTCGGATAGGACGCGCGCGTCAGGTCATCGCGCGCGCCCGAGATCGCCGCCAGACGGGCCTGGGCCGCTTCGTAGATGGCGTGCACCGCCGCGCCGGCGGGACTGAAACCGGCAGCCGAGCCATCAGCCGGATGATCCAAAAGGACCGTTTCTGTCGGTTCGTCTTCCAGCAGATGGCACCACACCACCGGTATGCCCAACGGCGACAAAGCTTGCCAAAGGCCAACCAGCACGTTCTTGGCCGCCAAAGTTTTCAGGAGATCGCGGAGCGACGGATCATCGATCGTCTCGGGATCGATGCGTTGACGGTGGAAAAACCCGTGGGTCCGGTATGCCGTGGCGATCGCGTCGCGTTCGATGCATTCAAGCATGCCATGAACGATGGCATCCGGCTCCGCGAAGCCTGCTGCCAAACCGCTCGTCGATGCCGCGAAAATGCCGTCATGGGGCAGCGACGGCAACACATAGGCGGTGTGCACGAGCTCGAACGGGACCAGGTCGCGGCTGCCGGTAAGAAGATTGTCTGCGGCTACCCACGCGGTCTCCCTGCCGCGCCATCCCGGCGCGGTGCCCCCTTGGAGATACCTTTCGAAACGATCTGGCGGGATGCCCAATTGATCGGCGCAGCCGACGACTGGTTCGAAATTCGCCACCTGCTCTGCAAAGAAGCTCTCGGCCGATTCCAGCATGGCCGATATCCCGGCTTGCACCAGGGTGGCGCCCTTGCCTTGCGCGACCGCGTTGGAGAGCGAGAAAGGTCTTGTCACCTGCACGACCGGGATACCAAGCTGGTCGAGCCCGGTGATGTCGGCGATCCGCGTGATGCCCAGGCCTTCGCGCATCTTCATCAGCCTCGCCAGCGCCTCGTCGGGCGGCGGACCAAGGCGTTGATATCGCTCCAGCATCGCGGATGCTCTTGCAGGGCCCGCTAGTGCCGAACGGCCGATTCGGGATTGACGATCAGCGCGGCGCCCGGCTCGAGAGCGGATTTCGCACGTTCGACCCGATCGCGATAGCGCGACGACAGTTCAGGCGACAGGCCTGATGATTGAAGGGTCTCGTATGTACTGACGAGGAAAGGCACGGCACTTTGCTCCGCGGCTATGGCGATGCTCTTTTCGAGGGCAGCGATTACGTCCGCCTCCGCATCGCCCTGGAGAAGAAGTAGCTCCGCCCTTCGCCTGTAGAGCTCTGCCAGCCAGAAGCGGCTGCCGCCGGCCTCGGCCTGCGCCACAGCCGAGCCCAGCAACGCGAGCGCCTCATCGACCTCGGCAGTTCGTGTCAAAAGCTCTGCCAGCATGCCGCAATAGACCGGTTCGTCCTCAGGCGTCTGGAACTCGCCATGGAGGCCAAGGCCTTGCCGCATTTTCTCCCTGCCGCTCTCGACCTGGCCGGCGTTGCCGTCGCACCAGCCTTCGAAGATTTGCGCTGCGGCGGCGAGAGCGGGCATATAATGGCGCTCCGTCAAGTGGCGCAGATCCGCTATCACGCTTCGTAACCTCGAAAAATCTCGGCGATAGCAATGCAGCATCGCCTCGTTGAGATAGGCATGTGCGATGCTGCCGGCATGTCCGGTTTGCTGCGCCCAGCTCCTAGCTTCCGACATCGAATGGATCGCGCTTGCCGGCTTTCCGACAAACCAAAGCGACAAGGCGCGGTGGGCGAGCCCGCAGACCCTCGCGTCATGCCCGCCGAACAACGCAGCATTGGCTTTGCCCTGGCCGTGCTCATAGAGCGAAAGTCCTGCGTCGACTGCCGCGATGCAGCGGTCGTGGCGGCCAAGATTGAAGTCGATTGCCCACACGCAATGCCTGGCCTGGAGTTGCACTTCGGCATCCTCGACATCCCTGAGATCGCTGAGCACCACTTCCGCGCGCTCGCCGTCCATGACGGTATCCGTGAACCACCAGCCCCAGTAGATCGGGAACCACTTGGCCCGCTCGGCCACCGGCCGCCGCCGGGCTATCACCACGCCGTCCTCGTACAATTTGCGGGCGGGCCCCGAGTTCGGACCTTCGACAGCGGTCAGGATGGGACCGAGCACGATCATGGCCGATAGCCGCAGCGCGTCTCGCCTGTCGGCTGCCGCAACGTGCTCGCAGAGCGCCAATGCATGCTCGAGTATCTGCCTCGCTTCCGCCATTGCCGAGCGCGACGAGCTTTCCGTGCCTGCGATCACGAACTGAGCGATCGCGTCCTCCATAAGGCCTGCGCGCTCGGCGTGCTCGGCGACCTCGGCGGTGCTCAGCCACCCGGCCAGGTTTCGGTTGCGGCTCACCGCGGCAAACAGGTGGCGATGCAAGGCCTGCCGTTTCTTGCGCAGCGTTGCGTTGTAGATCGTCTCCTGGATAAGCGCATGGCGCACGCCATAGACCGGAACGCCAAAAGGCCGCACGCGGATCAGGAACCCGGCCTCGCTCAGTGAATCCAGCGCGTTTGCGATGAGTTCGCCGTCGAGCTCCGGCAACAACGCGCGCAACAATTCCTGATTGAAACGATTGCCCGCGACGGCCGCGGCGCGCGCGACTTCGCGTGCCGGCCCTAGCGTTTCGAGCCTGGCCTCGATCACGCTTTCAAACACCGAGGCATGACTACGCGTCGCGGTCTGCGCCAGCCGATCCGTTGCCGAGGCCGCGTTCTCGGCCATCCACTGGCAGATTTCTTCGATGAACAGCGGGACGCCTCCGGTCACGCGTTCCACCACGTCGAGCAATTCCGGGGAAGTTGAAGGCTTGCCTTGCGGCCACATGGCCGCGATCGCCAGCCGCGTTTGCTCGCGGTTGAGCGGCTTTAGCGAGATATGCCTTGGATTCGATGCTGCCAGCCAGCTCCCGGATTCAGGGCGCGTGGTCACGATGACAAGCGCCCGGAAGTGACGGGCCGACTGTGCAAGCTCAGCCAACAATTGTCTAGACGTCAGGTCGATCCAATGGATGTCCTCGACCACCAGGACGATCGGTCCGCTGGCGCACAGGGCTTCGAGCGAGTGGCGAACCGCCCAATTGGCTTTCGCGCGCATCGCCTCGGCGTCGATTTCCTTAAGCATCGGATCGGCTCCCGCAGCGCCGAGCAGGAACGAGAAGACGTCTATGATTTCAGGATCGCGGACGTCATGATCGCGGAATACTTCTGCCACAGCGGCAGCGCTCAGCTGTCCTTCGTTGCCGGCGAAATCGCCGCGTACGTTCTGTAGCAGCGGATGCAGCGCCGAGCGCAAGCCGCCGGGCGTGCACTGGAAGAGCAGCAGTTTCGCGCGCTGGTGACGCGTGCGCCGGCGCACTTCGTGAAGAATGCGCGACTTGCCGATCCCGGCCTCGCCCTCGATCACCACCACGCCGCCGTTTCCTGCAACGGCGCTGTCCCATGCTTCGGCGATCGTGGCAAGTTCGGCCTCGCGATCGACGAGCGGACTGCTCAGCCGCCCGAAGGCGAAGAAGCGGTCGACCTCGCGCTTGTGACTCAGCGCGCGCCAGACCAGCTCCGGCTCGGCAAAACCCTTGATCGTATGGCTGCCCCTAAAGCTGAACACATGCGACCGTCGCGCCAGGTTGCGTGTCGCCTCCGAGACTAACACCGTATCCGGCTGCGCGATGGCCTGGAGCCGCGTGGCCATCGCGAAGGCAGGGCCGGTGACATTGTCACGACCCGTCTCGGCGTCACCCTTCTGGATCAGGGTCATCGATGTCGCGATTCCGACCCGGACATGCAAATCGGCGCGGCCTTGGTTCGAACCGACGCGCCTGCAGGCGTCGATGATTTCGAGCCCGGCCCGGATCGCCAGCGATGCCGCATCCTTGGCGTCTATGTCGGCAGGAAACAAAGCAACGCCGCCATCGCCGACCTCGACCTCTACGGCACCCGAGCACGACGCGACCGCCTGTCTCGCCGCCCGCTGGAAGGCTGATATCAGTTCCTCGAACTCTTCAATGTCCAGGATGCCAAGAAGGTCAGTCGATCCGACCAGGTCGTAGCAGAGCGCGGTCAGGATCCGGCGCTCATGCCGGGCTTCCGACGCATTGTTACCGTTGCCGCCCAGAAAACCTGTTGCCACCGACGCCGCCGGCAACGCGACCGGACTCTTCTCCGACATGCTGGGATTTCCTCGCCGAGCACAGTGACGGCAATATTAGCAAAGTGCGATGCTGTTCACAAAACACTTGATCAGTAGGGAGGGCAGGAAAAAGCCGATGCTGGGATCATTATGGAGAGAAATGCTCACGGCGCAAACTCCCCATGGCGTTGACACCAACTGTGACCGCTTTTGGCGGGCGGCCGGGATGACTTCGATGACCGAGATGAGGCGCGAAGCGGCCGTTCCCATACGTTGCCGCAATGCAACAAGGCCCCTCGGGGCCTTGCGCATCACCTCAATAGACGCGCTCTGCCCGCCCCTCACTTCCCCATCAGCTGCTTGGCATTCTCGGCCGTGATCGCGGTGGTCTCCACCGTCACCGTCTTGTCCACCTCGGTGGCGCAGTCGAGCAGGATCTTTTTCGACATCTCGATCGCTTCCTTGGCGCCTGTCGGGTAGGTGAAGGTTGCGACCCAGTCGCCCTTGGCGACGGCCTCGATGCCGCCGGCCGGGCCCGGCAGGCCGTCGGTGCCGATGATCTTGACGTCCTTGCCTGCACCCTTGGCGGCGAGCAGCGCGCCGGCGGCCATCATGTCGTTGGAGGCGTAGAGCACCTTTATGTCGGGGTGCGCCTGCAGCATGGCGGCGAAGGCGACCTGCGCTTTGTCCGGCACCCAGTCGGCGGCCTGCTCGGCGACGATCTGGACCTTCGGGTTGCCTTTCACGCCTTCCTTGAAGCCGTTGAGGCGCTCGACGGCCGGCGTCGAGCTCGGCAGGCCTTGCAGCACCGCCGCCTCGCCGCCATCGGGCAGCAGCGTCTTGGCGGTGTATTTGCCGGCTTCCTCGGCGATCTTGAAATTGTCGCCGCCGATGAAGGCGGTGTAGTCCTTGCCGGGGTCGCCCACCGTCTTGCNACGTGTGCTCTTCCGATCTTCCTCGGCGATCTTGAAATTGTCGCCGCCGATGAAGGCGGTGTAGTCCTTGCCGGGGTCGCCCACCGTCTTGCGGTCAAGCTCGATGACCGGGATGCCGGCATCCATGGCGCGCTTCACCGCCGGAGTCAGCGGCGCCGCCTCGAAGGGCGAGATCAAAAGGATATCGACCTTCTGGGTGATGAAATTGTCGACCTGCGAGGTCTGCGTGTTGACGTTGCCGGCGCCGTCGGCGATCTGCAGCGTGAAGCCAGGTACTTCCTTGGCCGCCGCCTCCAGCTCGTCATTGACGTGCTGGCGGTAGGGCTCGGCATTGTTGGCCTGCGAAAAACCGATGACGAACTGGCCGTCCTTGGCGCAGGCTTTCACCAGCGGCTCGGCGGCGTAAGCGGAGCCTGCAATGCACAGGCCCGCGCCGGCCAGCAGCACGGCCTTGAGGGTCGATCCTCTTAGTGTCGTTTTCATAACTCACTCTCCTCCTCGTCCGGCCGGGGGGCCAGATCTTGGTTTGACGTTCACGTGTTGCCGTCTCCTCCTTGTTTGTTTGTGCATGTCGTCATCGCAAAACCTTTTGCGCGACATGCACTAACGACCCAACCCCTCGCGGCGGCGAACGAGGGATTGAAGCACTGCCGCCAGAACGATGATCGCGGCGGTCGCGAGCAGTTGCATGGCGGGCGTGATGTTGTTGAGCTGCAGGATGTTGGCGAGCGCGCCCAGCATGATGGTGCCGGCTACGGTGCCGACCATCGAGCCGGCGCCGCCGAACAGGCTGGTGCCGCCGATGACCACGGCGGCTATGGCCGTCAGCTCATAGCCCATGCCGTCATTGGCGCTGCCGAAATTGAACTGGCCGGCATGGACGATGCCGGCAAGGGCGGCGGCAAAGCCGGTGATGGCGTAGACCGAGATTTTCACCATCGACACCGGCACGCCGGATATGCGCGCGGCGCGCTCATTGCCGCCGACGGCAAAGACATAGCGGCCAAAGCGCGTGGTGTTGAGCACGATGGTGGCGATCGCGGCAAAGACGACGAAGACGAGCGTTGCCACCGGCACGGTGTTGTTGAACAGCCGCTCGCCCAGCACGGCGAACACCGGCGGCGCCAGGCCCGGCCCTTCGCCATAGGAAATGTTGATGTACTGGTTGCCGGAGACGACCAGCGCCAAGCCGCGCGCGGCCTGCAGGCCAGCCAGCGTGACGATGAACGGTTCCAGCCTGAAACGCGTCGAGATGGTGCCCTGTATGGCGCCGAAAACGATGCCCAAAGCGAGCACGGCGAGGATGGTGGGGATCAGGCCGAAGCCGCCGGAGATCATCATAGAGGCCGTGACGACGCTGGACAGGCCAAGCACCGCGCCGACCGACAGGTCGATGCCGGCGGTGATGATGACGAAGGTCATGCCGATGGCGATGATGCCGGTCTCCGACACGGCGCGCACGATGTTGGCGATGTTGTCGGGGTTGAGGAACAGGATCTCGCCATGGCGGCGCGGCGAGAAGATGATGCCGCCGATCGCCACCAGCACCAGGCCGATCAGGCTCTGGAAGCGCACGATGAGCGCCAGCGGGTCGCGATGTTTTTGAGGCGCCGCCATCACCGGGCTCGCTGCCGCTGGATTGTTGTCCTGAGACATCAGGCCTCCCTGCCGTTAGCCGCGGCCAGCACCGTGTGCTCGTCGACGCCGCCCAAGAATTCCGCCACATTGCGCCCCTGGCGCAGCACCACGATGCGGTCGCACAGACCGATCAGCTCCGGCATCTCGCTGGACGCCACCAGAATGCCCAGCCCTTGCGCCGCGAGTGCCCTGAGCCGCTGGTAGATCTCGCCCTTGGCGCCGACATCGACGCCGCGCGTCGGCTCGTCGAGCAGAAGCAGCCTGGGGTTGCCGAGGATTTCTTTTGCCAGCACCACCTTCTGCTGGTTGCCGCCGGACAGTGCGCCGACGGCGATATCAGGGTTCTTCGGCCGGATGTCGAACTGACCGAAGGATTCCTTCACCGCCTCGGCCTGGCGGCGCGGCGAGACCAGCCAGTTCGGCGATATCCTTGAGATGACCGACATCACCAGATTGAGGCCGACGGCCATGCGCAGCATCAGGCCCGAGCCCCTGCGGTCGTCGGTGACGAAGGCGATGCCGGCGTGGCGGGCAGCGCTGATCGAATCCAGTTTTACCGGCTTGCCCGATATGGCGACCTCGCCCTCCCAGCGGCCCGACAGGCCGGTGCCGTAGAGGGCGGACAGCAGCTCGGTGCGCCCTGCCCCCATGATGCCGGCAAGACCGACGATCTCGCCTTCATGGACATCGAGCGAAACGCCTTGCGGCGCCTGCCAGCCGGCGCTGTCGCGGGCGAGTTTGAAGCTGGCGTTCCTCAGGCTGAGCAGCGGCTTGCCCGCGGCCTTGGCGCGTTGCGGATAGAGTTCGTCGAGCGGACGTCCGACCAGCAGCCTGACCAGCTCGGCCTGCGGCGCGTGCGGCTCGGTGATGCCGGCGACACGGCCGTCGCGCATTACCGTCACCCGGTCGGCAATCCCTGGCACTTCCTCCAGCCGATGCGAGATATAGACGATGCCGACGCCGGTGGCTGCGAGTTTTCTCATGATGTCGAACAGCCGCTCGACTTCGCCGACGGTAAGCGCCGCCGTCGGCTCGTCCATGATCAGCACGCGCGAGGCGTAAGACAGCGCCTTGACGATCGCCACCACCTGGCGCTGGCCGATCGACAGGTCGGCGACCATGGCAGCCGGATCGATGGCGATCTCGATGGCTTCCAGCCGCTTCTTGGCCTCGCGGCGCATTGCCGGCACGTCGAGGAAGCCGCCCGGACGCATCAGTTCGCGGCCGAGGAACAGATTGGCGGCGACATCCAGCGACGGCACCAGGTCGAGCTCCTGGAAGATGGTGGCGATGCCGGCCGCTTGCGCCTCACGCGGGTTGTTGAAACGCACGGGTTTGCCGTCGATCTCGATCGTGCCTTCGTCCGGCGTGTAGACGCCCGACAGAAGGTTCATCAGCGTCGACTTGCCGGCGCCGTTCTCGCCGAGCAGCGCGTGGATCTCGCCCGCCTTGAGGTCGAAGTCGACACCGCGCAGCGCCTGCACGCCGCCGAAGCGTTTGACGGCGCCCGTCATCACCAGAAGCGGCGCCTTCATTTCGGCCTCCCGCAGGAGGCGCGCGCCCGCAGCGTCGCCTGCAGCCGCACCGAACGTGGCTCTGAACCGGTCGCCGCGATGCGGGCGCTGAGCAGGGCTGCCGCCTGCCTGCCTATCTCGGTGCAGGGCTGCGCGACCAGCGTCAGGCGCGGTTCGAAACAATCGGCCCATTCGAAATCGTCGAAGCCGGCCAGCGACAGATCGCCCGGAATGGTGAGGCCTTTTTCGCGGATGGCGCGGACGGCTCCGATCGTCGTCATGTTGTTGCCGGTGACCAGTGCGGTTGGTGGCGACGGCAGCGACAGGATGGCGTGGGTGGATGCGGTCGCCGCCGCCGTGTCGACATTCTCGGCCGAGAGATAGTGCGGCACGCTTTCAAGTCCATTGGCGGCGAGCGAAGCCTGGAACGCCTCGATGCGCTCGCGCGTCGTCGTCAGGCCGGGCTGTCCGGCGATATAGCCGATGCGCTTGTGGCCGAAGGAGGCGACATGGTCGATCAGCGCGCGCATCGACGTTTCGTTCTCGACGCCGATCTGATCGAAGCGCTCGTCGGCGAAACGGTCGATCAGAACGCATGGCATCTTCTTGTCGGCGAGATAGTCGATGGCCCGCTGCGGCGAGCCCGACGGCGCCAGGATGACGCCGTCGACGCGGCGCTGATGAAAAGCGCGCACCACCTGCAGTTCGCGGTCGGGATCTTCCTGGGTGTCCGACAGGAAGACCATCAGCCCGAGCCGCGCGCATTCGGCCTCGACCGCGCAGATGATGTCGGTGAAATAAGGGTTGGAGATCGCCGAGATCGCCAGGCCGACGCTGTTGGTGGTCGAGGCCTTCAGTGAGCGCGCCAGCTCGTTGGGCTGGTAGCCCATGGCGGCAATGGCGTCGTTGATCAGCCTCGCCTTTTCCAGCGAAACGAAGCGCGTGTTGTTGACGACATGCGAGACGGTCGACACCGACACACCGGCGCGCCGCGCCACTTCAGCCATTGTCGGCAAGACAAATAAGCGCCTGCAAGCGCTCCTCCCTATGCGTTTCCCGTCCGCTCTGATGGCGGATTTTGAGGGAGTTTAGGGCCATCGAAACGTTTGCGCAATCGATTCGATGCAAATTTTTAGCGGGGCTTATCTCCCCCCTCGAGGGGGAGATGTCGCCGAAGGCGACAGAGGGGGTCGCCGCGCGTGAAGCGCCAACCTTCCATCTGCAGCAAGGACGTCGAGCCCAGTCGCACCGACCCCCTCTGGCCTGCTGGCCATCTCCCCCTCAAGGGGGGAGATTCGCAGTTTCAGCAAACTCGGCCACCAGCCCCTCATACGCCTCGAAGGCCGGCAGCGCCTCGTAACTATGCACCGCAGGCGTCGTCGCCCAGGGGAGTTTCTCGCTGGTCCATGTCTCGATGAACGGCGTGAACCAGCCGGGTTCATCAAGCATGGTCGGACGGAGATTGACGAACCAGTCGAGCTCTTCGGGCTGGGTGAACATCCAGCTCATGCAATGCGGGCAGAAGTAATGACGCGAGGCGCCGTGCAGCCCGCCGATCACCGGCTCGCCCTTCGTGATTTCGAACCCGTCCGAGGGAATGGCGGCGCTCAGAGAATAGGCGCTGGCCGACATGGTCTGGCAGCCGGTGCAATGACAAGCCATGGTCAAAAGCGGCTTTGCGGAAATCTTGAGCCGCACGCGTCCGCAGCGGCATCCGCCTTCGGCCGGCAATTTCAGGGTTGGCACGGCAGTCTCCCACTCTTCGAAGCGCGGTGCTTCAGTCGCCGGTCAGCGCCTTCGTCGTCACCAGCGTGACGCCGGCATCGGTGAAGTCCGCATTGTACCGGGCGATGATCTCGGTCGCGGTTTCGCCTTCAGTGTCCAGCGTCGAGTGCGCATCGGAAACGACAGTGACTCCGAAGCCTTCGGCCAGGGCGCCCTCAACGGTGCCGGCGATGCAGAAATCGGTTTGCGCTCCGGCAAGCACGACTTCGCCGGCCCCTTGCCCGGCCACCCAGGCGCCAAGCTCGGCATTCGAGAATGCGTTGCGGACGGTCTTGGAGAATGTCGGCTCGTCCTTGGCCTGGCCGAGTTCCGGCCATACCGGCCAACCCGGCTCGCCCGGCGCCAGCGGATCGCCGGCCGGCCCGTCATGCCGCACGAACGCGATTTTTCGCCCGCTGCGCCGTGCCCAGTCGATCAATGAGCGTGTGCGCTTGGCGATGCCTGGTGCATCATGGATCGGCGGCTCGACGCGCCCGTCGAACATGTTGGTCTGGAGATCGATGACGACGAGGGGAGCGAGGTTTGACATGGCGCGAAGATAACGCGGGCGATGGGAGGGTCAAGACGGCGAAGCTGCTGATCTCCCCCTTGGGGAGATTACCTGTACCCTCACCCGATTCCGCCGGTAACCACGTAAGCACCAGCCGTGCGTCCATCCTCCAGCCGCATGACGGCCGTAACGATCGAGCCGTAAGCGCCTCGCCACACACTGTGCATTCTTTCATGCTCGCCGGCCGGCACCAGGATGCGGCCGTGAAAGCTTGTGCCGCTGCGCCGCAGAGCGACCGGTTCGCCATTGACGTGAACCTTGACGCCAGCGGTCTCCGCATCGAGTTCAACCGTCACGGCGATCTCGGCCTGGTCTCCTCGCCGCATCGTCTCGGCAACAAGCGTAAGCCTCGGCGCCGGCGCATCGCTGGCCCGCAATCCACCAGGCCGCCCCGCAAAGACATCGTCCGGCAGTTCCGGCGTGCGCGGCGGGGCCGTGCGGCCTTGGGTGGCGCGCTCGTAGTCGCCGGCGAGGCGCAGCAATTCCACATCACCATAAGCCTTGCCCGCAAAGGTCAACCCGACCGGCATGCCGATATCGGCCATCGTTCCCATCGGCACGGTGACGGTCGGGATGCCAAGATGACGCCACACCAGATTGCCATTGGCAACCCAGGTGCCGTTGCGCCAGGCGATTTCTGCAGAGGTCTGGTTGACGTCGGCATCGGCCGGGCCGACATCGGCGACCGCCGGCAGCACGACGGCGTCGAGCCTGTGCTCGTCCAGCCAGTCCTCGAAGTCGATGCGCCGCGTCGCCTCCAATCCCTTCAGACCTTCCGCCAGCGTTGGGATATCCAGCAATGGCATCACGCCCTGCTTGGCGCTCGTGACGTAGTCGGCCAGATCGAAACCGTCGTCGCCATAGCGGTCCGGCAGCGCGCCCGGCGGCTGCGGGAAAATCTTTGGGCCGTCGACCGCAGCCAGATCGGGGATCGCCGGATCGGCATTTGCGCGCAGAAAATCGTCCCAGCCCCAGATGCAGAGATCCCAGATTTCGCGCTCTGCGAAGGCTTCCGGCACCAGCCCGCGTTCGACCATGGTTTTTGTGCCCGGACGGTCGCGCTCATAGTTCGAGACGACGGGGAAATCGACCTCGACCACCTCCGCGCCGAGCTTTTCCAGATCACGCGCCGCCTGCCGCCAGAGGTCGAGCACCGAGGCGCGGGTCTCGATGGGTTTGGGCGCGCCGCCGTCGCGGCCGATATACATTTTCGGCACGCCGAGGCGTTTGCCTTGTAATGAGCCTTGCAGTTGGAGCGCAGTGTAGCTTGGCGGCCTGAGAGCAGCGCTCTTCGCGATCGACACCCAGGGCTGCACACGCCAGAAATCGCCGCGCGTCTCGGCATCGTCGGCGACGATCACGTCGAGCAGTTCCAGCATGTCGGCAATGCCGCGCGTGTGCGGCACCACCACATCCATGGTCGGCACCAGCGGCCAGTTGCCCCTGACCGAAATGACGCCGCGCGACGGCGTGTAGGCGACAAGTGCATTGTTGGACGCCGGCGCGCGGCCGGAAGACCATGTCTCCTCGCCCAGCCCGAAAGCGGCAAAGCTCGCAGCGGTCGCGGTGCCGGAACCGTTGGACGAGCCGGAAGCGAAGGCGGCGGTCAGGTAATCTGCATTGTAGGGGCTCTCGGCGCGGCCATAGACGCCACGCTGCATGCCGCCATTGGCCATAGGCGGCATATTGGTCAGCCCGATCAGCACAGCACCACCGGCCCTCAGCCTGGCAATGGTGAAAGCGTCCTCGTTGGCGACGAGATGCTCGAAGGCGGGCGAGCCGGCGGCCACCGTCAGGCCCTTCACCTTATAGCTGTCCTTGGCGGTGTAGGGGATGCCGTCGAGCGGCCCGAGGGTGGCGCCATTGCGCCGCCGCAGGTCGGACGCCGCCGCCTCCTCGAACATTGCCGGGTTAAGCACCGGCACGGCATTGAGCGCAATGCCATGGCGGTCGTAGTGCGCGATGCGCCTGAAATACGCGCCGACCAGCTCGACGCTGGTGACGGTGCCGGCCTCCAGCGCGCGGCGCAGGTCGGCGATCGAGGCTTCGACGGGCTGGAGGTTGGGCATGGGGTTCTCGAGATGCAGCGGCAAATGAGTCTTCGCATCGTGCGATGCGAGTGTCACGCCGCAAACGAAAGGCGTGACGGCGACGCTTATGCACTCGGCTCACAGCATCTTGCTGTCGAGCTGGCCGTTTTCCTTCATCAGGTCGAGATAGGTCTTGGCTCCGGAACTGCCGTGGCCTGCCGCCTTGAAGAACCATTTGGCGGCTTCCTTGTAGTTTGGTTTCCCATCGACGCCGCGGTAGTAGAGCGAGCCCAGACTGAACTCGGCATCGACGCTGCCGGCCTTTGCGGCTTCCAGCCACCAGGACTCGGCAGCCTTGTCGTCTCTGGCAATGCCCACGCCGTTGGCCGAGGCATACGCTAAGGCTAGCTGGGCATCGACATTTCCCTGCCGCGCCGCCTTGAGCCACCAGCCCGCCGCATCCGCACTGCTTTGCGCAACGCCAACACCCTCGGAATAGGCTGTGCCGAGCGCTTTCTGCGCGAATGCATTGCTCTGGTCGGCGGCTTTGCGCCAGAGCCTTGCCGCCTGAACGGGGTCCTTCGTTACTCCCAGACCATCCCAATACAGTCCACCGAGAGCGAACTGCGCAAGGTCATTGTCCTTGTCGGCAGCCTTGCTCAGCCACTCGAATGCCTGCCTTTCATCCTTCCCGACGCCCTGCCCGTCCCGATACACGACCCCGACATTATACTGCGCTACCACATGGCCTTGGACAGCAGCCTTCATCCACCATCGGAAGGCCAGATCATTGTCTTGCGCAACGCCGCGGCCCTGGCTGTAGAGGATACCAAGCATATATTGAGCGTCGGCGTTTCGCCCGTCGGACGCCTTTTGCGCCCAAGTCGCGGCCAACGCATCGTCCCGTCCCACGCCTTCGCCCAGCGAATACGCCCGGGCCAGATTGGCACCGGCTTCGGCATTCCCCGCTTCCGCGGCCTTGCGCCACCAATAGACCGCCTGCCCGGCGCTCTTCTCGACGCCTTGGCCCATCGAATAATATCCGCCCAGATTCGACTGGGCGAACACAAAGCCCTGATTGGCGGCTTTGCTCATCCACGCAAACGCCTGGCCGTCGTCCCTAGGGGTACCTTTTCCCTGGCCATAAGCGGCCGCCACCGCGTATTGCGCTTCTGTCAGACCGGTGGTTGCGGCCTTCATCCACCACCCGAACGCAAGGCGGTCATCCTGCTCAACGCCGTGGCCCCGCGAGTACAACGTGCCCAGCAAAGCCTGGGCATTCGGCTCACCCAGATCGGCTGCCTTTTTCACCCACACTATGGCGGCCTGATCATCCTTCTTGACGCCTTGGTTAAGATAGTAGGCGCGTCCGAGACAGAAAGCGGCCTCCAGGCTTCCTTGGTCAGCCGCCTTGCGCCACCATGAGGCAGCCTGCTCGAAGCTTTGCGCAACACCCCGACCCTGCGCATACAGGACGCCGAGGGCGTACTGAGCATTCGCATTGCCCTTGTCGGCTGATTGCCTGGAAAACTTCAACGCCAGTTGATCGTTTCTTTCGACCCCTTGGCCATTTAAATAGACTTGGCCGAGAGAATATTCAGCCTCCCCGCTCCCCTGATCGGCCGCCTTGCGCCACCAATAGAGCGCCTGCTCATAACTTTGCGCGACCCCTTGGCCCTGCCAGTACAACACGCCGAGCTGGTACTGCCCATTCATGTTGTCTTTATCGGCGGCCTTTCGTGAGAAACTCTCGGCAAGCCGACTGTCCTTTTCAACGCCCCAGCCCATAAGGTAGGCCTGACCCAGTGCTGCTATGGCTTCCGCATTGCCGCCATCGGCGGATTTCTTCCACCAATACACCGCCTGGCTGTCGTTCTGAGCCACGCCCTCCCCGCGCCAGTACAGCGCACCAAGCTGGCCTTTTGCGTCAACATTGCCAGCGTCCGCCATGATCTTCATTTGACGGAATACCTCGGCATAATCCTTTGCCTGGAGAGCCGCTGCACCCTTTTGTGCCGCTGACCACTGCACATAGTAATTTCGGCCAGGACCGAGCAGCACAAAAGCCGCCAGCAACACCAGAACGACGGTAAGGACCCCTCGGCGACGCGACTTGGGCGGGCTGTAGACAGGTGTATCCACTTTGGGCGCCCAGTCGTTGTTGCTCACCGTCCCCAATCCATTTGCAGCCACCAGTAATCCATAGCGCAAGCCAGGCTGTTCTGGAATATCCAAAGCATTTGATGTCGCTACTGCGGTGCGCCGGCGAACAGGATTTCGCCATCGCCGCCAGCCGCCGGCCAATCCCTGATGGTGCGATCGTCGCCGCCGGTGACCAGTGTGCCGTCGGTGGCGAAGGCAACGGCGTAGATTGGGCCGGTGCGGCTGTCGAACATGGCGATCTGGTTTCCAGTGCCGAGATCCCACAGCCGCGCAGTGCCGTCGAGCGAGCCGGAGGCCAAGCGCTTGCCGTCGGCCGACAGCACCAGCGTATAGACGGTGCCTTCGTGACCCTCGAAGCGGCGCAATTCCCTAAACGTGTCGAGGTCCCAGAGCTTGATCGTGTAGTCGCCGCTGCCGGTGACGACATGATGGCCGTCGGCGGTGAAGACGGCGCCGTAAGTGCCCTGCTCGTGGCCGTGCCAGCTTCGCAATTGCTTGCCGCTTTCGACGTCCCAGAATTTCAGCGTGCCGTCGATGGAGCCGCTCAGCGCGCGCGTGCCGTCGGGCGAGATTGCGACCGTGCTGATCGGCCAGTCATGTCCGGTCATAACATGCAGCACCGATTTGTTGACGAGATCCCAGACGATGACGTTGCCGGTGTCGTGGCCACTGACGGCGCGCTTGCCGTCCGGGCTGATCGCCAGCTTACGCACGCCGCCATTCGCGCCCGACGAGAAGACATGCAGCACCGCGCCGTCGGCTAGCTTTCGCAGCACGATCTCGCCATCGTCGCCGGCGGTCAGCGCGGTTGCGCCGTCGGGCATGAACAGCGCCGTGCGCGCCATGTCCTTGTGTTCACCAAGGTTGCGGATCAGCCGCTTGCCGGCGATGTCCCAGAGCTTGATCATGTGGTCGGTGCTGGCGCTCATGACGTCGCGGCCATCGGCCGAGACGGCGAGCCAGACGACGGCGTCGCGGTGGCCGTCGGGCTCGGTCGGCAGCGCCGGCGGAGGCGGCGGCAACGGCGCGACGGTTTGCGGTGGCGTGGCCGGAGCCGGCGGTGGAGCAGTCTCCGGTGGCGGTGTCGCCGGAGCGAGTGCGACTTGTGGCGGCTGAGGGGGAGCAGCCGGAGGCGTAGGCTGCGCCGGCTCGGGCGGTTTGGCTGCCTGCACCGGCGGAGTTGGCTCGGGCGGCATGGTGACCTGCGGCGAACTCGGCGGGGCCGGTTGCGTCGCCAGGTCCGGCGGGACACCGTCGATGCCCTGGTCCTTCGGCTCGGCTTTGGGTTCGTTCGGGGCGGCCACCTCAGCGCCTGGGGCCGGCGTCACGCGCCCAAGGGAAGTGGTCGGCCAGCAGCGCCAACACGGCGAGCACCGGCAACATGAGGAAGGCGCGCCGCAGACCGGGGTGGCCCTTTGGGTCGATCTCGGCGTCGCGGCCAAAAAGCGGCGTTCCAGCAGGCTGGCTTCGCCGACCCGGCAGCAGTCCGGCCCAGAACAACAGGGCGCCAAGCAGGCAAAGCCCGCCGACGGTCAGGAACACCACCGGTCGCAGCGTGGCTGGGCCGTGCAGCATGTGATCGATCCCGCTCCAGCTGAAATCTCTGTCGCCGAGCAGCAGATACGCCCGCACCAGACAAGCCAAAGCGGCCGCCAGCAGCGGAAGCGCAAACAGCCTTTCGGCCAACCTGTCCATCGGACTCCCCCTCCGGTGCCGCACCTTGCTCATCATGCGGCCGCCGCAGCGAAACGAATAGTGCAAAACTGCGCCCACGAAAGTGGGCGCGATCACGCAGCCAAATTCACTTCAATTCGACCCATACCGGCGCGTGGTCGCTGGCGCCGTCCTCACCTCTGACATCGCGGTCGATGCCGGCAGCAGTGAGGCGGCGCGCCAGTTTCTTCGACAGCAAGATGTGGTCGAGCCGCAGCCCGGCATCGCGCGGCCAGCGGTTGCGGCGGTAGTCCCAGAATGTGTAGAGCGTTTCCTTCGGATGCTTCTTGCGCAGCGCATCGGTCCAGCCCTGCTCGAGCAGACGCTGGAATGACGCCCGGCTTTCCGGCTGCACCAGCGCGTTGTCGTCATAGGAGCGGGTGGCGTAGATGTCGCGCGGCTCGGGCACGATGTTGTAGTCGCCGACCAGCGCCACCGGCAGGCCGGTGTCGAACAGTTCTGCGGCATGCGCCTCCAGCCGCGCGTGCCACGCCAGCTTGTACTGGAATTTCGGCCCCGGCTGCGGGTTGCCGTTGGGCGCGTAGAGACAGGCGATGACGACGCCCGACACCGCCGCCTCGATGTAGCGGCTCTGCTTGTCGGCGGTATCGCCGGGCAGTTCGTCACGGGTCAGCACCGGCTCGGCTCCTCGCGCCAGTATGGCTACGCCGTTCCAGGTCGGCTCGCCCTTCCACACCGCGCCATAGCCGGCGTCGGCCAGTGCCGTGCGCGGAAACTGCAGGTCGCGCGCCTTCAGCTCCTGCAGGCAGACGACATCGGGCTTGGCTGCCGCCAGCCACGCCAGCAGGTTTTGCAGCCGGCTGTTGACGTTGTTGATATTGAAGGTGGCGATTTTCATTTGGCGATCAGGAAACGATCCGCCCTGTCCACGCCTTCACCGTCCCGGCCAGCGTCTTCAAATGATCGGCGGTCGAAAACCCCGACACGCTCTTGCGCGGCTTCAGGTCGTGGTCGCCATCCTCCAGCCAGATCACCTCGATGGCTTGGGAAAGGCCGTAGGTCGCGACCTCTTCTTTCGTGCCGAACTCGTCGCGGGTGCCCTGGAAGATCAGCGTCGGCGTCTTGAGGTCGGCGAGATGTTTTGTCCTGAGTTGCTCGGGCTTGGCCGGCGGATGAAAGGGATAGCCGAGGCAGACGAGGCCCGAAATCTCGCCCTTGGCGAACATCTCGTCGGCGACCATCGAGGCGACGCGCCCGCCCATCGACTTGCCGCCGATGATGAGCGGACCAGCGACGCCCCTCGCCCTCAGATCGGCGATGGCCTTGATGTATTCCGGGTTGACCGTTTCGGCGCGCGGTGGCGGCTTGCGCTGGCCATAGCGGCGGGCCGCCATATAGTGAAATTCGAAGCGCGCGACCTGGAAGCCGGCGGTGGCCAGCGCCTTGGCGGTGGCGGTCATCGAAGGCGAATCCATCGACGCGCCGGCGCCGTGGGCAAGCAGGATCGTGACGGGGGCGGTGTAATTGCCGTCGAAGAGGAAGGTGGTCATGGGGTGCGCTGCCGGTAAAGGCCGAGTTCCTTCGCGCCCCCCTCTGTCCTGCCGGACATCTCCCCCTCAAGGGGGGAGATTGGCAGTTTCAGCGCCTCACGGACCTCGCGACGATAGTGATTGGCGAAAGCGATGGCGACATCCAATCTCCCCCCTTGAGGGGGAGATGGCCGGCAGGCCAGAGGGGGGTGCTCAAGCGCTGCCATTGCGCCCTACCCCGCCGTCCGCGTCATCTGCAAATCGACGAACTGTATCCCCCGGGCCGCCATGCGAGCCCATTCGCTATCCGCATCAAGTTCGAGATAGCGCATCCAGTTCCGCCGCGCCTCCAATAGATTCCCGGCGTCGAATTCCAGTCGGGCGAGGTTGAACACTGGATCGGCATAAGTCCTGTCGAGCGTGATCGCCTTTTGCAGATGGCGGCGCGCAGAAGGCACTTTGCCCTGCTCACTCATCAGGCCGGCGAGGTTGAACCACGCCTCGACGAATGCGGGATCGAGCTTGATCGCGCGGGCATAGTCGTGCGCGGCCTCGGCTGCACGGCCGGCGCCGCGCAGGCAGTTGGCGCGGTTGAAGGCGGCGATGGCGTCGCTCGGATCGATGGCAAGGCAGCGCTGGTAAAGGGCCGCCGCCTGCTCGTGATCGCCCTGCTCTTCCGCGCTTTCCGCCTCGGCGAACAGGTCCTCCAGCGTGTCGTCGCCGGCTGCACTGCCGAGATCGAACAGCAGCTGGCCGTCGAGTTCGCTCTGGCCGCCTTCGAGATAGATCGCATCGGGCCTGCCATGCTGCGAGCCGACATTGAGCGATTTGGCGGTGAGCGAGGCGACCGGGCCGGAACGGTGGACCGAGCGCGCGATGGCGCCCCAGGATGCGCCGCCGGCGACCAGCCCGGCATATTTGCGGGCAAGGATCAGATCGCGGAACGAGTAGGGTTCGCCATCATGCTCGAACGCATCGAACAGGCTGAGCAGGTCGAGGTCGGCGCCCGGCAGTTTTGACTGGTCGATGAGCGACTTCCTGGACAGCGAAGACGCCTCGGGCGCCTTAATCAGACCGAGCAGGCGCAGGAAGCCATTTTCGCTAAGGAGCGTGCGGCCGGCGGCTCGCTCGGCCGCGACACGGCGTTCGATCTCGGCATCACCGGCTTTCGCCAAGCCGGCCTTGGCAAGCAGCGTGCGCCCGAACACGACGTGCGTCGTGCGTCGGGTAACGCCGCGCCGCAGCTGGCCGTGCTGACGCTCCACCTCACGGGCCGCGAGCCGCAGCGGAAATGCCGCCAGCGCGCCGATGGCGCCGAAGACGGCGCCCGGGATTATACCGGTCGGCGCCGTCACCCCTTGCTCTTGCCGACGGCCTTGAGCAGATTGGCCTTTAACGGGTTTTCCTTGGCCGCACCCGCCTTAGCCTTGGCGGCAGGTTTTTCAGCGTCGTCGGCCTTGCTCTTCGACTTGGCCGGCGGCTTGGCAGATTGCGACAGGCTCGCCTTCAACGCATCCATGAGGTTGATGACATTGCCACGCTCGGGCGCCGCCGCAATGATCGGCTTATGGCCCTTCAGTTTCTCGCGGATCATCGTCATCAGCGCGATCTCGTAGCGGTCCTCATAATTCTTCGGATCGAAGGTGGTTTCCTTCTGCTTGATCAGCGCTTCGGCCAATTGCAGCATTTCGGGATCCGGCTTGCCAGCCGGGATGTTGCCGAAATATTCAGCCGTGCCGCGCACTTCGTTCGGGTTCCTCAACGTACACACGAACATGCCGTTCTCGCGCGCGCCGATCGTCACCACGCGCTCGCGGCTGGACAGGACAAGGCGGGCAATGGCCAGCTTGCCGGATTTGCGCATTGCCTCGCGCAGCACGGCGAAGGTTTCCTCCGCCATGGCGCCATCCGGCGCCATGTAGTACGGCGCATCCTGATAAATGACGTCGACCTCGTCTTCGTCGACGAAGGCCTCGATGTTCATCGTGTGATTGGATTCGATGCGCACTGCTTCGAGGTCGGCCTCATCGATGATGATGTACTGCTTGTCCTCGTATTCGTAACCCTTGACCAAGTCCGCGCGCTCGACGAGGCCGAGTTCAGGGTCGACCGGCTTCATGTTGATGCGGTTGTGGGTCTTCTTGTGCAATTGGTTGAACGATATGCGCTCGCTGGTCGTCGTTGCCGGATAGAGCCGGACCGGACAGCTGACGAGGCTGAGCTTGAGGTAACCTTTCCAACTTGCCCTGGGCGCCATGATACTCTCCTACGCGGCCATGCACTGACATTTCAGACTGAGCATGATCTTCTCCGAAAACCGGTTCCCACGTTTCGGGATCATGCTTACTGCAGCGCTTCGTCCAAAGGACGAATGGTGCTGCGGAAATCCTACACCGGCCCCAAACATACCGGCAAATTCCTGACGAAACCTTCCAGGTGAGCTGGAGGGCACCGACGGAGGATAATTCAAATTGTCCGCATGGTCGATGGACTTGGGGAAGTAAGTCATGCCGGAGGGACAGCACCCCCCTCTGTCCTGCCGGACATCTCCCCCGCAAGTGGGGAGATTGGCAGCTTCAACCTTATCGCTCCTCTTGCAAGGTTTGCGATTGGCGAAAGCAGAGGCGACATCCGATCTCCCCCCTTGCGGGGGAGATGTCCGGCAGGACAGAGGGGGGTGTGCCGGATCGCCAACACCTCCCGATCTACTTCCCCGAAAACAACGGCAAATCTCTTGCGAAATCCTCCATGTCCGCCCACGGATCGCCCGACGTCGCCAACAGCCCCGGCAAGGACGAATAGTTCAGATCCTGCGGCGTATCGATCGTCTCAAGGTCTGCCCAACTCACCGGCGTCGACGCCGGCAGGTTGGTGCGGGCGCGCAGCGAATAGGGGGCGGCGGAGGTGTGGCCGCGCGCGTTGCGGTGATAGTCGATGAAGATGCGGCGCCTGCGGTTTTCCTTGCCCATTGTGGTGGTGAAAGTGTCGGGCGCGGTGGCCGCCAAGTGCGTGGAGATGGCGCTGGTCGCCTGGTGCAGCTTCTTCCAGTTCTGCTTTTGCGTCACCGGCACGGTTATGTGGATGCCGCTGCCGCCGGATGTCTTGGCGAACGGCACCAGGCCGAACCGCTCCAATTCGCCCTTGATGTGGACGGCGGCCTCGACCACTTCGCGCCAGGCGATGCCCTCACCCGGATCGAGATCGAAAACGATCTGGTCGGGCTTGTCGAGGCTCAAGCGATGCGTGCCCCAGGTGTGGAACTCAACGACGCCGAACTGCGCGAGTGCCAGATAGCCTTTTGCTCCCTCGACCGACAGATAGGATTTGGTTTCACCTTCGGAGTTGGTGGCGTCAAAAGTGACCACCGACGGCGGCATGCCGGTGAAGGCGTGGCGCTGGAAGAAACAGTCCTTCGGCAGGCCCGTCGGGCAGCGCACCAGCGACACCGGGCGGCCCATGATATGCGGCAGCATGAAATCGCCGACCAGCGCGTAATAGACGGCGATGTCGAGTTTGGTCGGTCCGGTCTTGCCGAACAGCCGCCGCTCCGGATTGGTCACCCAGATGGTGGCGAGATCGGCTTCGGCGATCAGCCGCTTGCGCTTCGGCGACACCGGCGTCGACAGGCCGACATCGCGCAAGCCCCGAAACACACCGTGGCGCAGCGAATTGTCCGCCGTTCGGTTGGCGTAGTGGATGCGGGCCGACAGCATCGGCCGCACCCATTTCATCTCGCGCATGATCTCGCGCGGCACACCCTCGGGTGCTGTCGCGCCGTCGCGCAGCGGCTGCAGCCGGGCCAGCAAGTCGCCCGCCGTCGCGGCATCGAAGCCGGTGCCAACCTTGCCGCGATAGTGCAGTTCACCATCCGCGAATTCAGCCATGCCGATTGCCGCCAGTCCTTCGGCCGCGTCGGAAACGGTGTAGCCGGCGATGATGAAATCGCCGGTCTCCAGCGCCTTGACCTTGGTCCAGGTCTTGGTGCGGCCGCTCTGGTAGATGGCGTTGGCGCGCTTGGAGACGACGCCTTCCAGCCCAAGGATCGAGGCCTGATCGTAAAGCCCCTGCCCGTCGCCTTCGACATGGTCGCTCAGCTGGATGGCGGAATTGGCGCCCTGCCCGGCTAGCAGTTCGGCGAGCAAGGCCTTGCGTCTTGCGAGCGGCGCCTTGCGGAGGTCCCAGCCGTCGAGATGCAGCAGGTCGAAGGCATAGAAATGGAGCTTGCTGCCCGCACCCGCCGACAGCGCATCCTGCAGCAGCGCGAAACGCGAGATGCCCTTCTCGTCCAGCACCATGATCTCGCCGTCGATGATCGCCTGGCTGAGCGGTAGCCGGGAAAAGGCTTGCGGCAGGTCGCCGTAACGCTTCGTCCAGTCGATGCCGCCGCGGGTGATCAACCTGACCTCGCCATCTCCGACATGCGCCATGGTACGATAGCCGTCGAATTTTATTTCATGCAGCCAGAGTTCACCTGTGTCTTCCACCGGCCCGCCCGGCGGTTTCGGCACCTGCGTGGCGAGCTGCGGCTCGATGCGCGACGGCGGATCGCCCCTGACCGCACCGGACAACGCGCCGGGTTTCAGCGCGCCGGGCCTTGGCGGCAGGCGCGCCAGCTTGTTTGGCGGCGCCACCAGTTCCTCGATGCGCTTGCCGGACTTCACGCTTTCCGGCCGCGCTTCGAGGATATCGAGGCTGGTGTCGGAGGCGAGATCGCGCTCCTTGAACAGCAGCCAGTTCTTCATGTTCTCGTCCTCGCCCGGCTTCGGCTTCAGGCGAGTCAGCATCCAGCCGCCATTGAGTTTTTCGCCGGCCAGCCGAAACTTGAACGCGCCGGTGCGCAGACTCTTGTCGACATCGTCCATCGGCGCCCAGGTGCCGGTGTCCCAGACGATCATCGGACCGCCACCATATTCGCCTTCGGGAATGACGCCTTCGAAGTCGATATATTCGAGCGGATGGTCCTCGGTCTCGACCGCGAGGCGCTTGTCGGCCGGGTTGAGTGACGGCCCGCGCGGCACCGCCCAGCTTTTCAGCACGCCGCCGACCTGCAGGCGCAAATCGTAATGGTCGGCGGTGGCGTGATGCTTGTGGACGACGAAACGGTTGCCGTCGCCTGAAATGAGCCCGCCCGCCGGTTCCGGCGTCTTCGAAAATTCGCGCTTGGCGCGATAGGCCTTGAGCTTGGGCGGGTTTGGCATGGATCAGGTAGGAGCGGCGCTTTCCCAGCGCCGCATTCCGTCACACCCCCCTCTGTCCTGCCGGACATCTCCCCCGCAAGGAGGGAGATCGGATGTCGCTGATGCTTTCGCCAATCCCCACCGTCGCAAGAGAGGCGCCGTCGATGAAGCTGCCAATCTCCCCCCTTGCGGGGGAGATGTCCGGCAGGACAGAGGGGGGTGCTGTCCCGCCAACATTTCAGATTTCCCAGCACGGTGCGAAGGAACGAAGATCACGCTCAATCGTCAGCAGCCGGCATCAACTCAAGCTCGGCCGGCGACAGCCCCTGCTGCAGCTGGCTCAGCCGGAATTCGTCGACCCAGTAGGCCTCGCCGTCGACCAGCACGCGGGCCGAGTAGACGCCGCCGGAAAAGCTTTGCGCGGTGACGTACACCTTGTGGCGGTCGAGCGCCTTGCGCACCGCGGCGCGCTTGGAATTCTGGCTGGAAGTAGGACTGACCATGCAACGCTCATACACAACCGCCGCAGGACATAACGGCTATCTAAGGATGCTGGAGATCAGCTGCTCTGTCAATTTTGACTGCTTGCCGGCGTCAGGCGGCCTTCCGCTGTATCAGACTGGCCAGAACGGTCCGCATTCCTGAATACGATGGGCCGCCAACTTTCACGTCCCAATCTGTGTTGCGTTTCCGAGGGTGCTTCACCCTCCGCAACGCTGCGCGGAATGTGTCCGGGTCAACACCTACAGTTCGAGCCATATCTTCGGCGGTTGTGCGATTGGCGATCATGTCGTCTCCTATGCTTCCGCCAGGTATATAGGGCTTTTGCACAACTCGACCAAGGATTTAGGGTGTTTGCTCTAACTTCAAGCTGAGAAACCAGCTTTGTTCCGCAGCCAATTCGGGCGTGTCCTCACCGCGCAGCGATAGATCTTGGGCGCGTTGCCGGCGTGCTGCCGATGCAAGGCGGTGTGCGGCTGACGGGAACGCTGGGCGTGATGCCCTATGCGATCGATGCGGAATTCGCCGAACGGCTATGGAAACTATGCGAGCGGCTCCTATAATTCTGTCTGCCCTCCCGGAGATCACAGACTATGACCTTGAGCACCCGCAAACTCGGCAGCCAGGGGCTGCAGGTCTCAGTGATCGGCCTCGGCTGCATGGGCATGAGCCAAGTCCTATGGTCCGGCCGACGAAGCGGAATCGATCGCCACCTTGCACCGCGCCATCGAACTCGGCTGTACCTTCCTCGACACG
Source organism: Mesorhizobium sp. LSHC412B00 (assembly GCF_000503035.1). Classification (NCBI taxonomy): domain Bacteria; kingdom Pseudomonadati; phylum Pseudomonadota; class Alphaproteobacteria; order Hyphomicrobiales; family Phyllobacteriaceae; genus Mesorhizobium; species Mesorhizobium sp. LSHC412B00. The sequence goes on along the minus strand of NZ_AYWB01000013.1, from coordinate 79,368 downwards.
GCGGAAGTCTACGGCGCCTATGCCAATGAAGAACTGCTCGGGCGGGCGCTGAAGGGCCGGCGCGATGAGGTGACCCTTGCCACCAAATTCGGCTTCCGCATCGAAAACGGCAGACAGGTCGGCACGGAGCGTGACAGCCGGCCCGACCATATCCGCGAGGCGCTGGAGGGCTCGCTGAAGCGGCTCGGCACCGACCATATCGACCTTTACTACCAGCATCGCGTCGATCCGGCGGTGCCGATGGAAGACGTCGCCGGCACGGTCGGCCGGCTGGTTGCCGATGGCAAGGTGCGCTTCTTCGGCCTGTCGGAAGCGGGCGCGGCGAATATCGGCCGTGCGCATGCCGTGCACCCTGTCTCGGCGCTGCAGAGCGAGTATTCGCTTTGGGAGCGCAATCTGGAGCCGGAGATCATCCCGCTGCTCAAAAAGCTCGGCATCGGCCTGGTGCCGTTCGCGCCGCTCGGCCGCGGTTTCCTCGCCGGCGACGTCAAGCGCGCCGAGGATTATCCGGAAGGCGATTTCCGCCGTGGCGACCCCCGCTACCAGGGCGCCAACTACGACGCTAATATCGCGGCTGCGGCTGCGGTGCAGGAGGTGGCCGCGGCCAAAGGGGCAAAGCCCGCACAGATCGCGCTGGCCTGGGTGCTCGGCAAGGGCGACGGTTTCGGCATTGACATCGTGCCGATCCCGGGGACAAAGCGGCGCAAGTATCTCGAAGAAAATGTTGCTGCGGCCGCGATCACGCTCGCGGCCGAGATAGCTGCGCTCGATGCAGCCCTTGCGCCGGGCAAGGTCTCAGGGCCGCGCTACAATGAGCGGGTGATGACGACGATCGACAGGTAGAGGCGTCTAAGCTGCCAATCTCCCCCCTCGTGGGGGAGATGCCTGGCAAGGCAGAGGGGGCGCGAAGGATCGCCCGCATCAAGTATTCTGCGTAGAGGTTAGCTCAAAGATGTAAGTGAAATTGGCCAATGTCGGCGGGACAGCGCCCCCCTCTGTCCTGCCGGACATCTCCCCCACAAGGGGGGAGATTAGCAGTTTCAGCCCCTCGCCTCACCTTGCGTAATCGATTTTCCTTGGCTAGCATCCTCGGGTCGGCGCCGTGCGGAGGAGAACGTTGCGGCGGACCGGCTGGAGCGCCTCGCGTCCCCTCGGGGCGTTCACAGGACACTCCATTTTTGAATTGACGCAAGGACCGTCCCGAGCCGCTCCCGGTTTCGGGCTCCTGCGTTCATGTGGAGGATATCTGATGAACAGACGCGAATTCCTGTTGTCGACCGTGGCGACCGGCGCCATGGCGCTGGCCGCGCCCATGGCCTTTGCCGCCGACAAATTGACCATATTGGGCTCGGTGCCCAATCTCGGCTTTCCGTTCTTTGTGCACATGCTGAACGAGATCAAGGCGGAGGCGCAGGCGCAAGGCGTCAATCTGACCGAGAGCGACGGCCAGAACTCGGCGCCGAAGCAGACCGCCGACATCGAGGCCGCACTTGTGCAGAAGGTCAACGCCATCGTGATTTCGCCGCTTGACGTCAACGCGCTGGCGCCGGCGATCGAGGAAGCGGTCAAGGCCGGGGTTCCCGTGGTCACTATCGACCGCCGCGTTGACGGCGTCGAGGGCATTCTGGCCCATGTCGGCGCCGACAATGTCAAGGGCGGCGAGGCCGAGGCGCAGGCCATGGTGGCGGCGTTCCCCAACGGCGCCAAGCTGTTCCATTTGCAGGGCCAGCCGGGTGCCGGGCCCGCGATCGACCGCAACAAAGGCGTCCACAATGTGCTCGATCCGCTCAAGGACAAGTACCAGATCATCTTCGAGCAGACCGCTAATTTCGCCCGCGCCGAAGCGCTGTCGGTGACCGAGGCCGGGCTTGCCGCCAACGGCAAGCCGGACGCCATCATCTGCGCCAATGACGACATGGCGCTCGGCGCGCTCGAAGCCTGTGCCGCGCGCAACTTCACCGACGTCAAGATCTACGGCTTCGACGCGCTGCCGGAAGCGCTGGTCGCCGTGCGCGACGGCAAGCTCGCCGGCACGGTCGAGCAGTTCCCCGGCGAACAGTCGCGCAAGGCGGTGCAGATCGCGGTCGCCTTCGCCAGGGACAAGACCGAGCCGAAGGAGAAGCTGGTGCTGTTGACGCCGATCGTCATCGGCAAGGACAATCTCGACAAGGCGGAGAGGTTGAACGAGACGAAGTGAGAGTAGGGCCCATGACGGGTGGAGGTCGCGCTCTGTCGCGCCCCCCTCTGTCCTGCCGGACATCGCCCCCACTTGGGGGGAGATTGGCCGTCACGTCTGCTTTCGCCAATCGCCAACGTTATAGAAATAGTGCTGCCGGCAAAACTGCTGATCTCCCCCCGTGTGGGGGAGATGTCCGGCAGGACAGAGGGGGGCGCTGTCCCGCTGCCTATCGCAATCCGGGAGCAATGCTTGTCCGCCGTTGAACCCACCGCATCATCGCCCCCGCTCCTTTCCGTCGAAGGCGTGACCAAGCATTTTTCCGGCGTCACCGCGCTCATCGACGTTTCGCTCGAGGTGCGGCCCAGTGAGATCCTTGGCCTGCTCGGCGAGAACGGCGCCGGCAAGTCGACGCTGTTGAAAATCCTGTCCGGCGTGATGCCGCCGTCAAGCGGCCGCATCGTCTTCGACGGCGCCGACTACGCGCCGTCCAGTCCGCAGGATGCGAAGCGGCATGGCATCGTCACCATCTATCAGGAACTGAGCCTGATCCCGACGCTGACGGTTGCGGAAAACATTTTCATCGGCCGCGCGCCGCTCGGGCCGCTCGGGCTGGTCAGCTGGCGCAGGATGGAGGACGCCTCGCGCGCGATCATCGCCCGCGTCGGTCTCGACATCGATCCGGCGACGCCGGTGTCCTCGCTGTCGGTAGCCGAACAGCAGCTGGTCGAAATCGCCCGCGCTCTGTCGCTGGAAAGCCGCCTGATCATCATGGACGAGCCGACCTCGGCGCTGACCGAGACCGAGGTGCAGAAACTGATGTCGATCATGGACAGGCTGCGCAAGGACGGTGTCGCCATCATGTTCGTCACCCACCGGCTGGAGGAAGCGTCCGCCATTTGCGACCGCATGACCGTGCTGCGGGATGGCAGGCTGGCCGGTCATCTCGACCGTGACGGCCAGCCGATCCAGGTCCCGAAGATCATCGAGAAGATGGTCGGCCGCGCCGCCTCCGAGCTCTACGCGCGGCCGACGCAGCGCGATGTCGCCGGCGAGGTCAGGCTCTCGGTGCGCGGGCTGCGGACCGTACGCGACCCGTTGGCGCCGCATGCCATCGTACTCGAAGGTGTCAACCTCGATCTGAAGGCCGGCGAAATCCTCGGCGTTGCCGGTCTCGTCGGTTCCGGCCGCACCGAGCTTGCCCGCGCCATTTTCGGCGCCGACCGCATCGCGGCCGGCACGATTGCGCTCGACGGCAAGCCGATCGCCCCGGCCTCCCCCGCCGACGCCATCAAACTCGGCATCGGGTTGGTGCCGGAAGACCGCAAGCACCAGGCGATTTTTGCAGCACTTGGCATTCTCAACAATTTCTCCATCGCCTCGCTCGGCCGCTACAGCAATGGGGCCGGCTTCATGGCCGAACGGCGCGAGCGCGAGGCGCTGGCCGGCTATCGCAAGGCACTGTCGATCCGCATGGCCTCGCCCGAGCAGGCGATCGAGGGCCTGTCCGGCGGCAATCAGCAAAAGGTGATCCTGGCCCGCTGGCTGGCGCGCGACCCGAAAGTACTTATCGTCGACGAGCCGACGCGCGGCGTCGATGTCGGCGCCAAGGCCGAAGTGCACCAGATCCTGGTGCAGCTTGCCGCACGCGGCATCGCCATCATGATGATCTCGTCGGAGCTGCCGGAGGTGCTGGCAGTGTCGGATCGCATCGTTACGATGCGGCGCGGCCGTATCACTGGCGAAATGCCGGGCATCGAAGCGACCGAGGAAAAACTGATGGAACTGATGGCGCTCGACCGCAAGCAGGACGCAACGCAATGACCAGCACCACCGAACAGACCCGGCGCAGCGGCATCAACATCGCGCGGCTTCTGATGAGTTTTGGGCCGCTGATGTTCCTGGCGGTGTTGATCGTCATCTTCACCGTGCTGAAGCCGAGCTTCATCGATCCAATCAACCTGTTCAACATTTTGAGGCAGATCTCGATCACCGGGCTGATCGCGCTTGGCATGACTTTCGTCATCCTCACTGCCGGCATCGACCTGTCGGTCGGCTCACTGCTCGCCTTCTGCGGCATGGTGGCCGCGGTGGTGGCCAAGGGCGGCACCGCCAACACGCTGTCGCTGTCGACCACGGGCACGCAAGGCTATGGCTGGTTCGCCGCCTTGCTTGCCGCCGTCATCGTCGGGGCGCTGGCCGGCGGCGTCCAGGGCTTTGCCATCACCCGGCTGAAAGTACCGCCCTTCGTCGTCACGCTGGGTGGGCTCACCGTGTTTCGCGGCCTGACGCTGACCATCTCCAATGGCGGACCGATCTCCGGTTTCGACGCCTCGATGCGCTGGTTCGGCACCGGGCTCATCGGACCGGTGCCGGTGCCGGCGATCATCTTCGCGGCGGCGGCCATCCTGTGCCACATCGTGCTGCGCTATACGCGCTATGGCCGCGCCGTCTATGCCGTCGGCGGCAATGCCGAGGCCGCACGCCTGTCGGGCCTGCGCGTCGACCGCATTCTGATCTCGGTCTATGTCATCGTCGGCTTCTTCGCCGGGCTGGCCGCCTTCGTTTTGTCAGCACGGCTCAACTCCTCCGAAGCCGTGGCCGGCATCGGCTACGAGCTTACGGTGATTTCGGCCGTGGTCATCGGCGGCACCTCGCTATTCGGCGGCATCGGCTCAGTCGGCGGCACGGTGGTGGGCGCAGCACTGATCGGCGTGCTGCAGAACGGGCTGCAGTTCAACAATGTCTCGTCCTACACACAAAGCATCGTCATCGGCCTGATCCTGATCCTCGCCGTGGCCTTCGATCGTTGGCTGAAGTCGCGGGTGAGGCGGTGAGGATTTAGGCCATGGTTCAGATCAGGGCGATGACCGAGAAAGATATAGCGGCGGTGTCGCGGCTGTTGGGGGAATCCTGGCGGCGCACCTATTCGGCGATTATGGGGCCAGAGACCACTGCGCGGCTCTCGGACGACAAGCATGCGCCCGAGCGGCTGGCCGAGGAACTTGCGGACGACAACAAGATGTCGTTCGTGGCCGAACGGCCGGACGGTTCGATCGCCGGCTACGCGATGGCGGCGATGGACGATCGTGGCGATGTCCTGCTCGACCGGCTGCACATCGACAAGACAGAGTTCGGCAGCGGGCTCGCCACCGACCTGCTGCACGCGGTGCTTGTCGCGCATGCCGGCATCCCCAGCATTGCGCTGGAAGTGATCGAGGGCAACGACCGGGCGATCGCCTTCTATCGCAAGCACGGTTTCGAAGTGGTCGAGCGCCGCACGGCCGCGCACGGCGTTGGCGGCCACGCCTCGCTGATCATGCGCCGGCTGCTGTCGAGGGCGTAAGGGGAGGGAATAGGCCGTAGGGAATAGGGAATAAGGTGGCGCAGACCGATACCCTACGCCTACAGCCTACTGCGCCGCCGCTTGCCGGCCGTCCTCGTCGTCCGGCATATCGAGAATTTCGATCAGCCGCGCCACCTTCGTTCCCGGCAAGGGGCGGCCCTCGTTGACCAGCGCCTCGTCGGCACCGAGCCAGGCGAACGCCTCGCGCAGTTCTTGAAGGGTGGCGCCGGTCAGCGCGATGTCGGCTATGACCGCCTCGTCTACCGGCCCCAACACCGAAATGATGTCGTCGCGTGTCATGGTCACCTCCATGCTAAGTGCCGGCAGGTCGTCGAGTTGACGCCGGGATCCGGCCATCCAGTCAACGGATTGCGAGCGAAAGCCGCCGACAAAGCAGAATCTGGGTCTTCTTTTCGACTAAGCAAGGTGAACGCGCCTTTTGCCTTCAAGCAGCCGAATGCCGATCGATGCTGTAGAGATGCACGGGATAGCCGGGACCGATGGCGTCGCGTACCCGGCCCGTCCAGGCACGAACCGCCGGATAAGCCGCCAGCGCAAAGCCGCAATCTTCGGCACGGTGGCCGTAGGCATAGACAGCAATGTCGGCGATGGTGAGCATGTCGCCGACAAGGAACGGCGTGTCGTTCAGGCTGCGCTCCAGCGCTGCCAGCGTGCGGGCGCCGGCTTCGCGCTTGGCCGGAAGCGTCGCCTGGTTGCGCTCCAGCCTTCCGGCCAGCGTCCAGAAGCGCAGGGAGCCGATGACCGGCTCGACATGGTACTGTTCGAAGAACAGCCATTGCATAACTTTCGCGCTGACATAGCGATCCGCCGGCAGCAAGGGCGTGCCTTCGGCGAGATAAATGAGGATCGCATTCGATTCGGCGATAGCACGGCCATCCTCGAGTTCGAGCACAGGAACGGCGCCGGCCGGGTTGAGCTTCAGGAAGGCGTCGGTGTGGCTCTCGCCCTCGAAAATCGACACCAGGCGGCTTTCATAGGGAATGTTGAGCAGGCCGAGCACGACCCTCGCCTTCCAACCGTTTTGCGACGGCAAATAATCATGAAGCGTGAGCATGGCTGTCCTTTCGCTGCGGTCGACGCCTGATTTGCACGGTGCCACGATACCAGCCACCCGAATCCTGCAATGTGTACGCGCGGAAACAGATAAACTATACGCATGTAGAGTTTTATTGACTTCGCTGTATGTGCGATTTACCCGATAAACACTTGCGTCGGATAACTGCGCGGGCAAGCAATCAGTTTGCGTGTGAGAGGAATCGCAAGCATGAGCCTTTCGCGCCGAAGCGAGATCGCCGCCGAGGCCGTGGGGCCAACGATTGTCGCCGGCGAAATCCTGGTCGAGATCATGGCGACGGAACGGGGTTTCGGCTTCCTCGAGCCGCAATCGCTTGTCGGGCCATTCCCCAGCGGTGCGCCGGCGATCTTCATCGATCAGGTCGCCCGGCTGGGAGGCGGCGCCGGCATTATCGGCTGCGTCGGCCGCGACGATTTCGGCACGCTCAACCTGGACAGGCTGGAGCGCGACGGCGTCGACGTCTCAGCCGTCGATATCAGCGACCGCTTCCCGACGGGATGCGCCTTCGTGCGCTACCGGCCCGATGGTATCAGGGACTTCGTCTACAACATCGCCGAATCCGCCGCCGGGCAGATACACCTGACCACTGCTGCGCGCCTGCTGGCGGACAGGGCCGGCCATCTGCATATCATGGGATCGACGCTGTCGGTGGCAGGGCTGAAGGAGATCGTCAGCTACGCAGTGCAGGCGGTTCGTGCCCGCGGCGGCTCGACCTCATTCGACCCGAATGTGCGCAAGGAGCTGATCGACGGCTCCGACGGCGCACTGTTTTCCGCACTCATCGACGATGCCGACCTGCTGCTGCCGTCCGGCGACGAATTGCTCGCTACGGCGGGCGTCGATGACGAGCACCGGGCGGTGGCGGCGCTGTTTGCCAGGGGCGTCGGCGAGATCGTGCTGAAGCGCGGTGCTGACGGCTCTTCCTGGTTCGGCGCCGACGGCGCCAGGATCGACTGCGCCGGTTTTCAGGTCGAGGAAGTCGACCCCACGGGCGCCGGCGATTGTTTCGGCGCCACCTACCTGACCTGCCGCCGCCAGGGGATGGAGCCCGGCAAGGCGCTGCTTTATGCCAATGCCGCCGGCGCCCGCAACGTCACCCGGCGCGGCCCGATGGAGGGCGTCACCAGCTTCGACGGACTCGATCAATTCATCAAGGGAACAGCGAGACGGACATGAGCGCCAACCCGCTTGCAGGCCTCGCCAGCGCGCGCAAAAACGGCTCGCCCTACGGCATCACCTCGATCTGCTCCGCGCATCCGCTGGTGATCCAGACGGCGATCAGGCGCGCCGTTGCCGACAGGGAGAAAAACCTGCTGATTGAGGCAACCTGCAATCAGGTCAACCAGTTCGGCGGCTATACCGGAATGACCCCGGCGCTGTTCGTCGCCTTCGTGCTGGAGATCGCCTGCCGCGAGGGGCTGGAAGCCTCGCGTATCATCTTCGGCGGCGACCATCTGGGACCGAACCCGTGGCGCGCAGAGCCGGCGGCGCAGGCGATGGACAAGGCCGAGGCCATGGTCGGCGCCTATATCGCGGCCGGCTTCACCAAGATCCATCTCGACGCATCGATGGGCTGCGCCGGCGAGCCGGCGGCGCTTGACGACGAGACCATCGCCACCCGGGCGGCGCGGCTGGCAAAGGCGGCCGAAACGGGCGCGCACGCCGCAGGCAGCACCTTGCCGGTCTACATCATCGGCACCGAAGTTCCCGCCCCCGGCGGCGTCGACCATGCGATCAGCGAGTTGAAGCCGACCGAGGCGGCGGCGGCGCGGCGCACGATCGAGGTTCACCGGGAGATCTTTGCCCGCGAAGGCCTGACCGAGGCGTTCGGCCGCGTCATGGCCGTGGTGGTGCAGCCGGGCATGGAATTCGGCAGCCAAAATGTCGTCGCCTACGCGCCCGAAAAATCCAAGGGCCTGACCGGCTTGCTCGATGAGCAGCCGTCGCTCGTCTACGAGGCGCATTCGACCGACTACCAGACCCGTGCGGCTTTGACCGCGCTGGTCGCAAACGGCTTTCCTATCCTCAAGGTCGGCCCCGGCCTGACCTTCGTCTTGCGCGAGGCGCTTTACGGGCTCGACCTGATCGCCTCCGAAATGGCCAGGGACTATGGCGACCGGTCGCTCGCCCGGACCATGGAAAGCGCGATGCTGGCAGCCCCCGGCCATTGGCACAGCCACTATCATGGCAATGAAGCAGAGCTCTATGTGCAGCGGCATTACAGCTACAGCGACCGCATCCGCTATTATTGGAGCAACCCCACCGCTGTCGCGGCCGTCGAGCGCCTGCGCAAGGCGCTGGACGACGTTGCCATTCCCGAAACGCTGATGCGGCAATTCCTGCCGGCGCTGCCGGCCGAACTCGGGCCGGCGGGCAATCCCGAGGCTATCCTTCTCGAAGCTGTCGATCAGGTGCTGGCCGACTATGACGCGGCCTGCCGTGGGACCTGAGTGCATTGCGCCGGGTTGATCTTTGCCTCAGCCCAGTGTCTCTGACGTTTCCATGAAACCAGCCATGTTCTTTCTCCTGTTCGCGGCCTCCCTGCTGGCGTCGCCGGCACGCGCCGACTGGAAGCCGGTCGAAAAGGTCGAGACCTACGCCATCGCAGGGCGGACCGGCCCGGAACTCTATGCCGCGATCGGCGAAGCCGGCCCCTTGCTCGGCAAGGGTCGGGTCATTGCGCACACCAATTTCAAGCTGACCTGGACCAGGGACTACAGGCCGCAAGGCGACGCCTGCGTGCTCAAATCGGCGCGCCCGAAACTGATCATCACCTACACCTTGCCGAAGCCGGCCGAACCGTTGCCGGCTTCCGTCCAGAAGAACTGGACGGTGTTCATCGCCGGGCTCGCCGCCCACGAGAGAGTGCATGGCGCAGCCATCGCCGAGATGGTGCGCAAGATCGAGGCGGTGAGCGTCGGCCTGACCGTTACTGATGACCCCGCCTGCAGCAAGATCAGAACCGAGCTGACGAGGCAACTCGCCCAGATCTCGCTGGCTCAGCGGCAGGCGAGCCGCGACTTCGACCGGGTCGAATTCGGCCCCGGCGGAAACCTGCAGAAGCTGGTGCTGGCTTTTGTGAATGGGGGGTAGTTTGCCGGCGAACCGGTCATTGCGCCGGTGTTCCGAATGACAAGAGCACCGGCCGCATGGCCGCTTTACAGGCAGGCTTGGTAGCGCTACCGTCTGATCGTCACGCGACCTGTTGGGGGAATGGGAGACGGTCGCGAGGCGGGAGAGGAGCGGTTTCCTTCGGGGCGTCGCAAGAAGCATTCGGGAGGAGATCGATGGCGTCTGTCGCGATCGGCGATGTTTACAAATCGTTCGGGACCGTCGAGGTCCTGCATGGCGTCAGTGTGGATATCGACGACGGCGAATTCGTCACGCTGGTCGGCCCGTCGGGTTGCGGAAAATCGACCCTTCTCAGGATGATCGCCGGCCTGGAAAAGATTTCTCGGGGCGAGATCGCGATCGGGGATCGGGTCGTCAACAACGTTGCGCCGAAAGAGCGCGACGTTGCCATGGTGTTCCAGAACTACGCGCTCTACCCGCACATGACGGTCGCCGAGAACATGGCGTTCTCGCTCATGCTCAAAGGTGTTTCGAAGGCCGATTGCGCTACCAGCATTCAGCGCGCCGCCGAAATCCTCGGGCTGGTGCCATTGCTGACGCGATATCCGCGCCAGCTTTCCGGCGGCCAGCGCCAGCGCGTCGCCATGGGCCGGGCGATCGTGCGCGATCCACAGGTTTTCCTGTTCGACGAACCGCTCTCCAATCTCGACGCCAAGCTCAGGGTGCAGATGCGCGCCGAGATCAAGGAACTGCACCAGCGGCTCAAGACGACCACAGTCTATGTCACCCACGACCAGATCGAGGCCATGACCATGGCCGACAAGATCGTCGTCATGCATGACGGCATCGTCGAACAGATCGGACCGCCGCTGGAGCTCTACGACAGGCCAAACAATCTCTTCGTCGCCAGTTTCATCGGCTCGCCCGCCATGAACCTGATCAAGGGCGAGATCGTCACCGACGGGTCTCCGTCCTTTCGCGGCGCCGGGGGAATTTCCGTGCCGCTGGCCGGCGCGCCGGCCGTTGGCAACGGTCATCCGGTGGTGCTGGGAATACGGCCCGAGCATTTGCGGCTATCGTCAGACCAAGGCATTCCAGTCACCGTCGCGGTGGTCGAGCCGACCGGGTCGGAAGTGCAGATCATCGGCCGCACCGCCGGCGGCGACGAGATCGTCGCCAATTTCCGCGAACGCCATGCCTTAACACCGGGCGAATCCATACGGCTCTCTGCCGCGCCTGGCCTGATTCATCTCTTTGACGGCAAGACCGGAACACGATTTGAAACGCGTAACGGATGGTAAGGACCGCATAGCAAGGAAGATAAACCGGAGGAGACGACCATGAAATTCACGAGACGCGATGTAATCCGCACGACCGCAGGTGCCGCGGCGGGAGCTCTGGGAAGCCGGTTCGTCGGCTCGCCGGCTTTTGCCCAGGAGGGCTTGAAATACAAGCCCGAGGAAGGCGCAAAGCTGCGGCTGCTGCGCTGGTCGCCCTTCGTCAAGGGCGATGAGGATCAATGGCTGGCCAACACCAAGCGCTTCACCGAGGCGACAGGTGTCGAGGTTCGTGTCGACAAGGAAAGCTGGGAGGACATTCGCCCCAAGGCAGCGGTCGCGGCCAATGTCGGTTCCGGCCCGGACCTGATGTTCGTCTGGTTCGACGACCCGCATCAATATCCCGACAAGCTGCACGACGTGACCGAGCTCGGCGAGTATCTGGGCTCGAAATATGGCGGATGGCACGACGGACCGAAGCAATATGCGACGCGGGACGGCAAGTTCGTCGGCCTGCCGCTGGCCACGATCGGCAATGCCATCGTCTATCGCGAAAGCTGGGTGAAGGAGGCCGGCTTCTCCGAATTTCCGAAGGACACGGCAGGCTTCCTCGAGCTTTGCAAGGCGTTGCAGGCGAAAGGACATCCGGCCGGCTTCACGCACGGCCACGGCGTCGGCGACGGCAACAATTACGCGCACTGGCTGCTGTGGAGCCATGGCGGCCAGATGGTCGACGAGAGCGGCAAGGTGGCGATCAACAGCCCCGAGACGCTAAAGGCGATCGGATACGCGCAGGAACTCTACAAGACCTTCATTCCCGGGACCGAAAGCTGGCTCGACGTCAATAACAACCGCGCCTTCCTGGCCGGCGAACTCGGCGTCATCGCCAACGGCATTTCCGCCTACAATACGGCCAAGATCAACAAGGACAACGATCCGAAGCTGGCTGAGATCGCCAAGGACATCCGCACCACCAACCTGCCGATCGGTCCCGTCGGGAAATCGGTCGAACTGTTCCAGGTGACCACCGCCGTCATCTTCAACTACACGCCCTACCCCAATGCGGCCAAGGCCTATCTGCAGTTCATGTTCGAGGATCCGCAGATGACCGACTGGATCACCTCCTCGGCGGGCTATTGCTGCCAGACGCTGAAGGCCTTCGACAACAATCCAGTGTGGACGGCCGACCCGAACAATGCCGCCTATGCCAAGGCCTCGGCGACGCTGCGCCCCAACGGCTATGCCGGGCCGCTCGGCTATGCCTCGGCGGCGACCATGGCCGACTATGTCCTGGTCGACATGTTCGCCAAGGCGGTGACCGGCCAGGCGACGCCGCAGGAGGCGATGGAGGAGGCGGAGAAGCGCGCCAACCGCTACTACCGCGTTTGATCACGGCACCGCCGGGCAGCGTCTAGTGCGCTGCCCGGCCCGTCGCACAATCCCATGGCGGCCGTTGACGCCGTGACCTGATTCCCCGATGAGGAGCCCTCCATGGCCGTGCCGTCCGTTGCCGCCCAGCCGCGTCCGTCGATGCTTTCGCGGATCTCCGAAAGCCGCAACGCGCTGGGCTTCGGCTTCATGCTGCCGGCGGCGGCGCTGCTGCTGGTCTTCCTGACCTATCCGCTCGGGCTGGGCGTCTGGCTCGGTTTCACCGATGCCCGGATCGGCCGCCCCGGCATCTTCATCGGCGTCGAGAATTATCAGTACCTTTGGAATGACAACGTCTTCTGGCTCTCCGTCTTCAACACGCTGCTCTACACGGTCAGCGCCTCGATCCTGAAGTTCGTGCTCGGCCTGTGGCTGGCGCTCATCCTCAATGAAAACCTGCCGTTCAAATCGTTCTTCCGCGCGATAGTCCTGCTGCCCTGGGTGGTGCCCACTGTACTGTCAGCCATCGCCTTCTGGTGGATCTACGATTCGCAGTTCTCCATCCTGTCCTGGGCGCTGCAGCAAATGGGCCTGATCGACCACCGCATCAATTTCCTCGGCGATCCGGAGAATGCGCGCGCTTCGGTTATCGCCGCCAACGTCTGGCGCGGCATTCCTTTCGTCGCCATCACGCTGCTCGCCGGCCTGCAGACCATTCCGCAGTCGCTCTACGAGGCGGCCACGCTCGACGGCGCCAGTCGCTGGCAGTTGTTTCGTTATGTGACTCTGCCGCTGCTGACGCCGATCATCGCCATCACCATGACCTTCTCGGTGCTGTTCACTTTCACCGATTTCCAGCTGATCTACGTGCTGACCCGGGGCGGACCGGTGAATGCCACGCATCTGATGGCGACATTGTCTTTCCAGCGCGGCATTTCCGGCGGCCAGCTTGGCGAGGGCGCGGCCATCGCGGTGGCCATGATCCCGTTCCTGCTGGCGGCGATCCTGTTCAGCTATTTCGGCCTGCAACGCCGCAAATGGCAACAAGGCGGCGGAGACTGACATGGTCAAGACGGCCGCGACAAGGAAGGCGAAACGTGGGGATATCGACGAAGGCGGCATGGGCTACCTGCAGAGCCTGCCGCGTCGCGTGGTGACGGTCTATCTGCCGCTGCTGGTGTTCGTCTTCGTGCTTTTGTTTCCGTTTTACTGGATGACGATCACGGCGGTTAAACCCAATCTCGAAATGACCGACTATGCGCAGTTCAATCCGTTCTGGGTGGTGCATCCGACATTGGAGCACATCCGCTATCTCCTGTTCGAGACCTCCTATCCGGGCTGGCTGCTCAACACGATCATCATCTCGACCGCCGCTACGTTCCTGTCGCTGCTGGCGTCGGTGTTCGCCGCCTATGCGATCGAGCGGTTGCGCTTTTCCGGGGCGCGGCAGGTCGGCCTCGGCATCTTCCTCGCCTATCTGGTGCCGCCCTCGATCCTGTTCATTCCGCTGTCGGTGATGGTGTTCAACCTCGGGCTCTACGACACGCCCTTCGCGCTCATCCTTACCTATCCGACCTTCCTGGTGCCGTTCTGCACGTGGCTGTTGATGGGCTACTTCCGCTCCATCCCGTTCGAACTGGAAGAATGCGCGCTGATAGACGGAGCGAGCCGGTGGCAGATCCTCACCAAGATCGTGCTGCCGCTGTCGGTGCCGGGCCTGATCTCCGCCGGCATATTCGCCTTCACCCTGTCATGGAACGAGTTCATCTATGCGCTGACATTCATCCAGTCCTCGGAAAACAAGACCGTGCCGGTGGGTGTGCTGACCGAGTTGGTGCGCTCCGACGTCTACGAATGGGGGGCGCTGATGGCGGGAGCGCTGATCGGCTCGCTGCCGGTGGTGGTGCTCTATTCGTTCTTCGTCGAGCACTATGTCTCGTCGATGACCGGCGCGGTGAAGGAGTGACGCGCCGGCTCACGCAAGGCGACCGGCGCGGTCAGATCGCGCCGATGATGCCGCCGTCGACGCGGATGTTCTGGCCGGTGATGTAGCCCGCACCTTCGGAAGCGAGGAAGGCGATGGTCGCGGCGATCTCCTCCGACGTGCCGTAGCGCTGCATCGGCACGCTGTCGCGGCGCTCCTCGGTGGCCGGCAGGCTGTCGATCCAGCCGGGCAGCACATTGTTCATGCGCACATTGTCGGCGGCGTAGGTGTTGGCGAAGATCTTGGTGTAGGCGGCAAGCCCGGCGCGGAACACGGCGGATGTCGGGAACATCGGGCTCGGCTCGACCACCCAGGCGGTCGAGATGTTGATGATGGCGCCAGCCCTCTGCTTGACCATCTGCGGCGCCACGATGCGCACCGGCCGGATGACGTTCATCAGATAGACGTCGAGACCGGTGTGCCACTGCTCGTCGGTGATTTCGAGGATCGGCGCGCGTGGCCCGTGGCCACCGCTGTTGACCAGCACGTCGATGCGGCCAAAGCGCTCGAGCGTCAGATCCGCGAGCCGCTGCAGATCGTCATTCGACTGGTTGGAGCCGGTGACGCCGAGGCCGCCAAGCTCCTTGGCCAGAGCCTCGCCCTTGCCGGAGGACGACAGGATCGCGACCTTGAACCCGTCCGCCGCCAGCCGCTTGGCCGCCGCCGCACCCATGCCGCTGCCGCCCGCGACGACGACTGCTACTTTTTCTACACTCATCTCGATTTTCCTTCGTGCGGGTTGGCGGGACTCTAAAATCCATGTTTCCGAGGTTCGACCAGTGCTATAAACGGTTTTGCCATCTGGTTCGAACCAGAAAGCCTGAAATCAAGCTGTAGAAAAACTCCTGCATGCCTGAAGCCTTCCTGAGCCTGCCGCCGTTGAATGCGCTGCGTGCCTTCGAAGCCGCCGCGCGTCACCTCAACTTCCGTATCGCCGCGCAGGAGCTGAACGTGACTCAAGGGGCGGTGGCGCAGCATATACGCGGGCTGGAAGCGGATCTCGGCGCAAAGCTGTTCGACCGGCTGCCGCGCGGCCTGGCGCTCACCGACGAGGGCCGCGCCTATATGCCGAACATCCGCCGCGCCTTCGAGCTGATCTCGGAGGCCACCTTGCTGCTGCGGCCCGAACCGGCGCGGCTGACGATCAGCGTCACGCCGAGCTTTGCCACCAAATGGCTGATCCCGAAACTGCCGGAGTTCGTCGCGCACAACCCGCTCGTCGATCTGCGAATCCTGGCCAGCGAAAACCTGTCGAGTTTTCAGGCCGACGGCGTCGACATTGCGGTCAGGCAAGGCCGCCTGCCCTTCGGCGCCGGCCTGATGGTGGATCTTTTGTTCCCACAGCAGATCGTCGCCATCTGCAGCCCTGCCCTGCTGCCTACCGAGGCGAACGAGATCGCGACGGCCGATATCCAGCATCATGTCCTGTTGCACGACGCGCACAATCTGTGGCCGGAATTCATGGAGAGAGCGCTCGGCCTGAGGATGGCCACCGGGGCCAAACGCATGCGCTTCAACCAGACAGGCCTAGCCATCGACGCCGCCATTGCCGGCCAGGGCATCGCACTGGCCAGCCGTTTCCTCGTCGCTGCCGACATTGCCGCCGGCCGGCTGGTGCAGCCGATCAACGCGGAGATGCGTGGGACGCACGATTTCTATGTCGTGATGCCGCGCAAGCAACGGCACCCAGAACCGACGCAAGCCGTGCGGCAATGGCTGCTGGATGAGGGCGATGCGGCGCGGCTGTGATAGATAGCCGATCTCCCCGCAAGGCGGGAGATCCGCAGCTTGGCCGACGCCGCCCCTTTCAGCCTCGCCGAGCAATGTCGGCCGCCACTGCCTTCGCCTCGCGTCCAATTTCCCTGAGCAGACCGGTGACCGGATTGTAGAAGCCGACGAGGTAGAGGCCGAGTTGCGAGGCGCGGGCGTTGACGCCACTGCGCTCCGGCTGCAATTCCACGGGCAGAAACTTTTCGTAGCCCGGGCGATAGCCGGTGGCGAGGATGACGGCGTCGAAATTTTCCAGCCTGCCGTCGGTGAACGCAGCGCCGCGCTCGGTGAAGCCCGCTATGTCGGGTGCGATCTTGATGGCGCCTTTGGTGATGGCGTCGACCGTGCCGACGTCGATGACCGGGATGCGGCCGACTTCGTCGATCTGTTGCAGGATGCCCTGCTTCGGCCTGACGATGCCGTATCTCTCGAGCTTGCCCAGCGCGAAATCGAGGATGATCGGAAACATCCACTCGTTCAGCGCCTGCGGCATTGGCCGGCTGGCGATGCCGACCATCTGGATCGGCACGCCAAACAGCTGGCGCGGCACGATGTGGACGCCCTTGCGCACCGAAATGGTCGGACGCGCGCCACTTTCCGCCAAGTCGAGCGCGATCTCGGCGCCGGTGTTGCCCATGCCGACGATCAGCACCGAGCGGCCAGCAAAGGGCGCCGCTTGCGTATAGTCGGCGCTGTGCAGCACCTCGCCCTTGAAAGCCTCGATGGCAGGGAGCCGGGGGACGATCGGCTCGGCATTGTTACCGCTGGCGATGACGACATGGCGCGCCTTCAGGTTGTCCGAACCTGTCTCGACCAGAAAACCGCTGTCGGTACGGCGAATGGCTTTCACCGTTATGCCGAAGCGCGGGCGCAGATCGAATTTTTCCGCATAGTCGTCGAGGTAACGGACCACCAGTTCGCGCGGCACGTAGCGCGGATAATTTTTGGGAAAGGGCAGGAACGGCAGCGACGAGAACGACTTGACCGTATGCAGATGCAGTCGCCGATAGTGCCGCCGCCAGGCGGGCGCGATCTCCTGCGATCTTTCGAGCAGGATGAAATCCACTCCTGCCCGCTTCAGGCAGGCACCGACCGCAAGGCCGGCAGGCCCGGCGCCGACAATAACGACAGTGGTGTCCAAGCGATTCTCCTCCCGCCGGGTTGGCAGAGGTTATGTGCAGAGGCGCAGGCGGGACAAGTCACCCGTTGCGCAGCATCCCGGCCGCGAAGGGAGGGCTGGCGTTGCTCCCTAGCCGATATGCTCGGCGCGCAGCTTCTTCTTTATCTGCTCCAGGCCCGCCTCGCCGCCCCCCGCCAGTTCGTCGGCGATCCTTGCCAGCTCGTCATCGGCGTTGCGGTACTTGCTGCCCCAGGCGCCGAGCGTCGCCAGCACCGGCAACAGGTCGATGCCCGCCTCCGTCAGCTTGTAGATCGCCTTGAGCTTGTGCGTGGGGTCGTCGCTTCTGGTGACAATGCCCTCATCCTGCAAGGTCTGCAGCCGCTCGGCCAGCGTGCGCGACGAGATGCCTTCGCCTGATAGCAGAAACTCCCGGAAGTGCCTTTTTCCCGCGAAAATCATGTCGCGGATGATCAGCAGCGTCCAGCGGTCACCGAGCAATTCGAGCGACAGGCTGATGGGGCAGCCGGATCTTTCCCTGGTCGACATTCTCAATGCTTCCATTTCTAAATCACTTTACTATTGACATCATTTTTCTCTCGTGTCAATGGTTCCGAAAGTAAAGCAATCACCAACGCCGCCTGACCTGGCGCTGGTGACACCAGAGCTCAATCAGGAGAACAACGATGAGAAAACTGATCCTGCAGATGCAGATGTCGGTCGACGGTTTTGTCGGCGCGGCCGGCGATGAGCACTGGCAGCTCTGGGAATGGGGCGCCAACTGCCCGTGGGACGACGACTTGAAGCAGGATTTCAACGCGGTGTTCGCCGGCATCGATACCATTCTGCTCAGCCGCAAGATGGCCGAAGAAGGCTATCTAACCCATTGGGGCAATGCGGCAAAAAACTATCCGCACGATCCCTTCTACGCCTTTGCGCAGCGCATCGTCGAGGCGCGCAAGGTGGTGCTGAGCGACAAGCTCGCGGCATCGCGGTGGGAGCGCACGACGCTTGCCAGCGGCGACCTGCCGCGCGAGGTCAAGGCGCTGAAAGCTGAAGGTGAAGGCGACATGGCGGTATTCGGCGGCGCCGGCTTTGCCTCGGCGCTGATTGCAGCGGGACTGGTCGATGAGTTCCAGCTGTTCATCAATCCGGCCGCGCTGGGCGACGGCGAGCGGATTTTCGACTGTGGCGGCTTCCTGAAATTGCGCCTGCTCGGCTCTAAAGCCTATGCCTGCGGAATGGTGGTGAACCGCTACGCGCCGGCAATGTGAAGTAGTTCAGCGATTGAATCCGTGGACCGCTTCAACTCTTTGTTTTTACGAGAACTCCGGACGGATCACCGCAACCCGCTCCTCGTGAACCTGCGCTAGAAATTGATCTCGACCGAAGCGGCACTTCGCTTTGCCGGCCCGTGAAACACCGCCTCGATGTTGTTGCCGTCGGGGTCGAGCAGGAAGGCGGCGTAGTAGCCGGAGTGGTAGGGCCGCTCACCCGGCGCGCCATTGTCGGCGCCGCCGGCATCGAGGCCGGCCTTGTAGAACGCATCGACCATGGCGTTATCCCTGGCCTGGAAGGCCAGATGATGGCGCCCGGTCAGTTGTCCCCTCGCCGCCCGGCTGTCGAGGCTTGAGATGAACAGTTCGTCGGCCCAGAAATAGTCCTCGGCCTCGCCGCCGATCGGAATGCCGAGCACCTTGAAGACGGCTTCATAGAAGCGCCGGCTCGCCTTGAGGTCCCTGACCACCAGCTGGACGTGGTCNCCGAGCACCTTGAAGACGGCTTCATAGAAGCGCCGGCTCGCCTTGAGGTCCCTGACCACCAGCTGGACGTGGTCGATGAGGCGGCCGCGATGCAGTTCCATGAGCGATATCTCCCGTCGCGAGACCACAAAGCTAGTGCCGCGGAGCGGCTCGTCAATTCGGCAGTCTATTTGTCGGCGCGCTTGGCAGCCTTACACCTGCTTTTGTCATATCCGGATGGACTTCCACGCAGACCGGATAAAAAATGCAACCGGATTGTCGGATTCGAAATCCCGCCAACGTCCTTCGGACGCAAGCGGCGCAACGGAGCTGGAGCGAGTGGCGCCGCATCGAAACCGATCTCGGGAGAAGAGCATGAACAGTTCCTACCGTTGGGTGATCGTCGCGTGCGGCGCGCTGATGACCTGTGTGGCGCTCGGCGCGATGTTTTCGCTGGCGATCTTTCTCGAGCCGATGGCGCTCGACACCAACTGGTCGCGAACCGGCATTTCCAGCGCCATGACGCTGAATTTCTTGGTGATGGGCGCAGGCGGTTTCGCCTGGGGCGCCATCTATGACCGTGTCGGCGCCCGCCCGGTGGTTTTTGCCGGCGCGGTGCTGCTCGGCCTGTCGCTGGTGGTGGCGAGCCGAGCCCAATCGCTGCTAGTCTTCCAGCTGAGCTATGGCGTCATCGTCGGGCTGGCGGCCAGCGCCTTCTTCGCGCCGATGATCGCGCTGACCACCGCCTGGTTCGAGACCCATCGCAGCCTGGCCGTGTCGCTGGTCTCGGCCGGCATGGGCGTGGCGCCGATGACCATTTCGCCCTTCGCACGCTGGCTGATCACGGCCTATGACTGGCGTACCGCCATGTTCGACATCGGCATCATGGCCTGGGTGCTGTTGCTGCCGGCCGTCTTCCTGGTGCGCCAGCCGTCGGCGGCGGTCGCGGCAGCGGATGGCAGCGCGCCCGCGCCTGCCGCGGCCCCCGGCATGTCAGTCGGCCAGGCGTTGCGCTCGCCGCAATTCCTGGTGCTGGGCATGACCTTCTTCGCCTGTTGCGCGGCGCATTCGGGGCCGATCTTCCACATGGTGAGCTATGCAATGTCGTGCGGCGTGGCGCCGATGGCAGCCGTGTCGATCTACAGCGTCGAGGGCCTTGCCGGCCTTGGCGGGCGCGTGCTCTACGGCGTGCTCGGCGACAGGCTGGGCGCCAAGCCGGTGCTGATCGTGGGCCTCGCCATCCAGGCGGTGGTGATCGCCGCCTATCTCGCCGTCGGCAATCTCGAGCAGTTCTATCTCCTGGCGATCATCTTCGGCGCCACCTATGGCGGCGTCATGCCGCTCTATGCGGTTCTGGCGCGCGACTATTTCGGGCCGCGCATCATCGGCACGATACTTGGCGCCGCGACCCTGTTGTCCAGCCTCGGCATGTCGTTCGGCCCGCTCGCCGGCGGCATGATCTTCGACGCCTATGCCAGCTATTCCTGGCTGTTCATCGGCTCGGCGCTGATCGGCCTCGGTGCTGCCGGCATCGCCATCGCCTTCCCGCCGCAGCCCGGCCGAGAGAGGCTGCAGGCGGCATGAGCGAAATTTCCCCTCGAGGGGAAATACTCATCACCCTGTCCCCGTTCCCGAGCGCAGCTCTTCCCTGCCCTCGTCGTCGCGGCTGAGCCTGGCGTTCGAGATCAGCACCACCGGGCATTGGCAGCGCTGCAGCACGCCGGTGGTCGTCTCGCCGAAGAAGAGTTCCTCGCCAGGGCGCCGCGCCACGCCCATGACGATCAGCGCCGCCCCCCTGCCGGCCTGGCGGGCAATGGCATCGGCGGCGGCGGCCCGGCTGCGGATGGCCGTCTCGATCTCGACGCCATAGCGGTCGGCTAGTGCGACGGTATCCTTCAGCACCGCCTCCCTGCGGCGATGCGAGACAGTGTCGCGCGGTTCGTCGCGGCCGACGCGCGCGACATAAAGTATCTTGACCCGCGCACCCGTGACCGCTGCAATCGCCAGTGCCATTTCGGCACCCCGGCGGGCGATCGCGGTGCCGTTGACCGGAACCAGAATCTTCCCGCCTTCAGGTCCTAGCCTTGGCATCTGGCGGCCGGCGCCGGTCGCCTTCAGCACCAGGCATAGCGGGCCCTCGAAGGCGCCGGCGATCTCGTTGATGCGGCGGGCAAACCCACCTTTCGACGTGACCGCGCGGCCGAGCCCGATCAGCAGCAGCCCATAGCCTTTGCGCGCCTCCTTGGCAACCGTTTCGGCCGAAAGCTCGGCCTCGTGGCGCCGCGTGACAGGCGCCGCGCGGGCCAGCTCCTCGTCCGAACTCCTGGCGGCCTCGCGGCTGTCCTCGGCACCCTTTTCGATCGGCTCGAGCTTCGCATCCGTGCCGGGCTCGGCCTCCTCCCCCTCGCCTCGGGCATGCAGCACCGTCGTCGGCCTGCCGGCGCCCACGACTCCGGCGAGGTAAGCAGCAAAGCGGCCGACAACGCCCTCATCGGTCACCACCAGCAGTCGTTCCAGATTGGCGATGAAGCCGCGTTGGTCGATCTCCTCGCGCTCCAGACGCTTCTTCTCGTTCTCGCCCATCGGCAAGCGGCCGAGTGCCCAACGCAAGGTCGGCGGCATGGCGAGCGTGGTGATGACGGCCATGGTCACGATCATGGTGAAAAGATTGTGCGACAGAACGCCGATCGACAGGCCAATCGAGGCGACGATGACTTCGGTCGAGCCGCGCGCGTTCATGCCGCAACCGACGGCGATGCCTTCCTTGCGGCTCATGCCGGCAAGCTCGGCGCCGATGAAGGCGCCGGCGAATTTGCCGAAGCTGGCGATCAGCACCAAAGCGGCCGTGAGTAGCGCAAGCTCGTGGTCGACAAGCACGGTGAGATCCGCCGAAAGACCGGCGACGCCGAAGAAAACCGGCATGAACAGCGCCATGATGACGCCGCGCAATTGCCCTTCGATATGACGCGACAGGATCGGCGATTCCCCAACCAGTATGCCGGCGACGAAGGCGCCGAGCACGGTGTGGACGCCGATCAGATCGGTGATCAGCGCCATTGCGCCCATGATGGCGAGAATGACGGTGACGACGGCGTATTCGCTGCGGAACGTATCGTTGGTCCAGCGGATGGCGTCGAAGACGATGCGGCGGCCAATCGTGAAGGAAAACCCCATGAAGGCGGCGACGCCGACAATGGTGAAGGCAAGGCTGCCGAGCTCGATGCGCCCCTTGGTGGCGATGCCGATGGTGATGGCGATGATCACCCAGCCGATCGTGTCCTCGATGATGGCCGACGAGACGATGGTCTGACCGAGATCGCGGCGCATGAAGTTCATCTCGCGCACCACCATGGCGACGATCTTGACCGAGGAGATCGACAGCGCCGTGCCGAGGAAGAGACCGGCGACAATGCGCTCGGTTCCGTCGGCCAGCAGCGAGGCCGGCATGAACTGCGCGGCGGTGAAGCCGAGCGCGAAAGGCACGGCGACGCCCGCGGCGGAGATGGAAAAGCACGCACGGCCGACCCTGCGCACCAGCCGCAGATCCGTCTCCATCCCGGTGAGCAACAGAAGCATCAACACGCCGAGCTGGGCGATGGCGCTGATCATGCTCTTTTGGGTGGCGTCGCCTGAAAAGATCACGCGTTCTGCTTCCGGCAATAGCCAGCCGAGCAGCGATGGCCCGAGCAGGATGCCGCCGATGAGCTGACCCATCACCGCCGGCTGGCCGAGACGCTCCAGCAACTCGCCGATGCCGCGGCCGACGAGAAGCAGAAGGAGGATTTCGAGAACGAAAATGCCCTCGCTGGACATGCCGGTCTTTTCGGCTGCCAACGATGCGGCCGGCATGAATGCCAAAGCTGCCGCGGCAAGCGCGACCGACCGGCGCCGGTTGACCACGAAGGACATGCACCCCCTCATTGTGCCCGGTATAACGTTTGCGGGCGAGATCGGTTGCACGCCACGCTCCCTTGGCGCGCCGCAGGTTCCTCCTTACCTGAATCGCATAACGGGCCTATCTGACTGCGGATAAACCGCCGAGACCCGGGCCGGCGACGGAACATTTTCAACCGATTGCGCGTTGCGCAGATGGGGATGACCGGCGTCGTTTCGGCCGGCCATGGCGTTGGGAGGCGCGTGGCAAGGGATGTCCCAGGTCAAGACCGTGAAAACCGACGAAGCGGCTGCAGCGCCGCGGGCCTCTGATGCGTTCGCGCTGAAGCTCACCTCATCGGAATTCGTGGCCACCATGTCGCATTTCCACCGCGCCGAAATCGCCCGCATGGCCGGCTGGCGCGACCGGCTGGACCGTACCAGCAACTGGGCGATTACTGTCGTCGCCGCCATGCTCTCAGTCTCACTCTCGACGCCCAGCGCCCATCACGGGGTGCTGCTCTTTGCCATGCTGCTGACCACGCTGCTGCTATGGATCGAGGCGCGGCGCTATCGTTTCTTCGATGTCTACCGGGCCAGGGTGCGCCAGTTCGAGCGCTATTATTTCGCGCAGATCTTCTCGCCGCAGCCCGACTACGCCTCCAACTGGCTGGCCATCGTCGGCGAAGGCCTGCGTTCGCCGCGCTTCCTGATCTCGCAACGCGCGGCGTTGGTGCGCCGGCTGCGCCGCAACTACATTTTCATGTACACGATCCTGATGCTGGCGTGGGTGCTGAAGATCACGACGCCCAGTCTGCAGCGCGAAGGGTCGCCGATAGGCTTGGGCGCGTCATTTCTCGACGCCGCGCGCGTGGCGCAGCTCGGCCCGGTTCCAGGCATCTATGTCGTGTGCATGGTCGGGCTGTTCTATGTCGGCCTACTCGCAGCCGCTTCCCTCATCTCAAGCGACGAGGGCGAGCTTTCGCATGGCACCGTGCATGTCTGAGAGCGGCCTCGAAAAGCGCAATCTGCCGCGGTGATCTTCAGCAGACATTGTCGACCATCAGAGCGGTCGCTTCCGACCGGCTTGCGGCTTCCTCAACCGGAAGCCGTGCGCGATGGCGCTTGTAGGCGGTGAGCGCGATGACCAGCACGCAGCATACGGCGTTCAGCCAGTTGATCGCCGCCAGCGCGGGATCGTTCAGATTGATGTGGGCGTAGAGTCCCGTCGTGGCGTTGGCGCCTGTCCACAACAGCCAGGTCGCGTAGGAAATCGCCGACGCCCCGTGCCTGTCCCGGGCCACCCGCACGATCTGCGGCAGGTAGGACACCACCCGCAAGCCATTGAAAATAGTGAAAAGATAAAAAGACAGATCAGCAAGTGTCATCCGAAACCCCTGTCATGGCCGGACGTCCCATAGCGTTCCTTGCAGTGGCGGCATGTGAGCCCGTTCACATGCCGGTTTCGATTTTCCTGTTGCGGCCCGGCATCCGGATTCTTTCGCCATGGGGGCGTTCGCCGTGAGCCAGCCCGACGAGGTCGACATGAACCAGATCTTGTTTCGGCCGACGGCGCGGGAGTGCTAAACAGATCTCGTGCTTGGGCAAAGTTCGGGTTGACCGCTGCCAAGCGCGCGGCGACTATCCTTGCAACGTGCAGGAGGACATGAGAATGGACGAACCCGATCGCTGGCGGCACATGGCGAGCGCCCCCAAGGACGGCAGCCGCATCCTGGTCACGGTCAGGCCATCGGAACAGGGGCCGGCCGAGGTCGACCTCGCTTACTGGTCGCGCGCCGACCAGTTCGGCACGGAGGGCTGGCGCTCTTCCGATTCGTCGCCAGGACGGGTGATCGAATACCCCGAACCGGAGTTGAAATGCTGGATGCCGCTGCCGACGGCCAATCTGAGCCGGGCTTCAATGCCAAGTCCGTGGCAAGGCGAAGACGTCCCGCTGCTCGACGGCTCCGGGATATGATCTCGGCGGGATGACCGTAGGAAATACGCTGCCGGCCCAATACTTGACGGCCTTACTTCGGCCGACGCACCGATCGCACCATGCCGCCGGGGCCGCTGCCGCAAAAGAAGCGGTCGCCGCCGTCGGATTCGAGCCCGGAAACGCCCACCCCCGCCGGCATGTCGAGCCGTTCCAGCACCTTGCCAGTTTGCGGATCGACGCGCCGGACATCGCTCTGGTCGCCTTCCCAGGTGCCGTGCCAGAGCTCGCCATCGACCCAGGTCACTCCGGTGACGAAGCGGTTTGAGTCGATGGTGCGCAGGATTTTCCCGGTCTCGGGATCGATCTGGTGGATCTTGCGCTCCCGGTTCTGCCCCACCCAGAGCGTGCCCTCGGCCCAGGTCATGCCGGAATCGCGGCCGCCGCCGGGCGCCGGGATGGTGGAGAGCACCTTGCCGGTATCGGGGTCGATCTTCTGGATGCGGTCCCCGGCGAGCTGGAACAGATGCCGGCCGTCATAGGCGGTGCCGGCATGGGCCGCGACATCGATCGAGCGCAGCGTCTCGCCGCTTGCCGGATCGAAGGCGGTCAGCCGCTCGCCCGTCGCAAACCAGACATTCTGTCCGTCGAAGCTCACGCCGTGCACGGTGTCGACATCAGGAAAGGGCCCGTATTCGCGCAGGATTTCCGCTGCTGAATGTTTCATGTCCTGGTCCTCGATCATGGTCACCTTTCCTAGCCGTTCGGCAGCGGCGACGGGAGTAACAAGGTGGTCGTGAAACCAGCGACCGGTGGCGTCATCCAGCGCCGCGCCCGGCCGTGGCCGAAGGACTGCACTTTGCCGGTCTCGGCCAACTGCTCGAGCGCCCGCTGTACGCTGCGCTGTCCGGCGCCCAGCGCCAGCGCCAACGCCGAGCTGGCCCAGGATTCACCATCGGCCAGGAAGGCCAGCACCGCGGCGTGCCGCTCCTCGATCGGCCGCGCCAGCACCGCCACGGAGCCTGCTTCGCGCGGCTTTAGCGCAAAGCCCTGGCTGGTCGCGCCGATGCCCGCCAGCGGCCGCAATTCGGCGCGCAGCCGGCCGATCTCGACCCGCAGCCTGGCGCGATGCGATTCATCGGCATGCCGGCCGCCAAAGGCGCGGGCAATCAGCGTCGCCCTCGGCACATCCGCCGGCCAGGCTTCGGCAAGCGCGCGCGCCAGCGCAAACAGCACCGGCCGCGTTGCCAGCGAGATCGTTGCTTCCTGCTTGTGCACGATATAGCGGAACGTATCGACGACCAGCGCGCGTGACGCCTGCAGCGCCTCGACCTCTTCGAGCAACAGCGGATGCTCCTCGCCGCCTGCGATCAGCCGCGCCGCCGGCGTCTCCAGCGCCAGGAAGGCGCTGTCGACCTCCGCCATGAGACCCGGATTGCCGGCCCGGCGGGCGGCATGGCGCGCCCACTCAAGGGCTGCGCGCGCGGCCTTCGTCTTCAGGCGCCGCATGGCGATGCCGGCAACCGCGAGTTCATGCGCGGCGCGTGAGGCCGGCGGAAGCGGCGACGGATCGAGCCCAGCCAGCACGTCTTCAGCTTCGTCGAGGCGGCCGATCAGCAGCAGGCGGCGCACTTTGAGATGCCCGGCATGCGCCGCGTTCAGCCGGTCGCCATGCTTTTCCAATGTCGACCGCGCCGCGTCGAGCGCCTTGGACGGCCAGCCGAGATCACGCGAAACAAGCGCGATCTCGGCTTCGGCGACAACGCACCTGGCGCGCGCCACCGCCTCCTTTGGACCGAAGGCACGGCCGGCCCTACGCAACAGTACTTTGGCGCGATGGAAATCGCCGAGCTGCGCCATGGCAATGCCGCGCAACGCCAGCGCCGGGGCATCCTCGCGCAAGGCGACGCGGTCGAGTGCCGCCAGCGGGTTGCCCGCCGCCAGCGCCAGCCCTGCCGCGGTGATCAGCGAGTCCATGCAAATCCCGTCACATTTGTAACTCCCACCGCTCCCCTTACCGGCCCTAACTTAAGTCACCACCGCCAAGCAGCAAGCCGCGGACGGCGACCTAGCCATCTGGACTGGTTGAAGACGCCCAGGCCTGCGTTGACGGCAATATTCGCATTCGCTAGCCTGAGCATCTCAGACAGTCGCGTTAAGCTTCTCAATAAGGAAAAACCGACCATGCCTGCTTCCGAGGACTTCGAGAACACCGTGCGGCCTCGCCACCCCTGCTGCGGTGGCCCGCCTGCAAATGCCGTCACATTTGTAACTCCGCCCTCGCCGCCTCGCGGCCCTAGCCTGCCTCACGATCAACAGGCAACGACAAGCCACAACGGCTCAACAACTGGCAAAGGAAACAAGCAATGACCAAGCACGTGGCAATGAAGACCCCACCGGTCGTTTCAAGGCAGGAATGGGAAGCCGAGCGCGAAAAGATGCTGGTGAAGGAAAAGGCAACGATGCGCGCCAGGGACGCGCTGTCGGCCGAGCGCCGGCGCATGCCATGGATGGAAGTAGACAAGGCCTACGTGTTTGAGGGTCCCAACGGCAAAGCGAGCCTGCTCGATTTGTTCGAGGGCCGGCGGCAGTTGATCGTCTACCGCGCCTTCTACGAACCCGGCGTCCACGGCTGGCCCGAACATGCCTGCCGCGGCTGTTCGCTCGGCGCCGACCAGGTCGGCCATCTCGCCCATCTGAACGCCCGCAACACCACGCTTGCCTATGCCTCCCGCGCGCCGCAGGCCGACATTGCCAGCTTGAAGCAGCGGATGGGTTGGGAGATGCCCTGGTACACAATCACCGACAGTTTCGACAAGGATTTCGGCGTCGACGAATGGCACGGCCACAACGTGTTCATCCAGGACGGCAAGAAAGTGTATCGCACCTACTTCATCAACAACCGCGGCGACGAGCAGATGGGCACGGTCTGGAGCTACCTCGACGCAACGCCGCTCGGCCGCCAGGAAATCTGGGAGGATTCGCCCGAAGGCTATCCGCAGACCGAGCTCTACAGCTGGTGGAACTGGCACGACAATTACGACGCCGCACCCGACAAGACGTGGGAGGAAGTGTCGGCGGCCGGCGAAGCCGCGTTCCGCAACAAGGACGGCAAGTAAGGACCTGGAGCGGCGCCCATCCAGCTTGGTTTCCTGTCCCTCACGGGACAGGAAACCCAGGCATTGATCATCAAGGGATTACGACCATGAGCGATATCGGCACAGGCACCGGCAGTGAGGTCCCTCAACGCTCCGATGCAGTTTCTCTCCGCACCGCCGACTGGCTGTGCCTCGCCGCGGCCCCTGTTTTCGCCGTGATGGCGCTGCTTACCTGCATTCACGCTGGCGACGGCGCCATGTCGTGCCTGGGGGCCGATGCCTCCCCGCTCACCGGCATGCCGCTGATGTATCTCTTGATGAGCGCCGTCCATCTGGCGCCTTGGCTGCGCGTGATTTCCGGCCGGCCGGTCCGGCGATAGGCTGGACCGCCGCCGCCATGCTAACGCTCTTTACGTCGGAGAGAGACTATGAAGCTGGTCAGGCTGAGAGCGCCGGGCGGGTTGGACAAGCTCGACCTGGTCGAGGAGGATCAGCCCCGGCCTGGGCCGGGAGAAATGCTGGTCAGGATTCGCGCCTGCGCGCTGAACATGCGCGACGATTTCGCCGTACAAGGCAAGGTGCCGCTCGCCGACGGCCGCGTGCCGCTGTCGGATGGCGCCGGCGAGGTGATCGCGATCGGTGACGGCGTCGACACGTTCAAGCCGGGCGACAGCGTCGTCAGTGTTTTCTACCCCTGGTGGCTGGCCGGCGACATGAGATCCGATACAAGCCGCGACATTCCCGGAGACAGTTTCGACGGCTTCGCCAGGGAGTATGTGTGCATGCCGGCGCAGGCCTTCACCAAGGCGCCGGCGGGCTATACGCATCTCGAGGCGGCAACGCTGACCTGCACGGGCGTCACCGCCTGGCGCGGCCTGGTGACATGCGGCAAGGTAAAGCCCGGCGACACGGTGCTGATCCTTGGCACCGGCAGCGTGTCATTGTTTGCGCTGCAATTTGCCAAGGCCGCCGGCGCAAGGGTCATCGCCACGTCGTCCGATGAAGAGAAGCTGGAGAAGCTCAGACGACTCGGGGCCGACAGCGTCATCAACTACAAGGCGGTGCCGGAGTGGGGCGGCAGGGCCAGGGAACTGACGGACGGACGCGGCGTCGATCATGTGATCGAGGTCGGCGGACCGGCGACGCTGGCGCAGTCGATAACGGCCTGCCGGACAGGCGGGCATATCGCACTCATCGGCGTCCTGACCGGCTTTGCAGCAGAAGTTTCGATCCCGGCGCTGTTTTCGAACCAGATCCGCATCAGCGGAATTTCCATCGGCAGCAAAGCCGACCAGCAGGACATGATCCGTGCCATAGAGGTCAACCGCCTGAAGCCCGTCATCGACAGCAGCTTTCCACTGCAGGATATCGCCGCCGCCTTCAGGCATTACGAAGCGCAAAGGCATTTCGGCAAGATCTGCCTCGAGCTTTAGACCCTGCGATCGGCATTCCTACCCAGCGGCCGGCGCCAGCGTCCCGCTTGCCATCAGGCCCCACAGCTGATCGGCCGTCAGCTGTCTGGCCGAGCCGTCGTAAGCCACCCGGCCGAGGCTGAGCACCACGATCCTGTCGGCCAGCGCCCTGACCGTCGACAGGTCGTGCGTGACCAGGATGACGCCGGTGCCGCTGACGGCGATCGAACGGATCAGCTTGACGACCTGCGCGGTCTGCTTGACGCCGAGCGCGGCGGTGGGCTCGTCGAGGCAGATCAGCTTGACGTGATCGGCAAGCGCGCGGGCAATTGCGATGGACTGCCGCTGGCCGCCCGACAGCGAGCGCACCAGAACGTTTTCGTCGCGAAGCGTGACGCCCAGCGCGGCAAGCCGGGCACGACACTGCTCGGCGGCCTTTCGGTCGTCGCGAACCGGGAAGACACCGAGCCAACGCCGCGTTTCCTCACGCCCGAGGATCATATTGTGGGCGACGCTGAGGTTCGGGCAGAGCGCCAAATCCTGATAGACGGTCTCCAGGCCGGCGCCGCGTGCATCCTGCGGGCTCCTGAAGGAAATCGGCTGGCCCTCGAGGGTCATCGCGCCGGCATCGGGCCGGATGGCGCCCGAAATAATCTTCACCAGCGTCGACTTGCCGGCGCCATTGTCGCCGAGCAGACAGACGATCTCGCCTTTGCCGACCGTGAAACTCGCCTCTTCCAATGCCGTCAGCGCGCCGTAGGATTTGCGGGCGCCGGCAATCGAGAATGCCGGACCTTGCGGGGCTTCTCCATTGCCCTCCGTCACGGCAGGGCCGGCCGAGGCGACGGCACCATTGTCCGCCACCGTGAAGTTGGTCGCGGCGGCCCGAGCGCGCCGGCCGCGAAGACCGATCGCAGCCTGGTCGGCCACCAGCGCCAGCAACAGCATGCTTCCCACCGAAATGGATTGCCACCATGATTGCAGGCCGACGAAGATCAGTCCTGCATTGAGGATGCCGATGGTGGCAACGCCGATGGCGATGCCGAGCGGCCGGCCGGAGCCGCCGGAAAAAGCGACGCCGCCAAGGATCGCGGCGGTGAGCACGTCGAGCTCGAAGCGAACGCCGATGGTCGGCGTGATGCTGCCGAGACGACCGGCGATCAGAACCGAGACCAAACCGATCAGCAAGCCATTGGCGGCGTAGAGGCCAACCACCGTGCGTCCCACAGGAATGCCGCAGAGTTCGGCCGCGCGTGGGTCGCCGCCGATGGCATAGATTCTTAGTCCCGTGACCGTGCTGGTCAGGACAAAGGCTCCGGCGACAAAGACCAGCGCGGCGATGACCACGGTGTACTGGATGCCGAAGATCTTGCCCCGCCCCAATTCGAGCAGAGCCTCGGGAAAACCATAGACCGCGGTGCTGGAGACGACGAAGGCAAGGCCGCCATAGAGCGCCAGCATCGCCAGCGTGACGATCAACGGCGAGATGCTCAGCCTGCGCACCAGCAGACCGTTGAGCAGACCGAGCAAAAGGCCCAGACCCAGGCCGACGCAGATCGCCAGCAGCGCGCTCTGCGTCGCCACTGCAACCTTGGCAGTGATGATGCCGATCAAGGCGACCATGCTGCCGATGGAGAGGTCGACATAGCCGGCGATCAGCAGCGCGGAGGTGCCGAGCACGGCAATCAGGATCGAGGTCGAGTTGACGCCGATGACGACGAAATTGTCGAGGCTGAAGAACGATTTGTTCAACAGCGAGAAGGCGACGATCAACCCCAGCGCAACCAGGGCAAGGCCGACGCGGCCCGAGGCTTCGCCGGGCGGCTTGGTGCCGGGCAGCAGGGATGAGGCTGCTTGCATGGGCAGCCGCTCGGATCGAACATTGTCTGTCATCATGCCCAACCGGACTCAAGGATAGCAACCGGCCGGCCAGCCACGGCTGGATCCGGCCGGCGCAACACATTGGGCGCTACTTTGCCTCGGATGACCAGGGGAAATTCACATACTGGTCGCGCGTATCGTAGCAGATGTTGCCGTACATCCTGAGATAGATATCGCGGCGCTTCGGGTCCTTGTAGACCGCGGCCGGGTCGGCGACGTCGGCCTCGTACTGGGCCATGTAGTCGCTGGTCAGCGCCACCGGCAGGATATCCATCGCCTGCGGGATGCTCTTGCCCTCCAGCCAGTCGGCCGCGTGCTGGCCCATGGCATAAGCGAAGACCGGCGACGCCAGGCTGATGCTTGCCTTGTAGGGACCGCCGCCTTTCTTGATCGCGGCGACCGCCTCCGGTTCGCCGTCGATGCCGCCAAGGAACTGGTCCGACCGCGCCTTGCCCGCCGCTTCCAGGGCAGCCAGCGCGCCGAGCACGACGGTGTCGGCGCCGAGCACGACATCGACGTCGGGATGGGCCTGGAGAATGGTGCTCATCGTGGCAAAGCCGCCTTCCTTGTTGACGGGATTGGGTGAGATGTCGGCGACGATGGTGACGCCTGGCATAGCCTTGAAGATGTCGCGCATGGCGGCAAAGCGCGGCGCCAGGAATTCCATGCTGTCATGCGACAGGATGACGACATTGGCCTTGCCACCGAGCTTGTCCTTTATGTAGGCCGCGGCCGCTTCGGCCAGCACCTTGCCGGTCTCGTATTGCGGCGCGTTGAGCAGCGACGTCGCCGGCGGCGGCACGATGGTGCCGACATAGGCGCCGGACCAGATAAGCTCCTGCAGGCTGCGGCTCATGGAGGCCGGGTCCACGGGCGCCGCCACCAGACCGCCGATCTTGGAGGCGAGAAACAATTGCACCTGCTCGACCCCCTTGGCGGCGTCATTGTTGGCAAGCGCGCGGCGATATTCCAGCCCGCGATCCTTGGCGGCGGCGGCCAGGCCGCGGTCGACGCCCTGCATGAATTCACGCTCGTTATCCTGCGCGAAGGCCAGCACCTTGTTCAGGCCGGGCGGTGGGCTGCAGGCCGGCGCCTTCGGATCGAACGGCGCAAATACCGCCGGCTTGGTGAGCCCGGCCGGGCCGTCCTGCGCGCTTGCCAGAATGGTACCGCCCGCGAGCACACCGGCAACGCCGAGCAGCGTCGCCAGCATCATGTTCCTGTCAGATCGCATTTTACTTCCTCCCTGTCCTTGATTGTTGCCGCGCATCGCAAGCCTCGCGGTCGCTACTCTTCCCAGTCTCCCCAGATACCCACCTTCCCGCTCGCAAGTCAAAACTTTTTCCAGTGGAATTAATTAATCAGAGATAGTCGGGTGACTCGCCCACCCGATCACGCCTTGCCGATCAGCGACTGGACGGCTTTGGCCAATTCCGTGCCGAGCACGCGATGCGCGTCGCTGTCGAGGTGAATGCCGTCTACCGCGCTCGACTCGACGACGTCGCCGGCGTTGAAGAACGCGGCGCCGGCGCGCCGGGCGGCATCACGGAACAGGCCGGCAAAGTGCATCGACTTTGCGGCGCCGCCCAGGAACATCTGGCCGAACCAGTCGACCTCCAGCATCGGCGGCGGCGCAACAATCAGGACCGCGGGCGCCACGCCTGCGGGGCCAGCTTCGCTGCGCAGGACAATTCTGGCCAAAATCTCAACGGAATCAGCGACGTCGTTCGGCGTTACCGAGAACCTATGCTTGAGATCGTTGGTGCCGAGCATCAGGATGACGAGGTCGAGCGGCATATGCGTTTCCAGGCACACCGGGAGCGATTTGAGCCCGTTCTTGTGGAGACCTTCGATCGGATCGTCGTGCACGGTGGTGCGCCCGCCCTGCCCTTCTTCGATCACATCCCATCCGTTGCCGAGCTGGCGGCGCACGATGCCCGGCCAGCGCCGGTCGGGCGTGAAGCGGCGCCGTCCGACGCGGGCCAGGGTGGGAATGGCGCCATAGGTATTGGAATCGCCAAAGCACATGATGGTCCGGGTCTGCGTCACGGCATTGCTCCTCCAGGCTTGCATACTTTGAACGACAGCAGGCCGGCCGGCGTCAACTACATTTTTCCATCGGGTGGATTTAAGTGTTGCCTTGCCGTGCCCGCATTGCTACGTCAGCGCTTTGATCGGCTCGCCTTGCGGCCAACCTCCTTGCGCAGGGGAAAGCGTGACCGGCACCAGCTTCTTCAGTCTCGAAAAGATCGCCGAGGGCCGCAGCGGCGGAACCACGCAGGCCGAGAGCCGCATCTACAACGAACGCCTGATCGTCTCGCTGATCCGCCGGCACGGCCAGCTGGCCAAGACCGATTTGACGCGGCTGACCGGGCTGGCCGCGCAAACCATTACCACCATCGTCAACCGCGCCGCCGACAACAAGCTGCTGCTGCGCCTGGAGCCTCTGCGCGGACGGCTGGGGCAACCCTCGGTTCCCTATGCGTTGAACCCGAAAGCCGCCTATGCCTTCGGCCTCAAGGTCGACCATCGCAGCGCCGATGTCGCCCTGGTCAATTTCGTCGGCGACGTGATCGCGTTCGAACGCACGCTGTTCGACTATCCGACGCCCGTCGAGGTGATGAAATTCGCCAAGGGCGCCATCGCGCGCATGTGCCGCAAGCACAAATCGATAGAAAAAGACCGCATCGCTGGTCTTGGCATCGCCTCGCCATTCCATCAGTGGAACCTGAGCGAAGAGGGCGCGGTGCCGGCGGGCAGGCTGGATGCCTGGAAGGAAATCGACATTCGCGCCGAACTGGACCGGGCGTTCGACTGGCCGGTGTTCCTCTACAACGACGCCACGGTGTCGGCCGCGGCCGAACTGATGTTTGGCGCCGGCGGATCCCGCGCCGACTTTCTCTATGCCTATGTCGGGCACTTCATCGGCGGCGGCCTGGTGCTCGATCATCACTTGTTCCCCGGCCGCAACAAGCTGGCCGGGGCGCTGGGCGACATGCCGGTGCCCGCGCCGGGGCGCAAGGGCGACCGGATGACGCCGCTGCTGCGCGTCGCTTCGCTGCATTCGCTCGCCGGCAAGCTCAACGACCAGGACAATGGGGAGAAGGACGCCGGCCGCATCTGGTCGTCGCCCGACGATTGGGGCGACCTTGGAGAGCCGGTCACCGCGTGGATCGATGAGGTTTCGGACGGGCTTGCCTATGCCGCCCGCAGTGCCGTTGCCTTGCTCGACATCGACAATGTGGTGATCGATGGCGCCATACCGAATGGCGTGCGCAAGGAGATCGCCAAGGCCATGCGCAGAAAGCTGGCACGGATCCTTGTCGATCGCCCCGAGCCGTTCTCCGTCATCGAGGGGACGTTTGGCCATCTCGGCCCCGTTATCGGCGGCGCCAGCATTCCGCTGCTGGTGAAATATTCGAACGACAAGGAATTGCTCTTCAAGGAATAGGCGCGCAGCCGCCGGCACCAGGCATTTCCCCAAAACAGCGAACTGTGAGACTTGTCACATACCTGCTCGTGAAGCGCGTGCTACTTGCACTCTGCGGTTGGTCAACGCCGAAAGAAATCGCCTGCCATGGTCTGGCGGTGACGGGCCTTTCACTTTATGCTGTGGCAGGTTGCATACTCTCAACGGACCTTGATGCCGGAAGCGGTGTTCTCGTCGGCGTCAGGCCGCGACCAGGAGTTTTGCCATGCTCCGACTTTGTGGATTCATCGCGGTCTTCATCCTCGCCGGCCTCACGACGTTCGAAGCCTGCGCCGATCGAAGGGTCGCGCTCGTCATCGGCAATTCCGAATACCGCAACATTCCGGCGCTGAAGAACCCGGCCAAGGATGCGCAGGACGTATCGGCCACGTTCCGGCTGGCGGGCTTCGAGGTTTTCGTCGCCGAGAACCTCACCAAGCAGCAGTTCGAAGGCCAGTTCCGGGACTATCTGGCCGCCGCCGACGGCGCCGATCTCGCCGTCGTCTACTATTCCGGGCACGGCTTTCAGATCGGCGGCGAGAATTTCCTGATACCCGTCGACGCCTCGTTGAAGAAGGCGGCCGACATCGAGGTCCAGGCCATCAAGCTCAACGACGTGCTGGAGCAGCTGCGCTCGAAGTCGAAGATCCAGGTGATCATCCTCGATGCCTGCCGCAACAACCCCTTCCCGCGCAACAATTACTGGCTGCGCGACCAGCTTGTCACCGCCGGCAATACCGGGCTGGCGCAGGTGCGAAGCTCGCTCAACACGCTGATTGCCTTCGCCACCGAACCAGGCGCGGTCGCCTATGACGGCAGCGGCGACCTCAGCCCGTTTTCATCGGCCTTTTCGCGGCGCGCGCTGGCGCCGAACCAGGAGATCCGCACGGTCATGTCGGCGGTGCGCCGCGATGTCGTGCAGGCCACCAACGGCATGCAGGTGCCCTGGGAAAATTCCTCGCTGATCGATGACGTGGTGCTGGTGCGCCGCAACAACCGGCCTTCGCTGCCGCCAGTGCTGGAGAAGGTAGTGCTCTCGGGGGTCGGTCCTGTCGCTCTCGGCCTGCCGGAGCCGGTCGATGTCGATGGCGGCACTATCAGCGTCAGCATCGAACGTCCGCCGGCAATGGGCCGTCTGGTGCTGGACGGCAAAGACGTCGCGGTGGGCGAACCGATCGCCGGCAAGGACCTGCCGCGCCTGCAAATGGATGTCCCCAAAGGCGCCGCCACGCAGGACGAGGTGGATATGCTGGCCTATGCCACGCATGACAATTGGGGCGGCGGGAGCCAGGGCATACTCGTGTTCCGCGTCAAGAGCGGCGAAGGTGCGGCGGGTCAGCAGATCATGGCTTCGCTCGAGGCCGAGCAGAAGCAGCAGGTGCTGGATCGCGGCATCCACATCACCGGCGCTGCCGAAGCGATCGAGAACCGCAAGCTTGATATTCCCGTCGGCGTCGGCCCGGTCGCGCTCAATCTGGATTTCCCCACCGACGATCCGGCGGTCAGCCTGAAGGTCACGGGGTATCCGGCAACGGGAACGCTGTCATTGCCTGATCGAACCTTGTCGCCGCAATCCAGCCTTCTGGCCGGTGAAGTCGACCATCTCCGTTACGAGCCGCAGATCGGCGCCGGCGCGCCGGTCGAGGTCGGCTTCGAAATCCGGGCCGACAGCAGCTCGGCTAAGCCCGCGACAATGAAGCTGTCGCCGACGGTCGATGCCTGCGATACCGCCGCCGGCGAGCCTCTCGACCTGCAAGGCGTGGTGCCCGGCCTGCTGCCGAACGAGATCGGCGCCGGTGCGGTGGCAGCCTGCGAGGCGGCCGTGAAAACCTATCCAGACGTCGCCCGCTTCCACTACGAGCTCGGCCGCGCCCTGCTTGCGGCAGGCCAGGTTAGAGAGGCCAGGACAGCCATCGAGGACGCCGCCAAGAAAGGCCATGTGCGCGCCGTCTTCGAACTCGGCTATCTCAACGCAACCGGAACCGGAACGACCATAGACCGCACCCAGGCCAACGCTCTCTACAAGGCTGCCGCCGACAAGGGTGATCCTTACGGTATGACCTCGTGGGGACGCGCGCTGTTCAATGGCTATGGCGTCAACCGCGATACGGCCAAGGGCCTCGACCTGCTGCTCAAGGCGGCGGCCATGGGGCACACCTATGCCATGAACGATCTTGCCGCCATCTTCACCGAGGGCCGCAATGGCGTGCCTGCCGATCCGGCCCGCGCCGTCGCCTTCCTGCAAGCGGGGGTGCAGCGCCAAGACATGTATTCGATGAACCTGCTCGGCCGCAATTACCTCGCCGGCCAGGGCATCGACAAGGATCCGAAGACGGCGCAGGCCCTGTTCCAGCAGGCCACCGATCTTGGCCAGCCCTACGCGCCCGGCAGCCTCGCCCGCATGTACAGGGATGGCGCCGGTGTGCGCCAGGACCCGGCGGAAGCGCAAAGGCTGTTCGAACTGGCGACCACGCGCGGCGATCCGTCGAGCGCCTATGATCGCGCGGCGCTTGAAATGGCGAAAGGCGACAAGGCCGATCAGGCTGTCGCGGTGCGCTTCCTGGCATTCGCCGTCGCGCTCGATCTGCGCAAGGAGCTGCCGGACGCCAAAAAGGGCCTGGCGCAGTTCGGCACCAAGCCGAAAACGGCAGCTTTGGACGCCCTGCGTCGAGAGCTCAAGTCGAAGATTCCCGCGTCCGGTTCGCTGGACACGCAACTGGTCAATGCGGCCCGGGGGGTCTGGGAAGAAGCCAATCCGCGTCGGGATTTGTTCTGAACAATAAGGAGGCCATGGTGGGCAAGGCATTCAAGCAGACATTCGGGCAGGCATTCATCGGGATAATTCTATCCGGCGTTCTGGCCGGGCTCATGGGCTGCACCTCGGTGTCGCCGATGTTTGAGCCGGCATCGCCGGTGAAACATCGCAAGGTGGTTCGCGCAGCACCCCAGCCAAAGGTGGTCAGATTCAAGAAGGCGGCCACCGGCAAAGTGATCAAGCCGGCCGAGGAGATCCCGCAAAAGCCGCCCGTCATTCCCGCTCTCGGCGGTAGCGGCGGAGGCGGTGGGGCTGGCGGCGGCGGCGGCGGTTGGGGATGAGATCGTCGACCAGGCGCTGCACTCAGCGGCCCCAAAGGGTCTTGCTAAGATCCGCATGAGCCTTGGACAACGTCAAGCCGAAATCGTCCATCCCTGTCGCGGCATCGGTTGGCCAGCGGACAATTCGGCGCAGCGCTGCACGGAAAAGGCAGCGGACGAACGCTGCCAGTGCAGAGGCCACGACCGCCGCCGGATCGAGTCTGCGAGCCGCCAATGCCCGATGGGCCTGTTGTGTTTCGAGATAGCGGGCCAGCGCAACATCGTGACGCGATGGTGCGCCAAGCTCCTGCCGGTCGCGCCCGGGGTCGTCATGCCAGATGGGCCACTCGGTCGGGCTAGGGTGATGCACGGTATCCTCCTGCGAAAAGAGATCCAGTGCGAACAATCTCCTCAAGCGCCGTGAGCAACGCGTGGGAACCTGCGTGATGGAATCGTGAAAAGCGCCTCGGCGGCGGAATAAGTGTTGAAATGGACCGAGCTTGAGCGGATCGTCGTCGCGCTGTGACCGTGGCGGATCCGATGACCGGACCTTATCTTCACCTGCTGGGTGGTTTCGACTTTGCCGGCGTCGGGGCCACGGTTCCAGCCATCAGCCGCAAGGCGCGTGCGATGGTCGCCTATCTCGCGCTGCAGTCGGGGCATTCGCAGTCGCGCGAGAAGCTGGCGACCCTGCTCTGGGGCATCAACAGCGAGGCGCAGGCGCGAATGAGCCTGCGGCAAGCGGTATCGTCTGTCAGGAAGGCCATGCAGACGTGCGGCGGCGGCCGCTTCCTCACCGATGGCAACAGCGTCGCTCTGCATCTCGACGGCCTTGATTTCGACGTCGCGCGGTTCGAGGCGCTGGTCGCCAGCCCGGCACCCGAAGACCTCGAACTGGCGCTCAATGTCTACCGCGGCGACCTGCTCGACGGCTTCGGCCTGAAGGAGGAGCCATTCGAGGACTGGCTGAGGATCGAACGCGAGCGGCTGCGGGCATTGGCCGTCGCGGCGCTCGACAGGCTCGTCGCGCATTATGCAGCGACGAACGATCCTGCCGCATGCGTGCGCGCGGCAGCGCGCCTGCTGGCCATGGACCCGTTGAGGGAGGATGTCCACCGGGCCCTGATGCGCGCCTATGCGGCGCAAGGCAGGACCAATCTCGCGCTGAAGCAATATGAGCACTGCCGCACCGCGCTTCTACGCGATCTCAAGCTGCAGCCGGAGCCGGAGACGCGGCAATTGTTTGAGACGCTGCGCACACGCCGCACAATGGCGCCGGCACGGCCACCCACGACCGATGCGGATGACGCTACCGGCTTCAGCCACGAACTCGCAGCCCCCCCGACCCACTATGTCAAATCGGCCGGGATCAACATCGCGTATCAGGTGACCGGCGACGGTCCGGTCGACCTGATCCATGTGCCGGGATGGGTCTCCAACCTCGACCACGCCTGGGGCTCGCCGCGGCTTTCGCATGTGCACCGGCGGCTCGGCACTTTCTCGCGCCTAATCCGCATGGACAAGCGCGGCACCGGGCTCTCGGACCGCAATGTCGGTCTGCCGACCCTGGAAGAGCGGATGGAAGATGTGCGGGCAGTGCTGGATGCGGTTGGCTCGAAGCGCACGGTGCTTTTCGGCAGCTCCGAGGGCGGCCCGATGTGCATGCTGTTCGCGGCGACCTATCCCGAGCGCACAGCGGCACTCGTGCTCAATGGGGCCTACGCCCGCGGCAGGTGGTCACAAGACTATCCGTGGGCGAAGACAAGCGAGCAGGTGGAAGAGGATCTGGCGATCGTCGAGAAAGAATGGGGAGCGGCGGCGGATATGAGCAACGCGGCGCCCAGTCTGATGAGCGACACGTTCGAGACAGAATGGTTCGCCGCCTATCTCAGGAATTCTGCCTCGCCCGCCGACGCGATCGCCCTGTGGCGCTGGGGAGCCGAAATCGATGTTCGCGACATTCTGCCTGCTGTCCATGTTCCGACACTGATCATGCAGACGACTGGCGACGGCTGGGTGAAGCGGGAAGAAGGACGTTACTTGGCGACGCACATCGAGGGCGCCCGATACATTGAGTTCGCCGGCCGCGACCACGTCATCTGGGGCGAGAATTCCGATCGGATCGTCGACGAGATCCAGGCTTTCGTCACCGGCGCCTTGCCGGCGGCCCCAGGCGAACGGCTGCTTGTGTCGGTGCTGTCCCTCGATATGACGGGCTCGCCTTTCGGCATCGAGCCGGCCGAGCGGCACGCCGAAGCGCTCCGTGGCGAACTCCTCGCGGCCGAAGGCAGAGAGATCAGCCGATCGGACGGCAAGGTGCTCGCGGTGTTCCAGCGGCCAACGCGGTCGATCCAGTGCGCGATCGCCATCCGCGATCGCTTGCGGCAATCCGGTGTCGAGGTCCGCTCGGCGGTGCATATCGGCGAGTGCGAGCAGCGGGGCCATCAATTTTCAGGCGCGGCGATCGAACTGTCATCGCGTCTGCTTGACCATGCGCGGCCGGGCGAAATCATCGCATCAAGGACGGTGCGCGATCTCGTGGTCGGCTCCGGCCTGCGGTTCGAGGAGCGTGGCGAAATGGCGGCAAGCGGGCTGCCCGGCGCGTTTCCGTTCTATGCGGTCGATGGTTCGGCTTGAGCCGCTAGGTCACCTCTTCCCTGCCCTGAACCTCAACCCGTCCATCAGCAGCTTGACCAGACGGCGCGAGCGGTCGCGCCAGTCCTTGGTGTCGGGCGCCGAATAGATGCCGCCCAGCGCATGCAGCACATCGGAGGCGTCGACGTCGTTGCGGATCGAGCCTTCGGCGCCCGCCGCCTCGACCAGCTGGCGCAAGGCCAGCGACACCCGGCCCGACATGTCGGAGAACACGGCGGAATTGGTGTTGAACAGGATGCGCAGGCTGGCCGCAAGGCCGCGCTTGGTGGCGATGTAGTCGACGAAGCGCTGCATCCACTGTTCCAGCGCCACATCGGCCGAATGGTGCCTGGCGAGATCATCGGCCGCCGCACAGAGCGCCTCGACTTCACGCCGATAGACCACCTCGACCAGATGCTCGCGGGTTGGAAAATGCCGGTACAGCGTGCCGATGCCGACGCCCGCCTGGCGCGCGATCTCCTCCAGCGAGGCATCGACGCCGTGCTCGGCAAAGGCCGCTGCCGCAACCTCGACCAGCCGGTCGCGGTTGCGCTGCGCATCGGCGCGCAGCGGCCTTGGCGCTGCGGCTTCGCGCTTCTCGTCGGCAATTGCGTGCGGCTGGTCGGTCAATTTTTTCTCCACTGTCGATATATGGGGGCTTGAACCCGGAGGGGTAAAGCCCCCAACTGGATAAACGGAGGCGCCTCCGTTTTAGT
This sequence comes from Mesorhizobium sp. LSHC412B00, assembly GCF_000503035.1. NCBI lineage: Bacteria > Pseudomonadati > Pseudomonadota > Alphaproteobacteria > Hyphomicrobiales > Phyllobacteriaceae > Mesorhizobium > Mesorhizobium sp. LSHC412B00. The sequence continues at coordinate 38,326 of NZ_AYWB01000013.1, read as the reverse complement.
GGAGCAGCCTTATCATATAATCAGGGGAGCCGGTATGTCACGTGTTGAGATTGTGAAGACTGAAGCATCCCCTGTCCGCTGGAGAGTCGGGGCGGCAGAGCTGCCAATCTCCCCCACAAGGGGCGAGATTAGGCGCACCGTCGCCTCTTCCCTTTTCCTCTCTCACTCGGACGCCATTTCAATCCCCTTGCGTCAAGCAACTGGAGCCAGACGCCCATGACCAGCCAGACCATCCACCTCACCATCAACGGGCACGACCATGAACTGCAGGTCGAGCCGCGCGTCACGTTGCTCGACGCCTTACGCGACCGTCTTAACCTGACCGGCACCAAGAAGGGTTGCGACCAGGGCCAGTGCGGCGCCTGCACGGTGCATGTCGAGGGACAGCGCGTGCTCGCCTGCCTGACGCTTGCAGCACAGGTCGAAGGCCGCGAGATCACCACCATCGAAGGATTGGCCGGCGATGACGGCACGCTCAACGCGGTTCAGGCTGCTTTCCTCGACCAGGATGCTTTCCAGTGCGGCTACTGCACGCCGGGACAGATCATGTCGGCGGTCGCCTGCATCCGCGAGGGCCATGCCGGCTCGGATGACGAGATCCGCGAATACATGGCCGGCAATCTGTGCCGCTGCGGCGCCTATCCGCACATCGTTGCCGCCGTGCGCCAGGCGGCACTGGAGGTCGCGTCATGAGGGATTTTTCCTACGTTCGCGCCGATAGTATCGATGCGGCACGACAGGCAGCCGCCCTGCCTGGGGCCATGCTGCTTGCCGGTGGCACGACGCTGGTCGATCTCGCCAAATGCGGAGTGGCCGAACCCGACAGCCTGGTCGACATCACCCATCTCACAGGGCTCGACGCCATCAAGGTCGACGCTAACAGTGCTATGATCGGCGCGCTGGCCAAGATGAGCCACGTCGCCGACCATGCCGAGATCAAGAGCCGCTTTCCCGCGGTCTCCGAAGCGCTGTGGCAGGCGGCTTCCGCGCAACTGCGCAACATGGCGACCATCGGCGGCAATCTGATGCAGCGCACGCGCTGCCCCTATTTCCGCGATCCCGCGAATTTTTCCGCCTGCAACAAGCGCTCGCCCGGCAGCGGCTGCTCGGCGATCGGGGGCGTCACCCGCGGCCATGCCGTGCTCGGCACCAGCGACGCCTGCATCGCCATGTATCCCGGTGACCTCGCCACCGCGCTGGTCGCCTTCGACGCCGTGGTTCATCTTGGCGAACGCCAGGTTGCCGTCGACGACTTCTTTCTCCTGCCCGGCGCCACGCCCGACAGGGAACATGCCATCCAACCGGGCGAGATGATCACCGCCATCAGCATACCGGCTTCCGGCACGGCCCGGCGTTCGACCTATCTCAAGATCCGCGACCGGCAGTCGTATGAGTTCGCCGCTGCAAGTGCCGCAGTCGGCATCGACTTCGAAGCCGATGGCCGCACCATTCGCGACCTGCGCGTCGCGCTGGGCGGCGTCGCGACGAAGCCGTGGCGGGCGCACGCCGTGGAAGCGGCGTTGAAGGGCAAGGTGCTCAGCGAAGACAGGGTGCGGGCAGCCAGCTTGCTCGCCATGGAAGGGGCGATCGACCACGGCGCCAACCACTACAAGATCGAACTGGCGCCGCGCGTCGTTGCCCGCGCCATCCTCAAGACGGGAGCCATGTCATGACCATTCACGACCCGAGGACACGGCACGGCGACGCTTCGGACGGCACTGCCGATCAGGTTGGCGGGCGGCTGTCGCGCGTCGACGGCCCGGCCAAGATTACCGGTGCGGCAAAATATGCCGTCGAGCAGCAGCTCGACGGGCTAACCTACGGCGTCCTGGTCGAAAGCACGATCGCATCAGGCAAGGTGCGCTCGATCGACACGTCAGCCGCCGAGGCGGCACCTGGTGTGCTCAAGGTGCTGACGCCGGACACCATCATGCCGCTGAAGACTGCATCGGACTGGTTCGGCACACCGCCGCCGGACAAGCCCTACTGCCCGCTGGCGCGCGATATCACCTTTTCGGGCCAGCATGTCGCCGCGGTCATCGCGGAGACCTTCGAGCAGGCCGTTGCGGCCGCAGCCCTGGTCAAGGTCAGCTATGACGAGACGCCGGCCATCGTCGACCTCAGCGACGCCAAGGCGGGCGACGGCATTCCGATCGCCGCCATGACCAAGGAATGGGGCGATGCGCAGGCCGCTTTCGCCGCTGCCCCGGTGCGCGTCTGCGGCGCCTATAACACGCCGCGCGAATACCAGGCGCCGATGGAGCCGCATGGCCTCATCGCCCGCTGGGAGGGCGACAAGCTCACCGTGTGGGAACCAAGCCAGTGGCTCGACGGCATGGCCCGCACCTATGCCGAATGGTTCGGCGTGCCGTTCGAGAATGTGCGCCTGGTCTCGCCCTATATTGGCGGCGGCTTCGGCTCCAAGGCGCTGGCGCTCGGCCATGGCGCGGTGGCTGCTGCCGCAGCCAAGATGCTGGGACGTCCGGTGCGGGTCGTGATGACGCGGCCGCAGACTTTTACCGGCTATGGCGGCCGCGCCGCGACCCGCCAGACGGTGACGATCGGCGCCGACCGTGACGGAAAGATCCAGTCGATCGTGCATCGCGGCGTCAATGAAACGTCGATCGACGGCATGTGGGTCGAGCCTTTGGGCGTGGTCACCTCGATCATGTATGCGACGCCCAACTTCTCCTCGAAGCAGAATGTCGTGCGGGTGAATTCGGTGGTGCCTGGCGCCATGCGCGCGCCGGGCGAAAACCCTAGCGCCTTCGGCATCGAAAGCGCCATTGACGAGCTCGCCTACGAGGTCGGCATCGATCCGCTGGAGATCCGGCTGAGGAATTACGCCGAGCAGGATCCGCACGCAAAAAAGGCTTGGTCGACGCGGCAGTTGCGCGAGGCTTTCGCGGCTGGCGCCGAACGCTTCGGCTGGGCCCAGCGCACGTCCAAACCGCGTTCGATGCGCGACGGCAACCAGCTGATCGGCTGGGGCGTCGCCGCCGGCACCTACCCGGTGCGGCGCGCTTATGGCGAGGCCATCGTGCGTATCCTTGCCAACGGCTCGGTCGAGGTCGAAAGCTCCTCGATCGACATGGGCCAAGGCACGTACACGATCCTGGCGCAGACGGCGGCCGAAACGGTCGGCGTGGCGGCCGACCATGTCGTCGTGAAGCTCGGCGATTCCCGGTATCCCCGCGCCGGCGTGGCCGGCGGGTCGCGGCTGGCCGGCGTGATGACGGGCGCGGTCTACAAGGCGGCGACATCGGCGCTCGATCAGCTTGTCGGACTGGCGATCAGCGATCCGCGCTCGCCCTTCCACGCGCTGCAGGCCAACACGCTGGTCGTCGCCAATGGCCGCATCAGGTCGCCGCGCGGCGATGGTCCCGATGTCTCGATCGCCGACCTGCTGGCCAGCGTCGGCCGCGACCGCATCGAGGCCACCGGCGACACCATGCCGGCGAACTCGACCGCCGAGGATCGCTACAAGAACTACACCACCATCGCGGCGGCACTGCCGCACACCGAGGGCGACTATTCGCGCCACTCCTGGTGCGCGCATTTCATCGAGGTGCGCGTCGACGAGGATTTCGGCACCGTGCGCGTGTCGCGCGTGGTGTCGGCGCTGGATTCCGGCCGGCTCTACAACCCGAAACTCGCGGAGAGCCAGTGGAAGGGCGGCATCATCATGGGCATCGGCCAGGCGCTGCTGGAAGAAGGCATTGTCGACCGCAGGCATGGCCGCATCGTCAACAACAATCTCGGCGACTATCTGGTGCCGACCAATGCCGACATCCCCGATATCGAGGTCATCTCGGTCGGCGTTCCCGACCTGCACTCTTCGGTGCTCGGCGGCAAGGGTGTCGGCGAACTGGCCATCGTCGGCGTAGCGCCGGCGATCGCCAATGCGGTGTTCCATGCGACGGGAAAAAGAGTGCGGGACTTGCCGATCACGCTGGAGAAGTTGATCTAGGAAGCGGCGTGCGTAATCTCCCCCCTCGAGGGGGAGATGTCGCCGAAGGCGACAGAGGGGGTCGCCTCTCGTAGAGCGCCAACCTCCTTCCGCCGCAGTAGGTCGAGCCCGGTCGGACCGACCCCCTCTGCCCTGCCGGGCATCTCCCCCTCAAGGAGGGAGATTGGCAGCTCGCGCGCCTCGGTTACCAGTCGAGCTTGAACGCAAGCTTGCCGAAATGCTGCCCGCCCGCCGCCATGTGCGCGTAGGCTTCGGCCGCCTGCTCCTGGCTAAACACCTTGTCGACGACCGGGTCGATGCGGGCGGCGGCGATGGCGCGGACGGCGGCGCGAAGGTCAGATACCGACCCGGTGTTGTTGCCGACCACCTTCAGCGCCTTGATGATGATCGGCAGCAGGTCGACCGTGGCCTCGGCGCCGGTGACGAAACCGATGGTGAACAGCGTGCCGCCAGGCGCGGTGGCGTTGACGGCGCGGGCGAAGGTGGCGGTGCCGGCGGTCTCGACGACGAGGTCGGCGCCGAGGCCGCCGGTCAGTTCCAGCACCTTGCCGTCCCAGTCGGGCGTCGCGCGGTAGTTGATGAGATGATCGGCGCCGAGCGCCTTCGCCCGCCCCAGCTTCTCGTCCGACGAAGAAGTGATGATGACGGTGGCGCCGGCGGCTTTCGCCAGCTGCAGGGTGAAGATGGAGACGCCGCCGGTGCCGAGCAGCACGACGACCGAGCCCGGCCCGACATCGGCGGCGCAGACCGCGTTCCAGGCGGTGGTCGCGGCGATCGGCAGTGTCGACGCCGCCTCGAAGGAGAGACGAGCCGGTACCGGCACGAGCGAGTTGGCCGGCAGCGCGACATATTCGGCGAGCGACCCCGGCAGCGAAATTCCGCGCATCTGTGTCATCTCGTTAGGCCGGGGCGGACCGCCGATCCAGCGCGGCTTGGCATGGGCAACGACGCGATCGCCGACGGCGAAATCCGTAACGCCCTCCCCCAGCGCGACGATCTCGCCGGCGCCGTCGGCGACGGGAATGAGCGGAAAGCCGGGCACGCGATAATTGCCGCTGGCCACCGCCACATCGACGAAATTCAGGCTCGCGGCGCGCTGGCGGATCAGCACTTCGCCGCGCTGCGGTTCAGGCGTGGCAATGGTGGTGGCGCGAAAGGCGTCCAGTTTGGCGGCGGTCAGTTCGATGGCTTTCATGGCTCACGCATTCCTGTTTAAGGGGTCAATCGTCAGGATTGAGTGAAGCTATCTGCTGCGCTACAAGCAGATAATCCGGAATTTTTACATTTGAGTCCTGTGCTTTATGCAGCAATCACACGACCCCGCCAGCCTTGCCGAAATGGCCGCCTTTGCGGCCATCACCGAAGCGCGCTCCTTCACCAAGGCAGCGTTGCGCGTCGGGCGCGACTCGACGGTTCTGTCACGCCGCCTGCAATCGCTGGAGGAGCGGCTCGGCGTGCGGCTGCTGCACCGGACCACCCGAAGCGTGTCGTTGACGGAGGCCGGAGCGGAGTTCCTGGTGCGTGTCCGCGCCATCCTGGCCTCGGTAGACGAAGCTGAGGCTGCTGCTTCCGCGCATGCCAGCGGGGCTCCGCGGGGCTTGCTGCGGCTGGCGATGCCGGGAACCTTTGGCCGTATGTGGATCGGGCCGCTGCTGCCGCAATTTCTAGCGACGTTCCCGGATGTCCGCATCGAGGCCGAGTTCTCCAACCGGTTCGTCGATCTCGTTGCAGAGAACTTCGATGTCGCCGTCCGTCTCGGCGCGCTGGAGGACTCGCGCCTGGTGGCGCGCAAGATCGCGACACGGCGGCGGTTGCTGTGCGCTGCTCCCTCCTACCTCGCCCGCCGGGGCACGCCGGAAGCGCCGGAAGCGCTCACAGAACACGCCTGCCTCGGCTTCTCCGGCTTCCAGACCTTTCCAACCTGGGAGATGACCGACAGTTCGGGACGCCGCGTCAACGTCGACGTCTCGGGGCCGATGGTGTGCGACGATGCCGAGGTGCTGGTCGAAGCCGCGGTGCAAGGCCTCGGCCTGATGATGAGCACCGACTGGCTTGTCGGACGCGAACTCGCCGACGGACGGCTGGTGCCGGTGCTGGCGGACTGGACGCTGGCCGACGAAGGCGCGGTCTATGTCGTCATGCCCTCGGCCAAGGGACAAGCCGCCAAGACACGCGCCTTCGCCGAGTGGATCGGCAAGCGCTTCGCGCCGGAGCCGCCCTGGACGTCGAGGCCGGTCTCAAAGGCTTGATCAATGGGGCGCGCCGGGGGCTAAGACGGCATATGCCGCTGTCACCAGGCCTTTTGTCCTGTATGATCTCGTTGAATGTAGCTTGGGAGGGGATCATGCAAAGTGCATTGGCGAAGTTCATGATGGCAGGTTCCGTTCTGGCCGCGCTGCAAGCCGCGCAGCCGGCTTTTGCCGCATCCTGCAACTGGAGCGCCAAGATGGAAGAAGACGAAGGCGGCAGCGTGCTGACGGCTTCGGTGTGCGGCGGACCGAAGGCCGATGCGCATCTGATGCTCGTCTGTTTCGACAAGCCGGTGCTGAGCTACGATCTGGGTGCGGCCGGCCAGCAGCTGGAACCCGGCATCAGCGCTTCCTTCACCTTCAAGGGCGGTGACAAGAGCGTGACCAAAAAGCTCGACCTCGAGGCCATGTATAATTACTTCACGGCTGAGCTGAGCAAAGACGATCCACTGCTCGGCCTGTTGCGCGGCAAGGGCGACGTCACGGTTACGGCCGACAAATATGGCGAGAACAGCTTTCCGCTGACGGGCTCGAGCGCTGCGATCGGTAAGGTGCTGGCGCAGTGCGGCAAAAGTTCGGCCGGCGAAGCGGACTGAAGCTCCCTACTTTCGACCACGCAGCTTGGTCCCGCGCCTCCATCAGGGCAAAGCCAAGCAGGTTCTCGCCGCGCCCGGTTTGCCGTTTCGCTCATCGACGGGGGCACGGGTTTGGAGGCGGCAATATGCGGCCTGAGTTTTCAACGCGAGCTGCGCTTTCCCTCCGGTGTCGCCACCAGCGAGGCGGCGGCGGCATTGGCCGTGGCGATCGCCGCTTCCATCGGATGGCCACGGGCGAGGCCTGCCGCGAAGGCGCCGACGAATTCGTCGCCGGCGCCATGGGTGCTGACGACTTTTACCGGAATGGCGCCCAGCGCGAAGGCCGCGCCCGTCCGGTCGCAATAGGCGACCCCCTCACCGCCGGCGGTGACAATCGCCGAGGGGTAGGCATCGATAAGCCGCCGTGCGGCTTCGGTTGCGCCGGCGAGCGTATCGACCGGAACGCCGGCCAAAAATTCCGCTTCGATGGCGTTGACGATGACGATGTCTGTCAGCGCGGTCAATTCGGCCGACAGTGTTCGCGCCGGTGCGGCGTTGAGCACGACGCGGCCGCCGGATGCCTTCACCGCGCGCGCGGCAGCGATGTTGGCGGCATCGGGCACTTCGTTCTGCAGCAACAGCACTGCCGTCTGTACCACCACCTCGCCCGCAGCCGCGATGTCATCACCGCCCAGGATGAGATTGCTGCCGGAGACGATCACCGCACCATAGTCGCCATCGCTGTCGAAGATCGCCACGCTCATGCCGGAGCCTGCGCCGGCCGCCACGCGCACGAAGCGGCGATCGACGCCGGTGCGATCGAGATTGGCCAGCAGCGCCGTGCCGAAATCGTCGTCGCCGACGGCGCCGATCATCGCCGCACGCACGCCGGCGCGTGCCGCCGAGACCGCCTGGTTGCCGCCCTTGCCGCCGCATTTCGGCTGCCAGGCACGGCCGGTCACCGTCTCCCCCTTGCGCGGACGGTCGGGCGCGTCGACCATGATGTCGTAATGCAGGCTGCCGAAGACGGTGACCAGCGGAACCGTCATGTGCCCCGGTCTTTTCGCTTCGAGGTGACCGCCGACATGGTGCGGCCGAGATTGCGCTCCGCCGCCTGGTAGTCGCGCTGCGCCACCGCCACGAACAGCGCGTCGAGGATGTTGAGCTGCGCGATGCGGGCCGCCGCGTTCTCGCCCATCAGCGGCGATCCCTGCGCCGTCGAGCACAGCACGATGTCGGCAATCCGGGCCAGCGGCGAGTTGTCGTAGTTGGTGATGGCCAGCGTGCGGGCGCCGCTCTTGCGGGCAAGATGGATGGCGTCGATGACGGCCGACGTGTTGCCGGAATGCGAGAAGCCGACGGCGATGTCGTCGGCGCCGAGGAGCGAGGCCGACATCAGCATCATGTGCGAGTCGTCATAGACAGACGCGCGGATGCCGATGCGCAGGAATTTGTGCGAGACGTCGCGGGCGATCTGGGCGGAGCCGCCGACGCCATAAAAATCGCGGTTCCTGGCGCGGTAGAGCAGATCGGCGGCACGGTCGAAATCGTCCATGTCGAGGATCGCGAGCGTCTCCTCCAGCGCCTGGATCGAGGTGCGGAACACTTTCTGCACGATCTCGGCCGAGCTGTCGTCGACCGACAGTTCCTGGTGCATCTCGGCGGTCGGGAGGCGGCTGTATTCATAGACGGCGGTGCGGAAGTCGCGGTAGCCGGAGAAGCCGAGTTTCTTGGCGATCTTGACCACCATCGCCTCGGACACGCCGGCCTCCTCAGCGATCTGCTTCAGCGGAATGGTCTGGTCGAAACCGCGCCGGCCGAAGACGGTTTCCACCACCTTGGCCTCAAGCGGGGTGAGATGCGGCATCATCATGCGGATGCGCGGCCCCACGGCTTTCAGATCGAGATTGCTCAACGTCATCCACGTCCCCTCGTCTCCGGCCCGAGCATGGCTTCCTGGACGATAGCCTGCGACGTCACGGCGTCCTGGCTGTCCATGGCGGCGGACAGGCGGTTATCCTTCTCCAGCCGGTCGACAACGCACAGCAGGCGCTTGACGGTGGCGATGTTGACTTCGCATTCGCGCACCGGATCGAGCCCGGTCATGTCGGGGAAGGTGTCGAAGTAGATGGCGCCGGCATAGCCGTCGCGGCGGATCTGGCGCAGCAGTTCGATGGTCTGCAGCGTGTGCACCGCGCCGACCATCAGGCCGTCGTCGCGCTTGGCATAGCCATCGTTGAGATGGACGCCGAGAAGTTTGCTGTGGCGAGCGATCAGCGCCGCGGCGAAGGCCGGCTGTTCGTCGGCATAGAGCACATGGGCAAAATCGAGCGTGACGCCGAGATTGGGTAGGCCGACCTCGCGGATCGCCAGCAAGGTGGTCGCGGCATCCGGCATCAGCGAGTAGGAGCGCGGTTCGTTCGGCTTGTACTCCAGGCTGATCTGGCAGCCGGGATCATGCGCGGCAACTTCACGAACCCCATCGATCTCGTGTTGCCAGAGCGTCGCATAGTCGGCCTGGAAGGCGTAATCGAAACCATCCTGGCCGAGCCACAGCGTCATCAAACTGGCGCCCGCCGCGCGCACCGCATCGATACCGGCCTTGGTCAGGTCGATGGCTTCGCGGCGCACCGCCGGGTCCGGATTGGTGAAGGCGCCGAGCTTGAAGGCCGGATTGGAGTAGTAACGCATGGCAAAGCCATTGATGGAAAGCCCGAGGCCGCCGAGCTTTCGGGCGATTTCAGCCGGCTTTTCACTGACATGGTCGGGGAAATTAAGATCAAGATCGGTCAACCCGTCGACCTTGGCCGCGCGAGTGGCCATCTGCAGCATGGACGGCTTGCCGGTGAGATCAGGCCATTCGGCTTGCGGCCGCGAGGCGAAGGAATTCAGGCGGGTGGCGAAGCGACTGTTTGTCATGATCGACCTTTCAGTGATTTACTTCACATAAATACGAGTATTTGTAAAGTTCTCATTTGCGAGACGGTTTGTAGCGCGCAACATTCTGCTTGGCCGAGATCTTCGGCTGCGCCTCTGCATCCATGCCGGGAGTTTCGAGTCCCTCAACGGTGCGGATGCTGGTGCGAGCCCTTGCGCCCTGCCTGCCGATTGACCAATCTCGCCGACACTGTCATGAGCCGCGGTCGGGGGGATCACATATGCCTACGCTCTATGCTCTGAAGCCGGCCTTTCAGGCCAGGCTGCGGCCGCTGGCCGACCGGCTGGCCGATGCCGGCGTCACCGCCAACCAGATCACGCTTCTCGCCGCAGCACTGTCCATTGCCACAGGCCTGGTGGTCGCAGCCTTTGCCTTCCATCCCCTGGTGTTCCTGTTGATGCCGGTGGTGCTGTTCGTGCGCATGGCGCTCAACGCCGTTGACGGGATGCTGGCCAGGGAACATGGGCAGGCGTCGAAACTCGGCATGTATCTCAACGAACTCTGCGACGTCGTCTCCGACCTGGCGCTGATCCTGGCCTTTGCCACGCTATTCCCGGCCTGGGGCGTTGTGGCTTTCGGTATCGCCGCCATGCTTGTCGAATTCGCCGGCGTGCTTGGCGTGCCCGCCGGCAGCGGGCGCAATTATGCCGGGCCGTTCGGCAAGAGCGACCGGGCCCTGGCGCTCGGCGTCATCGCCTTCCTCATCGCCTGCGGCCTGTGGTTCCAAGCGATTGTGCCCTTTGTGTTTCCGGTCATGGCTACACTGTCAGTCGTAACCGCCATCAACCGGATACGCGGCGGCCTTAGAGCGGGCGGCGCATGATGCCAAAGCGTCAGGCGCCCGACCGCCAGAGGGAAACCATGATCCACCAGACCATTGCAGCCGGAGCACCGGCAAGCCTCGAGCGCATCGCGCAGGAGCGCACGTTCAAGAGCCATGACGGCACCGAGATCTTCTACCGCTACTGGCCGGCCGCCGGGTCGGCGCCAAAGGGTGCGATCCTGCTGTTCCATCGCGGCCACGAGCATGGCGGCCGCATGGCGCATCTGGTCGACGAACTCGCCATGCCCGAACATGCCTTCTACGCCTGGGACGCGCGCGGCAATGGCCGCTCGGCCGGCGAGCGCGGCTATGCGCCATCCTTTGCCGCCCTGGTTCGTGACATCGACTGCCTGGTGCGTGAGATCGGCCGGGATGGTTTTGGCCAGCGCGACATCGCGCTGATCGCGCAGTCCTTCGGCGCCGTGCTGGCCGCTGCCTGGATGCATGACTATGCGCCCGACATCCGCGCGCTGGTGGTGGCTTCACCGGCCTTTTCGGTCAAGCTCTACGTGCCCTTCGCCAAGGAGGGCATTGCGCTGTGGCAGAAGCTCAAGGGCCGCTTCTTCGTCAATTCCTACGTCAAGGCGAAGTTTCTGACGCATGATGCCGAGCGCATCGCTTCCTTCGACGCCGATCCGCTGATCACGCGACCGATCGCCTCCAACATCCTGGTCGAGCTTTACGACCACGCTGCCCGCATCGTCTCGGACGCGCGCGCCATCACCGTGCCGACGCAGCTCTTGATCTCCGGCAGCGATTGGGTGGTGCGGCATGGACCGCAGCACGAATTCTTCGTCAATCTCGGCAGCAGCGCCAAGGAGCGGCATGTGCTGCCCGGCTTCTTCCACGACACGCTGGGCGAGCGCGATCGCAAGCAGGCGCTGGACTTGATCCGGCCGTTCCTCGAAAAGCAATTTGCCACGCCGGAGAAAACCATCGACTTGCTTCAGGCCGACCGCGCCGGCTACACCCGCGACGAGGCCGAGAGGCTCGCCTCGCCGCTGACGCTGTTGTCGCCCAAGGGAATTTTCTGGGCGATGAGTCGCGCCTCGATCCGCATGGGCGCTTGGCTGTCTTCGGGCATGAAGATTGGCATCGCCACCGGCTTCGATTCCGGCTCGACGCTCGACTATGTCTACGAGAACGACGCGCGCGGCACCGGCTTCATCGGCCGCATGATCGACCGCACCTTCCTCGACGCGATCGGCTGGCGCGGCATCCGCCAGCGCAAGCTGCATCTGGAAGAGCTGATCGGCAACGCCGCCGCCAGCCTGAAGGCAGCCGGCCGTCCCGTCCACATGCTCGACATCGCCGCCGGTCACGGCCGCTATGTGCTCGATGCCGTCACCAAATGCACTGAACCGCCAGCAAGCGTGCGGCTGCAGGATTATTCCGAGCTCAATGTCGGGTTGGGTTCGAAGCTGATCGCCGAGCGGCAGCTGCCGACCAGCGTCACCTTCCATCAGGCCGACGCCTTCGATGCCGACATGCTGGCCGGGCAAAAGCCGGCGCCGGACCTCGCCATCGTCTCCGGGCTTTACGAATTGTTCGCCGACAACACGATGATTTCCCGCTCGCTCGGCGGGCTGGCCAGCGCCATGCAACCCGGCAGCCTGCTCGTCTACACCAACCAGCCATGGCATCCGCAGCTGGAGATGATCGCGCGCAGCCTGACCTCGCATCGCGGCGGACAGGCCTGGGTGATGCGGCGGCGCACGCAAGGCGAGATGGACCAGTTGGTGACGGCTGCCGGTTTCGCAAAGATCGACCAGCGCATCGACCAATGGGGCATCTTCACCGTCTCGGTCGCACGGCGCGTCTGAGACCATGGCCCTGCCTGTCGCTGACCCTGCCCCGGCGCGGGAACCCTATTTGGGCATCGTGCTGAGGGCAGCCCTTTGGCTGGCGCTGCTGGCGCCATTCTTCTATTCGACCTATGGCTTTGCCAACTGGCTGGCGTCGCGGCGCGACCATGTCGGCAGCATCGTGTTTGCCTGGGAATACGCCATCCCGTTCGTCGCCTGGACGATCGTGCCCTATTGGTCGATCAATCTGTTCTACGGCCTATCGCTGCTGCTCAACACGACCAGGCGCGGCGTCGACCGGCTCGCCGGCCGCTATCTCTCGGCGCAGATCATTGCCGTCGCCTGCTTCATCGCGTTCCCGCTGACGGCGACCTTCGTGCGGCCGGAAACCACCGGCCTGCCGGGTTTCCTGTTTGCGGTGCTCGGTGGTTTCGACAAGCCGTTCAACCAAGCGCCATCCCTGCACATCGCACTCCTGGTGATCATCTGGGACCATTGGCGTCACGTTCTGGCACGTCACCGTCTCGGCGGCATTCTCCGCCCGGTCTGGCACGTCTGGTGTTTTCTCATCGGCGCCTCGGTGCTGACGACCTGGCAGCATCATTTCATCGACATTCCGACCGGCGCCCTGCTCGGCCTGTTTGCGCTGTGGCTGTTTCCGTCCAAGGGCGAGCTGCCATTCTGGGGTTTTCGGTTGACCGCCGACCCAAGGGCGCGGCGGCTGGCGGGTTATTACGGGCTGGGGGCGGCCCTTGCCCTGGCCGGCGCTGCCGAGGGCGCGTTGGTCTCCGCCGATTTTCTCATCCTGTTGTGGCCGGCATTGGCGCTGGCCATCGTCGCCTTCGGCTATGCTGGGGCCGGCGCCAAAGTGTTCCAGAAGGCAGCCGATGGTAGCGTCTCACTGGCCAACCGTATCCTGCTCCTGCCCTACCGGCTTGGCGCCCGGATCAATGTGTGGGTATGGACCCGCCAACTGGCGCCGCAAGCGGAGATCACCGACGGTGTTTTCCTCGGCCGGTTTCCGAGTGCCGACGAGGCCAACCGCTTCGGCACAGTGATCGACCTTGCCGGCGAGATGGAACGGCCGCGCGGCGTGACCTGCCGCTGGATCAGCTACGCGATGCTCGACCTCGTGGCGCCGCCTCACGACAGGCTGGAGCGAGCGGTGGCGGCAATCGAGCTGGCGCGCCGGCGCGGCACCGTCCTGGTCTGCTGCGCGCTCGGCTTCCAGCGCAGTGCAGCCGTCGTCGCCGACTGGCTGGTGGTGACGGGGCGCTCGTACACAGCTGCACAGGCGCGCAAGAAACTCGCCGCGTCGGGCAGGCCCGTGCACCTTCAGATCGGGCTGGATGAACCGGGGCTGGAAGAACCGACATGAGTTGGCCGGCATGAGTGGCGACAATTTTCCCGAGAAGGCCGAAATATTCGCCGCCGGGCTGATGGTGCAGGCGGTGTGGCCGATCCTGCTGGTGGTCGCGGCTGTGATGGCAGCGCCGGTCATCGGCCTGGTGGCCGGACCGCAGACGACAGCGCTGTCGGCGGCGGCCTGGCTGGTCGCGGCGGCGAGCGCCGTGGCCACGCTGGCTCTTTCGGCCTTGCTTTTGTTCGATGCGCTGCTGTTCCGGCTGATGGCAAGCCACGCCAGCGAGGCCGCCGGGGGTGCCGCGGTCGACGATGTGCTGTCGCGCATGCGCCTGAAATCCACCACTGCCGGCGGCCGCTCGCTCGACCATCGCATGGCAGGCACGCGCCGCCTGCTGACAAGGCAGCGCATGGCGCTCGCCATGTTTGCTGCGGCATCCCTTTTCGCAGCATTTGTTTGAGCCATGACAAAACTTCACCTGCGCGCCAACACCTTCACCTTGCTGCAGACGGTGACGTCGGTCGGCCTGTCGGCGGCGGCCTGGGTGGTAACCGGCGTCAGACCAATCTGGAACGGCAGCCAGCCGTCGGAGCGGCAGCGCATCTACTTCGCCAACCATGCCAGCCATGGTGATTTCATCCTACTGTCGGCCTGTCTGAGTGAGAAGGTGCGCGCCCGGACCCATGCGATCGCGGCGGCCGAATATTGGGGCAAGTCGCGGCTGCGCCGCTTCATCGCGCAGGACATGCTGTCGTCCGTGCTCATCCACCGGCAGTGGACCGACGAAACGCAACACCCGATCTCGATCATGCTGTCGGTGCTCGACGACGGCCACTCGCTGATCCTGTTTCCCGAAGGCACTCGCAACACGACGGAGGCGGATCTGCTGCCGTTCCGCTCCGGCCTCTACAATCTGTCGATGGCGCGGCCCGATGTCGAACTCATCCCGTGCTGGATCGAGAACATGTCGCGCGTGCTGCCCAAGGGCCAGTTCCTGCCGGTGCCGCTTCTGTGCCGCGTCGTCTTTGGTCCGCCGGTGGCGATCGCGCCCGGCGAAGAACGCCGCACCTTCCTCGAGCGCGCGCGCCAGACGCTGCTGTCGCTCAACCCGCGTCCGGATCGAGACGACTGATGCCACTCACGCTTCCACCGATGCATGAAACCGTCATCCTGCTGGCCGGCCTTGTCTGCGTGCTGACCACGGCGAGCGTCATTGCCGGCATCCTGTCGTGGCGGGCGCCGAAGCCGTTGCCCTCGACGCTCGTCAACTTGAACCAGCGCGTCAACGCCTGGTGGGTGATGGTGCTGGCGATCACCGTCGCCTTCTTCTTCGGCCGCACCGGCATGACCATCCTGTTTGCGCTGATCTCGTTTGCCGCGCTGCGCGAGTTCGTGACGCTGACGCACAGCCGGCGCAGCGACCACTGGGTGCTGCTCGGCATGTTCGGCATCATCATTCCCTTCCAGTACTGGCTGGTGTGGACCGCCTGGTACGGGCTGTTCACTATCTTCATCCCCGTCTACTGCTTCCTCTTGATGCCGGCGATCACCGCGCTCAACGGCGACACCGAGCGCTTCCTCGAGCGCGTGTCCGCGCAGCAATGGGCGGTCATGATCTCGGTCTACTGCGTCAGCCATGTGCCGGCGCTGCTGACGCTCAACGTGCCCGGTTTCGAGGGCCGCAACCTCCTGCTCATCGCCTTCCTGATCATCACCGTGCAAGGCAGCGACGTGCTGCAATACATTTTCGGCAAGCTGTTCGGCCGGCATTTTTTGTCGCCGTCCGTTTCGCCATCAAAGACTTGGGAAGGGCTGATCGGCGGGCTGGTGTCATCGAGCCTGCTCGGCGCGCTGCTGTCGTTCCTGACGCCGTTCTCGCCGCTCGCGGCGGCAGGCGTCGCCTTCATCGCCTGCCTGATGGGGTTCCTCGGCGGGCTGGTGGCGTCGGCGATCAAGCGCGACCAGGGCGTCAAGGACTGGGGTCACCTGATCGAGGGTCACGGCGGCATGATGGACCGCGCCGACAGCCTGGTCTTCGCCGCACCGGTGTTCTTCCACATCGTCCGCTATTTCTGGACGTGAGCTAAGCCGTTCAATCGCGGATGGCGCGGCCTGCCTGCTGCAGCAATTCGAAGGCGGCGAAGCGCTTGTCGTGCCAGGGCACGAGGTCGCCACCGGCCGGGCGATAGATGTCGCCGATGCGCGACATGCCGGTCATCGCCGCGATCACATCGGGAAATTTTTGCGCCGCCACCGCAGCCAATATGGCTGAGCCGAGCAGCACCGGTTCGGGCGAGGTCGAACCGGCGACGGTCAGGCCTGTGGTGTCGGCCAAAAGCTGACGTACCAGCTCGCTTTGCGCCGCACCGCCGCTGACGACGATAGTGTCGATGGCAATGCCTTTTTTGGCCATCGCCGCCAGGATCTGGCGAACGCCGTAGCCGATGCCCAGCAGGCCGGCGACATAGAGCGCGACCAGACTGTCGAGGGACGTGTCCATGCCAAGCCCGGCGATCAGGGCCTTGGACTCGGGATCGGCGAAGGGCGAGCGGTTGCCGAGGAATTCCGGCACGACATGCAGTCCATCGGCTAGGTGCGCTACTGCGGACAGGTCGGCGGACTGTTTCGCCGCCTGCTGACCAAGCCAAGCGGTCAGGCCGAGACCTTCCGCCTTGGCTTTTGCGGATGCCTCAGCCGTGGCCGGATGGAAAGCGACGAGGTGGTCGATTGCAGCACCCGCCGCCGATTGCCCGCCTTCATTGAGCCAAAGCCCCGGCACCATCGAGGAAAAATACGGACCCCAGACGCCGGGCACGAAGGCCGGCTCGCTGGTGCTGGCCATGGTGCAGGCCGAAGTGCCGAACACATAGGCCATGCGCGACTGCAAGGTGCCGACCGAGCCCTGCCCACCAACCGTGCCGACGCCGCCGGCATGGGCATCGATCAGACCGGCCGCAACCGGCGTTCCCGGCAGCAGGCCGAGATTAGTCGCGGCGGCCCCAGTCAGGCCTTGGGCAAGCGCGGTGCCGCCCTCGACGATCTCGGTGCCGATGCGGGCAAAGCCTTCATCGGCGAGTGCGCCGAGGCCGATGGCACGGAAATAGGCATCGTCCCAGCGCCGCTCATGACCGAGATAGGTCCATTTGCAGGTCAGCGTGCAGATCGAGCGCGCCAGGCTGCCGGTTGAGCGCCAGGTCAGATAGTCAGTCAGGTCGAAGAAATGCTCGGCCGCATCGAAGGTGGCGGGCAGGTTCTCGCGCAGCCACAGCAGCTTCGGCGTTTCCATTTCCGGCGAGATGGTGCCGCCGACATAGTCGAGCACGGCGTGCTTGCCGGCATTGATGCGCTGCGCCTGGTCGAGCGCGCGGTGGTCCATCCAGACGATGATGTTGCGCTGGGCATCGCCGGAATGGCCGACCGGCAACGGCGCGCCGTCCTTGCCGACCACGACCAGCGAACAGGTGGCGTCGAAGCCGATGCCGGCAATGTCGCGCCCAGCGAGCCCCGACTTGGTCACCGCCTCGCGCACGCTGGCGCAAACCGCACGCCAGATGTCCTCGCTCGACTGTTCGGCGATTTCGCCGGGCTCGATGAACAGAGCGATGTCGCGCTTCGCCGAGGCAAGCATGGCGCCCTTGCTGTCGAACACCCCCGCCCTGGCACTGCCAGTGCCGACGTCGATGCCGAGGAAGTGGGACATGGGGAACCTCAGAAGTTAGGCAGTAGGCAGTGGGCAGTAGGCAGTAGGCAGTAGGCAGTAGGCAGTAGGCAGTAGGCGAGATGGTCAGCAGTGAACGGTCAGTTGCAAGAGCCTCTCCCCATTCCCTGCCTAATGCCTATTGCCTCACAAATCATTGCTCTGCGGCAGGATCACCAGGTCCCGGATGGTGACGTTGCGTGGCCTAGTCAGCATGAACAGCACGGCTTCGGCGACCTCGACCGGTTGTATCAGGCCGCCCTTGGCCAGTTCATCCTCAAGCTTGTCCTTCGGCCAATCGCTGATCAGCGCTGTCACCACCGGCCCCGGCTGCACCGCGCCGACGCGCAGGCCATGCGGGGCGACCTGGCGGCGCACCGTATGGACGAAGGCCTGCACGGCGTGTTTCGACGCTGTGTAGATCGGCTCCCAGACCACGGGCACCAGTCCGGCGATCGAAGACGTGACGATGATGTCGCCGGTCTTGCGTTCGACCATATGCGGCAGCACGGCGTGGATGGAACGAAAGACCGCATTGATGTTGAGGTTCAGCATGCGGTCCCAGGCATCCGGGTTGCCTTCGAGCACCGGGCCGCCGACATAGGCGCCGGCATTGGCGTGGAAGATATCGAGCTGGCCTGCCTTGTCCAGGATTTGCGGCATCATCGTCGCGACGCTGGCCGGCTTCATCAGATCGATCACCAGCGGGATCGCGTTGGGACCGAGTTCGGTGCAGACGCTTTTCAGCGCGTCTTCGGCGCGATCGACGAGCACAACGCGAACGCCGGCGGCAATCAGCGCTCTCGCGCATTCCAGGCCTATGCCCGACGCGGCGCCGGTGATCGCCGCGACTTTTCCACTCAAATCCTGAGCCATTCTTCTATCCTCGTATTCTCTGTTGGTTCAGGCTCGGCCGTGGGAAACCCGCGAGCGGCGTGCCAGGGAGTCGACGATGACCGCAATTGCCAGAACGGCGCCGGTGATCATGTAGCGAAGCGACGATGACAGATCGAGCAAGGTCAGCCCGCTGGCGATCGACTGGATGACGATGATGCCGAGCAGCGCGGAATAGGCGCTGCCCCGGCCGCCAAACAGGCTGGTGCCGCCTATGACCGCCGCCGCAATGGCGTTGAGGTTGACGTCGCCGGTGCCGGCCTGCTGGCTGGCGGAGGCCAGCCGCGCCGCCGACAGCACGCCGCCAAGGGCGGCAAACATCGAGCACATGACGAAGGCGCTGAGGTAGATCGAGCGCACCTTGATGCCGGCCCGGCGCGCCGCTTCGCGGTTGCCGCCGACGGCGGTCATCGAGCGGCCCCATTGGGTGCGGGTCAGCGCATAGTTCATCGCCACCACCAGGCCGACGAACAGGCCGAACATCCACGGTATGCCGCGCGCCTGGTTGAGATAACCGACGATCAGTTCGAGCAGGATGGTCAGGGCGGCGACGCGCACGATGAGGCCGCCGACAGACGGCGCCGACAAATTGACGGCCCGGCGGCGGCTGACGGTGCGCAGGCCGGTGATCAGCATGACGATGCCGGGCAATGCCGCCAGTGCATAGGACAGCCAGTCCGGCATGACCAGCAACTGGCCGAAATTCACCAGGTTCGACCCATAGGGCAGATTGATCGAGCCGGTGGAGCCCAGAATATACAGCTGCAGGCCGAGCACGGCGAGCAGGCCGGCGAGCGTCGAGACGAAGCTTGGCATGCCGAGCCGGTTGAACAGCAAGGCATAGAGCCCGCCGATGAAACCGCCGACGGCGATCGCGGCGAGGATGGCGAGCGCCACCGGCCAGCCCTGGTTGACCCACAGTGTGCCGACCATGGCCGAAGCAAAGCCGCTGATCGAGCCGACCGACAGGTCGATCTCGCCGACCATCAGCACACAGACGATGCCGAGCGCGATGACGCCGACGGTCGAGCAGTCGAACAGGAGATTGACCAGATTGCTCGACGAGACGAAGACCGGATTGAGGGCGGTGAACACGCTCCAGATGATGACCAGGCCGACGATGACCGGCAACGAGCCGAGGTCGCCGGAGCGGACGCGGTCGAAGAAGGCGCTGATGGCGCCACCAACGCCGGCCTGGTGCTTGACGCGCACGTCGCTGCGGTCGAGCGCCGTCGATGAGGAGGTGTCCTGCTTGGGCTCCGCGCTCATGGCCGCTGCTCCTGATTGTTCGCTTGTTCGGCGGCCTTGCGCCGTTCGGCGCGGCGCGACACTGCATTGTTGGCGGCGCCGGTGATGGCGCTGACCAGTTCCTGGTTCGAGGCGTCGGGTTCGAAGACGCCGTTGTTGCGGCCGAGCCTGAGCACCACGATGCGATCGGCGACGGCGCGCACGTCCTCCATATTGTGACTGATCATCAGCACGCCGAGCCCACGCTCGCGCACCCGGTCGATGAGGTTCAGCACTTCCGCCGTCTGGGCGACGCCAAGCGCGGCGGTCGGCTCGTCGAGGAGGATGACCTTGGGGTCGAGCAGCAGCGAGCGGGCGATCGCCACCGTCTGGCGCTGGCCGCCGGACAGCGAGGCGACCGCCTCGCGGACGCTTGGAATACGCGCCGACAATTCGTTGAGCAGCGTCCAGGCGCGAATTTCCATCGCCACCTCGTCCAGCCGCAGCGGGTTGATCTCCTTGCCGAGAAAGATGTTGGCGACGACGTCGAGGTTTTCGCACAACGCCAGATCCTGGAAAACGGTGGCGATGCCGAGCGTCAGCGCGGCACTCGGGTCAGGCATGGTCACCTGCCTGCCGCGGAAATTGATGGTCCCCGAGCTCGGCTGGTGGACGCCGGCCAGGATCTTGACCAGCGTCGACTTGCCGGCGCCATTGTCGCCGACCAGCGCCACCACCTCGCCGGCATGGACATCGAGATCGATATCGGTGAGCGCCGAAACGGCGCCGAAATTCTTCGAGATGCCGCGCAGGCTGAGCACCAGCTCGCCTGCCGAAACCGGTCCGTCAGAGATGTCAGACATGGTGGCAAACCTTTCCGGATGGCGGTCAAGAGTGACTGCGAACTTCCGGCCACCGCAAGGGCGGCCGGAAAGCAGTATCAGGATTCTAGGTCATCCTTTTATGCATGTCGTTATCCCAAAACCGCTGCGCACTTTTGGGCGACCTGCATTGTCACTTTGTAATGCCGAGCTTCTTGCAACCTTCGGCGTAGCGGTCGACGCAAAGCTCTTCGGCGGTGTTGATCTTCTTGTCGATGATCTCGGCCTTTAGGTTTTCCTGCGTCACCACCGCCGGCGTGAACAGCTGCGAAGGAGTGTCGTAGAGGGTCATTTCGGCCTTCGGCGTCTCGCCCGACAGAAGCTGGACGGCGACGTTGGCGGCAGCGGCCGCAACGATCTCGCTCGGCTTGGAGATGGTGTTGTACTGGTCGCCGGCGATGATCAGCTGCAGGGCGGCGATGGTCGCGTCATTGCCGGTCACCGGCGGCACCGGATCGACACCGGCGGCCTTGAAAGCGGCGATGGCGCCACCACCGGTGCCGTCATTAGCCGCAACGACGCCGACGATCTGCGTGGAAAAGCGGGTGATCTGGCCGCTTGCCCATTGCTGCGCCTTCGGCGGCGCCCATTCCGGCGTGTCGTATTCGGCAAGGATCTTGTAGCCGCTGTCGTCGAGGCTGGAATGGATGCCCTTCTTGATCAGCCCGGCGGCCGCGTCGGTCGGCGATCCGTTGATCTGCAGCAGGCCGCCGCTGGCGGGGTCGACCTTCAGCGCCTTGAGGTGTTCGACGAGCGAGTCGGCAATGGCCTTGCCGATGCCTTCATTGTTGAACGAGACGTAGAAGTCGGCAGGTGCGGTCGGGATCGGGCGATCATAGGCGATGACCTTGACGCCCTGGCTCTGCGCCAGCTTGACCAGCGAGGCGGCGGCGGTCGAGTCGACGGGGTCAAGCACGATCGCCTTGGCGCCTTGCGAGATCACCGAGTTGAACTGCTGCTGCTGGCGCGAGGCGTCGGCATCGGCGTTCTGGTAGATCACCTTGCAGCCGGGGCAGAGTTTTTTCATCTCGGCGACGAAGCCGGGATAGTCGTGCTGCTCGTAGCGCGTCGAGGCCTGGTCGGGCATCAAGAAGGCGACCGTGGCGTCGGTAACCGGGGCGGCAAAGGCAGCGGTGCCGCCAAGAAGAGAAAGAGTGAGCGCGATGGCTCCCGTCGATTTCCAGGCAAATCTGGTCATTTTGATAGCTCCGTTTCAAGGAATGGTTTCATGAAGCCCCGGACACCATATGGCACCGGGCCTTGACTGCAGTCGGGCTGTTGCGAGGAACAACGGAGCACTTGATCCGTGCTGCGCATCCTCTAGATATCTCTGGATTTCGGGACAAGCGATCTCCAGCACGGAGCGCCTCCAACGCACCCCGCGTTCTTACCTCAGTAAATGTCTAGGCTCCTCCCGGTCCTCCCTGTTAGGCGGCAATCTCCGCGCTGACGTTTTCCGCCAGCAGGGCCCTGAAGCGCGAAGGCGACATGCCTTTCTGGGTCAGGAACTGGCGGTTGAAATTCGAGATGTTGTTGTAGCCGGCGGCATAGCAGATCTCGGTGATCGGCATGTCGGCCTCGCTCATCAGCAACTGGCAGGCAAGGTTGATGCGCAGCCGGTTGACATACTGCACCAGCGCCATGCCGGTATGGCGGCGGAAGCTGCGCGAAAACGCGCTCGGGCTGCGGCCGGCGATCGCCGCCAGATCGCTTTCGCTGAACGGCTCGGTCAGGTTGGCGTTGATATAGGCAAGCGCCTTGTTGACGCCGGCCGACATGAAGCCTGAGGGATCCGGCAGATAGCTGGCGCTGGTCAGCGTCCGCACATCGGCGGCGCGGCTCAGAATGTCGATGAGCTCCATGAACAAAGCGATGCGGCGAACGCCTTGCGCCTCGACCAGTTCGGCCAGCACAGGTGCGGCGAGCTTGGCGGTAGCGGTGGAGAACAGCGCGCCGCGGCGGCTGAGCTCGAGAATGTTTTCACAACCGGCAAGTTCCGGCAACGCGGCGGTGGCGTCGGCAATGAACTCTTGCGAGAACTGCACGACACGGCCGCGCAGCGGCACGCTGGCGCCTGCCGGCACGTCGCTGACCCAGTTGTGCGGCAGGTTCGGGCCGGTGAGCACGAGATTGCCGGGCTCGAACTCGCCGATGAAGTCACCGACGAAATAATGGCCCGTGGTGGCGACGACGTGATGGATTTCGTATTCGGGGTGGAAGTGCCAGCGCACCGTGTGGAAGGGGTAGCCGTGGGCCCAGGCCTTGAACGACTCGCCGCGTCTGATCTGGACGACTTCCAAGTCCGGATTCATGTCAGTTCCTCCCGGCCCCGGTCCGGTCATGCGACCAGTTGCAGTGCCATCTCCCGCAGGCCGCGTTTGCCGCTCTCTGCAGTGATCGAAGCTTAGGCGGCAATTCATGCAGCCGCCACCACGGTGTGTCCACCTCACTGATACTTTTTTGACGTTTTTGTGGTCAAGGCGATACGTTTGCGAGTACGCGGGAGAGATCAGGCCCCGCTTGCGAGACGGTGACGACGCAAACGATGTCGCCGGCGGCGAGAGCTGGTCGCTCGATTTCGGCTCCGTCACAGTGATAATATGCAAAGGGAGCGGATCGGCATGACAAGGACGTTCACCTACTCCGGCAGCCCTGCGCATATTGTCTTCGGCAATGGCGCGTCGTCCGAGGTGGGCACCTGGATCGAAAAACTCGGCTGCAATCGCGCGCTGGTGCTGTCGACGCCGCATCGGGCTGCCGACGGCGAGGCGCTTGCCAAATCCCTCGGCGCGCTGGCGGCCGGCACGTTTTCGGGCGCCGCCATGCACACGCCGGTCGAGGTAACCCAAACGGCAATGGCCAAGGCGACCGAGGTCAACGCTGACTGCGTTATCGCGCTTGGCGGCGGCTCGACCACCGGTCTCGGCAAGGCGATCGCCTGGCGCACCGACCTGCCGCAGTTCGTCATCCCGACCACCTATGCCGGCTCGGAGGTGACGCCGATCCTCGGTCAGACCGAGAACGGCGAAAAAACCACAATGCGTGACGCAAGGATCCTGCCGGAAGTGGTGATCTACGATCCAGAGCTGACCGTCGGCCTGCCGATAGCGATGAGCGTCGCGTCAGGACTCAACGCCATGGCGCACTCGGCCGAAGCGCTTTACGCGCAGGATCGCAATCCGATTTCCACCCTGATGGCGAAAGAAGGATTGCGCGCCATGAAGGCGGCGCTGCCGGTGTTGACCAAGGAGCCTGGAAATATCGATGCACGCGGCGATGCGCTTTACGGCGCCTGGCTGTGCGGTACGGTGCTCGGCGCCGTCGGCATGGCGCTGCATCACAAGATCTGTCACACGCTCGGCGGCTCTTTCGACATGCCGCATGCCGAGACGCATGCGGTGATGTTGCCGCACACGATCGGCTTCAACGCCGCCGCGGTGCCCGACTTGTTGAAGCCGGTCGCCGACTTGTTTGGCAGCAGCGCCGGTAGCGGTCTCCAGGATTTCGCCAAGGCGGTCGGCGCGCCCCTTACATTGAAAGAACTCGGCCTCAAGCAGGCCGATCTCGACCGCGCCGCCGAGATTGCGACCAGGAACCCATACTGGAATCCGCGGCCTTTCGACCGCGCCGCAATCCGCGCCCTGTTGCAGGACGCGTGGGAGGGAAGGCGTCCGCAAAACTGACGGCAACAAGCAAGGAACTTACCCGCCGCGAATTCATCAGGATACCGCCACGACCGGTGTGCTCGCGGCGGCCTCGCGGTGCCGGCGATCGCCTGCCCTTTCGCATATAGCCGACAGGCATGAGTGGCTCCGCCTGATCGGCGCAGGCCGCTCACGGTTTTGTGCGCGTGAAAAACTGCGCGGCTCGAAAAGCCCATTGACATCAGCCGTATTTTCGACGCAAACGTTATATTGTTACTGTTATACAGTTACACAGCCGCCTCTCCGGCGACATACCTTTCAGACTGCAAGGAGACCACGGATGCGTCGCATTCCCTTTCTCGCCGCGCTGCTCGTCGCGGTGCCGCTTTTGACCGGCACGGCTGCCCGCGCCGAAGACAAGCTGACCATCGTGGCGGCCGAGAATTTCTATGGCGACCTTGCCCGCCAGATCGGCGGCAGCAACGTCGCCGTCACCAGCATCCTGGCCAATCCCGATGACGATCCGCATCTGTTCGAGACCAGCCCGTCGACGGCGCGCACCATCGCCGACGCCAAGATCGTCATCTACAACGGCGCCGACTACGATCCGTGGATGGACAAGCTGCTGTCGGCCTCGACAGCCAAGGATCGCACGACCATCGTCGCCGCCGACCTGATCGGCAAGAAGTCGGGCGACAACCCGCATCTGTGGTACGACCCGGCGACGCTGCCGGCCATCGCCAAGGCGCTGAGCGCCGATCTTGCCAAACGCGATCCGGCCAATGCAGCGCATTACGAGGCCAATCTCAAGGCATTCCAGACCTCGCTCGAGGCCATTGACAAGGAAATCGCCGAGGTCAAGAACACCTATGCCGGCACCGAGGTGACGGCTACCGAGCCGGTCTTCGGCTACATGGCGGAAGCGCTCGGCCTGAAAATGCTGAACTACGATTTCCAGGTGGCTTTGATGAACGATGCGGAGCCGAGCGCCACGCAGGTGGCGGCGTTCGAAAACAGCCTGAAGGACGGCTCGGCCAAGATCCTGTTCTACAATTCGCAGGTGACCGACGAGGCAACGACAAGGCTGCTCGACATCGCCAGGCAGAATAAGGTCACTGTCATCGGCGTCACCGAGACGGAACCGGCGGGGCAGACGATCCAGACCTGGTTCGGCGGCCAGATCGACGCGGTTCAGAAGGCGCTCGCCGCCCGCACACAATGAACGTGACTGCGAATGAATGTGACTAAATGAACGCAATCGAATTCGACAAGGTCACGCTGACCTATGGGGGACGCCGGGTTTTATCCGACGTCTCCTTTTCTCTACCGCAAGGCGCCTTTGTCGGCCTGCTCGGCGCCAATGGCGCCGGCAAGACGACGATGCTGCGCGCCATTCTCGGCCTGATCAAACCGGCCGGCGGCGCCATTTCGGTGCTTGGCAAATCGCCGACGCGCGGCAACGCCGACATCGGCTATATGCCGCAGGCGCGGCGCGCGCTTGGCGATGTCGGCGTCAGCGGCCTCGACTTCGTGCTGAGTGCCGCCGGCGGGCATCGCTGGGGCTGGCCCGTCGCATCGGCTGCCGAGAAGGAGGCGGCGTGGAAGGCTCTTGAAGAGGTGGGCGCCGGCGACCTTGCGCGGCGGCCGCTGGGCGAGCTTTCCGGTGGCGAGCGCCAGCGCATCCTGATCGCTCAATCGTTGATCGGCAATCCGCAACTGCTTCTGCTCGACGAGCCGCTGATCAGCCTCGATGCAGGCCATCAGCGCGCGATCATCGACCTGGTGCATCAGATCGGCGAGCGGCTCGGCATTGCCGTGCTGTTCTGCTCGCACGAGATCAACCCGCTGCTGCGCGCCGTCGACCGCGTGCTCTATCTCGGCAACCGCAAGGCGGCGATCGGCTCCGTCGACGAGGTCATCAGCGGTCCGGTGCTGTCGAAACTCTACGGCACGCATATCAATGTGGTGCGGGTTGCCGGCCGCATCTTCGTCATGGCCGACGATGTAGAACTGGAGAGCGGGGCGCATGTCCACGATCTTTGACTATGAATTCATGCGCAACGCCTTCTATGCCTGCACCATCGTCGGCATCGTTTCGGGCGCGGTCGGCTATTTCCTCGTGCTCCGGGGCCAGACCTTCGCCGGCCATGCGCTCTCCCATGTCGGCTTTCCCGGGGCCACGGGGGCCGGCCTGATCGGGCTGTCGCCGTTTCTCGGCCTCACCGTGTTTACCGTCGTCGCCGGCATCGGCATCGGCCTGCTCGGCGAGCGCGCGCATCGCGACGTCGCCATCGGCATCGTCTTGACGCTGTCGCTCGGCCTGGGCTTGCTGTTTCTGCATTTCTACACCGCCTTCGCCTCGCAGGCGACTAACGTGCTGTTCGGCAATGTGCTGGGCATCAGCCTGCGCACCGTTATCGTGCTTGCGGTGCTGGCGGTGGCGATCCTTGTCGCGCTTTTGCTGATCGCGCGGCCGCTGCTGTTCGCCAGCCTGCAGCCGGAACTCGCCGAAGCGCGCGGCGTGCCGCTCACTCTTGTCTCGACCCTGTTCATGGTGCTGGTCGCCGTCGCCACGTCCGAGGCGGTGCAGATCGTCGGCGTGCTGCTCGTCTTCGCGCTGATGGTGGCGCCTGCAGCCACCGCGCTCAGGCTTACCAGCGGCGTCGGGGCCGGCGTGCTGACGTCCATCGCGCTTGCCGTGATCATCGCCTGGATCAGCCTGACGCTCGCCTTCCTGACCGACTGGCCGACGAGCTTCTGGATCACGGCGCTGGGCGCGGCGGCCTATGTCGTCAGCGGCATCGTCCGGCGCCCGTCGGTCCGAGAGACTCAGAGCGCCGACGCCGGCCCCTGAGGCTTGCCCTCCGGCAGGTCGATCGGGCCGGCTGGGGTGCAAAACTGACGTGAGGGAAATACACCCAAAAAAAGTCAGGTCTACAATCCGGCTCCTGAAACGTTTCAGCCGCGAAAGACAAATTCATCCAATCGCCTAGATCGCGACCTCTGTCGCGCCAAAGGTCCGCTCCGGAGCGGCCGGAACACCCGGAAAACCGCCATTTCAAGCGCATTTTGCAGCGGCGAGAGGCTTGCGCGAGGCCGGCTGGAAAGCTGGCCGGGAGGCGCAAAAGGACCTCCCGCGGCCATTGCGGGCGGCGTTGACAGACCGCGGTGCTGCATGCGTATAGCAAGCTATGGGTCACGCCATGGCCGTGGCGGTTGAGACGGGGCTGGGGGGTTTCGTAACAACAGCATTGACGGCCCGGCGCCGGACGGGCGGCATGCACTCTCGAAGTGCGCCGCTCGCTCTTGGCTGACGCGCCGGCGACCCGGCAGCAGACCTGGCCTGCGTTCTCTCGACCAGGCTCCGCAGAACGCCATCGTCTCAGCTTTTCGATCCGCATCGGTTCGAAGCGAACGAGGTGACGCCCTCTTAACCGATATTCGCTTCGCTACGTCCCCCTCCCCCTGCTGGGCGAGGGGGACGCTGGCGATGAACCGCGCCGGCCGACGTGTATCGGCACGGATCAGACACTCCTGACGACGCGATCAAGCAAGCTTGACGACGAAGTGCTTGGTTACCGGCTCGATGATCTGCCAGGTGCCCTTGAAATCGGCTTCGACCACGAACGCATCGCCCGGACCGACCTCGACCGGCGTGCCGCCATCGGGCGTGATGATGATGCGGCCGGCGATCATGTGCACGAACTCATAGTCGGTGTAGGTGGCGTGATAAGTGCCGGGCGAGGCCCGCCAGGTGCCCGACAGCACCTTGCCATCGGCGGTGGTGTGCTGCACGGCGGTCTGCATGGTCGGTCGGCCCGCCACAACGATCCAGCCCGGTAAGTCGCCGCCCTCGGCATGCTCGACAGCGCCGAATTTGAAAATGGTGGTGTTGGTCATGGGAGGCTCCGTTTGAATTGCATGGCTGCCGGTTGGATAGCCGATGCGTGTGACGGGGGCAACGCAAGGGCCGACCCCGGATGTCGGAGATTTGGCGAAGGAGGCGGGGAGCTAATCTCCCCCATCGAGGGGGAGATGTCGCCGAAGGCGACAGAGGGGGTCGCCGCGCGTGGAGCGCCTGCCTTCACTTGCAGGATTGGGCCAGTCCGGTCGAACCGACCCCCTCTGGCCTGCCGGCCATCTCCCCCTCAAGGGGGGAGATCAGCGGCGTCGCCTCCTCCAATGTTGCACTGCGTTAGATTTGTTGCATTGCGATATCGACCCATAGGGCGGAGTCTTGGTCCGACTGTCAACGGTTGCAGCGCCGTGTCCCGTTGGGCGCAAAGCTGCCGCACGTATGATCCCGGCGCGATCGTTACTCGCCGAGGCGGGGTCATGCACCAGCACGAGGTGGCAAATCGTGTCAGCATCGTTCCGGCCCGATATCGAAGGACTGCGTGCCTTGGCGGTGGCAGGCGTGATCGCCTTTCATTTCGGCTTCACCGGCCTGCCCGGCGGCTTCACCGGCGTCGACATCTTCTTCGTCATCTCGGGCTATCTGATCACAAAACACCTGCTTGCCGAAATCACCGAGACCGGGCGGCTCAACCTGTGGCGGTTCTATGCCAGGCGCGCTCGGCGGCTGTTGCCGGCGTCGCTGTTCGTCATCCTCGCCACACTGGTGGCCGGCGCCTTCATCCTGTCGCCGGAGGAACAATCGCTCTATTCCAAAGGCGCCATGTTCGCCTCGGCCTACATGATCAATCTGTGGCTGATCCGCTGGTCGTTCGATTATTTCGCCGCCGATGCGGCCAGCAACCCGTTTGTCCATTTCTGGTCGCTGTCGGTGGAGGAGCAGTTCTATGTCGCCTGGCCGGCGCTGCTTGTGCTGGCGGCATGGCTGCGCCCCGGCAAGCGCGGCGCGATCCTGGTGATCGGCATTGCCGGCCTCGTCTCGTTCGCCGTCTGCGCGTGGCTCACCACGGTCTCGCAGCCCTGGGCCTTCTATTTCTCGCCGCTACGCGCCTGGGAGTTCGCCGCCGGCGGGCTGGCCAGCATGGTGCCGCAGCAAGTCTGGCAAAACCGCCCGCGGCTCGCCACGCCGCTGGCGTGGCTCGGCCTAGCGCTGATTGCCGGCGCCTATCTTTCCTTCAGCGACGAAACGCCCTTCCCGGGTTTCCTCGCCCTGGTGCCGGTGGCCGGCACCGTGCTGTTGCTGCTGGCAGGAGCGGCGCACGCGCAGCAGGAGAGCGCTAAGAAAAGCCCGATCGAGGCACTGGCGCTGGCGCCGCTGCAATGGGTCGGCAAACTCTCCTACTCGCTCTATCTCTGGCACTGGCCGGTGATCGTGTATGCCACGATGCTGACGCCGGAACTTTCGCCGCTGCAGCGGCTCGGCTGCTTGGCGCTGACGCTGGCGCTGTCGGGGTTCACCTATCATGTCATCGAAAACCCGATCCGCCGCAATGGCTGGCTGATGGCCAGTGCGGCGCGGGCGCTGGTGCCGGCCGTCCTCCTGACCGGCACCGGCGTCGCAGCCGCCTACGCCAATGCCAGGCTTGCCGTCCACGATCTGGACCCTGAGCAGCGCAGCATTGCCGCCAGCGCCGCGCAGCCGTCCACGGCGCGCGCGGCCGGCTGTATTCTCTCCTTTGAGACGGTGACGCCGAAGGCCTGCGTGTTCGGCAACAAGGACGCCGGGCGCTCGATTGCGCTGTTCGGCGATTCGCATGCCGACCACTGGTCGACGCCGCTGATCGAGGCGGCGGCCAAGAACAATTATCGCCTCGTCACCTATCTCAAATCGTCCTGCCGTGCCTCGCGGGTGACGACCTGGAACTGGCGGCTGAAGCGCGACTACACCGAATGCGACCAGTGGCGGGAGCAATCGGTCAAGGACATTATCGCGTTGCACCCGCACATGGTGGTGATCTCGGAATTCTCGATCGGCAATGTGATGAAGGAATCGCCCGAGGAACTGAAGCACGCCGATTGGAACGAGGAGTGGAAGGCCGGCCTGCGCTGGACGCTGGCGGCATTCAGCCGGGCCGGGATCAAGGTCGCGGTAATCCGGGACGTTCCCTACAATGGAAGCTATGCCGACAAATGCGTGGCGCGGGCGCTGTGGCGCGGGCAGGTGCCTGAAGTCTGCGACACGCCGAGGGACGCGGCGGCGAACGACGACATCGCCGCGGCCGAGCGCGACGTCGTGCGCAGCGTGCCCGGCGCCACCTATGTCGACCTGACCAGCCAGTTCTGCGACGCCCAAACCTGCCACGTGTTCATCAACGGCCAACTCGCCTTCCGCGACCGGCACCACCTGGCGACGCCATTTGCTGAATCACTGGAGCCGGTCTTGGAGAAGGCGGTGTTTTAGGGGGCGGCGAGGTAGGGGGACCTGACGGCTGACCGCTCAGTTGATGCGAGCTATGCCACAAACACATCCTCTCGATGGTGAGCGAGGTAAGCCTGCTGCGGCGGGGTGAAGGTGCTAGTGCGCCAGACGGCGGGGGCTTCGGCAAAGCCGAAACTCTGCATCACCAATTGCTCGAATCCGAGCCGCCGCAAATCAGTCTTGTCGACGCGCTGGGATATGAGGACCTGCCCGCTATCTTCAAAACTGATGAAGCCACGGTCAAAGAGGTGGTCGGCATCAGGCGTGAGGAGCAGCCCGTTCATGCCGTCCAAGCGCTCCTGCGCGGAAGCGCATAGGCGCCAAGGCTTGATGTGGCTTGCAATCAGCAACGAGGGATTGGTGACCCCTGTGAGTCGGCACGAGCGCTCCATGGCTTCGACATTGGAACGAAATTTACCTTGGCCGCGACGAGCTTGAATGACGCTCGTCTTTACAGTGTCCTCGAGTTGGAGGTCATCTCGGATACGGCGCTCAACGACGTCCTCTAAAATTTCATTGACGACTTCGAAAGTGAGACTGTTTGCGCCACCACGCCTCAGAGCTTCGCGGTCGAAAGCTGTACCCGCGACAATGGTGTGAAACACCTCTTGCGATACGCTCGCGAGATAGGCGTTTTGACGGCCTGATCCGGAGTTTGGGTCGATGGGCGAGTATCGGGGAGGCAGAAGCGGACCCAATTCGCCAATTATGTCCGACGGGCGCACCGTCGGCAGGAGCGGCGCCCAATACACCGGGAGAAGCCAACCTTCCTCGTTCCAATTGGCTCCAGTGTTCTTGAACTCCGGTGGTTTCGGTGCTGTGAATGCAAACTCCGCTACCCGACCAATATAGCGCACGGCTTGACCGAAAAAAGACAACACGAGGTCACCAGGTGTCGCCCGACGCATATTTTTGTAGAACTCGCTGCGTGCCCCATTCTTCTGAGTTTTGGGCGACCAGAGATATTGCCCGTCGATCTCTTGGCGGGCGGTCTGACTGTGATTTACCCACCAGAATTGCGACATCGTTTTGGTTTTAATAGTTGCCGTCGGCTGGATAAGCTCTATTCGAGACCTGTCTCGCCTTCAAGCAGGGAGCCGACCTTATTGCCAGGTGCGACAGGCGGCGTAACTGCATCTTTCGGCGAGACACCAAGAAGAGCGTAGGGCGACGATAGTCGCCGCCCCCACCCCGCTTGCAAATCGCCCCCCAAATGCCATCTACATCACAGGCGCACCGCCGGTGCGCGGCATCCACGGAGCATTCACTTGACGCAGCGAAGCGGCAGTGCGGACTTGCCGCTGCATGGCGGGCGGGTTCCGAAATGGCTGGGCGATCGTATGACGCGGCTGGGTGCGGTGTTGTGCGAGGCGATCATCCATCACTATGGCCGCGACGAGCTGTTGCGGCGGCTGGCGCACCCGTTCTGGTTCCAGTCCTTCGGCGCCGTCATGGGCATGGACTGGCACTCCTCGGGCATCACCACCTCGGTCGTCGGCGCGCTGAAGCGCGGGCTAAACCCGATGTCGCGCGAGCTCGGCATCCATGTCTGCGGCGGGCGCGGCGCGCATTCGCGCAAGACGCCGCAGGAACTGACCGCCATCGGCGAGCGTGTCGGCATCGATGGCGCGGCGCTCGCCACCGCTAGCCGCCTGGTCGCCAAGGTGGACAGTGCGGCCGTGCAGGACGGCTTCGACCTCTATCTGCACGGCTTCATCGTCACCGACGACAGCCGCTGGGTGGTGGTGCAGCAAGGCATGAATGGCGACAGCCGCCAGGCGCGGCGCTATCACTGGCTGTCGGAAGGGCTGACCAGCTTCGTCGACCAGCCGCATGCGGCGATCCAGGGCGAGCGGCAGGGCGAGATCGTCAACCTGACCGACCATCGCGCCGCGCCGTCACGTAGCGGCCAGATCGACCTGTTGAAGACCATGAGCCCGGAGCGGATCCTCGACGAGCTTGCCGTGCTGGAGCCGCCGCCGAAATCACCGGCCGCGAAATCATCCGCGCAGCCGATGCTGCCCAATCTGGTGATGCCGGCGCATCATGACGTGCGCGAGAGCGACATCGTCATGCACCGGCTGCACGGCAACATTTCCGCCGCCATCGAAAGCGGGCCGGCCGATTTTCCCGAGCTGCTACTGGTGCCCGGCGTCGGCGCGCGCACGGTGCGGGCGCTGGCCATGGTGGCGGAAGTGGTGCATGGCGCGCCCTGCCGCTTCTCCGATCCGGCGCGCTTCTCACTTGCCCATGGCGGCAAGGACCGGCATCCCTTCCCGGTGCCGCTGAAAGTCTATGACGAGACGATCGCGGTGCTGAAATCGGCCGTCGGCAAGGCCAAGCTCGGCCGCGAGGAAGAGCTTGGCGCGCTGAAGCGGCTGGATGGCGAAGCGCGGCGGCTGGAGCGCTACGTCACCGGGCCGAGCCTTAAGGAGATCGTCGCCGGCGAGTTCGACCAGTCGCACCTGCTTGGCGGGCGCAGTGTGTTTGGGTGGGAGACGGCGGCGGAAAGCGACGACGGTTCAGACAGGGGCCGCCAGTAGCGGCCTGTCCATCATGCAGAGATAGTGCGCGGCCGATAGAAACACGTGCTCGGCTTGTTTTGATAATGCTTGCAAAGACCCATTTCTCAAGTGATGCTCTGCCAGGCGAGGCTCGGCATGAAGACATTCGCATGGACGTTGGTTTTCGTGCTGCTGGCGATTGGCGGCGCGATCGCCCAAACGACGCCTGAGCCTGCCATACTGGCATATACACCGCCGATGCACTTCGTCGTTGTACGCAACAGCACGCCAGGATGCGAGCCGACATGCCCGGAATGGATTTCGGCGGAAGGTCACATCGTGGCCGGCACGCCAGCTTTGCTGAAGGCCTTGCTGAAAAAACTCGGCCCCCGCAAATTGCCTTTGGCGTTGAATTCCCCGGGCGGCGAGACCGATGCGGCGATGGCGCTTGGCCATATGATCCGCGCCAGCGGGCTCGACACGATGGTTGGCAAGACGGAGTTCTCCGAATGCGCGCCAGACACAAAAGCCTGCGGGCCGGGCGACCTCCGCTTCGGCGTCGCCAACCCCGTCGGCGCAGTCTGTTCGTCAGCTTGTACGATGGTTCTTGCGGGCGGCGTACGGCGCCTGGCAGACAGCCGCGCCTTTGTCGGCATTCACCGGATCATGCTGCCGACCGCCAAGAAAATCCACGGCAAGAAGACCATCGTCCTCGTTCCGATACCCAAATGGTATGAACGCAAGGTCGACAGCTATTTCACCGAGATGAAAGCAGGTTCGTGGATCGTATCGGCCATGCAAAAAATACCCGACGACAGCATACGATACCTCGTGACATACGAACTTTTGGACCTGAATCTGATAACCGAAACCGGTCACGGCGACACGCGCACCTCCATCGATATCTGCAAGACCACGCCGCCGGCGGGCAACTGCCGAACGGTCAGGCAATAGGAATAGCGGGCCACGTAGGTCGTCGAAGCGCCTGTTTCTCAACAGCAACCCTTCACTTTACGCGGCACCCTTCAACAGGTCTTCCGGCCGGCCCTCGACGAGCGCAGCAATATAGCTTTCCAGGCTGGTCGTGCCGCGCTCCGGGTTTTCCGGCTCCGCCGGCTTGTCCAGCGTGGCCCCGGTCATGCGGGTGTAGGACTCGGCCGCCGCTTTGGAGAAGCCGAGTTTTTCGTAGGTTTCTGTCCAGCGCTCGCGCGGCACCGTGACCACGCGCACGTTTTTGCGCAACGCCGCACTGAAGGCTGCGGCGACATCGGCGGCCGAGTAGCGCCGAGGGCCCTCGATATAGTGCGTGCCGGTCTTGTCCGTCGGCTCCAGCAGACGTCTCGCCGCGGCCTCGCCGAGATCCTGCGGCGCCACCATCGGCAGCTCGAAATCCGCCGGGAAGAAGGAGGTGATGACGCCGTCGCGCCGCGCCGTCTCCAGGGCCTGATCCCAGTTGCTCATGTAATAGGCGGCGCGGTTGATGCTTGCCGGAATGGCCTGGGCCTTCAGCTTCTGCTCGAGGCCGTAAAGGACGGTGAGATCGCCGACACCCTCGCCGGCCTGCGCGCCGTAGGTCGATTCCGCCACCAGCTTTTCGAGGCCGGAGCCCTCCAGCGCCGCCGCAATGGCGCCAACCGTCTTGCGCTCCTCGGCGTCGGTGTCGGTCGATGGATCGGCCGGCGGGTTGAGCAGAAACGCCCGCTTGCCGCGCCGCAAGACTTCACGCAGCGCCTCGACATCGAGCACATCGGCAACCGCGGCCTCCGCGCCCTGTTCAACCAACCATGCGGCCTTCGACTCGTCGCGCGTCACCACCGTGACATCCTCGCCCTGCCGCAACAGCGCCATTGCCGCCGCCGAGCCGACATGGCCGGTACCTCCAAGAATGACATGCATGGTCTCGTCCTTCCCTTGCTGATTCATGCCGGATTAATGGCTGGGGCGGCGAAGGGTTCAAAAATCGGGGGACGATGCTGACAGGAGGTGACGCTGAACTTCCTCGCAATGCACGGCGCAGGGGTCGTTCGCATCTTGCAAAATTATGGAACGAGGTCGTGCCCAGCGAGTTATATTAGCGCAACCTTGAATAGGAGGCAGCTATGAGAAAGCTCCTGCTTGCTTCGGCTATCGCTATCACTGCGGCGGCGGCGATGATCGCCCCGGCGAATGCCGGCGGGCGCGTCGTGATCGGCATCGGCAACGGCTACTATGACGATGACTACAATGACAGCTATGGCGACTATTACGATCGCTTCGCTCCTCGCCCCTACTACCAGTATGATGCCTACGACAACGGCTTCAGGTACCACAGGTATCACAGGCACCATCGCCATTGCCGTATAGAGTTGGTCAAGCATTGGC
Source organism: Mesorhizobium sp. LSHC412B00 (assembly GCF_000503035.1). NCBI lineage: Bacteria > Pseudomonadati > Pseudomonadota > Alphaproteobacteria > Hyphomicrobiales > Phyllobacteriaceae > Mesorhizobium > Mesorhizobium sp. LSHC412B00. Next base: position 3,061 of record NZ_AYWB01000013.1, on the reverse strand, counting down.
GCCATCATCACAGGATCGTCGAGGAAATTCGCGTTTGCGAACGGTGATCCGATGGGGTGAAACCGGTCGGCCGGCATCTGCCGGCCGGCCGCTTCCTGCGCGGCTGCCGGCCTTATCGCGGCTTCCGCATCAGCATCATCCCGTAACCCACGGCCAAAAGGTCGAGCCCGACCTTCAACAGCTTCACCACCACATCTCGTCCCTCGCCGGTGCGTTCGGCGAGCGCCTTCACCGACTGGCCTTCGAGGCAGATTTTGCGAACCACCTCCGCCACTTCCCAGTGGGCCATGGCGGCGATGGCATGGGTGTGGGCGCGGCCGGCGTTGAGCACGCGGTCGGGGATGCCGCCATTGATGCGGCCGCCGTCAATGCGCTCTTCCCACGGCATCGGCCGCAGCCCGTCACGCGAGGCGCGCTCGAAATCGTCGCGAAACCGCTGGGCGGCCTCACGCTGCTGGCGGGTCAGCGAGGTGATGCCGACCAGCGGATCGACATTGCGCACCCGCACGATGCCGCCGGTCGCGGTGTAGCCGTCATTGGAGACCTCGTAGACGCGCCGCGCCTCTTCGGTGCCGACGCTCAACCGCTTGCGGCCGAAGCGATCGTCCTTCAGCGCGAAATCATGGCCGATCTCGCGGCGGATGCGCACCTGCTCGGCTTCGCCCGCAGGCAATTTCGGCGGTTTGGCTTTCTGCGCGGTTTTTTTGCTCATCGGGGGATCCTTGTGGGATTGGGTTGTTGAGCCGGAAGGTTGGCGTTCCTTCGCGCCCCCCTCTGCCCTGCCGGGCATCTCCCCCACTTGGGGGGAGATTGGCAGTTTCGGCGGCTGCGCCTCTGCAACGTTGGCAATTGGCGAAATCGGCGGCCATATCCGATCGCCCCCCTCGTGGGGGTTGAGGAGTGGTCCGCGAAGCGGACGGAAAGCCAATTGCTTGGCTTTCCGAGCGACGAACGTCCGGCAGGACAGAGGGGGGCGCTGTCCCGCCGGCTTTCGATCATTGGTGGGGTCGTCCGGAGGCGAGGAACGGAGCCCAGCCGCTCACACCACCTCCGCCACAGGTCGGTGGAAACGCGTCTGATGATATTCGCAGTAGCTTTTCAGCGCCCTTGTGCGCAGGCCGCAGCACAGCATCTCGAGCCCCGGCCGACTGCCGGGAGCATCGTTGTCGGGGTCTTCCTCCAGCGTCAGGTCGAGCGGCGCGCGGCAGCGGTCGAACAGGCAGTCGATGAAGCGCATGGCGGCGACATGCGGCTGACGCCCGAGCGAGGCAGGGCGCGGCGCCGGCACATTGAAGCGGTAGATTTCGCCGTCCACCACCAGCCGTCCTTCGCCCGGGATCGAGGGCGCCGGACGGGCTGGCAACAGAGGCCTGGCCGATGGCTGACGGCTCGGTTTGGCGGCCGGTTTGACCGGCGCGGCCTGCTTCGAAACTCCTACTTCCGTTACGGGCTTGCTTGGCTGCGCCGGCGGATTCCTCTTGGCGGTATTCTCGTTTGCCGCAGTCTTCCCCGTCGCATTCTTCCTCGGTCGGCCGCCGGACCTGCCGCCTCTGGGGTTGGCGAAGCCGATGGTCTTCAACGCGCTGTTGCGGTGGACGATGCCGATGATGGCATTGCGCGAGACCGGACTGCCGCGCAGCGCCGTGAAGCGGACGGCGATCCCTGTGGCCGACAGGCCATCCCTCAGCCAGACGGCGATCTCCTGCAATTCGGTGTCGGTATAGGCAGTCATGTCGGTATCCATTGATTGCGCGCGCAAAGGCCGAGCGCCGGCCCCGGGGGCCCACGGGAAAAAATCAGAGCGGATGGTCGGTGCGGTCAGCCGATACTGGCGGCCGGCAGCGAGCCGGCGAGATGCCGCAAGGCGGCTTCGGCGGCCGCTTTGGTGAGGGCGGAAACCGCCCTGCCCGTCAGCCGGTCGAACAGGATGACGGTGCCATCTTCCGTGCGGATGCAGGAAATACCCTGCCCGCCGGAGACAGCCCTTGGCGCACCGGCGGCGCCATGGGCTGAAGAGGTGGCCGGAGCCGGGAGAGGAGCGGCTCCGGCCGTTCCGGTCGATCGGGGGGACGACGGTTCGACCGGATCCGGGGCAGAAGCCCCGGTTTGCGTCCGGACCGGGGAGGAGGACAGCCCGGACGATGGGAGAAAGCTGAGGATGTCTGCGGAAACGCTTGCGATTTGTTCGATCATGCGCTAAGCGTACGATATGTACGAAACGTACGCAAGCGAAATCGTACATATTGGACGATAAATTTCAGGCAATTTGTACGATGCAGGAACCGAGGCACAGATTGCAGCAGGCGCGGGCGGAGGCGGGCTATGCCTCGCCGAGCGACGCTGCGCGGGCATTGCGCGACATCAACAAGAACACGCTGATCAGTCACGAGAACGGTAACCGGCCGCTGTCGCGCAAGGCGGCGGAGAAATACGGCCGCCTGTTCGGCGTCGATCCCGGCTGGCTCTTGTTCAACGGTGACGGCGGCAGCCTTGCGGGGGGCCATTTCGGCTTTGACGAGTCGGGCCGGCAGATCCCGATGCCGTCGCTGGCCACCGTCGATGTGCCCATCGTCTCGTGGATCAGCGCCGGCGAACTCGGCAGCCAGGATACGGTGGTCAATCTCAGCGACTATCCGACCATCCCCACCACCGATCTGGAGCAGGGCCAATGGATTGCGCTGCGCGTCGACGGCCCGTCGATGAACAAGATCTCGCCACCGGATTCGATCATCTTCGTCAACCTCAGGGACAAGCGGCTGGTGACCAATGGCTGCTATGTCATTTCGGACGAAAGCGGCCAGGCCACCTACAAGCGCTATCGCCCCAACGAGAACCCGCCCTTCCAGCCGGCCTCCTACATGGACATCCCGCCGCCGGCGCTCGAAGGCGCCATCACCATCATCGGCCGGGTGAAGCGCTCGATGATCGATATGTGAGGGAGAAGGCGGTGAGGCGCAATCTCCCCCCTCGAGGGCATAGGCGCTAAGATAGCTTTGGCATGGACTGAAACTTGCGCTTTCGTGGTGGTTCGCGCCAGCGATATCGCAAGGCATGGAGTTTT
>NZ_AYWB01000012.1:0-142708 GCF_000503035.1 Mesorhizobium sp. LSHC412B00 | reverse complement strand
GTGGCCCGTTCCACCTCTGGCTTCGGGGCCGTCCGAGTGTCGCTTACGCGGCTCTCTTGAATTCTCACAAGGGCTCCTCAGAAGCAAACTGCTTCGCCGCCAGCGGCGCACCGCCCTCGTTCGTGAGGCGTATATAGTCGCCACCAACCAGAACTGTCAACAGTCATCGACGATGTTTTTGAACTTTTTGCGACAGAAGTTTTGGCGCCGGCGGACTGCCCCAAGGGAACATTGGCGTTGCCAAAAAGGAGCCCTATTGCCGCCGCATTGCCGTTCGACACCAAGGCCAACAAAGAAGGGCTCGGCGCGGCCCGCAAGGTGCCTTCCTATAAGAGCCAAAGCGGGGTCTGCGCATCACCGGTTCGGACCCTCCTACAAGAGGATAAAGTCGCCTCTCTACAAGGGGCTGTAAAACAGAGCGTGTGCGTGGGGATTTCGCCGCTTCGTTGACTTCACCCGCCGTGACAGGCAAATGTCATGGCCCAACAGAAGCGAAAAGCCGTTCCGCCCGGGGAAGAAGCAGCCTTTCTGGATGCCAGACACGGAAGATGTCATAGCCGAACTCGGCAATGAGCCGCCGCTGATCGCGGATGGCCGCAGCGGCCCGCCCGACCGGCGCGAGGTTTCGGCGCGCTGGCTATCGGGCACCTTTCTTACCGGCGTGACCTCGAGTGTGCTGATGGGCGTGGCGTTGTTTGCCGCCCTTGACGGCCGCCAGCAGTTGGCAACCCCGCCCGAAATCGCCGAACTGGCCCAGCTCGAAAGCGGCGGCGATTCCGGCGAGGTCGCCAAGACCACCAGGCTGGTGGCGCCGCGCCAGATCGCCAAGGCCAAGGACCGCCGGCGCATGGAAGTGTCGATGGTGACCAAGGTCGGCGACCGCGACGTTATCCACACCATGCCGTTCGTGCAGATCAAGATGGCGCTGGCCGCCGGCCACACCACCAACCGCGCCTATCCGCCTTTCGACCCGATGCAGGTGTTCGGCGACGATGGCGACTCGACGCCGGCGCAGCCGGCGACGGCCTCCGCGGTTGGCGGCCAGATCTACGGCGCCAAGGTCGAAAGCGAGATGAGCCTCAAGACGGTCGATTTCCCGGTCGAGACGGCCTCCTTCGACGAAAAAAGCGACCTGTCCGCCGACGAGGTGGAAAAAGTGGTGCGCGAGGCCGGCACCGACCTCAGCGACGGCGCCGTGCAGGTAGCCTCGCTGCATTATGTCGACCCGCAGCGATTCGGCGATGCCTTCGCCGAATCGATGGCCGGCTCCTACGACGTCAAGATCGTGCCGGAAAACGTCTCGGTGGCGCCGCGCGTCGCTCTCGACGACCAGACCCCGGCTTTCGCCGAGGAAATCATTCCCTTCACCAGGGACCGCGACATTGCCGAGGCTTTCGCTGATTCGGGGTATACGGGCGATGACGCCACCGGCATGGCGGAGGCGATCGGCAAGCTGCTCAACGCACCGGCGCTGAAGGCCGGAACCGTGCTGCGCGTCGGGCTCGAGGTACATGGCGACGCCGCCAAGGTCGTTCGCACCAGCGTCTATGACAAGACAACGCACATCGTCACCATCGCGCTCGACGACCGCGGCCAGTATGTGCCGGCGCAGGAACCGGAGCCGAACCCCGAATTGCTGACAGCGTTCGATGATTCGTCGGCGCCGGTGGTGGTGCGCGGCAATCTGCCGAACGTCTATGACGGCATCTACCGCGCCGCCTATTCCTACGGCATGTCGAAGAAGCTGACCCAGCAACTGGTCAAGCTCCTGGCCTCCGGCGTCGACTTCCAGTCCAGGCTCAATCCATCGGACCGCATCGACGTGCTGTTCTCGCAGCCGGACGGCGACGACCAGGCCTCCGACGAATCGGAACTGCTCTATGTCTCGTCGACCTTCGGCGGCCAGACGCGCAATTTCTACCGATTCCAGATGCAGGACGGCTCGACCGACTATTTCGACGAGGACGGATCGAGCGCCGAGCAGTTCCTGTTGCGCAACCCCCTGCCCGCCGGGAAATTCCGCTCCGGCTTCGGCGCCCGCCGACATCCGATCCTCGGTTATGTCCGCATGCATACCGGCGTCGACTGGGCGGCGCCGATCGGAACGCCGATTATCGCCGCCGGCAACGGCACCATCGAAAAGGCCGGCTGGGCCGGCGGTTACGGCAAGCAGATCATCATTCGCCATGCCAATGGCTACGAGACCTCCTACAATCACCAGAGCGCCTTTGCCAAAGGCATCGAACCGGGCGTTCATGTCCGCCAGGGCCAGACCATCGGCTTCCTCGGTCAGACCGGCCTCTCCACCGGTCCGCATCTTCACTACGAGCTGATCGTCAACGGCACCAAGGTCGACCCGATGCGCGTGCGCCTGCCGGTCGGCAAGGTGCTGAAGGGCGACGACCTGGTCGCTTTCAAGCGCGAGCGCGAGCGCATCGATGAACTGCTCAAGCAGGAAGACAGCAATCCGCTGAAGGTCGCGAGCGCCAAGATCGAAGGCTAATGCATGTCGCCCAGAAGTGTGCCGCGGCTCTGGGACAAGGACATGCGTCAAAACAAAGACTTAAAGCGCGTCGTATGAATCCGTTTCAGCGCGACGCGCTTTAAGCCGTCACACTCGACGCCGGCGAATCATAATCGCCCCATCAGAGCATTCCGAATCGGGTCGGCTCCGAATCAGGTCGACTGCTCCTCTTCGGCTCGTGACCAAGGCAGCTTTTGCCCCGAAACGGTGGCCCAGGCGATAATAGCGGCAAGGAGGCAAAGCACGGCCGTCACTGTCGACACGGCCGCGAACGCCGCATCGCTGGCGGCGAGCCGTGTTGCATCAAGGTCTGACGCCAGGCCGGCCAATGCCGGTTCTCCGAACCCCGGAATGCCCGGCCTGACGCTGGTATCGAGCATCGTCGAATAGACCCAGGCCGCGAGCGAGCCCATCGCCGCCACAGCAATCAGCCCGCCAATGCGCGAAACCGCATTGTTGATGCCGGAAGCGGCGCCGGTATCCTTGTCCTCGACCGCGGTCATGACCGCCGTCGACAGCGGCGACACCACCAGCGCCATGCCGAGCCCCATCACCGCCATCAGCGGAAAGATACCGGTCCAGAAATTGTGCATGCCGGCATGAGTGAGCAAAGCCAGCCCGGCAAAGGCGATGGCGACCACCAGGCAGCCGCTGGCGATCGGAAAACGCGGACCGATGCGATCCGACCACTGGCCGACGAGACCCGACAGCAGCGCGATCGACGCCGACAGCGGCAGGAAGATGAAACCGACCTCTTTGGTGTTCAGCCCCCATCCGGCGATCAACAGCATCGGCAGGTAGAACAGGTTGGCCGACAGGGCGAAATACAGGAAGAAGGTGGCGAGGTTGGCGCCGGCAAAGGCGCCGATCCGAAACAGCTTGAGATCGATCATCGGCTCGCGCTGCCGAAGCTCGAAGACGATGAAGATGATAAGCAGCACGGCGCCTGCGGCGATGCTCGGCCCCGACATCAGCCCGCTGCCTTCGGCGCTCATCGAGGTCAGTCCGTAGGCAAGCGCCCCGAAGGCAAGCGTGGCGAGAGCGGCGCCGCCGAGATCGAGGCTTCGCTTCTCCGTCGGCGCGTCGGCGGGAATCTTGGCCAGCAGGAGATAGATCGAGATCAGCCCGAGCGGCAGGTTGACGGCGAAGATCGCCCGCCAGATACCGCCGCCAAAGGCCGACAGAACGAAGCCGCCGAGCACCGGACCGAGCGCAGTCGTCAGCGCCGAGGCGGCGGCCCAGATGCCGATCGCCCGGCCGCGCTCCTTCTTCGGATAGGCCTTGGCGATGATGGCGAGGCTGCCCGGCACCATGATCGCCGCACCAATGCCCTGAATGGCGCGAAAGGCGATGAGCACCAGCGCATTCGGCGCCACCGCGCAGGCCAGCGAAGCGACGATGAACAGCGCAATGCCGGCAACGAAGGCGCGCCTGAGGCCAAACCGGTCGCCGGCGGCGCCGCCGGCCAGAATCAGCGCCGACAGCGTCAGCGCATAGGCGTTGGAAATCCACTGGACCTCGGCCAGGCTGGCGCCGAGGTCGACGCGCATTGCCGGCATGGCAATGGCCAGGATCGACCCGTCGATGAAGCCGAGCGCTGACGCCAGGATCGCCGCTACCAGCACGAACTTGCGCTGCGACTGCGGGCAAAATGTACCGTTGGAAAGCGACCTGGTCAGGGGAACGGCTGCGGCTTCGCTCGGAGACTTCATGAGCGTCTGCTTAGACTTGTTGCGGGCCGGCAACAACCAGCCAGCACCCTGCGCTCATGAATCCAGCTTTGGATATCGGCCTGCCTTAAGGGCAGGCCGATCACTGCGCTGGAGCGCTCACTTGCTCCGCAACATCATCGGCCGAGGGACCGCCGACGAACTCGACGGTGACGCCCGGCGACACCAGCTTGGCCAGTTCACGCGCATCCCAATTTGTCAGGCGCACGCAGCCATGGCTTTCGGTCTTGCCGATCTTGGACGGATCGGGCGTGCCGTGAATGCCATAGGTCGGCTTGTCCAGCGCGATCCACACCGAGCCGACCGGGCCGTTCGGACCCGGCGGGATGGTCAGGATCTTGTCGTTCTGGCCCTGCTTGAAATTGATGCTGGGGTTGTAGGTGTAGTTCGGATCGAGCGCGACGCGCGACACCGTATGAGTGCCGGTCGGCGAGGGCGTGTCGGCTGAACCAATGGTGGCCGGATAGGCCGCGACCAGCTTGCCACCGGCGTCATAGGCGAACACCTGCTTCTTGTCCTTGTCGGCGACGATGCGGGCAACCGGCGTCGCCACCAGCCTGCCGAAATTGGCGACCTTGATGATGGTGCCGGGACGGCTGAAGTCGGCCTCGGGATTGAGCCCCTTCAGGTAGTTCTCGTCCATGTGGAACCGTTCGGCCAAGGCTTCGGTGACGGAGGTGTAAGCCATGCGGTCGAGCTGCGCCTTCTGGCTGTAATCCTCCGGTATCGAGGCGACATAAGGCCCGGCCGCGTCCTCGGGCGTGATCGTATAATTGGCGAAAGCATCGCCACCGGTCTGCGCCAGCGCAGCCTGGATGCCGACCGCGTCGGTCGAGCGCAGATTGCTGCCGGTGATCTGGTTATAGGCGGCAAGCGCCTTGTCGACATTGGAGCCGAAGCGCCCGTCGACGACGCCGGGTGAAGCGCCGGCGCGGTCGAGCAGCACCTGCAAGGCGGCTACATCCTGGCGTGCGCCGAGTGAAAGCGAGGGATCGACCACGGTCTTGCCACCGGCTTTCGGCGGCAGCGCGGCCTGGTCGGCGGGCGCCGCCGGTTCGGCGGGATCGATAGAGGCTTCGTTCAGCGGCTGGCGCTTGACGGGCCGCGGTTCAGCGGATTTCGGCGCTTCCGGATAGGTGTCGCTGTCATTGGCATCATCCTGCGGAGCGGCCCCCAGGAATCTGTCGCTTTCAGGATCGTATTCATCAACCGGCGGGCCGGGGATTCGTCCCTGATCGTCCAGTTGCCTGCGGCGGAAACGCGCCATGTCTTCGGGATCGTCGAGATAGTAGCGGTCGTCGTCTTCGACCGGTGCGCGTCCAAGCTCACGTGCCCGCATTTCCCGGCGCAGCGCGCGGCGGTCGAGCCTGGTCTGCGGCGGCTGGATGGCGATGACCTTGCCGGTCTCGGCATCGACGATGACGCGGTTGCCCCTGGCGTCGTAATAGATGTCGAGATTGCCGTCCTGGGCAAGCACAATGCCGCCGCTATCGGCGGCGCGGACGGCCGGCAGTGCGTTGTCCACAGTCGGCGATGCCATGGCGCTGGACGTGAGCAGCCCGGCGGCGAGCACCGAAAAGGCAAGGATCGTGCGGAACATGGTGGTCAAACTCTCCGGTACTTACAGCGCCGCGCGTCCGTTTGGACGCGCAAAGGACGCTGTAACACTTCATGTCTGCGCATGATCCTTTCCGAAAATCGAATTTCGATTTTCGGGGTCATGCGTAATTGCCGCCGCCCGGCAGTGTTCCCACCAGAACGTTCTCGCCACCGTTTGGATGCGCAAGGAACGCCCTGATCGTCAAAAGCCTGCAGGCAAACCCCTTCGCCAGCAAACCACAACATAAGCTTTCCAACATGAACCGGGCATGAAGATGGCGGATTACTGGTTGCTACAGGCCCAATTCCTTGCGCGTCTGCTTCGTCAGCTTGAGGACGACGAGGCGGTGGCTTTCGCCGAGATAGTCCTTCAGCGCATCATCATCCATGCTCTGGCTTGTCTGACGCTGGATCCATTTCATGCCGCGCGAGGCGAGATAGGGCGCCGGCCGGCAGCCGGGCTGATCCTTCAGCACGTCATAAGCCATTTCAGAGCATTTGAAGGTGACGAAGACGCCACCCTCCCGGTCATGGCCGGCGATGGTGAAGACCTTGCCACCGACTTTCCAGACATCGGCCCCGCCCCACTGCACGACATGCGTCGTCTGCGGCAGCGAGGCGCAGAAGCTGTTGTAGTCGTCCAGCGTCATCTGCACCCCCGTCAAAGGATTGTTGTTTCATAAGAAAATGCCGCGCGTCCGGTCGGACGCGCGGCGTTGGATCAGGCTGCCGCGTCGGTCGGCACCACAGTGGGCCTGGACCGGAAATTCAACCGGTCGGAGCCGGCCGTGACCTTGACGGTCGAGCCGTCGAGTATCTCGCCAAGCAGGATTTTTTCCGCCAGCGGATCTTGCAGGTCCTTCTGCATCACCCGCTTCAGCGGCCGCGCGCCATAGGCCGGGTCGTAGCCCTTCGCCGCCAGCCAGTCGATCGAATCCTGGTCGAGCGACAGTGTGATCTTGCGGTCGGCGAGCAGGCTTTCCAGCCGCTTGAGCTGGATCTCGACGATGCAGCCCATATCCTGCCGGCGCAGCCGGTGGAACAGGATCACCTCGTCGACGCGGTTGAGGAACTCCGGCCTGAACGAGGCTCTCACCACGCTCATAACCTCGTCGCGCACGGCATCGACGTCCTGCTCTTCGCCGAGATTGACCAGATATTCGGCACCGAGGTTCGACGTCATGACGATCAGCGTGTTGCGGAAGTCGACCGTGCGGCCCTGCCCGTCGGTCAGCCGCCCGTCGTCGAGCACCTGCAACAGCACGTTGAAGACATCCGGATGCGCCTTCTCGATCTCGTCGAACAGCACGACCTGATAGGGCCGGCGCCGCACCGCTTCGGTCAGCGCACCGCCTTCCTCATAGCCGACATAACCGGGAGGCGCTCCGATCAGCCGGGCGACCGAGTGCTTCTCCATGTATTCCGACATGTCGATGCGCACCATAGCGCTCTCGTCGTCGAACAGGAAATTGGCCAGCGCCTTGGTCAGTTCGGTCTTGCCGACGCCGGTCGGTCCGAGGAACATGAACGAGCCGATCGGCCGGTTCGGATCCTGCAGCCCGGCCCGGGCACGACGCACGGCCTTGGACACCGCCTGTACCGCTTCGCCCTGGCCGACGACTCGCTTGCCGATCTCGTCTTCCATGCGCAGCAGCTTGTCGCGCTCGCCCTGCAGCATCTTGTCGACCGGAATGCCGGTCCAACGCGACACGATATGGGCGACGTGGTCGGGCGTGACCACCTCTTCGACCATGCCGGCCTTGCCGTCCTGGGCTTCGGCTTCCTTCAGCTTCTTTTCCAGTTCCGGGATCTTGCCATAGGCAAGCTCGCCGGCGCGCTGGAATTCACCCTTGCGCTGGGCAATGGCGAGGTCGTTGCGGGCGGCGTCGAGCTGCTTCTTGAGGTCAGCGGCGAGGCCAAGCTTCTGCTTCTCCGACTGCCATTTGGCGGTGATCTCGGTCGATTCCTCCTCGAGGCCGACGAGTTCCTTTTCGAGACGCGCGAGCCGGTCCTTTGACGCCTCGTCCTTCTCGACCTTCAGTGCCTCGCGCTCGATCTTGAGCTGCATGATGCGGCGATCGATTTCGTCCAGCGCCTCGGGCTTGGAATCGACCTGCATCCTCAGCCGCGACGCGGCTTCGTCGACAAGGTCGATCGCCTTGTCCGGCAGGAAACGGTCGGCGATGTAGCGGTTGGACAAGGTCGCCGCCGCGACCAGCGCCGAATCCGAGATGCGCACCTTGTGGTGCTGCTCGTACTTCTCCTTCAGGCCACGCAGGATCGACACGGTATCTTCCACCGACGGCTCGTTGACGAAGACCGGCTGGAACCGGCGGGCAAGGGCCGCGTCCTTCTCGACATGCTTCCTGTATTCATCGAGCGTGGTCGCGCCGACGCAGTGCAGTTCGCCGCGCGCCAGCGCCGGCTTCAACAGGTTCGAAGCGTCCATGGCGCCATCGGCCTTGCCGGCGCCGACCAGCGTGTGCATCTCGTCGATGAACAGGATGATGCCGCCGGCCGCCGAGGTGACTTCGTTGAGCACGGCCTTCAGCCGCTCCTCGAACTCGCCGCGATATTTGGCGCCGGCAATCAGCGCGCCCATGTCGAGCGCCATCAACTGCTTGTCCTTCAGCGATTCGGGCACGTCGCCATTGACGATGCGCAGCGCCAGACCTTCGGCGATCGCCGTTTTGCCGACGCCCGGCTCGCCGATCAGCACCGGGTTGTTCTTGGTACGCCGCGACAGCACCTGGATGGTGCGGCGGATCTCGTCGTCACGGCCAATCACAGGGTCGAGCTTGCCGGCGCGGGCATCGGCGGTGAGGTCGCGCGCGTATTTCTTCAGCGCGTCATAGCCCTGCTCGGCGCTCGCCGAATCGGCGGTACGGCCCTTGCGGACGTCGTTGATCACCTGGTTCAGCGCCTGCGCTGTGACGCCGGCCTTGGACAGGATATCGGCCGTCTTGGCCGACTTCTCCATCGCCAGCGCCTGCAGCAGCCGCTCGACCGTGACAAAACTGTCGCCGGCTTTCTTGGCCAATTCCTCGGCGGTCGAAAACACCTTGGCCAGCGGCTGCGCCAGATAAAGCTGGCCGTTGCCGCCTTCCACCTTCGGCATGGCCTCAAGGGCGGTCTCGACGCCAAGCTTGACGTCGCGCACGTTGCCGCCGGCGCGCTCGATCAGCGAGGCGGCCAGCCCCTCATCGTCATCGACGAGGACCTTCAGCATATGTTCGGGAGTGAATTGCTGGTGATTGCGCGAGAGCGCCATGGTCTGGGCGGACTGAATGAATCCGCGGACGCGCTCGGAGTATTTCTCGAGGTTCATATCTGTCTCCTTCCATCACCGGCCCGCTTTGCGGCACCGGATCAGATTGCGGTGACGGACCCGCTCATCCGAGCCGGGTCCAGTTCACGCCAGATATGGGGCGCAAGCCATTGCCGCTCAAGACGTCCGGCTGATGATATTGCATGGCCGAGCAAACGAAAACGGCGGAGATTTCTCTCCGCCGTTTCATCGACTTATGTCTTGTGGGTCAGTTGTTGGCGTCGACGGCGAACGGGTCGCCGGCAGGGCTTTCGGCCGGCGCCGCATCAACCACGTCAACAGCGGCAGCGGTCTCGCCGGCGCCATCCACCACCTGGCCACCACCAGACTGTTCGTCACCGACCTGATCGGCATTGTTGCGCGGGCGGCGCGGACGCCGCGGGCGACGGGCAGCGCCGCTCTCGGCGGCTGCCTCATTGAGTTCGGCCCGGGCGGCAAGAGCCGCCGGCGACAGGTTTTCGTACAGCGGCGCCGACTCGGAGAAACCGCTCTCGGCTTCGGGCTCAACCGCGGAAACGGTTTCCGCCTGTGCCGGGGTTTCGGTGAAGCGCTGCTGGTCGCCGCGCTGGCCGTTCTGCTCGCCACGCTGGGCAAAGTCGCCACGCTGGTCGTTCTGGCCATAGCCGCCATTGGGGCGGCGGTCACGGTTGCGGCCATTGTTGTCGCGGCCGTTGTTGTTGCGGCCATTATTGTCACGGCCATTATTGTCACGGCCACTGTTGTTCTCGCGGCCGTTTTCCTGGCCGTATGCGAGTTCGGCCGGCGTGCCCTCAATCGTCGGCTGCGGACCGTTGCCGTGGTTGGCCATCGGCGCTTGAGTCTCGCCGCCATTGCCGCTGCCGGCATTGTCAAAATCGTCGCGATCTTCATCGTCGTCGAATTCGTCGCGGTTCTGCGGGGCATTCTGGATCGGCATCTGCGCCTGTGCGGCGGCAATGATGCGGTTGTAGTGCTCGGCGTGCTGGAGGTAATTTTCCGCCATAACCCGGTCGCCGGAGCTTTGCGCATCACGGGCCAGAGTGGCGTATTTTTCGGCGATCTGCTGAGCCGATCCACGGATTTTCACGTCCGGGCCGTTGCTCTCGTAGTTGCGCGTCAGGGGATTTGGGCCCTTGCGGTTGTTATTGTTGTTATTGTTGTTGCCACCGCCGCCGCCATTGTTGTTGCGACCGCGCATGCGCCTGTTCTGCTGTTGTGGCCTCATAAGACTCTCTTCATTTTGAAATTTTCGAAAAACGTTTCGCGAACGGAGGCGCTCATGCAGCCAGCCGTTTCGTTTCTTCACCGGCGTTCGCCCGCATCAATTGCGTTGGCGCCACGTGTCATCCTGTTCCGGTTACATCACTTGCCGGACGATTCCCGCACGAAGCTTGGGCGTCGTTTGCGCAAGAAGGCAGCTATTTCCAAGGAAAACCGAATCGCTAAGAGCACTGCCTGCTTCGTCTCATCCGGTTAGGGCGGACCCTAGCCGCATTCCCCGGCATTGCCAAGCGCTTTTTTGCACTGCGTCAAGGCTTTCCCTGTTCAAACATAAGAACCCTGTCGTTTCCGCCAAGATCGACAAATGCCCCGGCCAGCCTGTAGCCGGCTGCCGCGAATATGTCTTTGACCTCATTGCGCTGCGTGTGGCCGATCTCGACCGCTATCTTGCCTTCTGCTTCCAGAAACTTTGCCGCCTCGGCGGCGATGATCCTGTAGGGGCCAAGACCGTCCACACCGCCATCAAGGGCTCTGTGCGGATCGAAATCGCGGACCTCGTCCTGCAGATTTCCAATGTCTCTAGACGATATATAGGGAGGGTTTGCGGCAATTACATGGTATCGGCCCGAAACTTTTTCGAACCAGTCAGACTGCAGCCCCACGAACCGGCCGGCGAGTCCGAGTTGCTCGGCATTGCGTATCGCGGTTGCCAGCGCGTCTTGTGAAATATCGACCCCGGTGGCGGTCGCGGCCGGAACCGCGCTGAGCAGCGCCAGCGCAATCGCGCCGGTACCGGTGCCGAGATCGAGGATACGGCATTCCCCCAGCCTTTCGGCCGTCGCGCCGGCAAAAGGGAAGACCGCCTCGACCAGCGTTTCGGTGTCCGGCCGCGGCTCCAGCGTTTCCGGCGACAGCGACAGCCGCAGGCCGTAAAACTCGCGAAACCCGAGGATGCGGTGCACCGGTTCGCCGGCCATGCGGCGCTGCAGAGCAGCGTCGATTGCGGCAACCGCACCCGCATCGACCGTCCGCTGCGGGTCGGCGATCGCCTGCGTACGGTCCGTGCCGGAAAAATGTTCGACGATCAGCCTGGCATCCAGCGCCGGGTCGGAAAGGCCGGCCGCGGCAAGCCGCTCCCGCGCCACCCGCAACAACGGCCCGAGCGCGCCGGGCAACATGTCAGCCATCGAGGCCAATATCGGCGAGCAGCTTCGACTGATGGTCGGCAATCAGCGCATTGATGACCTCATCGAGCTCGCCCATCATCACCCGGTCGAGCTTGTAGAGCGTCAGGTTGATACGATGGTCGGTAAGGCGGCCCTGCGGGAAATTGTAGGTGCGGATGCGCTCCGAACGGTCGCCCGAACCAACCTGCGATTTGCGTGACTCCGAGCGCTCCTCGTCCGCCTTGCTGCGCTCGAGGTCGTAAAGCCGCGCACGCAGAATCTGCATGGCTTTCGCCCGGTTCTGATGCTGCGACTTCTCCGCCTGCACCACCATGATACCGGTCGGCAAATGGGTGATGCGCACGGCCGAATCGGTGGTGTTGACGTGCTGGCCACCCGAACCCGAGGCGCGCATCGTGTCGATGCGGATGTCTTCGGCGCGGATGTCGATGTCGACCTCTTCGGCTTCCGGCAGAACGGCCACCGTCGCCGCCGAGGTGTGGATGCGCCCGCTGGCCTCGGTCGCCGGCACGCGCTGCACGCGGTGCACGCCGGATTCGAATTTCAGATGGGCAAAGACGCCCCTACCGGAAATGGTGGCGATGATTTCCTTGAAGCCGCCGGCATCGCCGTCGCTGGCCGACACCGTCTCGAAGCGCCAGCCGCGTTCGGCGGCATAGCGCTCATACATGCGAAACAGGTCGCCGGCGAACAATGCCGCCTCATCGCCGCCGGTGCCGGCGCGGATTTCAAGGATGGCGTTCTTGTCGTCGGCCGCATCCTTGGGCAACAGCAGGATCTGGATGTCCTTTTGCAGCTGTTCGATACGCTCTTCGACGCCGGGCAAATCTGCCTCCGCCAGGGCCCGCATCTCGGCATCGGTGCCCTTGTCGGCAAGCATCGCCTCGAGGTCGGCTTGCTCGCGCTCGACTGAGCGCAGTTCCCTGACCTTGGCCACCATGTCCTGCAACTCGGCATATTCGGAGGCCATCTTCACATAGGCATCGGCCGTCGGGCCGGCCGACATCTGCGCTTCGAGCATCTCGAAGCGCTTGACGACCTGATCCATACGCTCGCGGGGAAGATTGACCATGGCTAATGCTATAGCGGGATGGAGCGGTCGTCGGCAAAGGCCTGCAGCAGCGCCCGCATCGGCAGCCCTTGAGCCGGCGCCATCAGATTGTCGGCAAAGAAAGCCTCCAATTCCTCCAATGGCAGTTCGGTTAGCATCGCCTTTACCGGGCCGATCGAGGCTGGAGACATCGAGATCGAGCGGTAGCCAAGGCCGATCAGCGCCATGGCGGAAATGGGTTTTCCGGCAAGCTCGCCGCACAGCGTCACCGGCGTGTGGTTGCGAACCCCGGCGTCGGCGATCTGCTTCAGAACCCGCAGGAAAGGCGTCGAAAGCGTGTCGAAGCGGTCGGAGAGCTGCGTGTTCCCCCGATCGACCGCCATGACGAACTGGAACAGGTCGTTGGAGCCGACCGAGACGAAATCGACCGCCTTCATCAACTCGTCGAGCTGGAACAGCAGCGACGGCACTTCCAGCATGGCGCCCACCTTGAGGCTGGTCGGCAGATGGTGGGCAAAGCGGGAGAGATGCCGCACTTCGCGGTCGATGATCTCGCGCGCCTGGGCGATTTCGCCGAGTTCGGTAACCATCGGCAGCATCAGCTTCAGTTCGCGCCCGCCGCAGGCCTTCAGCAGAGCGCGGATCTGGGTCCTGAGCAGACCCGGTCGGTCGAGCGTCAGCCGAATCGCGCGCCAGCCGAGCGCAGGGTTTTCTTCCTGGATGGCGCCCTTGAAGTAGGGCAGCACCTTGTCGCCGCCGATGTCGATGGTGCGGAAGGTGACCGGCTTGCCGCGCGCCGCGTCCAGCACGTCGCGGTAGAGCCGCTCCTGCGCCTCGGCACGCGGGAAGGTCGAGGCGACCATGAACTGCAATTCGGTGCGGAACAGGCCGATGCCGGCCGCACCCGCCTCGGCCAGCTGCGGCAGGTCGACGGCCAGGCCCGCATTCATCAGCAGGTCGACCTGGACGCCGTCCTTGGTCACCGACGGCTTCTTGCGCAGTTCCCGGTAGACTTCCTGCCGGCGCGCCCGGAAGCGCACTTTTTCGGCATAGGCAGCTTCGAGGTCGGGCTGCGGCCGCAGATGGATGGTGCCTTCCTCGCCGTCGACGATGATGGCATCGCCGTTTTCCGCCATGGAAACGGCGCCCTTCATCTGGCCGGCGACCGGAATGCCCATGGCGCGCGCTACGATGACGACGTGGCTGGTGGCAGCGCCGTCTTCCAGCACCACGCCGCGCAGCTTGTCCCTGGGATAATCAAGCAGTTCGGCCGCGCCCATCGAGCGCGCGACCAGGATGGCATCCTTCGGCAGTGACGCCGCGACGTCGTCAGGCCCGCGCCCCATCAGCTGGCGCAGCAGCCGGTTGGCGAGATCGTCGAAGTCGCTCATCCTCTCGCGCAAATAAGGATCGGTCATGTGCAGCATGCGGGCGCGCATGTCGCTCTGCACCTTTTCCACCGCCGCTTCCGCCGTCAGGCCGTTGCGGATCGCCTCTTCCAGCCGGCGCACCCAGCCGCGGTCGTTGGCAAACATGCGATACGCCTCGAGCACCTCGCGATGTTCTCCCTCGAAGGCGACATCGCGCCGCTCCAGCATGTCGTCGATGGAAAGCCTGAGCGAACCGAGCGACGTCTCCAGCCGGCGCACCTCTTCCTCACTGTCCTCGTTGAACAGATTGGTGACGACGATGCGTGGCTCATGCAGCACGACATGGCCGAGGCCGACACCCTCGTTAAAGGACAGGCCGGTAAAGCTGACGGGACGGCGCAGGTCGAGTTCGAGGCCGGGCCGGGTCAGGCGCGCGAGATCGCCGGTGGCGATCATCTCGGCGATCACCATGGCGGTCGTTTCCAGCGCCTCGACCTCGTCGTCGCGGTAGTGGCGCATGGTCTTGTTCTGCACCACCAGCACGCCCAGCGTGCGCCCTGCCCTTAGTACCGGCACGCCGAGGAAGGAATTGTAGATCTCTTCGCCGGTCTCCGGCAGGTAGGCGAAGGCCGGATGTTCCTGTGCATTGGAGAGGTTGAGCGGCCGCGCGCTCGCGGCAATGGTGCCGACGAGGCCCTGCCCCAGCCGCAGTTGCGCCAAATGGACGGCGTTCGGGTTCAGACCTTCGGTGGCATAGAGTTCGAGCACCGAATCGGCGCGCAGCACATAGAGCGAGCAGACCTCGGCGACCATGTTGGAGGCGATGTCGCGCACGATCCGGTCGAGCCGCTCCTGCGGCTCCAGCGGCTCCTGCATGAGCTCGCGGAGCCGTTTCAGCAGAACGCGCGGGCCGCTGGCCGTATCACGCATCGCGGCTTCTTCTCCAATGGGCATTTTGCCCGCCGCAGTTTCCACTGCGACCGGCGCACACGCAACAACTCAAATCGCTCTCGCTACTGCTTATCCAGACCGTACACGGAATGCAAAGTGCGAACCGCGAGTTCCGTGTAGGGACCGTCAATCAGTATCGAAATCTTGATCTCGGAGGTAGTGATGGCGCGGATGTTGATCGCCTTGTCGGCCAGCGCCTTGAAAGCGGTGGCGGCCACACCGGCATGGCTGCGCATGCCGATGCCGATGACCGAAACCTTCGACATGCCGGCTTCCGACTGCACCACGTCATAGCCGATCGAAGCCTTCAGACGCTCCAGCACGGCCAGCGCCTTGTCCACGTCGCCGGACGGCACGGTGAAGGTCATGTCGGTGAACTTGCCGTCCTCGGAGATGTTCTGGACGATCATGTCGACATTGATGTTGGCCTCGGCCAGCGGGCCGAAAATGCCGGCGGCAACGCCCGGGCGGTCGCCGACGCGGCGCAGAGAAATCTGCGCTTCGTCCTTGGCGTAGGCAATTCCGGTGACGACCTGCTGTTCCACGATCTCTTCCTCGTCGCAAATGAGCGTTCCCGGAGGATTGAGCAAATCCCCCATTCCGGGCGCATCGGGATCGTCGAAGGACGACCGCACGAACGTACGCACCCTGTGCACCATGGCAAGCTCGACCGAGCGCACCTGCAAGACCTTGGCGCCGAGCGAGGCCATTTCGAGCATTTCCTCGAACGAAATCTTGTTGAGCCGCCGCGCCTTCGGCTCGATGCGCGGATCGGTGGTGTAGACGCCGTCGACATCGGTGTAGATGTCGCAGCGGTCGGCCTTGACCGCCGCGGCAATGGCCACCGCGCTTGTGTCGGAGCCGCCGCGGCCGAGCGTGGCGATGCGGTTGTCCGGGCCGATGCCCTGGAAGCCGGCGACGACAGCCACCTGGCCCTCGCCGAAGCGCTTGATCAGGAACGCGCCGTCAATTTCGAGGATGCGCGCCGCGCCATGCGCGTTGTCGGTCTTGATCGGGATCTGCCAGCCCTGCCAGGAGCGGGCATGGACGCCCATATTCTGCAGTGTGATCGCCAGCAGGCCGGCAGTCACCTGCNTGCCAGCCCTGCCAGGAGCGGGCATGGACGCCCATATTCTGCAGTGTGATCGCCAGCAGGCCGGCAGTCACCTGCTCGCCCGAGGCGACCACGGCGTCATACTCGCGCGCGTCGTGCATGGGCGAGGCTTCGCGCGTCCAGCCAACCAGTTCATTGGTCTTGCCCGCCATCGCCGAAACCACGACAGCGACCTCATGGCCGGCATCGACCTCGCGTTTGACGTGACGCGCCACATTCCGGATGCGGGCGATGTCGGCGACGGAGGTTCCGCCGAATTTCATCACGATGCGCGCCATGGAAGCGAAATGCCTTTGACTGAAGCCGGCCCAGGACCGAAAGGGGAAGTAAGCGCTCGACAGAAGCCGGCCGCTGAATGCGCGCCTCCTTAGCCAAATGATCACGGTTTCGCAAGGCTGGCGGCGGATGCCGGCTTCAGGATCGCGGCATATTGCGTTCGGCCCCGCCGCCGCTTACCAAATGCTGCCCGCGGGAAACTCCTTTTGGTCCGGCATATCGAATGATTGTTCGCCTTCGACGCGCCATGCGGTGGCAATCGCTGCCGCTGTTCATCGGCTTCGCCGTGCTGGCGTTGATCGTCGGCACACGCGCCGTGCTGGTCGAGACCCAGAGAGCCAATCGTGAGGCCGCGCGCGAGGCGGTCGAGTATCAGGAATTGCTTTCCGGTTTGCTTGCGATGGCTCAGGAGGCCGAGACCAGCCAGCGCGGCTATCTCCTGACCGGCGAGAAATCCTACCTCCAGCCTTATCGGCAGGCGGTCGACGCCATTCCGGGCCAGCTTGCCCGCATCGACGGCATGACCGCGCCGGACGACGAACTCGTGCAGCAGATCAACCACGTCAAGGACGCGCTTTCACAAAACCAGGCCGAATTGGCTGAGACGATTGCACTCTACGATCGCGGCGATGCGGCAAAAGCTCTGGAACTGGTCCGCAGCGGCCAGGGCAAGGCCGCCATGGACCAGATCCGGGCCAGCATGGACACGATCCGGCGCATTGGCGGCGCAGCCATCGCCGCGCGCGACGCTCATACCGACCGGGTCGAAAACTGGCTGCGAATCGGCTCGATAGCGGCGCTGCTGGCGATCTTCCTGCTTGGCGCCTACACGGTTCGCCTTTCGCGCCGCCGGTTCCGCGCAGTGGCCATCGCCCAGGAAGAGCTGATGCGCAAGAACATCGAGCTCGGCAACGAAATTCAGACGCGTGAAAAGGCCGAATCGCAGATCCGCCAGATGCAGAAGATGGAGGCTGTGGGCCAGCTGACCGGCGGTATCGCCCACGATTTCAACAACATGCTGGCGGTGATCATCAGCGCCAT
Organism: Mesorhizobium sp. LSHC412B00; assembly: GCF_000503035.1. Lineage (NCBI taxonomy): Bacteria > Pseudomonadati > Pseudomonadota > Alphaproteobacteria > Hyphomicrobiales > Phyllobacteriaceae > Mesorhizobium > Mesorhizobium sp. LSHC412B00. The sequence goes on along the minus strand of NZ_AYWB01000012.1, from coordinate 125,337 downwards.
GAACCTCGCCCAGCGCAAGCTGGCGCGGGGCGAGCACGACATCATGAAATTCATCGAAGCGGCGACCGATGCGGCGACCCGGGCCGCAAACTTGACGTCACGGCTGCTTGCCTTCTCGCGCCAGCAGCCGCTCGCGCCTCAGGTTGTAGACGCCAATCGTCTGGTCGCCGGCATGTCGGACCTGCTTCGGCGGGCGCTCGGCGAAACCATCCGCATCGAAACCGTGCTGGCTGGCGGCCTGTGGAAGACCCATGCCGATCCGAGCCAGCTCGAAAATGCCATTCTCAATCTGGCGGTCAATGCGCGCGACGCCATGAGCGAGGACGGCAAGATGACCATCGAGACCGCCAACAGCCACCTCGACGAGAGCTACGCCGCCACCCATGCCGAGGTCAAAGACGGCCAGTATGTGATGATCGCGGTCAGCGACACCGGCGCCGGCATGCCGGCGGACGTCATGGAGCGGGCTTTCGAGCCATTTTTCACCACCAAGCCAGTCGACAAGGGCACCGGCCTCGGGCTGAGCCAAGTGTTCGGCTTCGTCAAACAGTCCGGCGGACACGTCAAGATCTACTCGGAACCCGGCCAAGGCACCACGATCAGGATCTACCTGCCGCGCTTCTTCGGCCCGGAAGAGGCCGCCATATCTTCGGAACGAGCCGGAAATCCTGCCGTGCCGGTCACCGAAACCATCCTTGTCGTGGAGGACGATCCACGCGTGCGGGCTTCCACCACGGATGCCATGCGCGAACTCGGCTACACCGTCATTCATGCCGCAAGCGGCCAGGAAGCGCTGGAAAAGCTGGGCGACAACCCTGGTGTGGCGCTCATGTTCACCGATATCGTCATGCCGGTGATGAATGGCCGCAAGCTCGCCGAGGAGGCGCTGGCGCGCATGCCGAAGCTGAAGGTGATCTTCACCACCGGCTTCACCAGGAACGCCGTCGTCCACAATGGCGTGCTCGACCATGACGTGCATTTCCTGGCCAAGCCCTTCACCATCGAGCAGCTGGCGGCGAAATTGCGCGACGTGCTGGACGCAAGATGACCGAGGCCCTGGAAATCGTCACCTTTCGCCTCAAACCTGGAGCGGAAGCGGGCTTTGCCGCCGCCAACAACCTGGTCGCCGACTGGCTGGCGCGGCAACCTGGTTTCGTAAACCGCTGTCTGGCGCGGCGGGACGATGGCGGATGGGTCGATGTGGTGCGCTGGCGAAGTCGCGAGCAGGCTCTCGCCGCCGCAGGCCGGATCATGGCCGAGATCGGCGATTGCGAAGCGATGCGGGCCATCGATCCCGCAAGTGTTGCGATGGAACATTCGGCAATTGTGATCTCGAGGCCATAGGTCGACTAGCCAGCAGTCGCAAAAACCGGCCTTGACTTTCTTGCCCCGGCACCCGACTTCCTAGCGTCCGAGGAGACCCGCCCCATGCCAGAGGCCCGACGATCGACAATCGATGCCGGAGAAGTGGAACGCTTTTCCGCGCTTGCCGCCGAATGGTGGAACCCGAACGGCAAATTCCGTCCGCTGCACAAATTCAACCCGGTCCGGCTTGCCTATATCCGGGACCAGGTGGCGGCGCGCTTTGGCCGCGATCCGCGGGCGGCGCGGCCGTTCGAAGGCCTGCGTTTCCTCGATATCGGCTGCGGTGGTGGGTTATTGTGCGAGCCGATGGCAAGGCTTGGAGCCGAAGTGGTCGGCGCCGACGCCTCGGCAACCAACATCGAGGTGGCGAAGCTGCACGCGGCCGAAGGCGGCGTGACGGTGGATTATCGCGCTACGACCGCTGAGGATTTGGCCGATTCCGGCGAGAAATTCGACGTCGTCCTCAACATGGAAGTCGTCGAGCATGTTGCCGATGTCGACCTGTTCATCGGCAAGTGCGGCGAGATGGTCAAGCCCGGCGGCATCATGTTCGTGGCCACGATCAACCGCACGCTGAAGGCACTGGGCCTGGCCATAATCGGCGCCGAATATGTGCTGCGCTGGCTGCCGCGCGGCACCCACCAGTTCGGCAAGCTGGTGCGGCCCGAAGAGCTTGAAAAGGCGCTCGGCAGCGCCGCCATGACCATCATCGACCGTACCGGCGTGACCTACAATCCTCTCGCCGACCGCTGGGCACGCTCCAAGGACATGGACGTCAACTATATGGTGCTGGCGGAAAAACGATCGGTCTGAACGAAAGGGGGCGGCCGTGGACACTATGAGGGCCCGAGAGCTGGCGCTCGATCTTCCCGAAACGGTCGAGCAATCGCATTTCGGCAAGGCTGACTTCCGCGTCCGCAACCGTATCTTCGTCTCGCTGCCCGAAGCCGACCGTGCTGTCGTCAAGCTCGACCGGGACCAGCAAGAGATGATGGCCGCGGCTGAGCCATCGGTTTTCAGGCCCGTGACAGGCGGCTGGGGCCAAAAGGGATGGACGTCGATCATGCTCGAAGCCTGCGACGAACAGACATTCCGCAGCGCCGTTCGGACGGCCTGGCGAAACGTCGCCCCGCCGGCGCTACGGAAGCGCCTCGACGCGAGCCAAATTTAAGCTTGAGCAGTTCGAGCAAAGTGTGAAGCGGTTTTCCCGGGAAAAGCGCATAGCGCTTTGCCTAGGGAATTGCGTAAACCAAAGACCCTATGCCTTCTGGCTCTGCGCCTTGGTGGTGATGATCACGCCGATGGTGATGATCACCGCGCCGGCCCAAGTCAGCAACTGGTAGTGCTCGCCGAGGAAGATGGTTCCGGCAAACAGGCCGACGGCCGCCGCCACATAGCCGATCTGGCTGAGATAGACCGGACCGCCCACGGCCTGCAGCCGGAAGAAGAAGGCAAACATCGCCGAGGCCGAAGCGACTTGCGCCACGACAACCAGCGGCACGGCCCTGAGCGGGGCGAAAGCGCCAACGCCGAACAGCGTGAGAATGCCGATCAGCAGCAGCGTCGCCGAGGCCAGGTGGCTGCCGACGGCCAGTTCGATCGGACCGGTGCCTTCGGGCCAGTCGACGGTGCGATAGATATTGCCGGCGGCAAGGCTGACCGGGATCAAAAGTCCGACCAGTACCCAGAAGAAATCGGCCGGCTGGCCGGCCTCGCCGCGAGTCACCGCCACCATGACCGCGCCGATGAAGCCGACGGCGATACCGATACTGCCGAGCATATTTGGCCGTCGAACGCCGAGCAGGATCGAAAACACCAGTGTGATGACCGGCGACAGCGTGAACATGATGCCGGTATAGCCGGCGCCGAGATGCGGGATAGCCGAAAACATCAGCAGATTGGGCACGGCGTAGGACACGGCGGCGGTGATGAAGAAATAGCGCAGTCTGTGCGAGGTGAGCCGCATGCGCTCGCCGTTCGCGAGCAACGCGCACAGCAGCACGCCCCCGGCGCCGAACGAGATAACGAAGGCCCAGACCATGGCCGGAACGCCGGCAGCCGTCGCCAGCTTGCCGAACGGCAGGGTCAGGCCGAGCAGGCCGCCGGTGACGACCAGCAGGCCAAGCGCCGATTCCCAGAGAAATTTCATCGGATGGTCCCGTCACTCACTTGCGGCACTGGGTCGAAACTGTATCTTGAGGTAGCATACCACAAAGATCCTTAACGTCAAGATACTTAGCGGTGAGACAGATGGATCGCGCGGCAAAGGCGGTGGAGCAATGGAAGCGGGAACGGCCGGACCTGGAGGTGTCGCCAATGCTGGTGCTTGGGCGGCTGAACGAAGCCTCGTCGCTAATCGCCCGCGAGCGCCTCGCCCCGCTGTTTGCCCGTTTCGGGCTGCAGGCCGGCGAATTCGATGTGCTGGCGACGCTGCGCCGCTCCGGCCAGCCCTACGCGCTGACACCGACCGCTCTATACGAGGCGACGATGGTGACCTCTGGGGCCATGACCAACCGGCTCGACCGGCTGGAGAAGGCCGGACTGATCCTGCGCGGCCCGCACCCCAACGACCGGCGTGGCATTGTCGTGCAACTGACCGAAAAAGGTCTGGCCTTGATCGACGAAGCCCTGACCGCCCACGTCGCCAACGAGCATGAAATCCTCGCCGGGCTCACCGGCACGGAGCGGGGGGCACTGGCTCAGTTGCTTGGCAAATTGATCGATAGCGCCAGCTGATCGCTCAATTGCGCTCCTCGGGAAAACTCGGGATCGGCATGAAATCGATGCCATCCTCGGCCAAGCTCTTGGCTTCGTCCAACGTCGCCTCGCCATAGATGCCGCGCGCATCGCTCTCGCCGAAATGGATCTTGCGCGCTTCTTCGGCAAACTTGTCGCCGACATAGTCGGCATTCTCGCGCACCTTCTCGGCCATCGCCTTCAGTTGCGCCAAAGCCTGCTTCTGGGTTTCGCCCATGGCCAGCGCAATTGTTTCCTGCTTCCGCGCGGTGGAGACGGCTGGCGCCATCAGCGCCTTTTGCACCTTGTGCGAGCCGCAGCTCGGGCAATCGACGAAGCCGCGCTTCCTCTGCGTGTCGAAATCGTCATTGCTGCGAAACCAGCCCTCGAATTCGTGCTCGTGCTCGCAGATCAGGGCAAAGCGGATCACGAAGCCGCGCCCCTGAGCCGCGGCACTTCAGCCGTGCCGGCATTGACGGCAAAATCGCGCGCATTCCTAAGGTTGGGGATTTTTTTGCGCGCGGCCGACGACTGTGCGGTATCGATCTCGCCGATAATCACGCCCGGCTCGGCATGGACGGCCTCGGCGATGATGCGACCCCATGGGTCGACGATCAGCGAATGGCCATAGGTTTCGCGGCCATCCTCATGCAGGCCACCTTGTGCTGCAGCAACCACATAGGCGCCGTTCTCGATGGCACGGGCTCGCAGCAGCACATGCCAGTGCGCTTCGCCGGTCTGGCGAGTGAAGGCGGCAGGCACCGACAAGAGGTCGGCGCCGGCCATCGCCTCGGCGCGGAACAGCTGTGGAAAGCGTAGATCGTAGCAGACGGCAAAGCCCAGCCTGGCGCCGTCGATCTCGGTGACGACCGCTTCGGTGCCCGGCTCATAGGCGGCGGATTCGCGCCAGCTTTCGCCATTGTCGAGATCGACGTCGAACATGTGGATCTTGTCGTAGGTGGCGAGCGTCGCGCCGTCCGGCCCAAACAGCAGCGCCCGGTTGGCGAGCTTGCCGTCGGCGCGCAGGATGGCGGTAGAGCCAATATGCAAGAAGACGCCGAGTTCGCTGGCGAGCTTGCGCGCGGTCGCCACGACGATGTCCTTGTCTTCCGAGGTGAAGGAAGCAGCCCTGGCTTCCTTGTCGCGGATCAGCGCACCGGTCATTTCCGGGGTCTGGATGTAGGTTGCACCGAGGCCTGCGGCCTCGCGCACCAGCCGTTCGAGATCGATCGCGTTGCGCTCAGGGCTCTCGCCCGAACGCATCTGGATCGCCGCCGCCTTGAAAACACCCATCGTCACGTCCTCTTTGAGCAATTCCAGGAAAAGTGTGTAACGGTTTTCCGTCCGGAATTGCGTAAAAACAAAGACATAGAGCGGCGCTACGAACCGCTCTTTGTCGTCGAGCCGTTGGCAAGCAGCCTATCCAGCTGCCCCCGTGCCTCCAATTCGTGGAGGTCGTCGGAGCCGCCGACATGCGTGTCGCCGATGAAAATCTGCGGAAAGGTCGAGCGGCCATGCGCCCGCGAAATCATTTCCTGGCGCAATTCCGGCGAAAACGAAGCGTCATGCTCGGTGTAGGCGACGCCCTTGCGGTCGAGCAACCGCTTGGCCGCCGCGCAATAGCCGCACATCATACGGGTGTAAATCGTCACATCGAGCATCGGTCCGTGCCTTTCCTTGACCTTATATAGTCGCGGACTCGTCGGCCCGAAAGTCCCCCGGCAGGACACGCGCAAAGGTCAGCACATCGACCGCTCCGGCGCCGCCCTTCTTCAGCGCCTTGGCGACCGAGCGCACGGTAGCGCCGGTGGTGTAGACATCGTCGACCAGAAGCACGCGGCGCCCAGTGATCTCGATTTCGGCTTCCGCAGGCACACGGAAGGCGGCGCGCACATTGTCCTCTCGAGCCTGCCGCTCCAGCCCGACCTGCTGGCGCGTGAGCTTGACGCGCCGGACCGCCGAGGGCGAGAAAGGCAGCCCGCTAAGCTGCGCAACCGCCCTTGCCAACTCCGCCGACTGGTTGAACTGCCGTCGAAAGAAGCGCCGCCAGTGCAGCGGCACCGGCACGACGACATCGGCGTCTGCAACTAGCTCGGCCCCGGCGCGCAGCATCCAGCGCGCCATCCATGGCGCCAGATCGGTGCGGTCCTGGTATTTCAGCCCTTGCACCATCTGGCGGGCGACACCGGAATAGGCCACGGCCGCCCGCGCCCGCTCGAACGGCGGCGGATCGGCGATCGCCTCGGCCGACAGGAACCCCTCGCCCATATCGTGGGTGAATGGCGTGCCCATCACCGCGCACCATGGCCGCTCCAGCAGCCTCAGCTTCGGCCAGCAGGCACCGCACAAAACGCCGGGTTGCGAGACGTGCCTGCGACAGCCGGCACAGACCGGCGGGAACAGCATCCGCGCCGGCCAGTCCAACATGGCCAGTTTCAACATGATTTGAGCGAGGCTCTTGATCTCCATCACCGGATCGGCCACGTGGTTTTGTCGTCCGCGCCAGGATATCACTAGACAGACGAACAGGGATGTCTACCGTTGCAGCCGATCATCGATACTGAACTTTGGCTGGTGCGCAAGCGCAGGGCGCTGGCCCACCCCGTAGCCGGCGCGGATTTTCTGATGCGGCGGGCGGCGGAAGACCTTGCCGACCGGCTCGGCGCGGTCGAGCGGAAATTCGGCAAGGCCGCGGTGCTGTTTTGCCAGACGCCGGACGCAACGGACGTGGTCGCTGCAAGCGGCAAGGCAGCGGAGATCGTGCGCGTCGAGGCAGATCCAGCGTTTCTGGACGGCCGGCCAGGGCTGATAGCACCGCTGGAAACAGTGCCGTTCCAGCCGGAAAGCCTCGACCTCGTCGTTTCACTTCTGTCGTTGCAGGCGATGAACGACATTCCCGGCATGCTGGTGCAGATCCGCCGCGCTCTGCGGCCCGACGGGCTTTTCCTCGGCGCCTTTGCCGGCGCCGGCACGCTTTCCGAATTGCGCGAAAGCCTGCTCGCCGCCGAGACCGAACNCCGAACTCTATGGCGGCGCCAGCCCGCGTGTCATCCCCTTCACCGATGTTCGCGACGCCGGCGCACTGCTGCAGCGCGCCGGACTGGCGCTGCCGGTGGCCGACGTCGAAACGGTGACCGTCCGCTACGATACCCTCTTCGACCTCATTGCCGATCTCAGGGCGATGGGCGAAACCAGCGCGCTGACCGATCGCAGCCGGCGACCGGGAGCGCGAAAGCATTTTACCCGTGCCGCCGAAATCTATGCCGAACGCTTTTCGGACGCTGATGGCCGCATCAGGGCAAGCTTTTCCATCGTCTGGATGTCGGGCTGGGCGCCCGATGCCTCGCAGCAAAAGCCCTTGAAACCGGGTTCGGCGAAGGTCTCGCTGAAGACGATACTGGAAAACCCCGGCGGGCGGTGACGGCGCTCCGGATCAGTGCTCGGCGAAGGCGTTTGCGAGCCTGCTGTTGTTGTCGCTGAACAGAAACTGGATCGCATTGCTGGCCTTGCCGACACCCCCGACGATGGCAAGCGACAGCACCGCAACGATCAGGCCATATTCAATGGCCGTGGCGCCTGTTTCGTCCTGCAAAAATCGGCGCAGCAATGGCTTCATGATCGTCGATCCCTCTCATCCCCGACCATATCGCCGACCTGTTAAGAAAGGTTAACGGCACAAGCTTAACAGGCTGTGAAATGGGCCTGCGTTGAGGAAGTTCTCAAGCTGGTGTCGACCTTGTTGGTCAGCAGTCGCCGCTGCGTTGGCCGTCGGCGCGGATGATGCAGACTGAGCTCGGTGAGGGCTGCAGCACGCTTCTGCGCAGCGTATAGGTGGCCCGCGAGCCGATCGAACCCGTGCTCATCGGGTCGAGACCGCCTGCAAGAGCATCGCGGCTGGATGATCGCGTCTGGTTGTCCAGCACGGGGACCGCGATCAGCGCCAGCGCCACTGCGGCAGAGCCGAACAACAGCGTGACGCGCAATAAGCCGACGCCGGCGGCGCGAAAGCTGCGATCTGGCCGGATCGAGTCCCATTCCCTGTCGAGGCTCATGCAATCGCTCCCCGCGAACCCGCTTTGCCGCAATTTTTCACGACGAGATAAATCTTCCATTAACGCTGGCTAGATCAGACCGCGAAATGGCTTTGTGTCACAACAGGTCGATGAGGAACTGGATCAGCGGCGCGTCGGCCGGCGGCATGGGATAGTCGCGCATCTGCTTTGGCCGCACCCATTTCAACGCCTGCCCTTCCCTGGGCTGCGCGATGCCGCGGAAGCGGCGGCAGACGAACAGGGGCATCAGGAGATGGAAATCATCATAGGAATGGCTGGCGAAGGTGAGCGGCGCCAGGCAAGGAATGTCAGTCTCGATGCCGATTTCTTCCTGCAGTTCGCGGATCAGGCATTGTTCCGGCGTCTCGCCTGGCTCTACCTTGCCGCCGGGAAATTCCCACAGGCCGGCAAGCTGTTTGCCCTCGGGCCGCTGCGCCAGAAGCACCCGCCCATCGGTATCGACCAGCGCGCACGCGGCGACCAGCAGCAGGCGTTTGCCGGTGATCTCGCTCATGCGCCCGGCGGCCGGCGATAGTGGTAGCGATAGACTTCGTCGAAGCCCAGCGAGCGATAGAGCGCCAGCGCCGGCGCATTGCCGGCCTCGACCTGCAGCCAGGCTTCGCGAGCGCCACGCAGCCTCGCCCACTTCAGCGCCGACAGGATCAGGTTGCGGCCATGGCCCTGATTGCGCGCCGACTTGGCGGTGGCGATCTCGAACAGACCGGCAAGATCGCCGTCATGGACGCAGATCAGCACCGCCAGAGGGTCGGCCCCTTCCTCCAGCGCAAACAGCCCGACTTCGGGTTGGATAGCGCCGATGATTTCCGAAAGACCGGGCCGCAGCGATGCATCCGAGCCGCTGACCTTGAGCGACGCGCCGAGAAAGCGGCTGATATCCTTCAGCGGAATCTGGTCCATGGCCGGCGCCAGTTGCGCGTCCGCCAGCGGCAGCCGCATCACCAGGGATTCGTCGAATGTGCTCCAGCCCTCATTGTCGAGATGCTTGGCTAGGTCCGGCCCCGACAGCGGCGAGATGCGGAAGGTCAGCGGCCTGCCATAGGCGTCGAAGCGCCGGCTGGCGCGGCCGATGCGCTCGGCAATGTGCTGGGTGTCGCCGGGATCGAGCGGGTTGACCGAGTTCAGCCGCTTGGCCGGATGGCCGGCTGTCAGCCGCACCACCCAGGTGCCGTCATAATGCACGGCCGCCGCCGGCCAGGCGCGAAACCCCGCAGCCTCGTAGCGGCGCACGATGGCCAGCATGCTTGCCGGATGCCTGGAAGCCAACTCCATCAGCTCCGGTAATCGCCATTGATGGCGACATATTCCTTGGTGAGGTCGCAGGTCCACACCGTCGCCTTGCCGCGGCCGATACCTATATCGGCGCGGATGCGAATGTCGTCGCGCTTCATATAGGCCGAGGTCGCTTCCTCGGAGTAGCCCGGGTCGCGTTCGCCCTCATGCGCCAGACGGTTGTCGCCGAACCAGATCGACAGCCGGTCGCGATCGGCCGGCTCGCCGGCCTTGCCGACGGCCATGACGACGCGGCCCCAATTGGCGTCCTCGCCGGCAACCGCCGTCTTGACCAGCGGCGAATTGGCGATGGACAGCGCGATGCGCTTGGCCGAGCGCGCCGATTTGGCGCCGGTAACGGTGACTTCGACCTGCTTGCGGGCGCCCTCGCCGTCGCGCACCACTTGCAGCGCCAGCGATTTGAGCACCTTGCCCAGCGCCCGGCGGAAGGCGCCGAGACGGGCATCCTTGGGATCGCTGATGGCGGGCGCGCCGCGCTTGGCAGCGGCTCCGGTGGCGAACAACAGCAGCGTGTCGCTGGTCGAGGTGTCGCTGTCGACGGTGACGGCGTTGAAGGTCTTGGCCGTGCCGCGCGACAACAAGTCCTGCAGCACGGGGGCGGCGATCGGCGCATCGGTGGCGATGAAGGACAGCATAGTCGCCATATCGGGCGCGATCATGCCGGCGCCCTTGGAGATGCCATTGATGATGACGTCGGTGTCGCCGAGCTTGACCGTCGCTGTCGCCACTTTCGGATAGGTGTCGGTGGTCATGATGGCCTTTGCCGCCTCGGTCCACAGATCCGGCTTGCCGTCCTTGACCAGTCCGGCCAGCAAATGGCTGAATTTGGTGGTGTCGAGCGGCTCGCCGATTACCCCGGTAGAAGCGAGGAACACTTCGCCTGGCGTGCAGCCTGCGGCCTTGGCCGCGGCCTCGCCGGTCAGTTGGGTGGAGGCGCGGCCCTTCTTGCCGGTGAAGGCGTTGGCGTTGCCGGAATTGACCACAAGCACCCGCGCCTTGCCGGCGCCAAGGTTCTCGCGGCAGAAGTCGACCGGCGCCGAGGGGCATTTCGACTTCGTGAACACGCCGGCAACCGCTGTGCCGGCATCGAAGACTATGGCCAAGAGGTCGGTACGGTTCTTGTACTTGATCCCGGCCTCTGCGGTGGCGATGCGCACGCCCTCAATGGCAGGCATTTTGGGATATTTCTTCGGCGCGAGCGGCGAAATCGTTGCGGACATTGGGGACCTCGGGCGACGGAAAAACGCTAGGCGAAGGCCGGTTTGCCCGATAGCACGGCCCGGCGCAAGGGCGTTTTCTTGGCCGCCGCTGTGGGCAAGCCACCAGGGATTAAGCTTGCATTTCAAATCCGTTGGCGTCGGCGGGGCCTCTGGCGTTATGATATCGGCCATGGGCAGGCTGGTGATCTTGGCGGTGGCGTTTATGGGGCTTTTGCTCCTGAGCGCCGATGCGCAGCCGGAACGGCGCGTGGCGCTGGTCATCGGCAATGGCACCTATGCCGAAGCCGGCACGCTCACCAATCCGGTCAACGATGCGCTCGATATTGCCGGCAAGCTGCGCTCGATCGGCTTCGACGTCATCGAGGGCAACGATCTCGGCAAGCGCGAACTCGAGCGCAAGATCGGCGAATTTTCCGATGCGCTGGAAGGTGCGGGCGTCGGGCTTTTCTATTACGCCGGCCACGGCTTGCAGGTGGAAGGGCGCAACTACATCGTGCCGGTCGACGCCCGGCTCGACATGCCGGTCAAGCTGCAGCTCGAAGCCGTGCCGATCGACGAAGTCCTCGACATCATGGAGCAGCAGACCAAGGTCAGCCTGGTTTTCCTTGACGCCTGCCGCAACAATCCCTTTGCCCGCAGCCTGAGCCGCACCGCCACCACGCGCTCGGCAACGGCGCTTGCCGGTCTGGCGCAGTTCGATTCGACGCGCGGCTCCTTCATCGCCTTCTCGACGGCGCCAGGCGCTGTCGCCATGGACGGCACCGGGCGCAATTCGCCGTTCGCCGCCGCCCTGCTGCGACACATGGCCGAGCCCGGCCAGAGCATCAACGACATGATGATCGCGGTGCGCCGCGACGTGGTCTCCGAAACCCGCGAGGGACAGCGCCCATGGGAACAGGGTTCGCTGCTCGAACGGTTTGAGTTTGTGCCCGGCGGCGAAACGGTTGCACAGCCGAAGCCCGCCGTCCCCCCGGCGCCCGAAACAAAGGTTGCGGCACTCGAACGGTCTGTAGGCGACGACAAGACCGCAATCGAGAAATTCCTGCGCGACGACTATCTTGCGCCCGATGCCGCGGCGATCGGCGAGACCGTCAAGCGGCTCTATGCGCCTTCCGCCACCATCTTCGGCACGCGCTATGACAGCGACGCCGTCGTCAAGCTCAAGACGGACTGGTTCGCGCAATTTGCATCCTGGTCGTTCAGTCTCGAGCCCGGCAGCCTCAATGTGACGCGGCAGGGCGAGAACCGCGCCGAAGCCGTGTTCGCGATGAGCTACGACTATATGTCGAAAGACAAATCGGCGGCGCGCATGACCGGCAAGGCACGCGTCACGCTTGGGCTGGTGAAGAGCGACGGCCAGTGGCGGATCGCCTCGGAAACCTCGCAAGCGATGAACTGAAAATCCCCGCGCAGGGCGAACGTGAGACCCGCTTCTACAAGCGCTGGAAACGGGCCGTTTCGTTTGCCTGCCAGCTCACCTATATTGTCGGCGAGATTGTTGGCCAGGATTGCCGGCGAGATTGTTGGCGAGGACAGACATGGGCGAGGATCCGGCGCGCAGATCGATCGGGGCGCGGCGCAACCCAGACAGCGCCGAGGCCATTCTCGAGGCCGCGGAGGCGGTGCTGGTCGAGGCCGGCTATGCCGGCTTCTCCATAGAGGCCGTGGCGCGGCGGGCGCGCGCCGGCAAACCCACGATCTATCGCTGGTGGCCGAGCAAGGCGGCCCTGCTGTTAGAGGTCTACAAGCGGCAAAAGCGTGTCGACGTCCCCGATACCGGCAGTCTCGAAGATGACCTCGTCGGTTTCCTGAGGAACCTCTTCGCGCATTGGCGCGACACATCCTCGGGCAGCGTATTCCGCTCGCTGATCGCCGAGGCCCAGTCGGACGAAGCGGCGGCCGCGGCCCTGACTGGCTATGCCGATGGGCGCGTGTCCCACACCGCTCGGATCATCGAGCGCGCCAAGGCGCGCGGCGAGGTTGCGGCCGATGTCGACGCAGCGCTGGTCGCCGACCTCATCGCTTCCTATGCCTGGAAACACCTTTTGACCAACCGGCTGGACGAAGATGAGGCGACAATCCGTGCCACTGTCCGCTATGTGATGTCAGGCATCTCCCACAATTGAAAAGGGCGCCGAACGGCGCCCTTTGCATGTTTTTTCGGTGCCGGCCTTACTTGCCGGCTTCCATCGTGTCGACGGCCTTCTTCAGATTGGCGTCGGGGATTTCGACCTTGGCGGCGCCGCGCAGCTGCTTGACCAGTGCGAAATACTTGTCGCGGATCACCGCCTGCTTGGCCTGGTCCTTGACGTCGTCGAAGGCCGGCGGCTGTTTGGTGCGCTTGTCCTCGAGCTTGATGACATGCCAGCCGAATTGCGTTTGCACCGGCTCCTTGGTGTATTTGCCGATTTCGAGCGCAACTGCCGCCTTGTCGAATTCCGGCACCATCTGCCCCGGGCCGAACCAGCCGAGATCGCCGCCATTGGTCTTGCCCGAGGGATCGCTGGTATGCTCGTTGGCGAGCTTCTGGAAGTCGGCACCGCCATCGAGCTGCTTGATAATCGCCTCGGCCTCTTCCTTCGTCTTCACGAGGATGTGACGGGCATGAATCTCATTGACCGGCGGCGTGCTGGCGATTTCCTGGTCGTAGCGGGCGCGCACCTCGGCATCGGTAACCTTGTCGACGACGCCCTTCTCGACCATCTCGCCATGCAGCGCGCGCTGCTGCAGGAACGCCATGCGGCGCTGGAATTCGGGATCCTTGTCGAGCCCGGTAGCGACCGCCTGGGCGGCCATGACGCGGATTTCGATGGCCGCCGAAAGGGCGGCGGCGCGGCGCTGCTCGGGTGGCAACTGCGAGAACTGCTGCGACAGCTCGCCCTCGGCAAGCCCAAGGTCCGCCTCGGTCAGCTTCTGGCCATTGACGGTAGCGATGACGGCGTTCGGATCGACGGGGGCTGCCGCCGGCGCTGCTGCGGCATTGGCCGGGGCGGGAGCGGCTTCCTGGGCCATCAGCGGAGACAGCGACAGGGCCGACAGGCCGAAAGCCAGGCCAAGGCTGGCGAGCGACGCACGGCGAAACAGTAAGGACATCAAGATTAACTCCAAGGGGGGATTGGTAGGGCTTGCAGATCAGCCGGATTGTGGCGGAATTTGGCGCTGCCCATAGGGCTAACGCGGCGTTGACATCAGTTGAGCCCCCTCTTATCTGTCCAACGACTTTGCGTCCAGAACCGTTTTCCGGGCGCTTTTTGTGTTTGTCCGCGTTTCACGCGGAATTGATGGGGCCGGCCGGCGCTCATCTCAAAATTGAGAATTCTATCGAAAGGACCATCGGATGGTCAGTCTCGGCGGTCTCGCCCGTAAGGTTTTCGGTTCCTCCAACGATCGCCGCGTAAAATCGACCCGGCCGCGTGTCGAGGCGATCAACGCCATGGAAAACGAGATGCGGGCGCTGTCCGACGCCGAACTTCAGGCCCGCACGGAAAAATTCCGCCAGGATATCGCCAACGGCGCTACGCTCGATGACCTGCTGGTGCCGGCCTTCGCCACCGTCCGCGAGGCATCCCGCCGCGTGCTCGGCATGCGCCCGTTCGATGTGCAGCTGATCGGCGGCATGGTGCTGCACAATGGCGGCATCGCCGAAATGCGCACCGGCGAGGGCAAGACCCTGGTCGCCACCCTGCCCGTTTATCTCAACGCGCTTGCCGGCAAGGGCGTCCATGTCGTCACCGTCAACGACTATCTCGCCACCCGCGACTCCGAATGGATGGGCCGCGTCTACAAATTCCTCGGCCTCTCGGTCGGCGTCATCGTCCATGGCCTGTCCGACGAGGAACGCCGCGTCGCCTACGCGTCCGATGTTACCTATGCCACCAACAACGAGCTCGGCTTCGACTATTTGCGCGACAACATGAAGTATGAGCGCGCGCAGATGGTGCAGCGCGGCCACAATTACGCGATCGTCGACGAAGTCGATTCCATCCTGGTCGACGAGGCGCGCACGCCGCTGATCATTTCCGGTCCGCTCGAGGACCGTTCGGAAATGTACAACACCATCGATGCCTTCATGCTGCAGCTCGGCCCAGCCGACTACGAGATCGACGAGAAGCAGAAGACCTCGATCTTCACTGAAGAAGGCACCGAGAAGCTGGAAAACCTGCTGCGCGCGGCCGGTTTGCTCAAGGGCGAGTCGCTCTATGACGTCGAGAACGTCGCCATCGTCCACCACGTCAACAACGCGCTGAAGGCGCACCGGCTGTTCCAGAAGGACAAGGACTACATCGTCCGCAATGACGAGATCGTCATCATCGACGAATTCACCGGCCGCATGATGCCGGGACGCCGCTATTCGGAAGGCCTGCACCAGGCGCTCGAAGCCAAGGAGCATGTGGCGATCCAGCCGGAAAACCAGACGCTGGCCTCCGTCACCTTTCAGAACTATTTCCGCCTCTACAAGAAGCTGTCCGGCATGACCGGCACGGCGCTGACCGAGGCCGAGGAGTTCGGCAACATTTACGGCCTCGAAGTCACCGAGATCCCGACCAATCTGCCGGTCATCCGCAAGGACGAGGACGACGAGGTCTACCGGACGGTCGAGGAGAAGTACAAGGCGATCGTTAAGGAGATCAAGGAAGCGCGCGCCAAGGGCCAGCCGACGCTGGTCGGCACCACCTCCATTGAAAAATCCGAGCAACTGGCCGAGCGCCTGCGCAAGGAAGGGTTCAAGGATTTCGAAGTGCTGAACGCCCGCCATCACGAGCGCGAAGCGGCCATCGTCGCCCAGGCCGGCAAGCCCGGCGCCATCACCATCGCCACCAACATGGCGGGACGCGGCACCGACATCAAGCTCGGCGGCAACGCCGAGATGCGCATCGAGGACGAACTGGGCGACATGCCTGCTGGTCCCGAGCGCGAGGCGCGCGAAAAGGAAATCATTGCCGATGTCGAGCGCCTGAAGGAAAAGGCGCTAGCCGCCGGCGGCCTCTACGTGCTCGCCACCGAGCGCCATGAATCGCGCCGCATCGACAACCAGCTCCGCGGCCGCTCCGGCCGCCAGGGCGACCCCGGCCGTTCGAAATTCTTCCTGTCGCTGCAGGACGATCTGATGCGCATCTTCGGCTCCGAGCGTATGGACGGCATGCTGCAGAAGCTTGGCCTCAAGGAAGACGAGGCCATCATCCATCCGTGGATCAACAAGGCGCTGGAAAAGGCGCAGAAGAAGGTCGAAGCGCGCAACTTCGACATCCGCAAGAACCTGTTGAAATACGACGACGTCTCGAACGACCAGCGCAAGGTGGTGTTCGAGCAGCGCATCGAATTGATGGACGGCGAAGGCCTGTCCGAGACGATCGCCGAGATGCGCGAAGGCGTCATCGAGGAGATCGTCACCAAGAACATCCCCGAAAACGCCTATGCCGAGCAGTGGAACGTCGCCGGCCTCAAGGCCGAGGTCGCCGAATTCCTCAATCTCGACCTGCCGGTCGAGGACTGGGTCAAGGAAGAAGGCATTGCCGAGGACGACATCCGCGAGCGCCTGACCAAGGCCGCCGACGCCGCCGCCAAGGAGCGCGCCGAGCGCTTCGGCCCAGACGTGATGAGCTATGTCGAACGCTCGGTGGTGTTGCAGACGCTCGATCATCTGTGGCGCGAGCACATCGTCAACCTCGACCATCTGCGTTCGGTCGTCGGCTTCCGCGGCTACGCCCAGCGTGACCCGCTGCAGGAATACAAGAGCGAGGCGTTCGAGCTGTTCCAGGCGCTGCTCGGCAATCTGCGCCAGGCCGTCACCGCGCAATTGATGCGCGTCGAACTGGTCCGCCAGGCCGCCGAAGCGCCGCCGCCCGAAGCGCCTGAAATGTTCGGCAGCCACATTGACGGCACCACGGGCGAGGACGATTTCGAGGGTGGCGAGACCGCACTTCTGGTCCGCCAGGAGAGCAACGCCATCGTCGCTCCCGAAGACCGCGATCCGAACAACCAGGCGACCTGGGGCAAGATCGGCCGCAACGAAGCCTGCCCCTGCGGCTCCGGCAAGAAATACAAGCACTGCCACGGCGCGTTTGCCTGATTTCAGCGGCTAGGTCGGCGGGACAGCACCCCCCTCCGGCCTGCCGGCCATCTCCCCCTCAAGGGGGGAGATCAGCAGCTTCGGCGCCGTAACTTCTTTCAATTTCGACAATTGGCGAAAGCCACAGTGACAGCCAATCTTCCCCCTTGAGGGGAGATGTCCGGCAGGACAGAGGGGGGTGCGAAGGATCGCGACCTCTCGGTCCAACCCTCGTCAAAACCTCACAACAACCCCGAATCGCGCGCCGCCGCCGTCGCTTCGCCGCGCGAGACCGCGTCCAGCTTGCCCAGCACCGCCGAGACATGGTGATCGACCGTCTTTGGCGAAATCGTCAATTGCTCGGCGATCCGCTTGTTGGACAGGCCGCGTTCGATCAGCTGCAGCACCTGCATCTGGCGCAAGGTGAGGCCGGCGAGGTTGGCGCGCGTCGAGCGGCGCGGGCCGCGGGCGATGCCGCCAACGCCGTTCCTGCGCATGATATCGCGCAGGCGCTGGGCCGCCGGCCTTGCCCCCAGGCCGTCGAAAATATCCAATGCCAGACGCTGCCCCTCGTCATCGCCGAGGATGAGCGCCAGTCCGCGCTCGTATGGCGCATTCAATTCGGACCAGAGTGCCGAAGCCGAACGCCAGTCGCCGGTCAGGAGCAGCCGGTATGGTGTCGCCATCTCGGCGGTGTCGCCGGCCGGCATATCGGGAGAGAGCAATGTTCGCCACAGAGCCAGCTCACCGACATGGGCACGCGAGCGCACCGGCGTTTCGGCGCGGGTGATCAGCGCCAGCGCCTCTTGCCTGTCGGCCAGGCCCAGCCATGCCTGCTCCGCCATCAGCGCCGCGTAAGAGCTCAGCATCTGCAGGTCGCCGCCGCTTCCGACCAGACGCGCCATTTCGGCGAACAGCGGCTCGGCCGAGGGATCGCCGCGCCTCAGGCGCAGTTTCGCCAGTGCCAGCAGCGCCGGAAACCGGCCCACGGTGGTTGTCCGCTCATTGTCGATGACATCGCTTGCCGTCGCGGCGGCCTCATCCCATTGGCCCTGACGCAGCTGCACATCGGCCAGCATGCCCCTGAGATAGTCGCGCCAGGTGCCGAGGTCGTTCTCGGTGCAATAGTGGATGCCGCTCTCGAGCACCGGACGTGCCGCGTCGTAGCTCATCTGGGTGATCTCGAAACAGGCGCGGTTGGTGAAGGCGCGCGCGGCATGCTCCTGGAAATTGCCCTGGAGCGCAATTTCAAGGCTTTGGTCGAGGCGCAGGCGTCCCGCATCCGGATTGAGCCACTGCTCGACGCAGCCGACATTGTTGAGGGCATGCGAGGCGATGTCGGGACGGTTCATGCGCGCAGCCAGCGCCGCTGCCTTCTCGCCATAGAACAGCGTGTCTTCCACCCTCTCCGACAGCATCGCCAGATGTGAGAGGTTCGAATAGGCCATGGCGAGTTCGGGACCGGCGGGAGCCGCTTCCAGCATCGCCACAGCCTCGGCGCCGAAGGCGGCCGCCGCCTCGCGGTCATCGCCCATTTCGCTCAGCCGGGAGAGCCATCTCAGGCTGTCGCCCTCCTTCAGCCTGTTGCCGTCTGCCTGATGCAACCGGCGCGCCTGTCCCTGCGCTGCAAGCGCATCATCGATCTTGCCGATGAGATGGCACTCGAAGGCATGACTTTCGTAGAGCGCGGCGCGCTCGATCACCGGCAGGCTGTCGGCCTGCTGCAAGGCGATCTCGTAATAGCCGGCGGCATCGCGATGGGCGCCGACGCGCGACGCCTCGCGCGCGGCGATTGGCGCAAGTTCGCGCACCGCCGCCAGATTGTGCGCCTCGACCGCATGATGCACCAGGCGGCCTGTGGAGACGTCGCCATTTTCGAGCAGTGCCGCCAGCGCACGCTGGTTGAACTGCCGCCTGTGCGACGTCGTCAGCATCATTTCGATGGCGCGTCGCGCGATGTCGTGGCGGAAGGCGTAGCCGTCGCCCAGATCGTCAAGCAGGCCGTTGGCGACACACTCGGCCAACTGGCCGGCGCTGGCGACGCCGCACAGGCCTTGCAAGGCCCAGGCGTCGGCGCGGCGCGGAAACACCGACACCGCGTCGAGCATGGCCCGGGCGCCAACCGACAGCCGCTCGGCCCGCGCCAGCACCGCGTCGCGCACGCTTGCCGGCAGCGCCATTTCGTTTTCGGCGCACAACAATTCGGTGACGAAGAAGGCATTGCCTGCGGTCGCCCGGTAGATGGCGTCGCCATCGCGGCCGGCCGCATCGGCGAGCGACAGCACGGCCGCCTCGCTGAGCAGCGGCACGTCGATGCGCGCCACGCTGCCGGCCGGGATTTCGCCCAGGGCGCGGCGCACCCGCATCTGTCCTTCGCTGCGGTCG
Source organism: Mesorhizobium sp. LSHC412B00 (assembly GCF_000503035.1). Taxonomy (NCBI): domain Bacteria; kingdom Pseudomonadati; phylum Pseudomonadota; class Alphaproteobacteria; order Hyphomicrobiales; family Phyllobacteriaceae; genus Mesorhizobium; species Mesorhizobium sp. LSHC412B00. The sequence goes on along the minus strand of NZ_AYWB01000012.1, from coordinate 106,219 downwards.
GTGCGGGCCGTCAGCAACAGCAGGATGTGGGTGTTGACGATACGCCGGCCGAGGAAGCGCACGAAATCGAGCGTGGCATCATCGGCCCAGTGCAGGTCTTCGATCACCAGCAGGCTCGGTCCCTTGGCCGCAAAGGCGTCGAGCGCATCGGAAAACAGCGGCAGTCTCTGCCCATGCCGGGCGTCGATTGCGCGCGGCAGCGCCCATTGCGCCTCACGGGCCAGATCGTAAAGCGGCCCCAGCGGATCGGGGATCGACAGATCCTCGCAAGCGCTGCGCAACATTGCCGCGCTCTGCCCGACACGGGCCGCGAACGCCTCGACAATCGCCGTCTTGCCGGCGCCGGCCTCCCCCGCCAGCACCGCGACTCGGCCATGGCCGCCTATTGCATCGCCAAGCAGTGTCTCGAGCTGCTGCAGCTGCGTCTGCCGTTCCAGAAGCATCATTGTCATCGTCTCACAGGATCGGAGTTTTCCCACCATGGCGGGCCGCTCACGATTAGCCCGTGAAGAAAGCGACGCAATGTGACTTTGCACACATTGCCGTGCCTCTTTCCACAAAGAACGACGCCAATATAGGGAATCGTCCCGTCCAATATGGGGAATCGTTCCGATGCGCGGGCCGGGCCGGCGTGGTCAACGTCCAGCCGCGCTCCGATCGAGCGTGAACCAATGGAAAAGGAAGTCTTCCATGCCTCGCTATCTGATTGAACGCACATTTCCGGACGGCCTCAACATTCCGATGACCGACATCGGCGCCACTGCGGTCGGCGGCGTCGTCATGCGCAATGCCGAAAAGGGCGTCACCTGGATCCAGTCCTTCGTCACGCCCGACAAGAAGCACAGCTTCTGCATCTACGACGCGCCGACGCCCGAAGCGATCCGCAGCACCGCTGAGAAAAACTCGCTGCCGGTCGACAAGATCACGGAGGTGCGGGTTCTTGACCCTTACTTTTACCTCTGATCCTGCGTTCGGTCGCCACGACGATGAGCATCAAACTGTCCTTCGCGGCCGTGGCGAACTGCCTGATGGCCTGCCGCTCGGTGGAATCGGGCCTGTCCTGGGAAAAACCGGCCGGCCAATCTCCGTGCTCGGCCGTCTATGGCGGTTCGCGTCGAAGCTGCCTGCGTATCTGTCTGAAAGGCGGCGCTTGCCCCCGGAAGGCGACTATCTGAGGCGCGACATCGGGCTCTCGGAGCGGGACGTCCCGCAGGAATATTGGCAATATTACTTTTGGGATCGTTGATTTTGCACGGTTTTTAAGGGTTGCGGCCAAAGCCCGGCAACGGAAGCCGCATCGCATGAACCGGGACGGACAAACCAAATCCTAAACCAACGCCGCAGCGTTTCGGGCAGCCTGATCGGCCGCCGTCGCCTTAAGCGTCAACAAACGGACGGAAGACCATGACCATAACTCTTTGGACGACACGCTTCGCGGCTTTCGCCGCCATCTCGATCGCGGCGGGTGCGGCCGCCCAGGCGCACGACGCCAATCCGCTGGCCGAAAAGGTGCGCGCCGCCAACAGCCGCTTCGAAAATGTGGCAGCCGCCACTGCCGAAGGCTATGCCCCCATCCCTTGCGCCAGCGGCATCACCGGCGGCGCCATGGGCATCCACTATGTCAACGGCGCCTATCTCAAGGACGATGCCGTCGATGTCGCCAAGCCCGAAGCGGTGATGTACGAGCCGACGGCCGACGGCAGCCTGAAGCTGATAGCGGTCGAATACATCACCTCGAAGGGCCCGGCCTCGCTCGAAGGCCAGCTGTTCAACTTCAACAGCGCCCCCAATCGCTACGGCCTCGGCCCGTTCTACGAACTGCACGTCTGGGCATGGAAACAGAACCCGACGGGCGCCTTTGCCGACATGAACCCGAACGTGTCGTGCGACGCCATGAAGGGGATGTAACGCCTCACATGTGACACCTCGGGCACCGGACATCCGGTGCCTGGCCATCCCCCTTGGCGGGGGAGGGGCGAGCGAAACGCCGACCGGCTCCCCAGTCTTCCCCGGCGTTCGCTCGCCTTTTATTATGCCCCGGCATACGATGACGCACCTTGCACACGCGGCCGTCCTTGGCCCCTCGGCGCACCCGCACCTGCCCACCCTTTCTTAAGGTGTTTCGGATACATCGAAAGCTTGGAAACAGGCGGAAAACGGAGAGACATCGGGGTGCGCTTTTCCGCGGCGACGACGGCCGGGCGGTTCTTGCCGCAGCGCTTGGCGTTGCGCATGGGGCCGCTGCTTGGCCGGATCGATGCGGTGCTGTTCACCGCCGACGAGCGCGGCGAAGCCGGGCGCATGTCGCTGATCGCCTTTGCCATCCGCATCGTCAGCGCCGTCATCGCCTTCATCAGCCAGGTGCTGATGGCGCGCTGGATGGGCTCGTTCGAATACGGAATCTTCGTCCTCGTCTGGGTGACGATGGTCATCGTCGGCAACCTCGCCTGCCTCGGCTTCCACACTTCGGTGATCCGCTTCATCCCCGAATACCGCGAACGCAACATGCTCGCCGAACTGCGCGGCATCGTGGTCGCCAGCCGCCTGTTCGTGCTGATTGCCTCGACCGCGATCGCCGGGCTTGGCGCACTGGGCGTCTGGCTGTGCGCGAACTGGATCGAGAGCTACTATGTAATGCCCTTCATCCTCGGCCTGTTCTGCCTGCCGATGATCGCCATGGGCGATCTGCTGCAAGGCCAGTCACGCGCCAATTCCTGGGCGTTGTTTGCGTTGTCGCCGACCTATCTGGTGCGGCCGGTGCTGATCCTGGCGCTGATGGCGCTGATGCTGGCGCTGGGCTATGCGCCCGACGCCAGGACAGCGATCTTCGCCTCGATCGCCGCCACCTACGCCACCACGCTCGGCCAGCTCATCGGCGTGACCACGCGCATGGGCAGGAATATCCCGTCCGGGCCGATGAAGGTGCATTTCGCCGAGTGGTTCATCGTCTCGCTGCCGATCTTCCTGGTCGAAAGCTTCTTCTTCCTGCTCACCAACGCCGACGTGCTGATGGTCGGCGCCTATCTCCAGCCCAATGACGTCGCCGTCTATTTCGCCACCGTCAAAACGCTGGCGCTGGTGCATTTCGTTTATTTCTCCGTCAAGGCCGGCGTCGCCCAGCGTTATGCGCAGTTCACCCATGGCGAACCGGAAAAGCTCGCCGCCTTCGCCCGCGAGACCGTGTCGTGGACGTTCTGGCCGTCGCTGCTGATGGCGCTGCTGGTGCTGGCGCTCGGCGAACCGATGCTGGTGCTGTTCGGGCCCGAATTCACCGACGGCTATCCGCTGCTGTTCCTGCTGGTGTTCGGCGTCGTGGCGCGCGCCGCCGTCGGCCCTTGCGAAAGCCTGTTGACGATGAGCGGCAACCAGAACATCTGCGCCGCCGTCTATGCCATGACGCTGGCCTTCAACATCGGCCTCAACGTGGTGCTGATCCCGCTCTTTGGCCTGTGGGGGGCGGCGATCGCCACCAGCCTCGCCATGGTCTTCGAGGCCAGCGCCCTGTCCTTCACCGTCTGGCGCAAGCTCGGCATCGTCATGCTGATCTTCGTGCCCGCTGCCGAGGAAGCCGCCTGATGGCCGCCATCCCGCTGATCGAGGAAACCAGCGGCGGTCCGGCCGGCGCCATGGTGTCCGGCCTTGCCGGCCTGGCGCGCGACGCCGATCCGGCGCACCTTGAGATCCTCGCCAACAACCGGCCGCTGCGCAAGCTGGCGATCTATCCGGCTTCGGCCGGCTTCGAACTGGTCGAGGAACTCGACTATCTGTGCACCCGCACGATCGAGCCCAACGTTTTCTTCAACCCGCGCTTTCTGGCGCCGGCCATGCCCAGGCTGGAAGATCGCGAGGTCAAGCTGGCGGTGATCCGCGACGGCGACGAATACCGCAACCGGCTGCGCCTGCTGGTGCCGTTCTCGGTCGAACGGCCGGCCGTGCCGCTCGGCGTTCCGGTGATGCGCACCTGGTCGAGCCCGTTCGGCCCGATCGGCACGCCGCTGGTCGACCATGACGACCCGATCGGCGTCGTCGAGGATTTCTTCGGCATGCTGTCGCGGCCGCATCTGAAGCTGCCGAAGGTCTTCGTGCTGCCCGACATGCGCCTCGACGGCCCGTTGGCCAGCGTGCTGGCCACCGTTGCCGAGACGCGCGGCCTGACAATGGTCACCACCGGCAAGGCGGACCGGCCGGTGCTCGAAAGCACCCTCGACGGCGAGGCCTATTTGAAAGCATCGCTGCGCGCGCACCACTACCGCGAATTCCGCCGCCTGAAACGGCGCCTGGGGGATCTCGGCAGGCTGGGACATATCGTGGCGCGGGGACCGGACGAAATCCGCCACGCCATCGAAAGTTTCCTGACGCTGGAGGCGGCCGGCTGGAAGGGCCGCGAGCGCACCGCCATGGCCATCGACCGCTACCGCGCCGCCTTTGCCCGCGAAGCCGTGCACCGGCTGGCCGAGCACGACATGTGCCGCATCCATTCGCTGACGCTGGACGGCCGCACGATCGCCTGCCTGGTCGTCTTCGTCGAGGCCGGCGTCGCCTACACCTGGAAGACCGCCTATGACGAGACGCTGGCGACCTATTCGCCGGGCACGCTGTTGATGATCGAGGTGACCAGGCAGCATCTCGACGACCCCAACATCATGATGACCGATTCCTGCGCCGTGCCCGACCATCCGGTGATGAGCCGGCTGTGGAGCGAGCGCAAGCCGATGGGCTCGCTGGTGATCGGGCTGACTCCGGATGCCGACCGCCTCGCCCGCCAGGCAGCCTCGCAGTTGCATCTCTACCGCGAGACCCGCAACATGGCCCGCCTGCTGCGCAATCGCGTGAAGAGTTTGCTGGGACGGCGATAGCCACTGGATCAACGGCAAGACACCAGCTATGGCTCCGGCGGCAATTTCGGCCGGCCTTCACGACAAGCCATCCTGATGATCAGAACCTTTTTGCGTCACGCCGGTCCCCGTGCGGCCTTTTCGCTGCTTGCACTGCTGCCTGTCCGCGCCTGGGCCGATAGCTGTCCCGAGGATTGCAGCGAGCCCGCGCCGTCCATCAACATCTACAGCCACACCGCCGCCGGCCATCTCAGCCCGGCCACGCTGGGTGCACTGCCGCGCGTCTATGTGCCGAACCGCTCCTCCAACAGCGTCACGGTGATCGACACCATGACACTCAAGGAAGTCGACAGGTTCCCGGTCGGCAGCAAACCGCAGCACGTCGTGCCGTCCTGGGACCTGAAGACGCTCTGGGTCGCCAACAATGGCACCGGCAAGAACGGCAGCCTGACGCCGATCGACCCGATGACCGGCAAGCCCGGCCCGCAGATCGCCGTGGACGATCCCTACAATTTGTATTTCATGCCGGGCGCGGCCATCGTCGTCGACGAAGCCCTGGAGCGGCTCGATTTCCGCGATCCCGACACCATGGCGCTGAAGTCGAGCCTGCCCACACCCACTTGCCCCGGCATCAACCACGCCGATTTCTCGGCCGACGGCGCCTACGCGATTTTCACCTGCGAATACGGCAATGGCGGACTGGCCAAGATCGACCTGAAGAACCAGAAGGTGCTTGGCCATCTCGACTTTTCGAAAATGGGCATGCCGCAAGACATCCGCCTCTCGCCCGACGGCAAGGTCTTCTACGTCGCCGACATGATGAATGACGGCGTGTTCCTCGTCGATGGCGACAGTTTCAAGGAGATCGGCTTCATTCCGACCGGCATCGGCGCCCATGGCTTCGTCGTCAGCCGCGACGGCAAGCGGCTTTACGTCTCGAACCGCGGCTCGCACAAGATGGAGCAGGGCAAGGCAAAGGGCCCAGGCAGCGTGAGCGTGATCGACTTCGCTACCCGCGCGGTCGTCACGCAATGGCCGATCCCCGGCGGCGGCAGCCCCGACATGGGCAACGTCAGCGCCGACGGCAAACAACTATGGCTGTCCGGCCGCTTCGACAGTGCCGCCTACATGATCGACACGACATCAGGCGCGGTGACCAAGTTTCGGGTTGGCTCAGAGCCGCACGGCCTGACGGTGTGGCCACAGCCGGGGCGGTATTCGCAAGGGCATACGGGGAATATGCGCTAAGTCCGTGTTCGAGGCGCGGCTCGCACGCAAAAGGTCGCAAGGGCAACCGCCCATCGGCCGGGACCCGGAACGAGCAGGGGCTTTCCTTGGAAACCGCGAAGCTGTAGCTCCACACACTGGTTTCGGATACTGCCAGAAGATGAACCTTCGCCGCATCGTCCTCATCGTCGCGCTTCTCAATCTTGCCTATTTCGGGATCGAGTTCGCTGTGGCGCTCGCCATTGGATCAGTGTCCCTGTTCGCCGACAGCATCGACTTTCTTGAAGATGCTTCCGTGAACCTCCTTATCCTGCTCGCACTTGGGTGGTCTGTGCGCTCCCGTGCGCGGGTGGGGATGGCATTGGCGCTCATCCTTCTCATGCCGGGTCTGGCAACGCTCTGGACGGCTTGGGAGAAGTTCAACGTGCCGGTGCCGCCGCAGCCCATCGCCTTGACCTTGGCGGGACTTGGCGCTCTCGCCGTCAACCTGTCCTGCGCCTACATGCTGGCCGCGCACCGGCATCGTGGCGGCAGCCTCACAAAGGCGGCCTTCCTGTCGGCCCGCAACGACGCCTTGGCCAACATCGCCATTATTGCCGCAGGGTTGGTCACGGCCTTGCTCTGGCATTCCGCGTGGCCCGATTTGGCGGTGGGATTGGGGATCGCGGTCATGAACGCCGACGCGGCCCGCGAAGTGTGGGAAGCTGCCCGTGAAGAACACCGTGCGGCGGCCTGAGAGCACGTAGAGCGGGGCTACCGGCCGCCGCTGATTGGCGCTATCGCTGTCATCCTCAGCAGCCGCGGTTGGCTCTGTGTTCGAGGCACTGTTCGAACCCGGAGGGTTCGCAAGGGCGACCGCCCGTCGGCCGGTCAGGCCGCCCCATCGGAGCCCATGAGCGAAGCGAACTGGCGTGAGATCAAAAATGGTGCCCCTAGCCGGGACGGCGAGGGATTTCTAACTAGCGTTCCTACCCGAGCTTTATCTTTGAAATACAAGCGCTTGCGCGAGACCTGCTCCCGAGGCACCGATCCCTCGGTGTACCTTTCGATAGCCCGTCGGTGTACCTCTGTCAACGGACTGGCGGTCGCTTCAGCCCTATGAAGGGGGCGACGAACTCAAGCTCCTCTCAAGCATCTCCTGAACTTCAGCGAAGCTGTAAGGCCTTGAGAGGTTCTGGTCTTGGAACTTGGAATAGGTCCTACTTTGGCGATGGCTCTTTGCGGAGAAACAGACGACGACGCCATCCACAGCTTCAACTTGGTAGTTGGGCAATACGCCCTCCCCTCGCTTTCCATACCTCACCCGATTGCCGCCACTCGGCCGCCCCATGTTTTGCATGACACTGCGATAGTAGTCCGAGGACCTCACGTTCTCCCAGGCATTTGTCACAACCGCTCTCCTCTGTTTTTGGACGTTACCCGCTCTAATACGTTGCAGAGCCAAAGTTATTTACACCTTGAGCGACTTTATTTTCCGAGGCCCCTCACGGCCGCACTCGTGCCCACTCGGGGAAGCGTTTGAGAGCGGATGCCGTCGAAGATCAGATCGTCCGTCTTGGGATTGCCTATCTTCCTGTTGGCGAAGGCAACGCGGCCCCGCCCGCCTGAAGGTCGCCGGACGTGACGCTCAATTAGCGCAGGGGGTCACTGGCGGCGAAGAAAGAGGCCGTTTGCCACCACTCCCCCCACGGCTGGGTAGCACACGCTCGCAGATGAGCGCGGATGGCTGCGGCCTCTCTGATTTCGGTCCGAACTCGGGCTAGCTCGGCAAGCGAGGCAAGCATTTGCGCCCGCTGGTGCGCAAGGCTGGCGCGTAGGACCCGCGATAGCACGACGTGGTTGAAGGCTTCGGGTAGATGGAATTCCATGCCTCATGTAGCACGCCTGGCGGAGGATTTCCTAATCACCAAAATATGGCCGGCCGTCAGGTTCTATGTACGTTTTCGGACCAGAGGGCTTTCCCTGCGCAGCCCGCGCCCTAAAATTCGGTTGTGTTTCGATGGGGAAGCGAGATGCACGATGAGCACGGCCCGGCGCCGACCGCATCTGACTTGATTGTGCAGCGCTTGGTGCAAGAGGCCGGCATCACCGATGCACAGGCCCGCGAGCTTATTGTCGTATTGGGTGTGTACAATTGGGCGTCGCTTCTTCGAGAAGCGCGTTTTCTGAAAGGTGCCGGTTTATCAGAGCGGTGGTAGCTCCGACGATAGGTATAGGCCGATCCGTATTGTCGCCCCGATCAGCGCAGCGAAAGATGGCATACTCCACTGGTTGGCATTTCTCCCTGTAAACTGCCGAAACGCATCACAGATCGGGTTCCGCTGTAGGCGCACCGTCAGGCGGCGCAGAGCGCTCAACGAGTTTTTCGACCAGCCGTCTTAGGTCAGATGGCGTCGTGTGCCCGCCAATAATCTCGTGATACCCGATACCGGCCCGCCTCAACGCTTCCTTTTTGACGGCATCCCGTGCCGCTGCCTTCCCTTGGTGGTGCGCATGGCCTTGATATTCGAGCGCATGTCGAGGGCTGCAATTCTCATCCACAAGCAGGAGGTCCACGCGCTTCGAGTTGATGCAGCTATAGGCGTCTGCGTCTGCGCAGCGCAGAATTTCGCCCAACGACACTTGGGCCATCACCTGCCATCCCGGATTGCAGCCGATCACCATGCGATCAAGCTGTTTGAAGAGGCGCACCTCGCTCCTGTTCAAGAGCGGTTGGATTGTGAAGCTCGCCCCCATAACAATCCGCAACTGGTCTGCGGGATCAGTTGGTTTCAGTAGTGGCGCTACAGGTTTCGGGACAGGCCACAGGCCGCCCAGAATGTCGCCGTCGTGGCGCCCGCTTACCCCGCGCCAGCGGTTCCTCCGCTTCCATTCCTGCCTCCGCTTCCGCGACAGGAAACGCTCCAACGCCATGCCCGCGAAGGCACCAATCAAGAGGATGCCGAGTAGCGGAATGATTTGCTGCGCTTGCTCATTTAGCTCTGGCGGCATGCAAGTAGGATACCTCGTCGCACCGAACTGAAACTGTAACAGTAAAGAAGGTTGCGGTCAGGGGGTAGTCCCGTCCACGCCAAGCGGGACAGCCCATCCTCTGACCCGCTCACCACGAGGTCACTCTTCCCAGAAGTCCTTCAGCGACGCATGGCGAAGCTTCTCCTCACCCTTGAGGAACTTGACCCGCCCTACCAATCCCGGCTTCAGCCACTCGGCCTTCTCTCTGGCAAGCCCTTTGGGCGGCGGAGCGCCGACCCTACCTTGAACGCGGTCCCACAGGGCCTGCCTCTTATCCGCCTTGAAGGTGACGAAGGCGCCTCCCATGTAGTGGCCCTTGTCTGCCATGAGCACCACGGCCGGCTTTCCGGTCTCTCGCTTCACGCCGATGATGTCCATTTCCTTCTCGACGTAGCACTTGATCTTGCGCCAGTTCATCGTTGCGCCGCTGCGGTAGGGGCTGTCGAGGCGCTTCGAGACGATGCCCTCCAGGTTGGCCTCGCAGGCAAGGAGGTAGACGGCATCTCCGGTGCCCGGAAGCGCCTCGCTGAACTGAATATGCCCGCCGGCTGGGATGAGCGCCTGTAGGATTTCTCGCCTGTCCTTCAGCGGCATGTCGCGCAGATCGCGGCCATCAAGGTGCAGGAGGTCGAAAGCCACTAAATAAAGGTCTTGGGGCCGTCTCGTGATGGCCGAGCGAAGCGCATGGAAGTCCGAAAGTCCCGCCTCGTTCGTGACGATAGTCTCTCCTTCGATAATGAAACTCTCCGCCGCAATCGTCTTCGCCTCTTCGGCAAGTGGCCGGTACTTGTCTGTCCAGTCGAAGCCGTTTTTGGTGTAGAAGCGAATGCCGTCAGCGTCCTTGATGATTTGGGTCCGGTAGCCGTCGAACTTGACCTCATGGCCCCATTCGCCACCTTTGGGCGGCTGTTCGACCAGCTCGGGCTCCATAGGGCGGATGAAGCGCAACTGGACCCCGCTGTCAGGCTTACGCATGCGAACCCCGCTACTCCGATTTCACACAATATCGGGAACCTGTAAGCGTTCCGTTAGATCTTACTAAAATAGCAGACGGGAACATTCGTGCGCGGTGGAGGTTCCTGCGCAGGAGGATTGATCGATGCCCGACGACGAGAGCAAACGCGTTTTTCACGACCTCGACAGGAGTGATGAACAATATGAGGTCGCCTACTTGGCCCGGAAATTCCAGCTCACCATGCCGGAAGCCCGAGAGCTAATCAGGAAGCATGGCAGTGACCGTGCCACCATTGAGCGCGAAGCGAAGGCGATGGCCGGCCTTTGACGAAGCTATCAGACCTCGGACCGCCGATTGTGGGCAAACGACATGGTGGCGAGCCTGTGAAAGAGCGGGACCATCTTCATCGGTGTGAGAGGTGCGGCCAGTGGGTCGATGAGCGCGACCTCCGGCAGGTCATCTGGCATGAGCAGCCGGGGCACGAGCCGCTGGAGATGGATGCATGAGTAGCGCCCCGGCACATCGCTGCACCGGGCCGATACTAGGCGGCCATTAACCGCCTTGGGCTAGTTGCAGCGCTTGCCTTGCGGCCGCGTTTGCAAGCGCATCGACTTCCTCGTTGTGAGGGTCCCCGGCGTGGCCCTTGACCCAGTGCCAGGAGATGTCCCGGCCTGCGGACAGTGTGAGAAGCTCTTGCCAAAGGTCCCTGTTTGCCACCGGCCTCTTGTCACCGGTCCGCCACCCCCGGTTAATCCAACCGGAGAGCCACTCGTTCATTCCCTTACTGACCAGATTATTGTCGCAGAAGACCGCGACCGGAGTGCCGTCGTTTTCCGGAAGGGCGCGGAGGGCTCCGATGGCTCCGCTCATTTCCATCCGGACGTTGGTTGTCTGCGCCGGTTCCGAGCCGACGACTTGCGTCCGGCTGATCTCCTGATCGCCGTCCATGACTTTGATGGTTGCAGCCCAGCCACCGGGGCCGGGGTTGCCAATACATGCGCCGTCGCAATGGACGACGAGCCGGAGGCCCGAAGGCCCCTCGGTGAAAGTGCTCATACGCTTGCTCCTCGTGGGATAAGTTTTGAAGGTGTTGTGGGCTTGGGTAATATGTCTATGTACGTCACGCCTACCAACTCGGTGGTACTGATCTAGGCAGCACTCCGCTGCCACTCTAACCACTTGTCACGCTGGGCCTGCCGTATGCCGGCAAACTTGCTGACAAGCTGCTGACTGACTTCAACAATAGAGGCGATTTCCGACTGTGACAGAGACGGAAAGTGGTCAATCAACCAACAGATTTCCTGCTGGGTTCTCATGGGGTGTAACCGGCCCGCTTTGAACCGCTGAAGGGCAGAAGCGGCCGAACCGCTCTCCCCCTTCGAGGTGTTGGCGTGAAGCTTGTCCGCAGTCTCGACCCAGCGTTCAGCAATCCACTGTTGGGCTTCAGGACCGACCACATCGAACGGGTAGCTCCCTTTAGGCTGGAGGCGCTTCCCCCACCCGCGTTGGACGACCCATCGTGCAAGGCGCTGTCTACTATGACCACCACGGTCTTCAATCTGTAGAACGCCCATCTCTCGGAGAATGGTCCTCGCTTTTCTCGGGCCTGCTCTGAAACTCGTACCCATCTCGGTTATGGTGATCCATTCACCCTTGCTGAACCGGACAAGCTCTCCGGTCTTTCGGTCGAGTACCTCGTCAAAGTACTCCACCGCCTAGCTGTCCCTCCTCCGTTCAATGGCTGTCACACCAACTCCCGAAGGGCTTGGTTGATTTCGTCAGTCATCGCTTGCTTCCTTTCTTGATCACGTTTTTCGAGTTCGGCGAGTTGTAGTCCAGCACCCCCAAAGGCGGCTGTCAGGTCACTAGCGACAATCATTCCTGCCTTGGGAGCAAGCTCCCGGTAGACACGCTCCTGCTTGCCCGTTCGGTGGTCGTAGCGAAGCCCCGACTGTCTGCTGGAGAGTGCCCGCACCCGCTTGACCAGTTGCAGTCGAAAGGCCGCATCGGACAGAAACCGCTCCGGCCTCTCGCTCCACAACATGAACATCGCCATCGCAGTGCCGGCTATGTCCCTTGCGGAGCATTCCGCATCGAGGTTGATGACCTCATGCGCTGCTTGTCGCTGGTAGCGGCTTTGGACCCGGTTGCTGGCGGTGTCCCTCGCCGAGCTTGCCATGGCGGCCCAGCGGGCATCCAAGTGGCCCCAAAGGGGGCTATGGTCGTTCTTGGCGATACGCTCCTGGACGCGGGCGACGTAGGGAGCAAGCTCGCTTCGCCTGATGGCAGTCTGCTCGACATCGCCCTGGCGCCGTAGTCGGCTCTTGTGGCGCCGACAGTGCGGGCTGAAGCGGGAGGATGTAGGTGCGCCGCAATGTGCAGCGCGACATGTTCTCATTCATTTCTCCTAATGTTTGTATCCGCCCCTAAGCACAGAGGGACGGATGAATTGAAAAAAAGGCCGAGTTTCCCCGACCATGATTTGATGGTGTCTGGTCGCCGCCGGGTGTCGTCCTGACCTGCCCGGTTCACGGTTCCACCTTGTGGGTTTCCCCCCTTGGTTCCGCTCCCGCTCCGGAGGCTAATCCGGATTGGCGGCAAATGCGGTGCTCGCATGTCCGGCAGAGTGCCGGTCCCGAATGCGAAGTCCGCTTCCATGACTATGGTTCGGCCGGGGATCATCGTCTTGCCCCGTACGGTCCCGCTGCGGCCCCTAAGCGCACTTCAGGCATGGCTGCAATCGACCGGGCTGTTCGCAGTACAGCCAAACTGGTTTTGGATTGGGGCTCTTGGGCCGGGGGCCGGTTTGAGCAGGTTGGACTTCAGGGTTCAGCGGTCAGGACTAGCCCACCGCTCGGGTATGCGTGGACCCAATATGGTGCACTTCGGAGGCGGCGTCAACGACAATAACGCAGTTATTTCAAGAAGATAGGTAACATCAGAAACCTAATCTGGTGCGGAGCCTTGCAGCACAAGGCGTTGGCGGGCTCTTGTGCCCGAAGTGTGCCCAAGAAAGTTGCCGACGGCCGCCCTTTGCCCCTTGGCAGAAGGCGGCACCGGGTCTATATGCTCTCATGTTGATCTGGTTTTGCGCTAGCCAGCGCATCTTAAAGGAGATGACAGTGTCGATTTTCATGCTGATAGAGAACGCCAAACCGCTTGCTGACGGCATTTGGTCCGGGAGCACTCCCCCTCACACGCTACAGATGCTTGGCGAGCCAAAAGCGTCAAAGGGGACGATAAGCATTCTGGGCGTCGAAGAGCCCGTGTTCGATGGCAGCGCCAAAAGCGTCCGCTTTGACGCGTCCAGGACGACCGTGCTGAACTTGGGCACATCTGATCGCCTGCTGATCGTCGCGCAAAACTCGACGGGAGGTACCGATGCCGGATCACAGGAGAGCATCTCCTTTGGCCCGGGAGATAAGGAATTCCTCCGGGTGGCTAGGACCGTGCTCACCGGCGCTCCTATGAAGACCGCCGAGCAAGTGTTGCGTGGCGTGCGGGCAGCCTCCTCTGGTGATCTGAAGAGGGGGAAGAGGTTGAACTTCAGCAACGTGCCGGACAATTTCTGGTATGTGATTGTGCAGCCCCGCGTGCAGGGTCTCTCGATTACTGTAAGGGGGCTGCCCGAACGCTTCGGCCCTTCCAAACTCGAACTGAAGATTGACCGGCCCGGCTACACGCGTTTTCAGGTCGCAAACCCGGAAGATGTTCAAGAGGCCCTGCGGATCATCGGTCTGTCCAAGAGGCGGGCATAGCGGCCCCTCGGTGTACGAAGTGTGTATCCACGCCCGTCTCGCGTTGAGCGGGCGGCAGCAGTCTCATGCGAAGACCCCTTATCGTCCGGTAACCTTCCTGATGAACGCCACTGCTCCGCACACGCCATAGAGGACGAGGAAGGTCATTGCCAATGTGTAGACCATCTCGGCGCCCCCTCACATACCCCAAGCCGCAAGTGCCTTCTCGGCGGCCGCAGGGTCTTCCTTGATCCGCAGCACTGTCTGACGCGTGAGCCCTGATGCCTTGGCGGCGGCGGACGTTCCCTGCCCCTGCGCCAGCATGTCAGCAACGGCACGGAGCGCGGCTCGGTCATAGCTGGGCTTCCGACCCCTATAGCGGTCCTCCTGCCCCCGAGCGGCCTCTATTCCTGCCCGCTGGGCCTCTTTCGTGGCCTCGGCCTGTGCTTGGGCCGTCGCGGCCATGAAGGCGATGAGCGCGTCCCTCACGGCCTGCTGCATGGGGTCTTTCGTGGCCCCGTCGAAGGTCATGTTGTTGATGACGGTCCGGACGACCACGCCCTTGCGCATCAGCTCGCGGATTGTGTCGCAAACGTCCTGATAGTTGCGGCCCAGCCGGTCAACCCAACGCACAACAAGCGTGTCTCCCCGGCGCAGCATATCCCGAAGCCTGCGGCCCTCGGGGCGCTCGGCAAGCGTGGTGCTCACTCCGGACACCCCGTGGTCGGCCACTACGTCGTCTATCGTGAACCCGGCGGCCTCCGCATGGGTCCGCTGGTGTTCGAGCGTCTGGTCAACGGTTGAGACGCGGGCGTAGAGAATGGTCTTGGACATGGGGCTTCCTCGTTGTCCGTTAGCGTGGTGTCCGCTGACTAGACTGTCCGTTGATCGAAGTCAACCCTAGCGGACACTCTTTCAGACACGACCTCCCATGTACGTTGGGCTATACCCTAGCGGGCTGTCCCGTTAAGGGTGGGCGAGCAGACTTCAGGAGCGCGTCGTGAATGACCAACAAAAGAGACCTTACTCCGGACCGACCGGCGTTCGGATAGTTGATGGCCATCTCCATGTGGAAGGCTATCCGGACGCATCTTTCGTGGTCATCCTGAAATCGAAACTGGCAAAGAGGCTTGAGCGGCTCCGACTGCACCAATCGGCCCTTATGTTTTGCGTGAACGCTCTACGCGAGTTGGGCCGCGTCCCAGCCGAGCAGCAGATGGTGCGAGAGGCGATGCTTGTCGGGATCGCCGTGAAATTCTTTTCCTGCTTTGGCGAAAACAGAGTTGTTGGCCCCTTAAAAGCGGAGCGGGTGTTCAAGGGAATGCCGGACGCCCTCGACGGCTTCAATTACTGGAGGGCGATCCGCGATAAACATCTGGTGCACAATGAGAGTGAAATGTCGTTTACGGCACCGAGCCTCGTGCTCGGCTCACTTGGGGAAGTGCAAGACATCTTGTCCCTCATGATTATGCCGGGCCTGACTGATCATGCGCACTTGCAGCTGCTTTATAACCTAGTCGATCACACTGCAAAGCATGTCGAAGAGGAGGTATTAGTGCTGCTTCCCCGTCTCTTCGCAGAGGCGAACTCGATGACTGCCGAAGACAGGTTAGCTTTGCCTCAAGTCACGTACAATGTGCCCAAAGCGGGGGCCGAGACGCGACAGCGGCCGCGAGGTTGAAGGCGGCCCCGTGGGGGGTATCGCGGTTCCGCAATTGTCGAGTTCAAGCCCTCGGATTTTTCCGCCATTTTCAGGCGACCCTCACTAACCGCTATTGGCCTTTTGAGGTGTCTTTGCGCGACCAACCCGTCAACCCAAAGGTCGCGAACACAGCAGCGCCAACCAGGTCAAAGACGGCCCAAACCTCGCGGACGAGGTATATGGGAGCGATCGGATTGAACAGCGCCGCTACAGCCGCGAAAGAAATCACCCACGGTGTCCACCGCTTGGCGAGTTGATATTGATCCCACGCGATGGCCACAGCCCACACCGTGACGACAACTCGAAGCAATTGATAGTAAGCGTAGGGCCATGGGGCCAGCGCCAGAACGAGGGCGACAGCAGGGATCAGCGCGGCTTGATGCTTGGTCATCTTCGGATCACCCTCGGCTCCTGTGAGTGAATGTCGGTCGGTCCCTAGAGCACCGCTAGTGGGTCCGGTCCGTAACGATTCGGTCCAACAGTTCCAGGCACGACACACAGCACGAGAATGAACGCCAATGTCGCAGCGCCCCCGACGTAGTTGTCGGCGATCCCAACAGGAAGCCACAAAAGAGCCAGCCACCCTGTAAGCCCCATGTCTCGCAGGCGCTGGCCTGTAAGGAAGTATTGGCAGAGCACAAACGGCACGAGAAAAACGAGTAAGATCAGATAGCCGTTTCGCTTCGAGGGCGCGAAAACCCACAGAACCAAGACGACGCACACGAGGACGCCGACGAGCAGCAGGTTTGCCAGCACGAAGCTCTGCCTATTTCGCCTTATTGAGGCAGAAAACCATCCATCATGCGGCGCCAATCCCATCAGCGGCCAGCCACACCTTGGACAATGGAAACAACGACGGCGGCTATCACATACCAAAAGAACAAAATAAGAGCCTGCCAGATGGGCCACCCCCATGCCGTAACGGCTCCGTAAACACCGAACCCGGCACCGACAATTGGTATGTAGGTAAGAAACGCCGCGATGATGAAACTCGCGAATCCTCCTACTCGAAAGGCATGTCCTGCGCCGTCCGCAATGGCGAAAAGCTGTACGAACCCTATGATAAAATAGGCTATTACAAAAAATACTTGCATGTCCCACCCCTTGTTCGTCTCGCCGCGAATGTAACACCGCGATACGTGCCAGCATCAAGTGCCGACAGCAAAGGACCTTCGGATATCACAGCTTTTTACAGGTCAGTGCGGCGCTTCTGGTGCTAACTGACTGGCCCGGTCCCGTTCCACCGGATGAACGCCACTTCTTTCCCGGTAACTTCCCGGACGGCCGTCAACAGCGCGGCGTGAAAGGAGTATTGTCCACGGTTCCCTTTTGTGGACAAGCCATCCGGACTCGCTCGGCAAGGCGGTGGACGTGCTACATGCAGTACGCGTCGCATAGGGCGAGGTTCGGCTAAACCTTTAGCCGAGGATACGCCGCTTTCAGGCCCTCGCGGTGTTCGGTTGTGAGGCCGTCCTTTAGGCCCTCAAGCCATCCGAGGAACGCGTCCCAGTTATTGCGACTGAACACCTGCACTCCATAGCGGCCAGCCAAATCAACGCCGCCTCGGTTGACGATTTCGGCCATCGCGTTGTCCATCAGGAAAGCGTCACAGTATGGCGCGTACGTCGATATGTGCTTTACGTCGAAATAGAACCCCGAAAGGCGAGCGATGCTCTTGTCACGGTTCGGGTAATCCCCGCCGCGCACCATGGCCTTGAGGGTGCCGTACACCCTGCTTTGGATATCGTGGTATGGCGTGTTGGCGAAATGCTCGGAGGTCAGAAACTCTATCACCCGCTTGAGCCGGTCCTCCGGCAATGCGTCGCGAGGAAACCGATAGGTCAAGTTTCTGACGACCGTGGCGTCGATCGGCGAATTCCATAAGGCACCGTAGTCCCCCTCCGCTAACCGCAACATGTACGTATGGAAGGCTCCGATGTACCCCCGCGCGGCGTCGTCTCGTTCAAGTTGCACGTCCTGCACAAACGTTGTGACGCTTCGGCGCCAGCCCGGAAAGAGGTCAACAAGGCCGTCAATTGCTTCGGCTTTCAGCCTACGGACAAGCTCAATGTCTTTGTGGTACTCTCCCACATCAATACGAAAATACCCGTCCCACACATCAATTTCTTCGCGGAAGGCTTCTCGCCGCTGGGGACCGTACGCGTCCGGCCCGTCCGCTCGCCAAGCGTCAAAGGCGCGGTTCAACTGGGTCTGTACAACCTGGTATGTCGGCTCAAACTCATAGCCCCGCGAGGTGTTCTTTATGAACTCCAATAGGCGCTCGTGGCCAGCCCATTGGTGGGTTTCGTCTTCGTGGACATCGGAGTACGGAACGACGAGCAGCTGTAACTTCGCAAGCTCCGCAATGCGCTCGGCGGCCTCAACAAACGGCGCATCCTTCCCCCGGATGGCATGGCTGAAAAAGAACTGGTCAAGATAGAGCACCTTCTTCTTGACGGGAGGAAGGGGAAGGCGCTCGTTGTAACGACAAGCGCCACATCCGAGGTAGACGTAGTGGTCGTAAACATCCACGTTGCCGAAGCTGTTCTTCGCGCCGCAGCCGGGGCAATCACCTAGAACATAAGAAACAAGTGCCATCTCGCTCTGCTTAAGTGGGGCTGCCCGAAGCTTCGGGTTCACTTATACGCGATTCGCTCCACTCCGGGAGTTAAGGTCGATCCGCAACACTTATAGGCGCTCTGCCTTGATCATGGCCTCCATCGCCACCTTAAGCCGCGCCTCATCGCTCCCGTAGGTCTCCCCCACGCCCCCGCTTGCATGCCCGAGGATCATGTCTTGGGTGACCTTCGCAACTCCACCCACCCGGAGGCGGTCCTTCATATTGTGCCGAAGGGAGTGGACCGTGGCCTTGCGGTCTTTCACGATGGCCCGAACGTGCTTCATGAGGGCCGCCGACGCGCTCGTGGGGCCACTATCCCCGCCGTAGCGAGGGAATAGCAAGGCACCCTCTCCTGCCGCCTCTAGCGCGGCCTTTGCCGCCTCCAGAGCCTCCCCCACCAAAGGCACCTTGCGGCGCGACGAGTGCGTCTTGAGGCGCCGGCCCTCGTGCCACTGGACACTGATATGGGGTAGCTCCTCATCCACTGTGACGTCCACGGTCCTGGCACCGGTCACCTCTGCGAGCCGGCACCCAGTCCCTTCAAGGATGCGCCAAAGGTGCTTGAGGTCGTCGGCGCGGGACAGTGTATCAATCCGCGAACGAATGGCCGCAAGCTCGGCCTTCGTGAGCGAACGCCGCTTGTCCTTCGCCGTCTCGCCCTCGTCCCCGCTTCGCACCTCTAGGCCCGTGAAGGGGTTTGCGATGTGGCCGAGGTCCATTTCCTTCAGAGCGTGATTGATGATCGCCCTAGTGTCGTTCAAGTACCTGTCGACAGTTGACGGGCTGTTGATGACGCGGAGCATATGGTCGTGGACAGCGCGGGCGTCTGACCGGCGCAACTCTGTAAGCACAGGGTTCTTCCCGAGAGCTTCGATGATGTGGCCCACGACACGCTCCGCCCTCTGCTCGTCCTTCTTCCGCGCCAATTCGCTAGCCCCGGAGCGTTTGGCTCGGTCGGTGAGGTAGAGCCTCTTGGCGTCCTCTAGTGTCGGAAGCGGCGCCTTTCCGAGCCCCGAATGTAGGGCCGAGATAAGTGCGGTCTCGCCCGGTGCAACTTCGACGGGATAGCCGGTCTCCGGATCTCTCGGCCTCCCGGCAACCAAGCGTTCGGCCACGGCAGAGCGTCGGAACCATTCTGCCTCACTGGAGGGCGCCTCCGGGTCAAAGCCAAGCTCCCGGATGGCGTCTCGTGTTTTGGCGAAGCGATCCAATGGCGTTTCGGTGCGCGGGGGAATTAGCCCCTGTGCCTCGGCTAGCCGGAGCTTGGCGTCGGCCAAAGTCTGCTCGGCCGCCCCATGCACCCGGCCATATCGCTTGACGGCCTCCTGCTCGCTTCCGCCCAGCGGTGCGACCAGCTCGCCTTTGCCCAGTATCTCCCGGAGCGGACCGGGGACCTTGCGCCTATAGCGCCAAATGTCGCCACGCTTCTGGACGTGTTTCAAAACCAGTCTCATTCGATTTGTACCCCTTGGTGTACCTAAAAGTGTACCTCGGGGAAAGCGAAGGCCCTTGCAATCCTTGGGTTTCAAGGTGTCTCGGGTGGGAAATGGTGCCCCTAGCCGGAATCGAACCAGCACTCCTTGCGGAACTCGATTTTGAGTCGAGCGCGTCTACCAATTCCGCCATAGGGGCTCAGGCCCAAAGGCCTGGATGGGCGCGGACTATACGGTTGGAGGCCTGTTCGTCAACTGGCCAAATGCGCCGCCGTGCCCTGCTTGCGGCAAAAGCCCGCCTTTCTGTTTCGTGAAGCTCCTGCCATTGTGCGGCGCGGAAAATCTTTCTAGACAGACGCGCATCAAAGCGCGTTGCGTGTGGCAACCTGCATCCAGGAGAGCCGATGCTTCGCGGACTTTACGACTGGACCTTGTCGCTGGCGGCCCGCAAATCCGCCGAATGGTGGCTGGCCTTCATCGCTTTCGTCGAAAGCTCGGTGTTTTTCATACCTGCCGACGTCTTGTACCTGCCCATGGCTTTGGCGCGGCCCGAACGCGCCTATCGCTACGCGCTGACCGCTACTGTCGCGTCGGTGCTGGGCGGCATTGCCGGCTGGCTGATCGGTTACTATGCCTACGACACGATAGCACGGCCGATGCTGGAGCACTTTGGCGGCCTTGACGCGTTCGAGAGGTGGCAGTCGGCCGGCACCGGGCTGATGCTGGTGCTGCTCGTCACATCGGGTGCCGCCCACCTGCCGCCGATCAAGGTGGTCACCATTCTGGCAGGCGCCCTCCACGTCAATCTTTTCGTCTTCATCGTCTCCGCCATCCTGGCGCGTGGCGCTCGTTTCCTGCTTCTTGCCTGGCTGCTGCGCCGCTATGGCGAAGAGATCAAGGAATTCATCGAGAAGCGTTTGGGATTGATCGTCGGCGCCGGCGCCGCCGCCCTGATTTTGCTCTATATCGTCGTCAAATACGCCTTCTGACCGCCCAAGGCGGGCGGTGGTTTCAGGACTATGCCGGCGGACGGCGAATTCAACGGACGAAACATGACAGCCACGATGACAGCCGATACCGGACGCCAGCGCACGCGCACCGCTTTGTTTCTCGCCGTCGCCATGGCCGCCACGGTCGGCTCCGCGCTCGCCTTCCAGCACATAGGCGGCTACATCCCCTGCCATCTCTGCCTGGAGCAGCGCACGCCCTATTATATCGGCGCCCCGCTGATGCTGCTGGCGGTGATCGCCTCGATGTTCAGCGCACCCGCATGGCTGTCGCGCGGCCTGCTTGCCGTCGGCGGCCTGCTGATGCTCTACGGGCTCTATCTCGGCGTCTATCATTCGGGCGTCGAATGGGCCTGGTGGCAGGGCCCGGCCGATTGCACGGCCGGCGCCGGCCCGGTCGATACCGGCGGCAAGGGCGTGCTCGACGCGCTCGACAAATTCGTGCCGCCATCCTGCGACAAGGCAGCCCTTCGTATCCTCGGCCTGTCGCTGGCCGGCTGGAACGCCATCGCCAGCTTCATCCTCGCCGCCGTCGCCTTTCGCGGGGCAATGGCGCGCGATTGAGCTAATTCGATCGAGCGCCACGACGCAGAGTTCGAGCAAAAATTCTGCAGACTGGTTCGCGTGGCGCGGCTTTCGACGTCCGAGCCAGGTCGACCCCCACTCCGTCTCGGCTTCGCCGAACCACCTCTCCCCCGATCGACGGGGTAGAGGAAAGGCGCGAGCCTATTACAGCCGGCGCTACTCTACAGCCAGCGCTCCTCCAGCGGGGCTCCCTTCCTCTCCCTCCGGAGGGGGGAGAGGTGGCGCTGCGAAGCAGCGACGGAGTGGGGGAAGCCGGTCCTTAAAGGCGATGCCGCCGATAAGTGAGCGCAGCCGAGCTGTTCCGATAGGGTCTGGCAGGCGTGTGAGCATCGGAAGCGCAAAATCGCTTCAGGCGGCCAGCCTTGCGAATTCTCGAACGATCCCTACGGTTCGAGTTCCACATCCCAGTAGAGATAATCCATCCAGCTTTCATGCAGATGGTTGGGCGGGAACAGCCGGCCATTGTTGTGCAGGTCGTGCACGGTCGGCTGGTAGGGCTTCTGCAGCGGCCACATCTTGGCGTGCGCCGGCATCATGCCGCCCTTCCTCAGATTGCAGGGTGAACAGGCGGCGACGACATTCTCCCACGTCGTCGCCCCGCCGCGATGGCGCGGGATGACGTGGTCGAAGGTCAGATCCTCGGGCGTGCCGCAATACTGGCACTGGAAGCGGTCGCGCAGGAACACGTTGAAGCGGGTGAATGCCGGGTGCCTCGACGGCTTCACATAGGCCTTCAGGCTGACGACGCTGGGCAGCTTCATCGAAAAGGTCGGCGAAGACACCGCATGCTCGTATTCGGCGACGATGTTGACCCGGTCGAGGAACACCGCCTTGATGGCGTCCTGCCAGGACCAGAGCGACAAGGGGTAATAGCTGAGCGGACGGTAATCCGCATTCAGCACCAGCGCAGGAAGCCCATCCGGAGATACGGCAACCGTCACTTGTTGACCTCCTCGTTCTAGAACCGATCGGCGCGGATACTGTAAGCCCGACATGACAGGGATGTGAAGCGGATTGTCATCAGCCAAAAGCGGCAAAAATGCAGGATTTTCATGCTTTTTTACGGTTTCAGGCCGGAGGTGCTGCGTCCCGGCCCCTGGTTTCGCGATAATAGGACCAGAAAAGCCGCGATGCGACGCCTCGCCACGGGCTCCATGATTCGGCCAGAGCGATCAGCGTTTTCTCCGGCGGACGCGGCTCTATGCCGAGCGCGTGGCCAACCGCGCTCTGCAGCGCGACGTCGCGCGCGGGGAAAATATCGGGGTGGCCGGCGGCAAACAGGAGATAGACTTCCGCCGTCCACGGGCCGATGCCCGGCACCGCGATCATAGCCGCGATCGCCTCTTCGGCGTCGAGCGAACAGAGGTGATGCAGGTCGAGCCCCTCAACCACGGCCTGCGCAACCGCGATCAGACCGCGCTGCTTCGGCCGCGACAGCCCAGCCTCACGAAACATGTCCTCGCCGGCGGCAAGGATCGCCTGCGGCGTTAGCGGATCGACCAGTTTCACCAGCCGGCCGAAAATGGCATCGGCGCTCGCACGGGATACTTGTTGCGAAACGATAATGGAGGCCAGGCTTCGAAAGCCGGGCTCCGACAGCCGCAGCGGCACCTCTCCGGCCATGCCGCGCACCTTTTCCAGGCGCGGATCGATTGCGCAAAGCGCATCCAGCCCGCGCGCAATATCGTCCAGTGTCGCGATGCGTTGCATGTTTCTTGTTCCTGAACCGACCGCACGGTAGCAATTGGCAAAACCGCTGCACAACCCGATTGCCGCTTGTGAGATGACGCTCCTGACATTCCGCTTCGCGCCGAGCCCGAATGGCGAACTGCATCTCGGCCATGCCTGTTCGGCACTGCTCAACCAGCAACTGGCGCGTGCGGCCGGCGGCCGCCTGCTGCTGCGCATCGAGGACATCGACACGATCCGCTGCACGCCTGAATTCGAGGCCGGCATCTTTCGCGACCTCGAATGGTTAGGTCTCGAATGGGAACAGCCGGTGCGGCGCCAGGCCGAGCATTTCACCGACTATCAGGCCGTGCTCGACCGGCTGGTCCGCGAAGAACTCGTCTACCCTGCCTTCATGAGCCGTGGCGAGATCAGGGCCTTCATCGCCGACAGCGAAAAGCGCGGCCGCGACTGGCCGCGCGACCCGGACGGCGTGCCGCTTTATCCCGGCGCCGACAAGGCGCTGCCGATCAGCGAACGCAACCGCCGCATCGCCGAAAATGCGCCCTTCGCCTGGCGCCTCGACGTTAAGGCGGCGCTGGCGCGCGTCGGCACGGATTTGTCCTGGCGCGAATTCACCAACGAGACGCTTTCGGCGACGCAGCGCGTCGAGGCGCGTCCGCAAGACTGGGGCGACGTCATTCTGGCGCGCCGCGACATACCGACCAGCTATCACCTGGCCGTCGTCGTCGACGACGCCCTGCAAGGTGTGAGCCATGTCGTGCGTGGCCGCGACCTCTATTCCGCGACTGGCATCCAGCGCTTGCTGCAAGAATTGCTCGGCCTCGGCCAGCCGCAGTATTTCCACCACCGTCTCATACTCGGACCTGATGGGCGCAAACTGTCGAAGAGTTTTGCTGATACCGGCCTTGCCGCACTGAGGCAGGCAGGCATGTCGCCGGACGATGTCAGGCGGCTGGTCGGGCTATGACTAAAGCCGGGCCAGCCCCGCCTTGAGCAGCGCCAACGCGCCGATAAACGCGAAGGCGCCGCCCAGTCCCCAGGCAACCGCGAGCTTCAGATCTCTCAGGACGATGCCATGTTCGTTCGCGGCCATGACCGCGACGAAAAAGCCGAGCGTGAACAGCAATGTGTTGCCGGTCGACCCAAAACCGTCCTCCTGCATGATGGCGTCGAGCGCTGAACCGAAGAAGAAGCCGAACACGGCCACACTGGCCACCGTCATCAACAGCCAGCTTGTATCGAGATGCAACAGCATGCGCGCTCCCTGTCGAAGCCAAAACGCCATGTCGCCGGATCGATCGACAGAAGTCGATTGCCCTGACGCCGCCTTTTGAATTCGACCACCTCCTACATCAGGATGAACTTATGTACCAATTGTTTCGCTTTGCTTGCCGGATTGAACCGCATTAGAGCAATTGCCGTATTTGTCTCTTCACCGAATCGGACCTCTCCACCGGAAACGGCTTCCCCGAAAATGCACAGTCTCAAGCGGTTCATCCCCGCCTCGTTTGTCGTCCTGTGGGCGACAGGTTTCATCGGCGCGCGCTACGCCATGCCCTGGGCCGAGCCCTTCACCTTTTTGGCGGCCCGCTTTGTCATCGCCGCCTTGCTGCTCGCCGGCCTGATGCTCGTGCTTGGCTCGAAGCGAGCCACAAGGGCAGAAGCGCTTCACGCCACGGTCGCCGGCATCCTCATGCATGGCATCTATCTCGGCGCGGTGTTCTGGGCGATCCACAGGGGCATGCCCGCCGGGCTTTCGGCGCTGATCGTCGGCCTGCAGCCACTGATCACCGCCGTGCTTGCCGGCCGATTCCTCGGCGAGGCCATCCTGCCGCGCCACTGGGCCGGCCTTGCCGTCGGCCTTGTGGGGGTGATCATCGTGCTGTGGCCGAAGCTCGGCGCTCTCGGCGGCGGCGTTACGCCCGAAACCCTGGCGGCGTCGCTGGTCTCGGTGCTGGGCATGAGCGCCGGGACCATCTGGCAGAAGCGCTATGCCTCGGGTGGCGACCTGGTGGCGGCGACGATGTGGCAATATATCGGCGGCGGCTCGCTGATGATCCTGGCCTCGCTGGCCCTTGAGACCCATACGGTGATCATCAACGGGGAACTGATCTTCGCCATGGCCTGGCTGGTCCTGGTGCTGTCGATCGGCGCCATCTTCCTGCTGATGGTGATGATTCGCGACGGCGAGATGTCGAAGGTCGCGTCGCTGTTCTACCTGGTGCCGGCCGTCACCGCTGTCATCGCCTGGGCGCTGTTCGGCGAACGGCTCAGCCTCGTGCAGATCGTTGGCATGGCAATCGCGACGCTCGGCGTCGGGCTGGCCACGGCTCGGCCAGCCAAAACCTAGCTGCCGACACGCGCGCGCGCTTCGAGAAAGCGGCTGATCGCCGCATTGAGTTCGCCGCCGAGGATGAAGATCGCCGACAGCATATAGAGGAAAACCACGGCGATCATGATCGAGGCGAGGCCGGCATAGGTCGTCACATAGGACGAGAAATGGTCGAGGTAGGTCGCGAACATCGTCGAGCCGACAAGCCACGCAGCCAGAGTGAAGATGATGCCAGGCACCAGCGAGACAAAGCGGCGCTTGCCCGCCGGCAGCCAATAGTGGACGGCAAACAAGCCACCAATGATGACGGTTGAGGCGATGACGTAACGCCACAGCGTGATCGTGCCCGTATAGGGTTTGATCCACTCGAAATGAGCTTCCGCCAGCCGCGCCAGCAAGGGCGCAAAGACCAGGAGCACGCTGATCGCCAGGAAACCGGCCGTCGCGATCAGCACGAAGAAAATGCTCTGCACCCGGCGGTAGATGATGCCGCGCGTTTCGGCGACGCGGTAGGCGCGGTTGAGCGAGGTGCGCAGCGCCTCGATGCCGTTGGAGGCGAAATAGGCCGCCAGCAGCACGCCGTAGGTCAAAAGATCGGTGCGCCGCACGGTCAGCACGTTGAGCACTTCGCGCGCGATAGGCTTGGCGATCTGTTCGGGCCAGGTGTCGAAGACCAGGTGCACGGCAGTATCGGCGAACGCCTGCGCGCCGAGGAAGCTCGCCAGCGTGGTGGCGAAGATCAGGAACGGGAACAGCGCCATGAGCGAAGTGATCGCCAGATGGCTGGCCATGGCCCAGCCGTCATCGGTGTTGAAATGGCCAAGCGCGTCATAGAGCACGCGGCGCAGCACGACGATATTCCGCATCAAGAGCCGCGTTCCCTTCGATTGTCTCGACGCCGCGAATATGGGAAGGGATTGTGGCAAATGGCAACCCTTGCTCAAACCACGATGCCGCCTGCCAAAGAGTTGCGCACCATCATCGTCACCGGCGCCTCGTCCGGGATAGGCGCCTACTGCGCCCGTGCGCTGAAGGCGGATGGCTGGCGCGTGTTTGCAACGGCGCGCAAGCCGGATGACATAGCCGCACTTGAAGCCGACGGCATCGAGGCGTTTTACCTCGATTACCGTGAGCCGGACTCTATCGAAGCCCTTGTGGGCTCGGTGCAGGAGCGGACAGGCGGACGCCTCGACGCCCTGTTCAACAACGGCGCCCATGCACAGCCCGGCGCTGTGGAAGACCTGCCGGTTGCGGCATTGCGCGAGCAGTTCGAGGCCAATTTCTTCGGCTGGCACGACCTCACCCGACGCATCGTACCGGTAATGCGTCGCCAGGGACATGGCCGCCTCGTTCATTGTTCCTCGATCCTTGGGCTCGCGCCGGTGCCTTTTCGCGGCGCCTACTCAGCCTCCAAGCACGCGATCGAAGGCCTGATGCTGTGCATGCAGCAGGAACTCAGGGGCAGCGGCATCCATGTCTCGCTGATCGAACCGGGGCCGGTGACCTCGAAAATCGCCAGCAACGGGCTGTTCTGGTTCCTGAAGAACATCGACCACGAGAATTCCGTCCACCACGTCGCCTATGCCGCGCAACTGGCGCGGCTTCGGGCCGGCGGCAGTTCATCGCCGCTGAAAAAGGGGCCGGAGGTGGTCTATGCGGCCTTGCGCCATGCTCTTCTGTCGCGGCGCCCGCGCCCGCACTATGTGGTAACAGTGCCGGCCAGGATCGGCGTGATGCTCAAGCGCATCCTGCCGGCATCGATGCTCTACCGCGTTCTGGCCGGACGCGCCTGATCGCAACAGAACTGGGAACAGATCATGGCAACCGTCATCAAAGTCCTCCTCGTCCTCGTCATGGTCGCCGTGGTGATCGTGCTTGTCCGCGGCCTCATCAACATGATGCGCGGCGGCTCCGGTGTGAGCTCGAACAAGCTGATGCAGGCACGCGTGCTGCTGCAGGCGCTGGCGTTGGCACTGATCCTGCTGGTGGTGTATTTCACCCGCAAGTGACGGCCGTTCGGGAGGCGACGTGGTCAAGCTCAACAAGATCTACACCCGCACCGGCGATGACGGCACCACTGGCCTCGGCACCGGTGAACGCAGGCTGAAATCCGACCTGCGCGTCGATGCCTACGGCACCGTCGATGAAGCCAATGCCTGCATCGGTATCGCCCGCCTGCACACAGCGGCAAGTTATCCCGCCATCGACGCCATGCTGTCCCGCATCCAGAACGATTTGTTCGACCTCGGCGCCGATCTCGCCGTGCCCGACGACGGCAAGCCGCTGGGCTACGAGCCGCTGCGCATCATCGCCTCGCAGACCGACCGCGTCGAAAAGGATATCGACCTTCTCAACAAGGATCTGCAGCCGCTCAAATCCTTCGTGCTCAATGGCGGCACGCCGGCGGCGGCAGCACTTCATCTTGCCCGCACCGTGGCGCGACGGGCCGAGCGGATCATGGTGGCGCTGGCGCAGGACCCGGCCGAACATGTCAATCGCGAGGGGCTGAAATACATAAACCGCGTCTCCGACTTTCTGTTCGTCGCCGCCCGTGCGGTCAATGACAACGGAAATGCCGACGTGTTATGGGTGCCCGGCAAGAACCGCTGAATTTTCTCGAAGGCGGGAAAGGGCTTGGGGCATGTTCATCCCGCTTTACGACTCCAACAGGTTGCGCCACATCCGGCTGCAATATGTGACGATCGGCCTGATCGCGGCCAACGCGTTGGTCTTTCTCATCACCACGATCGGCGGCGAAAATTTCAACAATGCCGCCGTGCTCGGCCTCGGCTTTATTCCTTCCGTTGTCCACGATACGGCAGAACTCTCGCCCCAATTCGTCGTCATTCCGGAGAGCCTGAGTTACCTCACCTATGCCTTCCTGCATGCCGATATCTTTCATCTCGGCGGCAACATGCTGTTCCTGTGGGTGTTCGGCGATAATGTCGAGGACGCACTCGGCCACATCCGCTACCTCATCTTCTACCTGCTTTGCGCCATCGCCGGCGCCTTCTTGCAGGGGCTCGTCGCCTGGAGTTCGGAGGTTCCGCTGATCGGCGCCTCCGGCGCCATTGCCGGCGTCGTCGCCGCCTATCTGGTCCTCTACCCCCGGGTGAAAGTGTGGGTGCTGGTCTTTGCCCGGATTCCGCTGCGTATCCCGGCCTTCATCCCGCTGATCCTGTGGATCGGCTTCCAGGTGGTGATGTTTGCCGCCGGCGGCGAAAACCAGATATCCTGGGCCTGCCACATTGGCGGCATCATTGCCGGTGGCGTGCTGGTGCTCATCATGCGCAGCCGCGGCGTGCCGCTGCTCGCCGGTGACGACGGCGAGCCGGAACCCGCCGATCAGCCAGCCGCTTCTATTGGGCCGGCGCCAGCCGGTCCGGCTCCCGTGCAACCTGAGACGCGTTGGGGCCGGGGTGGCGCTTCCGGTCACAACTGAACCGATTTGAGTGGTTTGGCCGCTGCCGTGGCATATTGACGTGTTGCGTCGCCACAACTACGGAGAGCGCCACCGCTAGGCGGCAGAAGACCAGAATTCGTCCGGCCAGGATTCCGTTTGGCCGCAATTCAGTCAGGAATGTCGGCTTTCGACAACTCTGCGGAGGCGCACGCTGCTATAGCGCGCCCGGATATCTCAGGAGAGGTGACAGGCAAATGAAGATCCTTGTGCCCGTGAAGCGGGTTGTGGATGCGAACGTCAAGGTTCGCGTCAAGGCTGATGGTTCGGCGGTTGAACTCGCCAATGTCAAGATGGCGATGAACCCGTTCGACGAGATCGCGGTGGAAGAGGCACTCCGGCTGAAGGAAGCCGGCAAGGCCGAAGAGATCATCGTCGTTTCGATCGGCCCGCAGCAGGCGCAGGAAACGCTCCGCACCGCGCTCGCCATGGGCGCCGACCGCGCCATCCTGGTCAAGACAGATGAACAGACCGAGCCGCTCGGCGTCGCCAAGGTGCTGAAGGGCGTCGTCGACGCCGAGCAGCCCGGCCTCGTGATCCTCGGCAAGCAGGCGATCGATGATGACTCGAACCAGACCGGCCAGATGCTGGCCGCCCTGCTCGGCTGGGCACAGGGCACCTTCGCCTCCAAGGTCGTGCTCGACGGCGACAAGGCCAAGGTGACGCGCGAAGTCGATGGCGGCCTGCAGACGGTGGAACTGAAGATGCCGGCGATCATCACCGCCGATCTTCGCCTCAACCAGCCGCGCTACGCCTCGCTGCCCAACATCATGAAGGCCAAGAAGAAGCCGCTCGACGAAAAGAGC
This sequence comes from Mesorhizobium sp. LSHC412B00, assembly GCF_000503035.1. Taxonomy (NCBI): domain Bacteria; kingdom Pseudomonadati; phylum Pseudomonadota; class Alphaproteobacteria; order Hyphomicrobiales; family Phyllobacteriaceae; genus Mesorhizobium; species Mesorhizobium sp. LSHC412B00. The sequence goes on along the minus strand of NZ_AYWB01000012.1, from coordinate 76,816 downwards.
CCGGCCGATTACGGCGCCGACGTCAAGCCGCGCCTGAAGGTGCTCAAGACCGAGGAGCCCAGCGGCCGCAAGGCGGGCGTGAAGGTCAAGAGCGTCGCCGAACTGGTCGACAAGCTGAAGAACGAAGCCGGCGTGCTCTGAGACTGGAAGGAACAGATAAAATGACCATTCTCCTCATCGCAGAACACGACAACGCAACTCTTTCCGACCAGACCGCCAAAGCGCTCTCGGCGGCGCTGCAGATCGGTTCGGACGTGCATGTGCTGGTCGCCGGCAAAGGCGCCAAAGGCGCTGCCGACGCCGCCGCCAAGCTCAAGGGCGTGAGCAAGGTGCTGCTGGCCGAGGCCGACGAACTGGCCGAGCGCCTCGCCGAACCGCTCGCCGCACTCGTTGTCTCGCTGGCCGGCGCCTACGACACCATAATCGGGCCGGCGACCTCGTCGGGCAAGAACGTCGCGCCGCGCGTGGCGGCCCTGCTCGATGTCGCGCAAGTCTCCGAGATCATCGAAGTGGTTTCACCAGACACGTTCAAGCGGCCGATCTATGCTGGCAATGCGATCCAGACGGTGCAGTCTACCGACGCCAAGAGGGTCATCACTGTGCGCACCGCCTCCTTCCAGGCTGCCCCCGAGGGCGGCTCGGCAGCTGTCGAGACGGTGAAGGCCGCGGCCAATCCCGGCCTCTCCACTTTCGTCGAGAACAAACTCTCGGAAACCGACCGTCCGGAGCTGACCTCGGCAAAGATCATCATTTCGGGCGGCCGCGCGCTCGGCTCCTCGGAAAAGTTCCAGGAAGTCATCCTGCCGGTCGCCGACAAGCTCGGTGCAGCCGTCGGCGCCTCGCGCGCTGCCGTCGACGCCGGCTACGCCCCGAATGACTGGCAGGTCGGCCAGACCGGCAAGGTCGTGGCGCCGGACCTCTATATTGCCGTCGGCATTTCCGGCGCCATCCAGCACCTTGCTGGCATGAAGGATTCGAAGGTCATCGTCGCCATCAACAAGGACGAAGAGGCGCCGATCTTCCAGGTTGCCGATTACGGCCTGGTCGGCGACCTGTTCGTCATCCTGCCGGAACTGCAAAAGGCGCTTTGACGCTCTCTGCCAAAGCGTATTAAATTGTGAAAGGGTGGGGTAGACGAAGCTGCCCCACCCTTTTAGTTTGCACTGCACAAAAAGCAGGCCGCAAAGGCCTTTTCGACGGGATCGCTGCAAATGGCCAAGATCGAGACGATCGGCATCATCGGCGCCGGCCAGATGGGCGGCGGCATCGCGCATGTATCAGCACTTTCGGGTTTCAAGGTGCTGATCTACGACGTCTCGCCCGACCGTATCGAGAAGGGCATTGCCACGGTCAGCGGCAACATGGCCCGTCAGGTCGGCTCCGGCAAGCTTGAGGAAAAGCTGCGTAACGAAGCGATGGCGCGCATTTCCGCAGCCCCCACCATGGCTGATCTCGCCGGTGCCGATCTGGTTATCGAGGCGGCGACCGAGGACGAGACGGTCAAGCGCAAGATTTACGCGCAGCTCTGTCCCCAGCTCAACCCGGAAGCCATTCTGGCGACCAACACCTCGTCGATTTCGATCACCCGGCTTGCGGCGCAGACCGACCGTCCCGAGCGTTTTATCGGCATACATTTCATGAACCCCGTGCCGCTGATGAAGCTGGTCGAACTGGTGCGCGGCATCGCTACCGAGGATCAGACCTTCGAGGCGGCCAAGGCCTATGTGAAACAGCTCGACAAGACCATCACCGTCTCTGAAGATTTTCCGGCCTTCATCGTCAACCGCATTCTGTTGCCGATGATCAACGAGGCGATCTACACGCTCTATGAGGGGGTCGGCTCGGTCGATGCCATCGACACCGCCATGCGGCTCGGCGCCAACCATCCGATGGGACCGCTGCAGCTCGCCGATTTCATCGGCCTCGACACCTGCCTGTCGATTATGCAGGTGCTGCATGACGGCCTGTCGGATTCGAAATATCGCCCCTGCCCGCTGCTGGTGAAATATGTCGAGGCCGGCTGGCTCGGCCGCAAGACCGGGCGCGGCTTCTACGACTATCGCGGCGAGCATCCGGTTCCGACGCGCTAACCACCAGAACGAAAGTTCCGTGCTCCCTCAGGACGCCGCTGCAAGCGGCGGCTCTGCTTGGCCTCTTGACCCGGTATCGTCAGGCGCCACGGAAACACAGCCGCGGCCGGCGGCCTTGGCCGCATAGCAGGCAGCATCGGCCCGGGCGATGATCTCGTCGACTTCACCGCTGTTGCTGTGGATTGGCGCCAGCCCGATGCTGGCATCGATCGCATGCGGCCGGCCGTCCCAGCTGAACTGCAGGCCGCGGATGGCGTCGATGACCGAGCGTGCGGCAATCCTGGCGCCGGCGCTCGGCCCGGCTTTCAGGATGACCGCGAATTCGTCGCCGCCGAGGCGGGCCACGATATCCTCCGGCCCAAGCGCACCGCGAATGGCCTCGGCAACCCGCTTCAGCAAGGCGTCGCCGGCGGCGTGCCCGCCAGTGTCGTTGACCAGCTTGAAATGGTCTAGATCGATGAACATGAAATGATGTTCGCCCGCCGGCCTGGCTGTGCCGGCCTTGCGGCTCCGGTCGACCAGTTCCTCCATGGTGCGGATAAAGCTCGAACGGTTGGCAAGGCCAGTCAGCGCATCATGCGCGGCGGCATAGGCGAGCTGGCGCTGCAAGGCGCGCGCATCGGTGAAGTCCTGGAAGACAATGACAAGACCGCAGAACTCCTGGCGGTCGTTCATGATCGGCGACACCACCTGGCGGATGCTGCAGCGTGTGTCGTCGCGACGGATGAGGACGGCGCGACTGTTCTGGTCGACAGGGCTGGCGCTGCCGAGCGCCGGCCGCGTCATGCCGATCCTTTGCCCGGTTTCTTCGTCCACCGCCCAGTAGACATGGCCAAGCGTCTTGCCGAGCGCCTCTGCGCCAACAACGCCGGTGAGCTTTTCGGCGACAGGGTTCATGAAGGTGATGCGGTTTGCGGCATCGGTGCAGATGACGGCGTCGCCGATCGACTGCAGCGTCACCCTCAGCCGCTCCTTCTCGTCGGCCAGCATTGCCGCCGATACGATGAGGCTTTCCTCGGTTTGCTTGCGCTGGGTGATGTCGGTCAGGCTGCCGATGGCCCTGACCAGCCGTCCGTCCTTGTCGCGTTCGAGCGTCTTGCCGCGGTCGAGGATCCAGACCCAGTGGCCATCCTTGTGGCGCATCCGGAACTCGGCTTCGAAGAACGGTGTCCTGCCCTCCAGATGGGCACGATCGGCTTCGGCGACGTTTTCGCGATCGTCGGGGTGGATCATCGCCAGCCAGCGGTCGGGGTCGCCGTCCAGTTCGCCATCGGCATAGCCCAGCATCTTCACCCAGGTGGCGGAGTAGGTGGTGCCGCCCTTCCGCATATCAAGATCCCAGACGCCTTGTCCGGCGCTGGCCAGGGCAAAATTCCAGCGCGTTTCGGCCTCGGCTATGCGCGCCTCGGATTGCTTGCGCGCATCGATATCCTCGATCTGGGAGACCAGGTAGAGCGGGCTCCCGCTCTTCTCGTCGCGAATGACGGAACCGGCAAGATGGGCCCATACCGGCGTGCCGTCCTTCCTGAGGTAGCGCTTTTCGAAGTGGAAGGCGTTGACGGTGCCCGCCCGCATGCCGTCCATCGTCTCACGGCCGATCTGCACATCGTCGGGATGGGTGATCTGGAAGAAGGTCAGCGCCTCGATCTCCTGCTTGCTATAGCCGAGCATGGCGGCGAAGGCCGGGTTGGTTTCATGGATGCGGCCGTCGAGGCCGACAATGGCGATGCCGATCGCCGAATCCTCCATGGCGCGGCGGAAACGCTGCTCGCTTTCGGCGATCTGCCGGCGGTCGTCCAGTATCCGGTAAATGAACAGGGCGGCGAGAATCAGCGCAACGGCGGCGACCGGCACCGATATCTGCAGGCAGAGTTTCAGCACTTCGGCGCTGACATCGAGCCGCGACAGCAGGAGCGCGACCACGGCAGCGCAAAGCCCTCCGGCCGCAAGCACCAAAGCCACCTGACTGTCAGCCCGCAGGCTTTTTCGCTCTCGTCGCATCACTGTGCATGCCACCCCATGCGCAACACATTTCTGCAAAAAACACTGGATGATCGATTTTAAGGAAAGGTTGCGCCGGAGCCACCGGCAACACGGTGAACCCGCAAACAATTCCCGGCATGATTAAGGATCGGTGATTATTGGGCGATCTTGAACGGCCCGGTCACCAGCGCACGAAGAACCGTCCCCCGAGCGCGCCCAGACCGGCGAGGACGGCGATGGCGAGCGTGTACCAGGTGGCGACGAAAAGCGGCGAATCGTCGAAGCAGTGCGCGGCGTAGAAGGTCGCCGCCAGGCCGCCGGCGAGCAGTCCCGCGACCGCCCCGGCCAACACCGGCCGCGTCGGCGCGCCATAGCGCAGCATCCACAGGAAGACGGCAAGCGGGCCGATGCCGATCAGCGGGATGAAGCCCATGCAGATCATCATGTTGGAGCCGACCATGCGNAAGACGGCAAGCGGGCCGATGCCGATCAGCGGGATGAAGCCCATGCAGATCATCATGTTGGAGCCGACCATGCGCGTGCTCCACATCGGCTCCGGCACCATGAACAGTTCGAGAGCCACCGCCACGGCCACCAGCAGCGGCGCCGCCAGCATCCAGGCCGCGGCTCTTGCCGTCGAAGCGCCCGGCGTCGACAACGCCCGGACCAGGCCAAAGGCGGTGACGGCGAGCACGATGGTGAACACGAACTTCGCCAGGAACCGCATCGTGTGCATGGCGGTCATGATGTCGGGACGCGGGCCGATGGTGAGAAAGAAGACCAGAGCCGCGATCACCGCCGCGGCTGCCGCCGCCATCAACCAGGCCGAGCGCAGCGGCATCGCCTTGCTGCTTGTGTCGGCGTCGAGTGCCTTGATGAGATCCTCCGTCCTCATGTCACTGCCGCCCGAAGCGCCCCTGCCCAAATCGCTTGGCGATCGCGGCAAGCCCGCGATGCAGCGACACCCGCACCGCCGTCTCGCTGACGCCGAGCGTGGCCGCCGTCTCGCCGATGGAGCGGCCGTCGACCGAGATCGAAGAAACGACGGAACGCTGCGCAGCCGGCAGTCCGTCCAGCGCCCGGTTGATGTCGCGTTCGCTGACGGTCTCGGTTTCCGGCTCGGCAAAGGTCTCGGCGATCTCGTCGATCTCGATTTCGATGCGCCGTCCGCGCCGCCGGAAAGCATCGATCAGCTTGAAGCGGGCTATCGCATAGATCCATGGCAACACCGGCGCGTCCTGGCGCCAGGTATGCCGTTTCACATGAATGGCCAGCAAGGTTTCCTGCACAACATCCTCGGGATCGACCCCGCCCTGTACGATCTTGCGCCTCGCAAAGCCGCGAACCAGCGCGGCGATCCGGTGCAAAAAGTCGGCGTAGGCCCTTTCATCTCCCGCGATCGCGGCCCGCATCAGCCGGGAAAGCTCGGCCTCATCCTTGCCGCTCACAAGAGTTCACTCCCCGATCTTCGCGCCTCGGCACCGATTTGTTACGTGTCCGGCGAAATGATGTCCAAGCCAAAGTGCCGCAAAATCACGAAAGTTTGCGGGAGCGGCGACCGATTGAAGCAGCCGAGCAATGTTGACTACTGCTGTCAGGTATCGATAGGTGCAGCCTGCGAAACCAGAACCACCGAGATTGAGGATGACGCCATGAGATACACGCTCTCCACCCTAGCGGGGGCCAAAGCGCTGGCCGTGAGCATGATCGCCGGGCCGGCGATGGCCGCGGATGCCGGCATCATCGTCTACAACGCCCAGCATGAGAGCCTGGCCAAGGAATGGGTCGAAGGTTTCACCAAGGAAACCGGCATCAAGGTCACGCTGCGCAATGGCGGCGACAGCGATTTCTCCAACCAGATCGTCGCCGAGGGCGCTTCTTCGCCGGCCGACGTGTTCCTGACCGAAAACTCGCCGGCGATGACCCTGGTCGAAGCGGCGGGCCTTTTCGCGCCGGTCGACGCCGACACGCTGGCGCAAGTCCCGGCCGAATTCCAGCCGAGCAGCGGCAGATGGGTGGGTGTCGCGGCGCGCAGCACCGTCTTTGCCTACAACAAAACCAAGCTCACGGCCGAAAAGCTGCCCAAATCGATGCTCGATCTCGCCGATCCGAGCTGGAAAGGCCGCTGGGCAGCCTCGCCTTCCGGCGCCGATTTTCAGGCCATCGTCAGCGCGTTGCTCGAGCTCAAGGGCGAAGCCGCAACCGCCGACTGGCTGAAGGCCATGAAGGAGAATTTCACCGCCTACAAGGGCAACGGCACGGTGATGAAGGCGGTCAATGCCGGCGAGATCGAAGGCGGAATCATCTACCACTATTACTATTTCGGCGATCAGGCAAAGACCGGCGAAAACAGCAAGAACGTCGAACTGCATTATTTCAAGAACCAGGATCCCGGCGCTTTCGTCTCGATCTCCGGCGGCGGCGTGCTCGCCTCGAGCAAACACCCGAAGGAAGCCCAGGCGTTCCTCAAATGGGTGACCGGGAAAGGCGGCCAGGACGTGCTGAAGACCGGCACGTCCTTCGAATACGCTATCGGCAAGGACGCGCAGTCCAATCCCAAGCTGGTGCCGCTGGCCGACCTGCAGGCGCCGAAGGTCGATCCGGCGACACTGAACTCCAAAAAGGTGACGGACCTGATGACGGCAGCCGGCTTGCTTTAGGCTGGGTTCGTCCTAAAAGGGCAACGATTGCGCTCCTGCCGGACTTTCCGCAGGAGCGCTCTGTTTTCGAGATGGCATTGTCCATGACAACACATTGCGTTTCCGGCCGCGCCTGCGGCGCCCCCGCCCCGGCGGCAGTGGCGCGGTCGAGCTGATGCAAACTGCGGTCGATCTCGCACGTTCAGGCCAGACAGTCGGGCGGTCCCGCCGGAAGCCCATGTCCTGGATCGCGCTTGCCGCCATAATTGTCTCGCTGCTGTCGCTGCTGCCGCTGGCGTTCATCATCTGGATCGGTGTGCAGATCGGCTGGGACACTGCTTCGGCCCTGGTCTTCCGGCCGCGCGTCGGCGAACTTCTGGTCAACACCGTGCTTCTGGTGGCGCTCACCGTGCCGATCGCCACCGTGCTGTCGGTGACGCTGGCATGGCTGACCGAGCGCAGCGACCTGCCCGGCGCCCGGCTGTGGGCTTGGCTGTCGGTGGCGCCGCTCGCCATCCCCGCCTTCGTGCATTCCTACGCCTGGATCACCATGGTGCCGACCTTGCACGGCCTGTGGGCCGGCGTGCTGGTCTCGGTTCTCGCCTATTTCCCGTTCCTCTATCTGCCGCTGGCGGCGGCTCTGCGCCGGCTCGATCCTGCTTTGGAGGACGCAGCCGCAGCACTCGGCCTTGGACCATGGCGGGTGTTTTGGCGTGTCGTGCTGCCGCAGCTGAGACTGGCCATTTGCGGCGGCGCGCTGCTGGTCGGCCTGCATCTGCTGGCCGAATACGGCCTCTACGTCTTCATCCGCTTCGACACTTTCACCACGGCGATCGTCGACCAGTTCCAGTCGACCTTCAACGGTCCCGCCGCCAACATGCTAGCCGGCGTCCTGGTGACTTGCTGCTTCGTGCTGCTCGCGCTGGAGGTGCTGGTGCGCGGCGAGGAACGCTATGCCCGCGTAGGCTCGGGTGCCGCGCGCCGCCAGCAGCGCACCAGGCTCGGGCGCGCCACGCTGCCTTGCCTGGCTCTGCCTGCCATCACCACGCTGCTCGCCATCGGCGTGCCCTTCGTCACCATCGGCCGCTGGCTGGTCGCCGGCGGCGCCGATGTCTGGCGTTTCGACGAGATCGGCCTGGCGCTTGGCCAGACGCTCTTCCTGGCGCTCGCCGGCGCCCTGTTGGCAACAATCGCCGCCATGCCGATGGCCTGGATCTCGATCCGCGCGCCCGGGCCGCTGCAGCGGCTGCTCGAGGGCTGCAACTACATTGTCGGTTCGCTGCCCGGCGTCGTCATCGCGTTGGCGCTGGTCACCATCACCGTGCGCATCGCCATGCCGCTCTACCAGACGCTGTTCACCATCCTGGTCGCCTATGCGCTGATGTTCCTGCCGCGCGCCTTGATCAGCCTCAGAGCCTCGATCGCACAGGCGCCGGTCGAGCTCGAACGCGCCGCCGCCAGCCTTGGCCGGCCGCCGCTGAAGGCGCTTTGGTCGACAACGATTCGCCTGTCGGCGCCGGGGGCTGCGGCCGGCATGGCGCTGGTCGCGCTCGGCATCATGAACGAGCTGACCGCCACCCAGATGCTGGCGCCCAACGGCACGCGCACGCTGGCCATGGCGTTCTGGTCCTATAGCGGCGAGATCGACTATGCCTCCGCCGCCCCTTACGCCTTCATCATGGTGGCGATGTCGCTGCCGCTGACCTGGCTGCTCTATGTCCAGTCGAAACGGATGGCCGGGCGATGAGCTTTCTCGAAATCAATGGCCTCACCAAGCACTACGGCCCGGTCGCAGCCCTTGCCGGCATCGAGCTCAGCGCCGCAAGCGGCAGTCGCACCGCGATCGTCGGCCCGTCCGGCTGCGGCAAGACGACGTTGCTGCGGCTGATCGCCGGCTTCGAGGCGCCCGACCAGGGCCGCGTCGTGCTCGACGGCGAGGTGCTGGCCAATGGCGGCCATGCGGTGCCGGCGCACCGCCGCGGCATTGGCCTGGTGGCGCAGGACGGCGCCCTGTTCCCGCATCTCAGCATCGGCGACAATATCGGCTTTGGCATGGCCCGCGGCGAGGACCAGCGCGCCGAGCGCATCGCCGAGCTCGCCTATACCGTCGGGCTCGACAAGGCGATCCTCAAGCGCCGCCCGCACCAGCTCTCCGGCGGCCAGCAGCAGCGTGTGGCGCTGGCCCGCGCCATGGCGATGAAGCCCAGGCTGATGCTTCTCGACGAACCGTTCTCGGCGCTCGACACCGGTCTGCGCGCCTCGATGCGCAAGGCGGTCGCCGAACTACTCGAAGCCGCCGGCATCACCACCATCCTGGTCACCCACGACCAGGCCGAGGCGCTGTCCTTCGCCAGCCAGGTGGCGGTCATGCGCGACGGAAAGTTCTCTCAGATCGGCACACCGCGAGAACTCTATCTGCAGCCGAAAGACCGCATGGTTGCCGAGTTTCTTGGCGACGCCATCATCTTGCCGGCAAAGATTTCAGGCGGCTTCGCCACCTCCTCGCTTGGTCGCATAGCCGTCGACTCGAAGGAGCGGCGCGACATCGCCCGCATCATGCTGCGACCGGAGCAGGTGCAGGTAAAGCGCACGTCGCGCGAAGGCATGTCGGGTCCTGCGGGCACGATATTCGCCGAGGTGACGGACTCGGAATTCGCAGGCTCGATGTGCACCATTGCCGTGCGGCTGTTGAACAACCCCGATCCGCCGGACGCCGCGGCAATAGGCAGCACGCCGCTGATCCTGCGCAAACCGGGTATCGACGCGCCTTCCGTCGGCGAGATCGTGCGCCTGACCGTCTCCGGCAAGGCGCATGTCTTCGCCTGAACTGCCGATGCGTCGGATTGGCGCGAGCGGCTGCGTCAATCGACTCGTTTCCCAGCATTGTCGAACCAATGCAGCTTCTCGGCCCTGGCCACGACGCGCAGTTGATCGCCGGGTTTGGCCGTGGCGCGGCCGGCCACACGCACGACGATGCGGTTGCCGCCGGCGGCACAGTGAAGAAAGCTTTCGGCTCCCACAGGTTCGACCGCCTCGACCGCCGCAGGCAGAATAAGCGCGCCGGATGATGCCTCGGCACTGAAGGTGACGTCGGCATCCTCAGGGCGGAAGCCAAGCGTGGCGGCGTTCGTGGGCGCAAAGTCAATCGTCTTGCCATCAATCAGCGCTGGACCAGCCGATGCTTGCAAAAGAGGCAAAAGGTTCATCGGCGGCGCGCCGATGAAGGAGGCGACGAAGGTCGAGGCCGGCTTCTCGTAAATGTCAAGCGGCGCGCCCGTCTGCTCGACCAATCCGCCATTCATGACGACGAGAATATCGGCCAGCGTCATCGCCTCAAGCTGATCGTGGGTGACGTAGACCGAGGTGACACCGAGCGAGCGCTGCAAATTCTTGATTTCAACCCGCATCTGGCCGCGCAGTTTGGCGTCGAGGTTGGAAAGCGGTTCGTCGAACAGGAAGACTTTTGGATTGCGCACGATTGCGCGACCCATGGCCACGCGCTGGCGCTGGCCGCCGGAAAGCTCGCGCGGGCGCCGGTCGAGCAGCGCCGTGAGCTCCAGCACCTTGGCGGTCGAGCGAACCCTGCTGTCGATCTCGTCCTTGGGAGTACCCCGGTTGCGCAACCCGTAGGCCATGTTGTCGTAGACCTTCATATGTGGATAGAGCGCATAGTTCTGGAACACCATGGCGATGTCGCGCTCGGTCGGACCGATCGTGTTGACGATCTTGCCGTCGATGGCGACGGTGCCGGAAGAAATGGTCTCAAGCCCGGCGATCATCCGCAGCAGCGTGGACTTGCCGCAGCCGGACGGCCCAACCAGCACGCAAAGCTCCTTGTCGGGAATGGCGATGGAGACACCCCTCACCGCCTCGACGCCGCTGGGATAGACCTTCTTCACATCCTTCAGATCGACGGTCGCCATCGGCTTCTCACTTTTCGGAATCGACAAGTCCGCGCACGAACCAGCGTTGCATCAGCACCACGATCAGGATCGGCGGCAGTATGGCCAGCATCGCGGTGACCATGACCAGATGCCATTGGGTATCGGCATCGGCGAAGGAAACCATCTTTCTAAGTGCGATGACGATGGTGTTCATGTCGTTGCTGTTGGTGACGAGCAGCGGCCACAGGTACTGCGTCCAGCCATAGATGAAGAGGATGACGAACAGTGCTGCGATGTTGGTGCGCGACAGCGGCAGCAGGATGTCGAAAAAGAAGCGCCATGGTCCGGCGCCGTCGACACGCGCCGCTTCCACCAACTCACCTGGGATGGTCATGAAGAACTGGCGAAACAGAAGCGTGGCGGTGGCCGAGGCGATCAGCGGAATGATCAGGCCGGCATAGGTGTCGATCATGCCGAGATCGACCATCACCTTGTAGGTCGGCAGGATGCGCACCTCGACGGGAAGCATCAGTGTGATGAAGATCAGCCAGAAGAAGACCATCCGAAGCGGAAAACGGAAGAACACGATCGCATAGGCCGAAAGGATCGAGATGAAAATCTTCCCCACCGCGATGCCGAGCGCCATGATCGTGGTGTTGAGCAGCAATCGGCCGACACTGACGCCGCCGATGCGGCCGACACCGCCGAACAGCGCCTCGCTGTAATTGTTCCAGACCTGGTCGCCGGGCAAAAGAGGCAATGGCGGCTTGAGGATGGTCTGCAGCGTCTGCGTGGAGGCAACGAAGGTGTAGTAGATCGGGAAAGCGACGATCAGGATGCCCAGGATGAGCACGGCGTGGGCGATGAGGGCGCGAAGCGGGGACTGACCAATCATCGCTCGCGCTCAACCGTAGTGGACTTTGCGTTCCACATAGCGGAACTGGATGGCCGTGAGTGAGATGACGATGACCATCAGGATGACCGACTGCGCGGCCGAATCGCCGAGGATCAAATTGACGAAACCGTCATTGTAGACCTTGTAGACCAGCGTCTCGGTGGCCTTGCCTGGCCCGCCGCCGGTGACGGCATGAACGATACCGAAAGTGTCGAACAGCGCATAGACAGTGTTGACGACCAGCAGGAAGAAGGTCGTCGGTGCGAGCAGCGGGAAGACGATGGTCCAGAAGCGCTTCGTCTCCCCGGCGCCGTCCATGGCCGCCGCCTCTATCAACGTCTTCGGCACCGCCTGCAGCCCGGCGACGAAGAACAGGAAATTGTAGCTGATCTGCTTCCAGGCAGCCGCAGATACCAGCAGGATCATGGCTTGGCTTCCGTTAAGCAAGGGATCCCAGGCGATGCCGAGACCTCTCAAGGCGTAGGCCAGCGAACCGATCGAGGGGTTGAACAGAAACAGCCACAACATGCCGGCAATCGCCGGCGCCACCGCATACGGCCAGATCAGCAGCGTGCGATAAAGGCCTTTGCCGCGCACCACCTTCTCGGCCATGACGGCAAGCAACAGGGCCACACCCATGGCGACCATCGCGGTCGCCAGAGAGAACACCAGCGTAACTTTGATCGAGTTGAGGTAGGCCGGGTCGGCCAGCACCTTGCGAAAATTGGCGAGCCCGACGAACTTGCTCTTCAGCCCGAACGGGTCTTCCCTAAGCATCGACTGGTAGAGCGCCTGCCCGGTCGGCCAGTAGAAAAAGATCAGCGTAATGGCGAGTTGCGGCGCCACCAGCAGGTAAGGCAGGGTCTTGTTGGGAAAGACGACGCGTGGAGACAGGGTGATTCCCTCGCTATTCAGGAAATCGTCCACGCGGGTCCGCGTGGACGAGGTTCAACTGACAATCGCTTCAGTTTCCGATCGCTTCCTGAATCGCCTTGTTGCCGCGTGCGACCGCGTTGTCGAGCGCCTGCTGCGCAGTCTGCTGGCCGGCCAGCATCTTCTCGAACTCCTCATTCTCGATGTCGCGCACCTGCGGCAGATTGACGAGGCGCACGCCCTTCGAGTTCTCGGTCGGCGCCTTGCCCAGCATCTGCAGGATCGGCGTCTCACGGCCCGGGTTCTTGTCATAGAAGCCGGACTTCTTGGTCGCCTCATAGGCAGCGAGCGTCACCGGCAGATAACCCGACTTCTGATGCAGATACTCCTGCACTTCGGTCTTGGACAGGTAGGAGAAGAACGCCGCGACGCCCTTGTATTCCTCGTCCGATTTGTTGCCGAACACCCACAGGCTGGCGCCGCCCGGCGTGGTGTTCTGGGGCGCGCCCTTGGCGTCACTATCATAGGGAAGCTGGCCGATGCCGTAGTTCATGCCCGACTTGACGATGTCACCGAGACCCCCCGACGATTCGGTGAAGATGCCGCATTCTCCGGCAAGAAAGATCTGCTTGGCTTCGGATGTACGGCCGCCATATTTGAAGGTGCCGTCCTTGGCCAGGTCGGCGAGCGCCTGGAAATGATTGACGAAGATCGGCGCATTGATCTTGAGCTCGACGTCGGTTCCGGCAAGTCCGTTCTGGTTGGTGCCATAGGAAACGTCATTCCAGGCAGCGAAGGCCTCAAGGTGGATCCAGGTCAACCAGGTCGAGGTATAGCCGCAGGAAGCGGCGCCGCTCGCCTTGATCTTCTTGGCGGCTTCCCACACCTCGTTCCAGGTCTTTGGCGGATTGTTCACATCAAGCCCGGCCTTCTGGAAGATATCCTTGTTGTAGTAGAGGATGGGCGACGAGGAATTATAGGGGAAGGACAGCATGGTCCCGTCCGGCTTCGAATAGTAGCCGACGATGCCGGGCAAATACTGGCTCTTGTCGAAGGTCACGCCGGCGCTGGTCAGCACATCGGCCACCGGCTTGATCGCACCTTCGGCGGCCATCATGACACCGGTACCCACGTCGAACACCTGGATGATGTCGGGCGCTTGCCCCGCACGAAAGGCAGCGATGCCGGCATTCAGCGTTTCGGGATAGGTGCCCTTGAAAACAGGGAGAATTTCATAGTCGCTCTGGCTGGCATTGAAATCCTTGGCGATCTTGTCGACCACCTCGGCATTGGCGCCGGTCATTGCATGCCACCAACTGATCTGGGTGGCGGTGAAGGCGGAGGTGGTGGAAAGCAGGGTCAAGGTGGCGGCAACACCGGCCGCAAAGCCGAACAACTTCATGTTTCATCTCCCGTTTGTCATTGGCGAAAGGGGTGCTCCCGCGAACGCAATATGTGTCGCTGATGACAATCGGACAACGGATTTGTTGCTGTTTCGTGAATTTCATACCCGGCTAACTTCGCGCCCCCTCGCCTTGCAACGAGGACAGAGAGAAATGCCAAGCCGGCTCAGCGATAGAATGGGGCATGGTGGGCCTGCAAGGATCGCCGACCGCCCAGCGATGCGTGAAGGGCCCGCGTGACAGCGCCACGCACCTGCACCGTGCGGCCGCCAAACCGGCGCTCGGCCAGATCGAGATCGGCCGAGCGGCATCGCGCCAGGCGCTGCTGTAACCGTGCGTCTGGAATGAGACAGGATCGCCGCAACGTACAACCCGAAAAACCCGCTGTAGTTGTAGTTCGCATAACCGATTCTTCGTCAAGCGTGGCATACTAATCAAGTGGACGGCTTGATTGCTGTGGGAGAGCAGGTGGGGCGAGATGCTGACGGTCTATAATTGTATCGTGCATGAGCACGATCTGAGACTGGTCGCACTGGCAGCGCTCATTTGCGGTATTTCTTCCTTCTCGGCGGTCAACCTGCTTCGCCATGTCGACCGCTCGAGCGAGCGCAACCGCTATACCTGGCTGATGATAGCAGCCACTTCCACCGGCTTCGGTATCTGGGCGACGCATTTCATCGCAATGCTTGCCTTTTCTCCCGGAATCCCCAACGCCTACAATACGGAAATGTCGGCGCTTTCGCTCGCCGGTTCCGTCGCCCTGACCGCTGCGGGCATGTGGATCGCCACTTTGCGCCGGGGCATCGACTACCCTCTGGTCGGCGGCGCGGTCCTCGGCGCTGGTATCGCCGCCATGCACTATATCGGCATGGCCGCCTTCGAGGTCGAAGGGCGCATCGTCTGGAACCCGCTGCTGGTCGGCGTCTCGGTGCTGACAGGCGTCACCCTCGCCGCGCTGGCGCTGCTGGTCGTGTTGCGACGGCCGTCCATGCAGGCCACAATCGCCGCCGCCATCCTGTTGACGCTGGCGATCTGCAGCCTGCACTTCATCGCGATGGGCGCGGTGTCGATCTTCCCGGACTCCTCCATCGAGATATCGCAGTTCACGGTCGAACCGATGTCGCAGGCCTTCGCCGCCGCTGCAGTCAGCATGGCTATCCTGGTGCTTTCAGCCGCAGCATTGTGGATCGACCTTCGCTTCCGGCGTCACAAGCTCGAGGCCGAGCGCATGCACGGCCTCGCCAACGCCGCCGTCGAGGGGCTGATCGTCTGCGACGGCGCCCGCATCGTCAGCGCCAATGACAGCATCGCCGCGCTAACCGGCATTGCGCCGGAAGTGCTGAACGCGATGCTGCTTGGCGACCTCTTCGGCGAACGCACCGCGGCCGGCATGTCCGACTGCAGCGGACAGGCACAGGAAGCCGAACTCAGAGCCCATGACGGCGCCACCATCCCCGTCGAACTTATCGCAAGGAGCATCGACTATTGCGGCAAGCGGCACAGCGTTGTCGCCGTGCGCGACATCCGCGAACGCAGGAAGGCCGAGCAGGAGATCCTGCGCCTCGCCCATTTCGACCCGCTGACCGGGCTCCCCAACCGCCGCAGTTTCTCCGGCCGGCTCGAGGCCGAAATTGCCGCAATGGACCGCGGCGGCAAGGGCGGGCATCTTGCGCTGCTGCTGCTCGACCTCGACCGCTTCAAGGAAGTGAACGACCTGTTCGGGCATGGCGCCGGCGATGCCATGCTGCAGAAGGTGGCGCTATGCGCCTCCGCCGTGCTCCGCCACGGACAGATGCTGGCGCGTCTCGGCGGCGACGAGTTCGCCATCATCGCTCCGAACCTTCCCGATCCGCAGGCGGCCGGCCGCATCGCCGAGGCGGTGCTGGCTGCCATGCGCGAGGAAAACCGGCTGTCGGTCGGTGGCGGCCTGGTATCGGCCAGCATCGGCATTGCACTTTATCCGCTCGACGCCGATGAGCCGACAATCCTGGTCAGCCAAGCCGACACCGCGCTCTATCGCGCCAAGGCCGAGGGCAAAGACACCTACCGTTACTTCGAGGCCTCGATGGGCGCCGAGGCGCGAGACCGGCGCGTGATGGAGCACGAACTGCGCCAGGCCATGGCGCGCGATGAGTTTCGCCTCGTCTACCAGCCACAAAAGGAGATCAGCAGCGGGCGGATGGTTGGGTTCGAAGCGCTGATCCGCTGGCATCATCCGCAGCGCGGCGACGTGTCGCCGGCGACCTTCATTCCGGTGGCCGAAGACAGCGGCGTCATCATCCAGATCGGCGAATGGGTGCTGGCGACGGCCTGCGCCGAGGCAGCGCGCTGGAAGAACCATCTCACCGTCGCGGTCAATGTCTCGGCGGTGCAGCTCCACAATCCGAATTTCAGCCGCAAGGTGCATGAAGTCCTGCTCGGCTCCGGCCTGACGCCCGGCAGGCTCGAACTCGAGATCACCGAAACGGCGCTGGTCAAGGACATGCCGCGCGCGCTGGCGACCTTGCGCCAGGTGAAGGCGCTTGGCGTGCGTGTGGCGATGGACGATTTCGGCACCGGCTACTCCTCGCTGTCCAATCTCCGCGCCTTCCCCTTCGACAAGATCAAGATCGACGGCTCATTCATCAAATCAGTCGACAGCAACGGCCAGGTGGCAGCCATCGTGCGCGCCGTTCTGGGGCTTGGCCGCGGTCTCGGCCTGCCGGTTCTGGCCGAGGGCGTCGAGACGCTGGGCGAGCTGAAATTCCTCGACGCCGAGGCCTGCGAGATCGGCCAGGGCTACTATCTAGGCCGGCCGAGCCCGATCGAGGCGTTCAGCGAACTGACCGGCGTCGCGGCGCCGGCGGCACACGACGACGCCAGCGTCAAACAACGCGGCGGCAGCATCTTGATGCTGCCGCCGGCGGCGGCCCTGCGCTCAGCCTAGAGCAATTTCAGGAAAAGTGTGAAACGGTTTTCCGTCCGAAATTGCGTCGAAACAAAAAAGTTAGCGCGGGTAGCCGTTTCGACGAAACGGTGAACCGCTCTAAGGGGCGAGTGCGGCCTCGACCAGGCGCTTGGCATCCGGTCCCGACCATTCTGCCGGTCCGTTCATATGCGCGATCAGGCAGCCTTCGCCGTCGATCAGCATGGTGACGGGGAGGCCTAGCGCCAAGCCACGCGTCTTGACGTCGTTGAACAGCGCCAGCGTCGAATCGCGGTAGTAGCCGAGCGACCCGATGCCGATATCGGCGAGGAACTTCTTCGGCTTCACATCGTCGCCGGCATCGACATTGACCGCGACCACTTCGAAGGCATCGCTGCCCTTTTCCTTCTGCAAGGCATCGAGCGCCGGCATTTCGGCGCGGCAGGGCGCGCACCACGTCGCCCACAGGTTGAGCAGCACGGTCTTGCCGGCATGATCGGCGATCGTCATCGGCTTGCCGTCGGGACCGTTGAAGGCGAGACTTTTCAGCGATTGCGGCGGATCGGCGGGCAGCAATGCCGCCACCTGGCCGGTGGCCGCGGCGGCAACCTTTTTGGCGCGGTCGCTCTTGGCGGCGCAGGCGACATCGTTCTTGCTGTTGCCCGCGCCGGCCGCAGGTGCGCTGCCGGTGGCTGCGTTGTTGCCAGACCCGCTCTCGCTGACATATACCGCGACCGCGCCGGCCAGCACGCCCGCCAGCAAAGCGGCGAGGATCAGGCGCGGGGCCGGGAAGTATCTGTTACCGTCTGCCATTTTCTAAGACTGCTCCGGAGCACGGGTTATAGCGATGAGCGACAAGAAGGCCAGCAACCAGATGTGGGGCGGACGTTTTGCCTCGGGTCCGGCCGCGATCATGGAAGCGATCAACGCGTCGATTTCGTTCGACCGCAAACTCTATGCCCAAGACATACGAGGTTCGATCGCCCACAGCGAGATGTTGGCTGAAACGGGCATTATTTCGGCGGCCGATCAAGAAAAAATCGCTCACGGGCTGAACACGATCCTAAAAGAGATCGAGGCCGGCACGTTCGAGTTCTCGACCCGGCTGGAAGACATTCACATGAACATCGAGGCCCGCCTTGCCGATCTGATCGGCCCGGCCGCCGGCCGCCTGCACACGGCGCGGTCACGCAACGACCAGGTGGCGGTGGATCTCCGGCTCTGGGTCAAGGACGAGTGCTTTCGCGTCGCCGAGGCGCTGAAGGGGCTGATCTCAGCCTTGCTCGATCGCGCCGAGGAGCATGCGGCGACCGTGATGCCCGGCTTCACCCACATGCAGGCGGCGCAGCCGGTGACCTTCGGCCACCATTGCATGGCCTATGTCGAGATGTTTTCGCGCGACCTGTCGCGCGTCCGCGACGCCATCGAGCGGATGGATGAAAGCCCGCTCGGCGCGGCAGCGCTTGCCGGCACCAGTTTTCCGATCGATCGCCACAAGACCGCCAAGGCGCTCGGCTTCCGCGAGCCGATGCGCAATTCGCTCGACAGCGTCTCCGACCGCGATTTCGCGCTGGAGTTCTTGAGCCTGGCCGCGATCTGCGCCACGCATCTGTCGCGGCTCGCCGAAGAAATCATCATCTGGTCGACGCCGCAATTCGGCTTTGTCAGACTGTCGGACAGTTTCTCCACCGGCTCCTCAATCATGCCGCAGAAGAAGAACCCGGACGCCGCCGAACTGGTGCGCGGCAAGACCGGCCGCGTCACCGGCCATCTCGTCGGGCTGCTGACGGTGATGAAGGGCATGCCGCTGACCTATGGCAAGGACATGCAGGAAGACAAGGAATCGGTCTTCGACGCCGCCGAGACGCTCGATCTGATGCTGGCGGCGATGACCGGCATGGTGCGCGACATGACGGTCAATGCCGCCGCGATGAAGAAGGCCGCCGGCTCGGGCCACGCGACCGCGACCGACCTCGCCGACTGGCTGGTGCGAACGCTGGGCCTGCCCTTCCGTGAGGCACACCATGTCACCGGCCGCGCGGTGGCGGTGGCCGAAGAGAAGAAGGTGAGCCTGGAAAAGCTGTCGCTGGAGGATTTGCAGTCGATCAATCCCGGCATCACGGCAGACATTTTCTCGGTGCTGGCGGTGCAGAATTCGATCAAGAGCCGCACCAGCTTCGGCGGCACCGCGCCATCGGAGGTCAGGAAGCAGATCCGCAGCTGGAAAAAGCGCATCGCCAAGGCATGATGCCGGGGTGCAATGCGCCTAAAACTCGGTTAAAAGCGCAGCACACAAAGTTTCGGACGGATGGATCGATGACCGCAAGCAGGATTTTGGTGACGCTGACGCTGCTGACGGCGATGGCTGCCGTGACCGCTTGCGGCCGTAAGGCTGGTCTCGACACGCCCTATGAAGCGGCCGTCCAGGCCCGCAAGGACGCCGAGCGCGCCAAACAGCCGGTGCCGCCAGAGCCGGAAAAACCGGTCGTGGACAAGAAGTTCATCCTGGACCCGCTGATCTAGAGCCGATGAGACCGGCTTGGTCTTTCTGGCCAGGTCTCGTGCTCCAACTTCCGGAAACACTCTCGTGAACCATTTCGACTACCGCGACGGCGTGCTCCATGCCGAGGACGTGGCGATACCAGACATCGCCGCAAGCGTCGGCACGCCGTTCTATTGCTATTCGACGGCAACCTTGACGAGGCACTACCGGGTGTTCGCCGGGGCTTTTGCCGGTCTCGACACGCTGGTCTGTTACGCCTTGAAGGCGAATTCCAACCAGGCGGTGCTGCGGACGCTGGCAAAGCTCGGCGCCGGCGCCGATACCGTCTCGGAAGGCGAAATGCGCCGCGCGCTCGCCGCCGGCATCCCGGCCAGCAAGATCGTATTCTCGGGCGTCGGCAAGACCGCGCGCGAAATGGATTTTGCGCTCGAGGCCGGCATTCTCTGCTTCAATGTCGAATCCGAGCCGGAGCTGGAGTTGCTGTCGGCCCGCGCCACCGCGCTCGGCAAGGTGGCGCCGGTCTCGCTGCGCATCAACCCGGATGTCGACGCCAGGACGCACAGGAAGATCTCCACCGGCAAGGCCGAGAACAAGTTCGGCATTCCATGGCAAAGGGCGCGCCAGGTCTATGCCCGCGCGGCCGGTTTGCCGGGCACCAAGCCCATCGGCATCGATACCCATATCGGCAGCCAGATCACCGAGTTGCAGCCCTTTGACGATGCTTTCGCGCTTCTGGCGGAACTGGTCGGCGCGCTGCGCGCCGATGGCCACGCCGTCGAGCATGTCGATCTCGGCGGCGGCCTCGGCATCCCCTACCGCACCGACAACAGCCCGCCGCCTCTGCCCGATGCCTATGCCGATATCGTCAGGAAGCATCTGACAAAGCTTGGGGTGAAGGTGATGTTCGAGCCGGGCCGGCTGATCGTCGGCAATGCCGGCATCCTGGTCTCGGAAGTGATATTCGTGAAGGAAGGCGACGCCAAGAACTTCCTCGTCGTCGACGCCGCCATGAACGATCTGATCCGGCCAACGCTCTACGATGCCTTCCACGACATCAAGCCGGTGGTGCAGCCGCCGGCCGACACGCCGCGCATGGCGGTCGATGTCGTCGGCCCGGTCTGCGAGACAGGCGACTATCTCGGCCTCGACCGTGACCTGCCCCGGCTCAAGTCTGGCGACCTAATTGCCGTCACCACCGCCGGCGCCTATGGCGCGGTGCAATCCGGCACCTACAACACCCGCCTACTTGTGCCTGAGGTTCTGGTCGACGGCGACCGTTTCCACGTCGTGCGCCGGCGCCAGACCTATGACGAGCTGATCGGCCTGGATTCGGTGCCCGACTGGCTTGCATAGAGCCGCAGCGCCGGCTGCGCTACAGCCGGTTCTGGATGAGCATCCTTGTGTCGGCGATCCTGTCCTCGTCGCGGCGGTAGAACGTCCATTGCTTGATGCGCTTGGGGCGCAGCAGGCCGGCCTGGGTAAGCACGCGCATATGTTCGGAGAGCGTCGCCTGCGTAATGCCGAGCTTCTCCGCGATCAGCAGCGCGCAAACGCCGTCCTCGACCAGATCGCCGTCTGCCTGGGCCGGGAAATGCGCCTGCGGATCCTTCAGCCAGTCGAGGATCTGCAGCCTGCGTTCGTTGGCGATCGCCTTGAAGACATCAACCTCTTGCATTTAGCCATTTTGCCAAGTTACTAATTGCTGTCAATCCCAAGGAGATGGTCATGACGAACGGCAACACCGTCACGCGCGAACGCATTGCCGCGATGGAACCGCGCATCCGCCGCTATATCAGGCACACGCCGGTGCTGCGCGTCGACATGGCCGATTTCGACCGGCCGCCGCTGGCGGTCGACCTCAAGCTCGAATGCCTGCAGCATTCCGGTTCGTTCAAAGCGCGCGGCGCCTTCACCAATCTGCTCGAACGGCCGGTGCCTGCGGCCGGCGTGGTTGCGGCTTCGGGCGGCAATCATGGCGCCGCGGTCGCCTATGCCGCCATGCGGCTTGGCCACAAGGCGACGATCTTCGTTCCCGAAGTCAGCCCACCGGCCAAGCTGCAGCGCATCCGCGGCTACGGCGCCGAACTGATGGTCGGCGGCGCCCGCTATGCCGAGGCGCTGGCCGCCAGCGAGGCTTTTGCCGAAAAGACCGGCGCGCTGCAGATCCATGCCTTCAACCAGGAGGAAACATTGGTCGGCCAGGGCACGCTCGGCCTCGAAATCGAAAACGATCTGCCCGACATCGACACGCTGCTGGTCGCGGTCGGCGGCGGCGGCCTGATCGGCGGCATCGCCGCCTGGTTTGCCGGCCGCATCAGGATCATCGCCATCGAGCCCGAAGGCGCGCCGACGCTGCATCGCGCCTTCGAAGCCGGCCACCCCGTCGATGCGCCGGCCGAAGGCGTCGCCGCCGATTCGCTGGCGCCCAAACGCGTCGGCGAGATGATGTTCCCGATCGCCGAGGCCTTCGTCGAACGCTCCATCCTGGTCACCGACGGCGCCATCATCGCCGCGCAAAAGGCGCTGTGGGAGCGGGTGCGGATCATCGCCGAGCCGGGCGGCGCAGCGGCCTTCGCAGCGCTGCTGTCCGGCCGCTACACGCCGGCGCCGGGCGAGCGGATCGCCGTCCTTGTCTGCGGCTCGAACACCGATCCGGCGAAATTCTAAACCTTGCTTCGACTGAAGTGGGACGCAAACCCGTCAAAGCTTTTCAAGTTTTCCGGAACCGCCTCGCCTTTGCCGTGTTTGCTGGTAAACTTCTGCTTGTTGAGTCCGGGCTATCCCGCCCGGGCAGGAAGGGCCGATGACGGAACGCCCCATTTCCAGTGGCGATCGCAGCCTGGCCGGGCGGCTTGCCCTGAGCCGGCTGGCGACACGGGTCTCGATGACGGTCGAGCGCGGCTGGCCGCTGCTTCTGCCGCTGCTCATCATCGCCAGCCTGTTTCTCAGCCTCTCCTGGCTCGGCCTTTTCCCCCGGCTGCCTGACATTGCGCGCATTATCCTGGTCACTGCGTTCGGTATTGCCACGCTGGCGGCGCTCTATCCGCTGCGTTTCTTCAAGCTTCCATCCGCCGCCGAAATCGACCGCCGTATCGAGGCGGCCAACCAGTTGCAGCACAGCCCGGTGCTGGTGCAGACCGACCGTCCCAGCGGCAAGGAAAGCATCTTTTCCCAGGCGTTGTGGCGCGAGCACCAAAAGCGCATGGCCGACAAGCTCGGCAGCCTTGGCGCCGACCTGCCGCGTACCCGCGTGCCGGAGCGCGATCCGTGGGCATTGCGTGCCGTGGCGGCGCTGCTGTTGGTCACCGCTTTTGCCTTCTCCTTCGGACCGTCCGGCGGCAGGCTGTCCGATGGTTTCAGTGCCCATGCGGCGCGCGACATCGTACCGCCGCGCGTCGATGCCTGGGTGACCCCGCCGGCCTATACCGGCAAGCCGCCCATCTTCTTGACCGCGCCAGTCATCGATGGCAACGCCAAGCAGGCGGTTGCCACCTTCACCGTGCCGCAAGGCAGCGACGTCTCGCTGCGCGTGACCGGCGGCTCCGGCGAGGAAACGCTAAGCTTTGCCGACAAGGGCGGCAATGCTCGCGCCATCGACCCGTCGGGACCACAGGTGGCGGCCGTCAAGGCAGCGGCGGTCAACCCCGCGACCCCCAAGCTGCGCCAGTTCACCGGCAAGCTGACCGCCGACGGCACGCTGACGCTGAAGTCGGGCGAAGCCGATCTCGGTCGCTGGGCCTTCGCGGTGATCCCCGACAAGCCGCCGACGATCCGCTTCGTCGGCGAGCCCAAGCGCGCCGTCAACGGCGCCTTCGAGCTCAACTACCAGATCGACGATGACTATGGCGCGGCCACCGCCAAGGCGGTTTTCGCGCTGGCCGATCCGGCGGCGCCCGATGCGCATCCGCTCTACGGTCCGCCTGACCTGCCGCTGGCGCTGCCGCGCCGCGGCGGCAAGGCGAACGCCGCCAAGACCACCAAGGACCTCACCGAGCACGTCTGGGCCGGCGCCAGCATCAAGCTGTCGCTTGTGGCCACCGACGATGCCGGACACACCGCGACCAGCGAAACCAAGACTATTGTGATGCCGGAGCGGCCCTTCGCCAACCCGCTGGCGCGGGCGGTGGTCGAGCAGCGCCGCCTGCTGGCGCTCGACGCCAATGCCAAGCCGCGCGTGCTCGACCTGATGGACGCCATCACGTTGCGGCCCGAGGACACGTTCGACAACATGTCGCATTACCTCGCCATCATGAGCGCCCGCAGCCGGCTGAAGATGTCGGACAGCGACGATCAGTTGCGCAACGAGGTTGCCTATCTCTGGGAAATCGCGCTCGGCATCGAGGAAGGCAATCTCTCGTCCGCCGAAAAGCGGCTCCGCCAGGCCCAGCAGGCGCTGCAGGACGCCATCAAGCGCGGCGCCAGCGACGAAGAGATCGAAAAGGCGATGAAGGAACTG
The DNA here is from genome assembly GCF_000503035.1 of Mesorhizobium sp. LSHC412B00. Classification (NCBI taxonomy): domain Bacteria; kingdom Pseudomonadati; phylum Pseudomonadota; class Alphaproteobacteria; order Hyphomicrobiales; family Phyllobacteriaceae; genus Mesorhizobium; species Mesorhizobium sp. LSHC412B00. The sequence goes on along the minus strand of NZ_AYWB01000012.1, from coordinate 53,185 downwards.
CGCGAGGCGATGAACGAATTCCTGCAGGAATTCGCCGAGCGCGCCAAGCAGAACCCGAACGCGCCGCAGATGCAGCAGAATGGTCGCGAGCTGCGTCACAGTGATATCGACCGCATGATGGACCAGATCGAGAACCTGGCGAAGTCGGGCGACCGCGACAAGGCGCAGGAGCTGCTGTCGCAGCTGGAAAACATGATGAACAACCTGCAGGCCGGCCGTCAGCAGCAGGGCGGCGAGCAGGACAGCGAGATGCGCCAGCAGATGGACAAGCTGGGCGAGATCATGCGCCGCCAGCAGGAGATGATGAACGACACCTACCGCATGGACCAGATGCAGCGCGGAGATAATCAGCAGCCCGGCGAAGGCAATGGCGACGACCCGGACCAGCCGGGCGTCGGCAAGGATCGCGATCCTCTCGCCCGGCCGAAGTCGATGACACCGCAGGAATTCGCCGATGCGATGAAGCAGTTGCAGGAAGGCCAGGGCCAGTTGCAGAGCGAACTCGACAAGCTGAAGAAGGGCCTGGAAGGCATGGGCATGCAACCCAATGAGGGGTTTGGCGACGCTGGCAAATCCATGGGCAATGCCGAAAAGTCGCTTGGCGAAGGCGAAGGCGACCAGGCAGTCGGCCACCAGGGTCGCGCGCTGGAAGCGCTGCGCAAGGGCGCCAAGGAGATGATGAAGCAGCTGCAGGCGATGCAGGGGGACCAGGGCGGCAGCCAGGAAGGCGGCCGCCAACAGGACGCCGGCCGCGATCCGCTGGGCCGGCCGCGCGCCAGCCGCGGACCCGATTTCGGCGATTCGGTGAAGGTACCCGACGAGATCGACGTGCAGCGCGCCCGCCAGATTCTCGAAGCGATTCGCAAGCGGCTCGGCAACGCGCTCAGCCCCGACATCGAGCGCAGCTACCTCGAGCGGCTGCTGGAGCTGAAGTAGCCTCCAAGGCAACATCCGTCGAACTGAATGGTATCAGCGCCATGCCGAAACTCGGTGCCGTCACGCCCATCCTGCGCATCTTCGACATCGCCAAGGCACGCGAATTCTATGTCGACTTTCTCGGCTTCAAGGTCGAGTTCGAGCACCGCTTCGACGACAATGCGCCGCTCTATATCGGTGTAATCCGCGACGGCTGTGTCCTGCATCTGAGCGAACATCATGGCGACGGCGCGCCGGGTATAGCCATGCGCATCAAGGTCGAGGACATCGCGGCATTGCACCGCGAACTGATCGGCAAGAGATACCGCTACGCCCGGCCGGGCCTCGAAACCACGTCGTGGCAGACCCGTGAAGTGTCGGTCGGCGACCCCTTCGGCAGTCGCCTGCATTTCTACGAGGATGCGGCAGGCTAAGCCGGCCGGTTGACGAACGCCTCGCGGATCGCCTCCTGCATGCCGTCGATAGCTTCGCCTGAGGCATTTGGGCTGCGGTGCATCACCACATTCGAGGAATCGATATGGCCAAACCCGTCAGCGGCGGTGAGTTCACGACAGCCATCCGGAATATTGCTGTGCGAGATCGGCGCGATCGCCAGGCCAGAGGTGACGGCGAGCTTCAGGCCGCCGGTGGTGTCGCTGGTATAGGCGACACGGTAGGCCAGCCCACGCTGCTCCAGCGATTTGATGGCGAAGTCCTTGCACCAGCCGGCTCTGTTGTAGAGCGCGATCGGCACCGGCCGCTCCTCATGCATGTGATGCAGGCTCGATGTCACCCACACTGTCGGATCGTGCATCAGCACCTCGCCGCCGGAAGGATCCTGCCATTCGAACACCACGGCGAGGTCGAGTTCACCGGCGGCTAGCGCCGCCAGCTGGGCGCCGGAATGTGCATAGCGCACGGTGACCTCGACCTTGGTGTGACGCTTCGAGAAGGCGCCGAGCGCGCGCGACAGGATGGCGTGACCATATTCCTCGGGAATGCCGATGCGCACCGGCCCGCCAAGCGGTGCCGCCGCCATCGATGCCGCCGTCTCGTCGAGCAGAGAGACGATGCGGCGGGCATTGACGATCAGCTCGCCGCCACGGCGCGTCAGCGCCACGCCGCGCGAGCCGCGTTCGAACAGGCTGTCGCCGACCAGCTCCTCGAGCTTCTTCATCTGCATCGACACCGCCGACTGGGTGCGCCCGGCCTGCTCCGCCGCCCGGGTGAAATTGCCCGCTTCGGCAATGGCGACAAAGGTGCGCAGGAGATCGCTGTCGAGGGCTGGCCGCATCGAATCCGTCATAAGCAAATTTGATCGCTGGTATCATTCCAATTCGTTTGCAACATGTCAAACGCCGCAGCATAGTCCGCTCACCCATTGGATATGCCGCCGCGAAACCGGCTGCGGACCAATCAAAGAGTCCTCACTCATACCCGCTGCCCGAAACGGTGGCGGGTTCTTTTTACCCCATGGCCGGGCGGCTGCGGGCAGTTAAGGCAAGGGCCGGCAGAACAACATGCGCAACCGGATCGTTCTCGGCATCATCAGCCTGTGCCTTGGCGTGCTGGTGTTCTCGCTCCAGGACCCGCTGGTCAAGGCGGTGTCGGCCGGCTATCCCGTGACCGAGGTGATGTGGATCCGCTCGATCGTCGCTTTGCCGATCCTGGTCGTTCTCGTTCGCGCCGATGTCGGCCTGCGGGCCATTGTCTCGAAGCGGTTCGGCCTGCTGACGATACGCGCCTTCATCCAGTTCTCCTCCTATACGGTCTACTATCTGGCGATCGCTGCCTTGCCGCTCGCCGACGCGGTGGCGCTCTATTTCATGGCGCCCCTGTTCATCATGGCGATAGCCGGACCCTATCTCGGCGAGCGGGTATCCTGGCAGGCTCTCGCCACCGTGCTGATCGGCATGCTGGGCGTGGTCGTGATGCTGCGCCCGGGCGCCGGCCTGTTCGACTGGGCGGCGCTGCTTTCGTTGGGCTCGGCTTTGCTCTACGGCTTTTCACAGCTGATGGCGCGCAAGATCGGCGACANGGCGCTGCTTTCGTTGGGCTCGGCTTTGCTCTACGGCTTTTCACAGCTGATGGCGCGCAAGATCGGCGACACCGAATCCTCCACCGTCATGGCCTTCTACCAGAACGGCGCCTATCTGGTCGGCGCCGCTGCGGTTGCCGGCACATTCTGGCTTGCCGGCATAACCCATGCTGTCCACCCCAGCCTCGAATTCCTGGTGCGGCCGTGGGTCTGGCCGACGACCCCGGATTTCCTCAAGATGGCGGCCTGCGGCTTCGTCGCTTCGGCCGGCATGATTCTGCTGTCGCAGGCCTACAGGCTGGCGCCCGCCAACCGCGTCGCCACCTTCGAATACACCGGCATCATCTGGTCGCCGCTGTGGGGCTTCCTGTTCTTCGACGAGGTGCCGCGCTCGACCACTGCCATCGGTGCGGCGCTGATCATCGGCGCCGGTCTGCTGGCGCTCAACACCGAACGGCGCCGGAGCGCTGCGCCTGTCCTCGCCGCGTCTCAGGATGTCGCCTGAAGCGTGTCAGGCGAAGCAGGCGAGCGCCTGGTCGACCCGCGAGCGGATTTCAGCCAGCGTGAAAGGCTTTTGCACGACGTCGATAATGACGCCGTTCAATTCCTCGGCGCGCTCGCGCTGGTCGGCATAGCCGGTCATCAGCAGGATCTTCATGTCAGGGAAAAGCCTGGCTGCGGCGATCGCCATCTCGATGCCGTCCATTTCCGGCATGCGGATATCGGAGACGACGAGGTCGTAACCGCCGCCTGCAGCACTGACCATCGCCAGCCCCTGCGCGCCGTCGGCGGCGATATCGATCGAGTGCCCGGCGCGTTCGAGCGCGCGGGCGGCGAGGGTGCGGACGGACTCATCGTCCTCGACGATCAGAAGCTTTGCCATGGGCCGGAATTTGGCGGGCAAAAGTTGACTTTTTCTGAAAATTTGAAGCGTCGGGGGCCTTTTCTCAGGCATCGCCTTTGACGACACCGACAAACGGCAGTTCGCGAAAAGCGTGAGCGACGTCCATGCCGTAGCCGACGACGAAGTAATCGGGACAGTCGAAGCCGACATAGTCGGCGTTCAGCTCGGTCTGGCGGCGCATGCGCTTGTCCAACAGCACCGCGATGGCGCAGCTTTTGGCGCCGCGCGACAGCATCAGGTTGCGGGTGAAGGAGAGCGTCTTGCCCGACTCCAGGATATCGTCGATCAGCAGCACGTCGCGGCCGGCGACCTCATTGTCGATGTCGCGCAGCACCCTCACCTCGCCGCTGGTGGTGCCGGCGCCATAGCTGGAAATGAAGATGAACTCGACCTCGGGCGACAGCCCGACATCGTGCATGGCGCGGATCAAATCGGCGGCGAAGATGAACGAGCCCTTCAGCACCGAAATCACCAGCAGGTCGTGATAGTCGTGCTCGGCGATCTCCTTGGCGAGTTCGAGATTGCGCCGCGCGATCGCGGACGCCGAAAACAGGACCTCGATGTCCTTGCCGCGCACAACTGGCATCAACAACCTTTCCAGAGAACCGACTAGCCGGCGAAGGTGACCGCCACGGCCTTGACGCCGTTTCTAGGCACATCGAGGCGGCTGGAAAAGCCGAATCTTTCGCCGGGCGCCAGAGAACGGTTGGATGTCCCCAGAGTATAACGGGTGATGCGGCTGTCATTGCCGGTGACACGTATCTCCAGCGGCGGCAATTGTCCCGCCTTCAAACCGTCATTGACGGCCTCGCCATCCACGAACAGCACCGGGGCGGGTCCCGAGGCGTCGACACGCGACGTGACGCCGGCAATGCTGAGTACGGCGCCCTCCGGCTGTTCGACTGACCAGAACGGCGTCTGGCGCACCAGCGCATGGCCACCCGAGACCCAGAAGGCGGCAAGCGCCGCACCGATGCCGGCAATCCAGAAGATCGGCCCGCCACGCGATGCCGGCCGCCCGGCTGACGCATCTGATTTGCGCAGCATCTCCATGCCTTCCATCGACGGCGTCGCGATGTCGCGCGCCGGCGTCGGCATGGCTTCTATCAGTGGGATCAGCTGCGGCAGCACCTCATAATCCGCATCGACGATGTCGGTCGCCACAGGCCGCGATTCCGGTGCGACACTTGTCCCGGTCATGATTTCGCCGGAAACCGGGCGCGCGGTTCGTTGCTCAGCCATCATGGCCCCGCTGTTGCCTCTTCGTTTCTTTTGCGTAAATGGAAATGGTTAACGCTTCCCCACCGGAACCCTTGTGACGCACTCAAAAACAGCGAAAATTAACCGACGGTTAACCATGGCGGCCGATGGTCGTTGGACAGAAAGGGCTGGCACGCCGCCGCCACACACCTCAGGTCGTCGCACGTGATCCGCTTCGAAAATGTCGGCCTCCGCTATGGCATGGGTCCGGAAATCCTCCGCGACATCTCCCTGCACATTCCGGAGAGCTCCTTCCAGTTCCTGAGCGGGCCCTCCGGCGCCGGCAAGACGACGCTGCTGCGCCTTCTGTTCATGTCGCTGAAGCCGACACGCGGGCTGATCACCATCTTCGGCAAGGACCGCTCGCGCATCTCGCGCGCTGAACTGCCGCATCTCAGGCGCCGCATCGGCGTGGTGTTCCAGGATTTCCGCCTGCTCGACCACATGACCACCTATGAGAATGTCGCTCTGCCGCTGCGCGTGCGCGGCCGCGAGGAAGCGAGCTACCGCACCGACGTCACCGAACTTTTGAAATGGGTTGGCCTGGGCGAGCGCATGCATGTGCTGCCGCCGGTCCTTTCGGGTGGCGAAAAGCAGCGCGCGGCAATCGCCCGGGCCTTGATCGAACAGCCCGAAATCCTGCTTGCCGACGAGCCGACCGGCAATGTCGACCCGCCGCTGGCGCGCCGGTTGCTCAGGCTGTTCATTGAGCTCAACCGGCTCGGCACCGCGGTGGTGATCGCCACTCACGATCTCGGCCTGATGGAGCAGGTCGACGCGCGCCGCATGATCCTGGCCGGCGGAAGGCTGGATATTTATGACTGAGCTATCGGCCGAACAGCTGCATGAAGACGCCGCCGAGCCCGCGACGACGACGCAGCGCGTCCACCGCCGCATGGCGCCGATCGTGCCGGCGCAGAATATTGCCGGCCGCGCCTTGGTGCTGGTCATCGCCATCATGACCTTCCTGTCCTGCCTGACTTTCGGCGCCGTCACGCTGGTGCGCGACACTGCCTCGGTCTGGGAAAACCAGATCTCGCGCGAGGCGACGATTCAGATCAAACCGGTCGACGGCCTCGACATGGAGGCAGCCCTTGCCCAGGCCTCGCAGATCGTCGGCGAATTCCCCGGCGTGAAGGAAACCCGGATCATCGATCGCGACGCCACCGCGCGTCTGTTGGAGCCATGGCTGGGCTCGGGCCTGAATATCGACGAATTGCCGGTGCCGCGCCTGATCATCGTCACCATCGACGAGACCAGTCCGCCCGACTTTAGCGCCATCCGTGCGGCGCTCACGCCCAAGCTGCCGAGTGCTTCGCTCGACGATCACCGTACATGGGTCGACCGGCTGGTCGCCATGGCCCGCACCACGGTCACCATCGGCATCGCCGTGCTGGTCCTGATGCTGTCGGCGACGGTGCTGACCGTAGTGTTTGCGACGCGCGGCGCTATGGCGGGTAACGGCCATATCATCGAAGTGCTGCATTTCGTCGGCGCCGAGGCGCGCTTCATCGCGCGCGAATTCCGCTGGCATTTCCTGGTCACCGGCATGAAGGGCGCGGCCGCCGGCGGCGCAGCCGCGATCCTGGTTTTCATCGTCTTTTCCTGGTGGTCGTCGCGCAACATGGCAACGCCGCAGGCCGACCAGGCCACCGCTTTGTTCGGCAATTTCGCCATCGGATCGGCAGGCTATCTCGGCGTCGGCCTGATGGTGCTGGTGATCGGCGGACTGACGGCGGCGACCTCGCACGCCACCGTCGTCGCCTATCTCAGCGACATCGATGTCCGCCAGCCGGATGCGGGGTGAACCGTGAGGGCAGAAGCGAAAACAGTTCGGGGGCAAGGACAGGAATGGAAGGGACGATCACGGATCGAAAACCGACGTAACGCAATGTGCGCTTTTTTCCTTACCAAAAAGGCATTTCAGGATTAACCATAGGATGATGAACGCGCGGGAGTCGACCGGAACGGCTGGACAGATGCCAGTGGTGCGTTTGCGTGTGCGTACCGGGCTGGGCCGTTTGCGCACCGCCCTGCGTCTCGCCTCCCTCTGTCTACTGCTGCTGGTGGCCCTGTTTGCCGGTGGCTTCGGCTGGTTCGCCAGCAAGGTCAGCCACATGACGACCCCGACCAACCCAGCCAAGGCCGATGCGATCATCGTCTTGACCGGCGGTCAGGCCCGCCTCGACGCAGCACTCGATCTGCTTGCCTCCGGCAAGGGCGAGCGGCTGCTGATCTCAGGCGTGCATCCCTCTGCCAGCCGCCGCCAATTGCAGGCTGCTACCGGCGGCGACAAGGCGCTGTTTTCCTGCTGTGTCGACATCGACCGCGCCGCGCTCGACACGATCGGCAATGCCGAGGAAAGCGCTAAATGGGTGGAGAGCCACGCCTATGGCAGCGTCATCCTCGTCACCAACAATTACCACATGCCGCGCAGCCTGCTCGAGATGGGCCGCCTGCTGCATGGCGCCAGGCTTGAACCCTATCCGGTGGTCAACACCAATCTGGACAATGGCGACTGGCTGACCAAGCCGGAAGCGCTACGCGTGCTTCTGACCGAATACAGCAAATACCTGCTGGCGCTTGCGCGCGGCGTCGTCCCGGTCCGCCAGACTGCCGACAGCGTCGCACTGGCCGAGGTTTCGACCGCCAAGGACTAAAGCAATTCCAGGAAAAGTGTGTAGCGGTTTCCCCGGGAAAAGCACGTACGCTTTCCCTTGGGAATTGCGTCCAGACAGACGACTCTGACGGCGCTCGATTACCCCTTGGCCGTGCCGTCTTCCGCGCCACGCAGCCGCGCAATCTCCTGTTCGAGGCTTTCAATCCGCTTGTCGCGTTCGGCGAGTGCGGCCGCGACATCGGCGGCCTCGAATCGCTGCGGAATGTGTTGCGGGCAATTGGCATCCCAGGCCGAGACGGTGAACAAGATGACCTGCTCGGGGCGCGCCTTGTAGTCCTGCGGCATCAGCCTTGCCAGAAGCTCGGCATCGTCCTCGACGACGCGCGCCGTGCCCCAGATCTTGACGCGCTGGCGATGCGCATAGTCGATCAGGAACAGGAATGCCTGGTTGTTGTCGGCGAGATTCCCCTGCGTGATGAACTGCCTGTTCCCGGAGAAATCGGCAAAGCCGATGGTCTTCTCGTCCAGCACCTTGAGGAAGCCGGCTGGCCCGCCGCGATGCTGGATGTAGGGCTGACCCTCGCCATTTGCCGTCGACAGGAAGACGCTGGTCTGCGCCGCGATGAAGTCGGCGAGGTCGGGCGTCATATGGGCGCGCCATCCGCCGCGCTCCTCGGCGCTGGCATAGCCCTTGCGCGAACCTTTGCGGGTCTGGATCGCCTTGACCGTCGGCGTGAAGGCGACATCGCTGGTGAAAGTGTGAGCATTCATGGAAGCCTCCGCGAGGCCGAAACACGGCCATTGTACGCGAAGAGGTAGATCCTTCCATGTTTTGGATGTAGATGGCATAGTTGCAAGCTATCCTTCCAATTTCCGGAAGAAAGTATGGATCGTCTCGAAGCCATGTCGCTGTTCGTCGCCGCGGTGGAAGCGGGCAGCCTTTCCGCTGCCGGCCGCCATTTCGGCATTCCACTGGCAACGGTCAGCCGCAAGGTTTCCGACCTCGAAAAGCACCTTCAGGCGCGCCTGCTGAACCGTTCGACCCGGCAGCTCACGCTGACCGATGCCGGCCAGGCCTATCTCGCCGCCTGCCGCCGCATCCTCGGCGAGGTCGGCGAAGCCGAACGCACCGCTGCCGGCGAATACAGCACGCCGACCGGCGACCTGTTCATCACCGCGCCGGTCGTTTTTGGTCGCCTGCACGTGCTGCCTGTCGTCACCGAATTCCTGGCGGCTTATCCTCAAGTCAACATTCGCCTGACGCTGGCTGACCGGATAACCCAACTGGCGGAGGAACATCTCGACCTTGCCATCCGCATCGGCGAGCTTGCGCCTTCGAGCCTCATTGCCATCCGCGTCGGCGCGATCCGTCGCGTCGTGTGCGCCAGCCCCGCCTATATCGCCGCGCATGGCATGCCGCGGACGCCGGACGATCTGGCCGCGCATGAATGCATCAGTTTCGAAGGGCCTGCAGCGCTCGCCAGCTGGAGCTTTGCCGGCGACAAGGGCGAACTGATCGTGCCGATCCACTCACGGCTGCGCGTCAACACGGCGGAAGCTGCAATCGATGCCGCGATTGCAGGCGCCGGGATGACGCGGGTGCTCTCCTACCAGATCGCGGACGCAGTACGTTCCGGCGTGCTCGTCCCGGTCTTGCGACCCTTCGAGCCGCAGCCGTGGCCGGTGAGCCTCGTCCATGCCGGCCAAGGCCTGCTGGCGGTGAAACTAAGGGCGTTCCTCGATTTCGCCGCTCCGCGGCTGAAGCAGCGGCTGTTGCAGGCGACGTGGTGAGTTGAGACTGGCTTGAGTCAGTGGCGAGCCGGCCTATGTCAGGCCATTGCGGCGTTTCCTTTTTGCCCGCGCTTGGTGTAACCAACGCACACCTCCTCAACGGGCCCTTCCCCGCATGCTCTATATCCGCTCGCTGGCGTTCAACTTCGTCTTCTATGTCAATCTGATCGTCCAGATGGTCCTCTGGACCCCTTACTACTTCCTCTCGCCACGCCATCGCGCCTGGTTCGTGCCGAAATTCTGGTCGCGCACCAGCCTGTGGCTCTACGACAAGATCGCCGGCACCAGGAGCGACATCACCGGCGTCGAGAACCTGCCGGAGGGCTCTTTCATCCTGGCGCCGAAACACCAGTCGTTTTGGGACGCGATCGCTTTCTTTCCCTTCCTCCACGATCCGCTTTATATCCTGAAGCGCGAGCTGACCTGGATCCCCTTCTTCGGCTGGTACATCCTGAAGATGCGGATGATCCCGGTTCACCGCGGCAGCCGCTCCAAGGCGTTGAAGCAGGTCGTTGCATCGACAAAGCAGGAGATGGGGCGCAATCCGCGCCAGCTGATTATCTACCCCGAAGGCACGCGCCGAGCGCCAGGCGACGAGCCGGCTTACAAATACGGCATTGTCGAGCTCTATACGCGGCTTGGCGTCCCGGTGGTACCGGTCGCCCATGTCGCCGGCCTCTATTGGCCTCGCCGCAAATTTTTGCGCTTTCCCGGCACCATCAAGGCCCGCTTCCTGCCGCCGATCCCGCCCGGGCTCGGCAAGGACGAATTCATGGACCGGCTGATCGGCGATACGGAAGCCGCCTGCGACCAGCTGCTGATCGAGGCATCGCAGGCTCCTAACCCGCCGCAAATGCCGCCGACGGCGGTCAAGCGGCTGGCCGAACTCGCCGCGGCCGCCAAAGCAATTCCAGGAAAAGTGTGAGCGGTTTTTTCCGTCCTGAATCGCGCCAAAACAAAAAAGACCAAAGCTTGATCTCTTCTGCGGGCCGGCTCAAGGCCACGCCGCCAGCGCCGTGGTCAGCACCAGCGTCGCCGCGAAGGCCAGATTGATGATCCGCGACGTCAGCGGCTGGCGCAGGGTGCGGGCGAAGGCCGCGCCGGCCAGCAGCCACAGCACATGGATGGCTACGATCATCAGGGTGAGAACCGCCAGCCTGGCCGGGATGCCGAGAGCTGCGGTCGCGGAGCCAGCAAGGACCGCAGCAATCGCCAGATAGGCTTTCGGGTTGGCAACGGCGAGCAGGAAGCCGCCGAGGAAGGTCGGCAGAACCGCGCTGCTGTCACGCGCGGCCAGCGGCGGCGCTGTCGCTATTCTGTAGGCGAGGTAGAGAATATAGGCGGCTGAAGCGACCGCCAGCACTGGCGCTACGCCCGGCATCGAGGTGAGGATAGCCTTGATGCCGGTGGCCACGACCAGCAGCACCGCGACCGTGCCTAAAATGATCCCCGATGTGTAGTGAAGCGAATTGCGCAGGCCGAAGGCGGCCCCTATCGCCGTGACGCTGATCGTCGCCGGGCCAGGACTGCCCATGACGACGGTTGCCGCCAGCACCAGCGCCAGCAATTGCTGCCAGGGCTGCGCCTGCGAAAGAATGTCTGCGGCCATGCTGCCTCTTCTCCACAATAATGGAGAACAGTGTGGCAAGGCGGACAGCCGTCGTCTTGAACGATCGTGCCGAACCTGCGCGGCTAGGCGCTGGCCTTGTCCAGCGCCACGAGATCCTCCGCGCTGAGCTTCAGCGATGCGGCGCGCACCAGGCTGTCGACCTGGTCCAGCGTCGTGGCGCTGGCGATCGGCGCAGTGATGCCGGGCTGCGCCATCACCCATGCGAGTGCTACTTCCGCCTGCTTGGCCGAATGGCGCGCCGCCACAGTGTCGAGTGCGGCCAGAATGCGCATGCCGCGCGCATTGAGATAAGCCTTCACGCCGCCGCCGCGTTCACTTTTGCCGAGATCGGCCTCGCTACGGTATTTGCCGCTCAAAAACCCCTTGGCGAGACTGAAATAGGTGATGACGCCGATATCCTCGGCCACGCACACATCATGCAGCGGCCCGTCGAAGGATGAGCGATCGTAGAGATTGTATTCCGGCTGCAGCACGCTGTAGCGCGGCAGCCCGCGCAGGCTGGCAACATCGAGCGCGGCGCGCAGCTGGCCGGCGTCGAGATTCGAGGCGCCGATATGGCGGACCTTGCCGGCAGCGAGCAGCTTCTGGTAGGCGCCGAGCGTCTCTTCATAAGGCGTGGTCGGGTCCGGCCAGTGCGACAAATAGAGGTCGATGACATCGGTCTGCAGTCGCTTGAGCGACGCCTCGACTGCCCTTTCGATATGGGCAGCGGACAGATCCTTCTTGCCTTGTCCCATATCCGAGCCGACTTTGGTGATGACGATGATCTTGTCACGGTTGCCGCGGCTTTTCATCCATTTGCCGATGATGGTCTCGGACTCGCCGCCCGCGTGGCCGGGCACCCAGCGCGAATAGGCATCGGCAGTATCGATAGCGTTGAGGCCGGCGCCGCCGAACCGGTCGAGCAGGTCGAAGGAGGTCTTCTCGTCCGCGGTCCAGCCGAAGACATTGCCGCCCAGGACCAGCGGCGCGATGGAAAGGTCGGTTTGACCGAGACGGCGTTTTTGCAAGACGGGGCTCCGTGGGCTGGCGGCGGGCGACCCGAATGCTTCGGGCCGCAGCTAAGCTAGGTCTCGCCGCGCCGAGGTCAAAGGCCTCAGCCAATTTTCCAGCGGGCCAGCGCTTCACAAAGGCGCGAGCGCTTCGCCTGCAGGCTCGCCGTGGTCCACTGGCTCACGAGGCGATCCGCTTCGCCACCTCTTCCAGCCAGTGGTCGCTGATACCCAGCGCCGCGAGATGCTGCAGCGTGTTGAGCACATAGTCCTCGTTGTTTCCGGACTGGCCGACGGCGCCACGGATAACACCTGCCGCATGCGCGGGGTCGAGCCCGCCGGCATACTGCTCATGCTGGCGGTCGACGATATAGGCAACCGCTTTCACTCTCTCTCCCGCGGCCGCCCCATTCCCGTCGAGGCTGATATCGAGCACACGCTCGAGGTAGACGCTGGTCACCAATTCGCGCTCGCGCAGATAGGTCAGCACCTCATCGCGCAGCTCGCCGGGCACGCGAAAGGCCAGCCCGATGCAGGAGCCGCCACGGTCGAGGCCTAGCACCAGGCCCGGCCGCTGGCGCGTGCCGCGATGCACGAAGGAATAGACGCAGAGCGACCGGCGGTAGCCGTAAAGCCGCGCGCGCCGTGTCTCGACATGGGCGAATCCCGGTCGCCAGATCAGCGAGCCGTAGCCAAAAACCCAAAAATCACCCATATCGCCAAGCCTGATTGTACGAGAGTGACGCCGCCGCATCGGAATCGGTGCTCTTCTGTTCTTTTTGCTTTTGCGTAAGCCACAGTCCACCCGCAACACGCCCGCGTTAATGAAAGCCGCAGCATGACGTCAAGTGACGAGCGTCCGTCGAAGTTTCGCCGCCGGCTGATGTGGCTCGCTGCCTTGCTCGTTATGCTGTTCGGCGTCTACAGCGCAGTCTGGTTCTATGTCGCCGGTCGCGTCAGCAGCGAAGCCGACAAGGCGGTGGCCTCGCTCAAGGACAAAGGCATCGAGGCCGGCTGCGCCAACCTCACCGTCAGCGGCTACCCCCTGAGTTTTGCCATCTCCTGTGACAATCTGGCTTACGAGGACGACGCCAGGAACGTTGCCGCCTCGGCAGGCAGCTTCAACTTCGTTGCAGAGCTCATCCGGCCGTTGTCGCCTGCCGCCGAGTTGCGTGGGCCGCTGCGCACCTCGGTGCCGGGGATGGCGCCGCTATGGATCGACTGGGACAATCTGCAGGCCAATGCCAAGCTCTTCTGGCCCCTGCCCCGGAGCATTTCGCTGCAGGCGGAGAGCTTGTCCGGCCAGACGGATCCGGCCGACGACACTGATCCGGTTTCACTGTTCAGCGCCGGAACCGCGGCGGGCGAGTTGCGGCCCGACGGCCAGGACATCGGCTACGTCGGCAGCTTCACCGATCTTGAGATCGACGCCGACGCGATCGGCGGGCGCGTGCTGCCGCCGCTCGACGGCAGCGGCGACGCGACGCTGAAGAACGGCGTCGCGCTGATGAAGACGCAGGCCAGGAGCCTGCGCGGCCAGGCGGCCGACATCCACAAGCTCGATCTGTCGTCGGGAACCGCGCGCATCACCGTCTCCGGCCCGGTGTCGGTCGACGCCAACGGCCTGGTCAATGCCGACCTGACGATCAAGCTGCAGGATCCCAAAGCCGTGGCGGCAATCCTCGCCACCGCAATCCCCGAGCAGAAGAGCCAGATCGAGCAAGGCTTTGCCGGTCTGGCGCTGCTCGGCAACGAACCGTCGATGCCGCTCAAGGTGGTGAAGGGCAAGGTCTCGCTCGGCTTCATTCCGCTGGGCAAGATCAAGCCGCTCGATTAGAGCAATTCCAAGAAAAGTGTAAGCGGTTTTCCGTCCGGAATTCCGTTAAAACAAAGAGATAGAGCATGATCGCAAAGAGCGGGAACGGCTTTTGGGGAGAGATCATGCTCGAGCAAGCCGACGCATGAACCGACCGGTGAAACTGCTGAGCGTTGGCGCGCTGACGCTGGATACCATCCTGCGCGTCGAAACCCTGCCCACGCATCAGGGCAAGTTCATCGCCTCGGACGGCATCCAGATCGCCTCGGGCATGGCGACAAGTGCTGCCTGCGCCGCCCGCCGTCTCGGCGCCGAGGTGTTCCTGTGGGCAAGTGCAGGTGACGATGCCGTCGGCGACCAATTGCTGGCCGGCATCGAGGCCGAGGGCGTCGATTGCGGCTTTGTCCGCCGCGTCGAAGGCGCCCGCTCGGCGCTGGCCGCGATCCTGGTCGACGCTCATGGCGAGCGCATCATCGTGCCCTTCTACGACCCAAAGGCGCAGGCCGACCCCGAGGCGGTGCCTGTCGCCGATCTTTCCGGCTTCGATGCCGTGCTGGTCGATGTGCGCTGGCCGGGCGCCGCCGCTCTTGCCTTGACCGCCGCGCGCGACGCCGGTTGCCCGGCAATCCTCGACGCCGACACGGCGCCGCTGGAGGTGCTGGAGCATCTGTTGCCGCTGGCGTCGCACATCGTCGCTTCGGAGACGGCTGCACGCATTGTCTGCGGCCACGCGCTGGATCCCGAAACCGCCTGCGCCGACCTCGCCAGCCGCACAGACGCCTTCGTGGCGGTGACCGGCGGCGCCTCGGGAAGCTGGTGGCATGACCGGTCCGCCGGATGCGTGCGCCACATCGCGGCGCCGAAGGTCAAGGCGGTCGACACGCTGGCCGCCGGCGACGTTTTCCACGGCGCCTTTGCCGTTGGACTTGCTGAGGCCATGTCGGTCGAGCACGCGTTGCGCTTTGCCAGCGCGGCGGCCGCGCTCAAATGCCAGCGCTTCGGCGGCCGGCTGGGCGCGCCGGACCGGGCCGAGACAATGGCCATGGTCGCGGCGACCTGGCCCGTCTGAAACAGATTTAACTTTTCACCGGGTGCTCGACCGCCTGCCGGCCGAAATCCGGCACGTCGATATCCTGGCCGGCCTCGATGATCGAACGGCGAACGGCCCGGGTGCGGGTGAACAGGTCGAACAGCTTGTCGCCGTCGCCCCAGCGGATCGCCCGCTGCAGCGAGGCGAGGTCCTCCGAAAAGCGCGCCAGCATTTCCAGGATGGCATCCTTGTTGTGCAGGCACACGTCGCGCCACATGGTCGGGTCGGAGGCGGCCAGACGGGTGAAGTCGCGGAAACCGGAAGCCGAATATTTGATCACTTCCGACTTGGTCACCGATTCCAGATCGTCGGCCGTGCCGACGATGTTGTAGGCAATGATGTGCGGAAGATGCGAAACGATGGCCAGCGTCATGTCATGATGCTGCGGGTCCATCGAGTCGATGTTGGAGCCGCAGCGCCGCCAGAATTCCGACAGCTTTTCCAGCGCGGCCGGATCGGTTCCCGGCAGCGGCGTGAAGATGCACCAGCGGTTTTCGAACAGGTCGGCGAAACCCGCATCCGGGCCCGATTTCTCCGTACCTGCCAGCGGGTGCCCCGGAATAAAGTGCACGCCGTCCGGTACATAGGGCTGCATTTGCGCAATGACGGAGGCCTTGGTCGAACCGACATCGGTGAGGATGGCGCCCTTTTTCAGCCCCGGCGCGATCTCTTGCGCCACCTCGCCCGACGATCCCACAGGCACCGAGACGATGATCAGGTCGGCGTCGCGGACCGCTTCCCTGGCGCCGGTGGTGTAGCTCTCGCCAAGACCGAGCTCCTTCGCCCGCGCCAGCGTGGCCGGGCTGCGCGTCGCGATGGCGACATGGCGGGCCAGGCCCTCGCGGCGGATAACGCGGGCCAGCGACGAGCCGATCAGGCCGATGCCGACCAGCGCGATCTTTTCAAACATCGGTGATGTCATTGTTTCAGCTTTTCAGGAACGTCGTGAGGGCGTCGATAACGCCGCGATTGGCTTCTTCGGTGCCGACGCTCATGCGCAGCGCATTGGGAAAGCCATAGCCGGTAACGCGCCGCAATATATAGCCGCGCTGGGTGAGGTAGTCGTCCGCCGCCTCAGCCGAATGCTTCTTGTCGTCGGGAAAGTGGATGAGGACGAAATTGCCGACGCTGGGCGTCACCCTGAGCCCAAGCTTCGTCAGCTCTTCATTCAGCCAGGTAAGCCAGGTCTCGTTGTGCAACGAACTGCGCTCGACATGGGCGCGGTCGCGGATGGCGGCAATGCCGGCCTCGATCGCTGTTGCGTTAACGTTGAAAGGGCCGCGGATACGGTTGATGGCATCGACGATGTGCAGTGGGCCATACATCCAGCCGATGCGCGCGCCGCCAAGGCCGAGCTTGGAGAAGGTGCGGGTCATGACCACATTCTGTGCGCTGCCCGCCAGCTCGATGCCGGCCTCGTAGTCATTGCGCCTGACATATTCGGCATAGGCCGCGTCGAGCACCAGAAGCACGTTGCCCGGGAGCGTGGAATGCAGGCGGCGGACCTCCTGGAACGGCAGATAGGTGCCGGTCGGATTGTTGGGATTGGCGAGGAAGATGATTTTGGTCCGCGGCGTCACCGCGGCCAGGATCGCGTCGACGTCGGCGCGCTCCTCGGTTTCCTTCACAGCAACCGGCTTGGCCCCCGCCGACTGAATGTAGATCTTGTAGACCATGAAGGCATGTTCGGTAAAAATCGCCTCATCGCCTGGCGCCAGATAGGTCTGCGCCAGCAGGCCCAAAATCTCGTCGGAACCGTTGGAGCAGATGATGTTTGCCGGGTTGAGGCCATGCACCTCGGCGATCGCCTCGCGCAGCCGGCGGGCGGTGCCGTCGGGATAGACATCGAGCTTGCCAGCCACTTCGCGCGCGGCCTCGATCGCCTTCGGCGACGGGCCGAGCGGGTTCTCGTTCGACGACAATTTATGGACCTTGGCGACGCCGGCCGGTGCCGTGCTCTTGCCCGGCACATAGGCGTCGATGTCCATAATGCCCGCGCGGGGCGTCGGCCGTGCCTTGTCCGCTGTCTTGTCCATGTCGCAAATCCATCGAGAATGCCTCCGTCCGGAGGCCGCAGCGGAAATACAAGCCGTAGCCGCGAATGTCGAGAGGCGGGCAATAGCTGGCCGTTGACGCCGGGCCGCACGAGTTCTAGAAGAACGCAACAGTTCCGTGGTGATTTGGCCGGTCGGCTTGCAGCCACGTTAAACAACTCGCTAAAGGGCCGTTTGCGTGACGTAACCGGCTTTGCGATCGCACTGCCGGTTTTTTATTGCCTGACGGCGGGCAAGGAGAGTCACATGGCCGCGCTCCGCGCTACAAAAACCAACAACGAGGCCGACAACCCGTCGAGCCCTGTGTTGCGTTTTGGCCCTGACAAGCCGCTGAAGCTCGACGCCGGCACGCTTTTGTCGCCGTTCCAGATCGCCTACCAGACATATGGCGCCCTCAACGATGCCCGCACCAACGCCATCCTGGTCTGCCACGCGCTGACCGGCGACCAGCATGTCGCCAGCACCAATCCGGTGACCGGCAAGCCCGGCTGGTGGGAAGTGCTGATCGGTCCCGGCAAGATCATCGACACCAACCGCTTCTTCGTCATTTGCTCCAACGTCATCGGCGGCTGCCTCGGCTCCACGGGTCCGGCCTCGACCAATCCCGCCACCGGCAAGCCCTACGGCCTCGACCTGCCAATCATCACCATCCGCGACATGGTGCGGGCGCAACTGATGCTGGTCGACCATTTCGGCATCGAAAAGCTGTTTTGCGTGCTCGGCGGCTCGATGGGCGGCATGCAGGTGCTGGAATGGGCATCGTGCTATTCCGAGCGCGTCTTCTCGGCCCTGCCGATCGCCACAGGCGCACGCCATTCCTCGCAGAACATCGCCTTCCACGAGGTCGGCCGGCAGGCCGTCATGGCCGATCCGGACTGGCATGGCGGCAAATATTTCGAGCACGGCAAGCGCCCGGAAAAGGGGCTCGCCGTGGCGCGCATGGCCGCCCACATCACCTATCTGTCGGAAGCCGCCCTGCATCGGAAATTCGGCCGCAATCTGCAGGACCGCGAAGCGCTGACCTTCGGTTTCGACGCAGATTTCCAGATCGAAAGCTATCTGCGCCACCAGGGCATGACATTCGTCGACCGCTTCGACGCCAACTCCTACCTCTACATGACCCGTTCGATGGATTATTTCGACCTCGCCGCCGACCATGGCGGCCGGTTGGCAGATGCCTTTGCCGGGACCAAGACCCGCTTCTGCCTGGTGTCCTTCACCTCGGACTGGCTGTTCCCGACCGAGGAGAGCCGCTCGATCGTGCATGCGCTCAACGCCGCCGGCGCCTCCGTCTCCTTCGTCGAGATCGACACCGACCGCGGCCATGATGCCTTCCTGCTCGATGAACCCGAACTGTTTGCCGCCATCAAGGGCTTCATCGGCTCGGCGGCCCGCGCAAGGGGGCTCGCCTCATGAGCGTCAATGGCAGCCAGCGCGTCGACCTCGAAGTCGTGGCCAACCTGATACCGACGCAGTCGCGGGTGCTCGATGTCGGCTCCGGCGACGGCCTGCTGCTCGAACTCCTGCAGGAGACCAAGCAGGTCGACGGCCGCGGGCTGGAGCTGTCACAGCGCGGCGTCAATGAATGCGTGGCGCGCGGTCTCTCGGTCATCCAGGGCGATGCCGATACCGACCTCGAATTCTATCCAGACAAGGGTTTTGACTTCGTCGTCCTGTCTCAGACGCTGCAGGCGACCCGCAACCCGAAGCTGGTGCTCGACGAGCTGCTGCGAATCGGCAACCGCGCCATCGTCTCCTTCCCCAATTTCGGCCACTGGCGGGTGCGGCTGTCGCTGTTCGTCAATGGCCGGATGCCGGTGACCGCGGACCTGCCCTATTCCTGGTACGACACGCCCAACATCCATTTCTGCACCATCCGCGACTTCGTCAATCTGGTCGAGGAACTCGGCGCTTCGGTCGAGAAAGCCACCGCGCTCGACGGCAACGGCCAGAAGATCGGACTGTCGATGCCATGGTGGTTCTGGAATTTCTTCGGCCAGCAAGCGGTGTTCTTGCTGAAGCGGTAGTTTGCCCCTATTCCAGCACGTCCGTCGCCTTGTGCGGGTGCTGAACGCCATCGGCGATGATCACATCGGCGTGGGAGTTGTCGGTGCGCAAGGCCAGAATCTCCCGATAGGCTGATGAATCGTACCAGCCCCACGCATGCGCCCTGTCCGGAAACTCGATGACGATCAGATGCCCGGGCCATTCGTTTTCGACCACGTCCATGTCGCCGCCGTGGACAAGGAAGCGGCCGCCGAACGGCTCCAATGTGGCGTCGATCCTCTGCAGATACTCGACAATCTGCGGGCCCATTGTGACTTGACGCATATGGGCGACGGCGTAGGCGGCCACGGCTGAACTCCCTGTGAGATCGAAGCCCGACGACCGGCTTCGTTGGCGCAATCTGCAGACATGATGGCCATCGGTCGATTACGTCTGGGGTAATCGGCCGGCTTACGGCGTCCTGGCTCAACAGTTTGTGATGACATTGCCGCTGGTTTTTTGTAGCGTCGAATCGAATGCCATCCCGGGGTAAGGCTTGGACGGCGACCATCAAAACCTCCGGCCTCCAGGCATTTCGGGGCACAATCGAAGCAACATGTCCAAGGCAACCGACCTCGCTCCGCTGATCTCGGTGATCACACCGACGCACAATCGCCGCAGCAAGGTGGTGCGCGCCGTGGAGAGCGTGCTGGCGCAGAATTTTCCCCGGTTCGAACACATTGTCGTCGATGACGGCTCGACCGACGGTACGGCAGCCGCACTTGCCGAAATCCGCGATCCACGGCTGATCTATGTTGGCTCGAAATGGCGCGGCGCCAATGCCGCCCGCAATGCCGGCATCGAGCGGGCGCAGGCGCCGGTGGTGACATTCCTCGATTCCGACGACGTCTATTTGCCGGATCGCCTGGCGCGGACGCTGGAGCAGTTCGACAACAATCCCTCACTCGAAGTGCTGATCAGTTCCTTCGTGTCGCTGAAGGGCAATCGCCGCACCAACTGCGTCAACCGCGAGGCGCTGCTGAGCCGCGACTCGCTGGAGCGGGCCCTTGTCGCGCAGACCATCTTCATTGCCGGGTCGGCAATCACCGCCCGGCGCGAGTCGCTGCTGGCCATCGGCGGCTACGACAGTGACGTCACGCGCATGCAGGATCGCGAATTGTTGCTGCGCTTTGCCCGTCGCAGCGGCGCGCAGCTGTCCGAAGTGATCGACTGGAAAAAGTACAACTCGGAGAATTCGATCTCCGGTCGCCGGGACGGCTATGTCGAAGCCTATGCGAGCTTGATCGACAAGCACCCCTATATCGCCGACCGCTACCCCTACATCCCGCCTTACATGATCGCCCGGCAGCTCATCGCCGATGCACTCAAGGGCAGGGTTTCGCAGGCGTTCTCCGGCTATATGGCCAACCGGTCGTCGAAGGCGCTTGGCTATTCGCTGCCGCAGCTGTTGCGTGGCTATGTCGGCGGCCGGCGCTGGCGCCGCGATCTCTATGCCGAATTTCGCGACAAATACGGTGCACGGCCGGCCTGAAGTTTGCCGACAAGCCGCGCAGCGGCTTTCCCCTCCGAACTGCCTCAAACCTCATTTGTCGAGTTCCGGCAGATATGGGTCGGAATATAGCCGCCGGTCGCGTTCGCCCTGTAGGCAGTCCATGGGTGCGGCGGCATCGATCGGGACCACGGTCGCATCGGCGATGCCGCTCACCTCCAGGATCAGCTTGCGGCGTATGGCGGTGGCGAATTCCGAGGCCGCATAGATCGGCAACACGAAGGAGCCTGGCCCACCGGTGACGCAGTCGTCATAATACTGGTCGAGATGGCTGAACGTCGGCGACGGGCTGATCAGGATCGGCAGGCCGTTGATGACGATGCCCTTGGCCACCGCCGCATCGCGTGTCGTGGCGACGGGCAGCCCGGTGTTGTTGGGACCGTCGCCGGAAATGTCGATGACGCTGCGTGGCGCATCGAACCCCGTGCCCTCAAACAGCCCGGCGCCGAAGGCAAGCGCACCGGAAATCGAGGTGCCGCGAAAGCTGCGGAACGGCCGCGCTTCTATTCTGTCGGCGAAGGCGTTGGCGCTCTCTGCGCTGTCGATCACCTGCCAGGCGATGACGCCATCCTCGCGCACGACGCCCGCCCATTCGAAATAGGCAAGCGCGATGCGCCCGGTGGTTCCCGAGCGCACGGCCTTGATGAAATCGGGATGCCTGAGCGCCTCGACATAGCCAGCGCGCTGCAGCGCGAACTCCCTCTCGTCCATCGACTGTGAGATGTCGACGGCCAGCACCAGTTCGACATCCACGGCATCGGCCGGGGCAGCCACGGGCGTGGTGCAGGCAAGGCAGGCAAGCAGGCTGAGCGCATCGAGCATGGCCGCACCACGGATGTTTCGACCCGTGAATCTTCGCCGCGATCGCGGCGAAATAAAGCCCCTTCTACTTCTTTCGCCGCACGGCCGCTTTCGACGGCGGGTCGATGGCGCCGGTCCTGACTCGGGCGGGTTTCAGTGGCGCAGCACCCGTATCCTTCACGATGTTCAATGCGCGTGGAAAGAAATGACCATTGTGCAGTCCGCGCCCGATGTTGAGGATCGCGGTTTCCGGCAGGCGTTTCTCCAGCATGGACAGTACCCTTCGCAGCGAAGGACCATCGAACGCGTCCATCGCTTCGTCGATGATCACCCATTTCGGCTGCCGCAAGGCCAGCCTGGCGAAGGCCAGCGACCGCTGTTCGTCATCGTTGAGTTCACGCTCCCAGCGTGCGGAACGGTCGAGCGAGGATGACAGCCGCTCGAGGCCGACCTCGGCCAGCACCGCCCCAAAATCAGCATCGCCAGCCGGCGCCGAGCCATTCGGATGCAGCACTTCGCGTAACGTGCCGGCAGGAAAATACGGAACACGCGGCACGAAAATCGGCGTTTCTCCGGCCGGCAAGCCGATCCGCCCGCTGCCCCAGGGCCAAAGGCCGGCAATGGCGCGGAAGAACAATGTCTTGCCGGCGCCTGGGTCGCCGGTGATCATGACGCGCTCACCGGGATGGATCTCGACATGGCTGTCTGAAAGTTTGGTGCAGCCCTCCGGCGAGGCCACTTGGAGCTTCTCGAAGGTCAGGCTGCTATTGGCGTTATCGCCGAATTCGATGCGCTTTTCCTTGTCGTGCAACACATCGGTTTCATCGAGCGCAATGCGGAAGTCGGCAACGCGCATCAGCGTGGCGCGCCAGTCGGCGATGCCGCCGATATTGTTGATGAACCAGCGCAGCGACGAGTGCACCTGGTTGAAGGCGCCGACCGCCATCATCAAGCCGCCAAAGCTGATATCGCCTGAAAAATAGACCGGCGATGCCACAAGGATCGGCGCCACCACGGTGATCCAGCCATAGGTATCGGTCACCCAGGAAAGGTTGATCTGCGCTTTGTAGATGTTTCGCATCGCGCCCAGCACCGTGCCAAGGTCGATTTCGAGCCGTCTCTTGGCATCGGCTTCGCCGTGATAGAGCGCGATGGCGTCGACATTCTCGTTGACGCGCACCATCCCGGAACGCAGCTCGGCCTCGCGGGTGTAGCGGTCGCTGTTGAGGCGGATCAGCGGCCGCCCGACCAGCCAGCTCAGCCAGGAGGCGATGCCGGCATAGAGGAACGCGGCCCAGACCATGTAGCCCGGTATCGCCAGCGACCAGCCGTTGATGTGGAAGACGAAGCCCGACGAGAGTTGCCAAAGCACGCCGACGAACGACACCAGCAGGATGAAGGATTGCAGCAGGCCGACGCCGAGGTCCGTCGACAGATCGGACAGATGCGCGGCATCCTGCTGCATGCGCTGGTCGGGATTGACGCCGATGGCGCCGGCATTGGCGAGCCGGAAGGCCCGCGCCGGCCGCATCCATTGGTCGATCAGGTCGAGCGTCAGCGCCTCGCGCAGCTTCAGCCGGATCATCTGGTTGAGCCAGGTCTGAGCGATGTTGAGCAGGAGCAGCGTGCCGGCAATCACGGCAAAGATCATCAGCTGATGCAGGAAGGCCGCCATGTCGCGACGCGCCAGCGCATCGTAGAAAGGCTGGTTCCAGCGGTTGAGCAGAACCTGGCCGATCGACGTGGCGACGATGACCGCCATAATGCCGACCGACGTCCAGACCAGCCACTTGCGCACCGGTGAGCCTATCAGCGCCCGTTTGATCGTCGCCACCTGATCGCGCAGGCTGCTGGCTTCGACGGTTACCGGCTGAGCGGTGGCGGACTTGTCCGGTTGATCAGCCATGCACGAGGTCCTTGCGTTCAGAAGCGTTGCTGAAACCAGATGGAGATACCTGAAGGCATCCGCCGCTCAAACGGACCGCGAATGCATCTGCGACAGATAGGTGGGAAAAACCCACGCAACACCAGTTTTCATGATGATCACGAAGGTGTCACCTGACGCGTCGTCGATGTCACCCCTTCCGCCCGGCGGCCAAGCCGCGTCGCACCGTGCGGTGACAGTACCGGCACGAAGACACGGCGCGAGGCGCGCTGCGCGACCGGCACGCCCTGATAGAGCCGCTTCTGCGCCTCGACCACGATGACGCCGGAAAAGATCGGCCAGAACCGCCGGCCGGCGCGCTCCAGCACATTGTGGAACCGCATCATGAAGCGCCGCGGCGATGGCGGGAAGAACAGCGCGTCGGACCAGGAAGCCGGTGTGAAATTCGCCTCGCGCAGCAATTCTGTCAGCTGGCCGCGCGAGAACGGCCGGCCATTGCCGAACGGCGTGTGCTCGAACCGCGCCCAGACACCGCGCCGGTTGGGCACGACGATGACGACGCGCCCTGCCGGCGACAGCACCCGCCAGATCTCGTTCAGCGTCTCGCGCGGGTTTTCGACATGTTCAAGCGAATGCACGAGCAGCATGCGGTCGATGCAGGAATCGACCAGCGGCAATTCCTCGTCGAAGACCAGCGCCGTAGCCGTCGGCCCGTTCGCCGGCCAGACGACGGCGCCTTGCGTGGCAGGCATGAAGGCAAACACCCGCTCGGCATCGGTGCCGAACCGCTCCAGCCACGGCAAGGTATAGCCGAGCCCGACCAGCCGCTCGTTGGGCACTGTTGCCCATATTGAGGACAGCGCCATGGTGATCGAGCGTTCAGCCAGGCGGCCGAGCGTGGTCGAATAGAAGGAGCGGAGATCGACGATATCGGAATGCATGCGCGGGACGGTAGCTGCGATGCCGCCCAAGTTCAACAAAGCCGGCACGTTCTGCAAAGCTAGAGTGACATCGGCGGCCAAGCGCCCTATGTCTGCGCCAACTAATGGAGAGATGCCAATGCCCGTCGAAATCGAACAGTTCATGTGCCGCAGCGACAATTTCGGCGTGCTGGTGCATGACCCGAAAAGCGGCGAGACCGCCATTATCGACGCGCCCGAAGAAGCGCCGATCATTGCCGCGATCGAGCGTACCGGCTGGAAGCCGACGATGATCCTGACCACCCACCACCATGTCGACCATGTCGAGGCCAATCTGGCGCTGAAGGAGCGCTTCAAGCTGCGCATCGTCGGACCGGAGGCTGAAAAGGAAAAGATCCCTGGCATCGACGAGACAGTCGGGCAAGGCTCGGTCGTCCATCTCGGCGGCGAGCGGATCGATGTCATCGCCACGCCCGGCCACACTGCGGGCCATGTCTCCTATCATTTTCAGGCCTCGAAAGTGGCGTTCACCGCCGACACTTTGTTCGCGCTCGGCTGCGGCCGGCTGTTCGAATGCAAGCCGCCGGTGATGTATGAGTCGCTGAAGAAGCTCGCCGCACTCCCGGCGGACACGGTCATCTATTGCGGCCATGAGTATACGCTTTCGAACGCCCGCTTTGCGTTGACCGTCGACCCGACCAATTCGGCGCTCAGGGAACGCGCCGCCAAAATCGAGACCCTGCGCGCCGACAACAAGGCGACGCTGCCGACCACGATCGGCGAGGAATTGTCGACCAATCCGTTCCTGCGCTGGCACGACCCGGCGATCCGCAAGCATCTCGGTATGGAGGCGGCCCCGGACGCCGAAGTGTTCGCGGAAATCCGCAAGCGCAAGGACAATTTCTGAGCATCGTTCCGGGATCAGCCATGACCAGCGCCGCTGAAATCATCGCCACGCTCGGCCTCAAGCCGCATCCGGAAGGCGGCTGGTATGCCGAGACCTTTCGCGACGGCGCCGGGCGGGGCCATTCGACGGCGATCTATTTCCTCCTTGAACAGGACCAGATTTCGGCCTGGCACCGGGTCAAGGACGCGGCCGAGGTCTGGCATTTCCATGCCGGGGCGCCGCTGGCGCTGTCGATGTGCGAGGAAGGCAGTCCAAAGGTTAACCAGGTGATCGAGCAGGTGCTCGGCATTGAACTTGCGGCGGGCGAGCGGCCGCAGATCGTCGTGCCGGCCGGCTGGTGGCAATCGGCGCGCAGCCTCGGCGAATGGACGTTGGTCGGCTGCACCGTGGCGCCGGGCTTCGACTTCGCCGCGTTTGAAATGGCCGAGCCGGGCTGGCAGCCTTAGGCCAGAAGAAAACCAAGAGTTATGCAGAGCTGGGCGGCATAGTAGAGCACCCAGACCGCATAACGGATGCCGGCGCGATAGGGTGCTATTGCCGGAACCAGGAATTTCTCCGCGGCAAGCAGCCCGTCCGATGCCATGAACATAACAGCGCCGCCGATGACCCACGGATTGGCGAGCGTCAACGCCGAGATGCCCATCGCCAGAATGGCCGCGATATAGATGGCGATCGGCACCCGCAGGCCGGGACTGACACGGCGCCAGAGCGCCGCCAGCATCACGACTGCGAAGGCCGCCATGGCAAGCGCGATGGCGCCGCGCCATGTCTCGGTGCTGAGCACATCCAGCCCGCCGCCGCCGAGCAGGAAGAGCGGCACATAGAGGACATGCGCCGCAAGGAAGCTGGCCAGCCCGCCGAGGAAGGCCTTTTCGCCGTCACGCGACAGGAAGGCATCGCCGACGCCGCTGAGCAGCAGTGCGACGACGAGCAACAGCGGCCCACCTTGCATGAAGGCGAGTGCCGCAAGCATGGCCACGGCCAGCGTCTTTGCCGCCGAGCGGGCCAGCGTCGGCCGCATATCCAGGGTGAAGGCGTAGATCACTGCCGCCACCAGCGAAAAAATCAATGTTGCATTTGCGTTGGCGTCGATGCCGCCGGCAAACGGCATCGTCATGCGCTTGCCCCGCCAGTTGCCGCCTTGCGCAGGAACAACGATTTCGCCGCCAGCGCCGCGCCGCCGGTGATCAGTACGCAGGCAGCCAGGATACGCAGCGACGGCTCGGCAACGCCCGCCGCGATCAGCACCAATGTCGACAGCAGTGGCGCCGCATAGCTTGCCGCGCCGAGCACCTGGATGTTGCCGCGCTTTACGCCGATATCCCAGGCGTAGAAGGCCGCGCCCACCGGCATCAACCCCAAACCAAGCACCGCCAGCCACTGGCCGGGACCATCGGGCAGCACCGTCTTTTCCAGCAGAAGATGGCAGACGAGAGACAGGGCTGCCGTGGCGGCGCAGAACCAGGTGACGATCGAGGTCGGCACCGCCGGAAAGCGCCGCGACAGCAGCGAATAGGACGACCACAGCAGCGCACAGACGGCCGCCATCGCATAGCCGAAGGTGTAGCGAGCATCGAAGGCGAGGCCGCCACCCTTGGTGACGATCAGCACGGTCCCGGCGAGCCCGAGCAGCGCGCCGACGACATGGTTCCAGGCCAGCTTCTCGCCCGGCATCAGCGCTGATCCCAGCACGATCAGCAGCGGCCACAGATAGGCGATCAGGCTTGCCTCGACCGCCGGCGCGTTGCGCAGCGCGGTGAAATAGAAGAAATGGTAGCCGAACAGTCCGGCAATGCCGATCACCCAGACCTGGCGTGGGATCTTCAGGCTTTTATCGGTCGCCGGCATGAACAGCCGGGCAACCAGCCCGACTGCGGTGCCGATGGTGAAGGTGATGGCCGAGAGCAAGAATGGCGGCACGGCGCCCGACGCATCGGTGAGCAACGCCAGCAGCGCCCACATGGCGACCGCCGAGAAACCGATCAGTGTTGCGCGCCCCATGCCCGTCTCCGGCGACTCGCCCCATTCTATTCGGGTGGGCGCGTCTATTCAGTAGCTTCGAACCGCCCCGCGCTGACAGTCAAGGTGCCGATCTGCGTCCCGACCGTGGCGTGGATCGGCGCATATATGCCGGTTTGGCCGAGCGGTGCAAACGTCACCATCATCTGGCTCTTCTTCTTCAGGTAATTCAGCGCCTTGCGGCCCTTGCGGTAGCCTGCCACCGGCTCGAAGCTCATCTTGCAGGTAACGGTGTCGCCCTTGTAGCCCTTGACCGAGATCGATCCTTTCGAGGCGTAGGTCAGCGTCAGGTCGGCGCGCATCTCGCCGTCATAGAATTTCACCTTGCGCCCACAGACCTGGTCGAGGCTGTCGGCATGGATGACGGTAGCCGCCATCGGATCCAGCACCGATGCCAGATCGTTGCTGCCCAGCGGTATCCAGTTTTTGGGATTGCGCTTTTTCGGCTCGGGAATGACCTGGGTGGCGGTCACCGCGCCATTGGCAAAGCGGATATCGACCATGGAAGCCTTCTTGCCGGACTTATAATCGGCGCGAAATACCTGTGGCTGCATCTGCTTGCCCAGGATCTTGCCCTTTGACGATATCGTGCCGCTCGTGTCGTCGAACAAGGTGGCGAGACCGGCGCTGGAGACGGTGCCCTCTATGGAATAGCTATAGCCTTCGTAGTGGCTGGAAAATGTCGCCTTGGCCACGGAAAGGCCGAGGAACGACACCGTGTATTCGCCCTTGAAGGACTGTGCGGTGGCTGCGGGCGCGGCGGCAAGGGTTGATGTCGGCAAGGCGGCGACAAGTATGGCGACAACGGCATGTGACGGGCGAAGCATGGCGGGCTCGGTCCTTGATTTTTTTAACCGGAGGCGGGCGACTCCGGCTTGAGATGTCCCTGTCCGACCGCTTATAGGCTGAATTCCGGCCTTTATGTGAAACGCTCGTCACAGTCGTGGGTAAGCCGGAGCTTGACGCATTGGCGAAATGCAACTATGGAACGCCAACTTTTCCATAAGGCCGCCTGACTGAAACCGCGCGCCACCCGGCGCGGGCGAACAAGGTTTGGCAGGCTAGACAGAACTGAAGGTTAGAACCATGTCCCGCACCTGCGAACTCACTGCCAAGGCAGTCCAGACCGGCAACAATGTGAGCCACGCCAACAACAAGACCAAGCGCCGCTTCCTGCCGAACCTCGTCAATGTGACGCTGATTTCGGAAGCGCTGAACCAGAATGTGCGCCTGCGCATTTCGGCCAACGCGCTGCGTTCGGTCGAGCATCGCGGCGGCCTCGACGCCTTCCTGGCCAAGGCCGACGCCAAGGAATTGTCGCAGCGCGCGCGCCTGTTGAAGAAGCAGATCGCCAAGAAGCTGGCCGACCAGCCCGCCGCTTAACGATATCAAGGCGGGGGACGACCGCCCTGAGCATCGGAGCAATCCGGTGCTCAAAACTTCTAAGGCAGCAGCATCGGAGCAATCCGATGCTCAAAACTTCTAAGGCAGCGCGACCCGAACTTCGGCTAGCGCCTGGCTGGTTCCATTACCCAGGATAAAAAAATGACTTCCTTCTCGCGATATCTGCCCTTTGTGGCCGCCATGGCGCTTGTCGTCGTGGCATCGAACATCCTCGTGCAGTTCCCGATGCAGGGCCAGGTCGGCGGTCTGTCGCTGGCCGACATCCTGACCTGGGGCGCCTTCACCTATCCCTTCTCTTTCCTGGTCACCGACCTTGCCAACCGCCGCTACGGCCCGACCGTGGCGCGCCGCATCGTCTTTGTCGGCTTCATGACCGCTGTGGTCTGCTCGATCCTCGTCCCGCCCTTCCTGTTTCGCCACGGCCTGATCGAGTTCGAGACATCAGCCGACCGGCTGGTGCGCATCGCCGCAGCTTCCGGCGCGGCCTTCCTTTGCGCGCAATTGCTCGACGTCACCGTGTTCAACCGGTTGCGCCGGCAGAGCTGGTGGCGCGCGCCGATCGTCGGCACGCTGGTCGGCTCGGTGTTCGACACCCTGGTGTTCTTCAGCATCGCCTTTTCGGCCGCCTTCGCTTTTGCCGGCCCGAACGACAGCTTTGCGCTGGAGACGGCGCCGCTGATGGGCGTGCTGCCGGTCGAGTCCATGCGCTGGGTCTCCTGGGCGCTGGGCGACCTCTCGGTGAAGCTGATCATCGCTGTTGTGGCCCTGATCCCCTACCGGCTGCTCGCCGCCCACTGGAGCCAGCCGGCCGTGGCTGTCTAGGCCGTGATTCCCTGGGTCCAGCTCGGCTCGGCCAAAACGCCTGACGGCGGACAGGAACTGCGCCTCAAGCAGCGCGGCAGCGAATTCTCGATCATGCTCGGCACCAATGAGCTGATGAACAGCTGCCTCAGCGGCTCCGAGGAAGCGCTGGCCAAGCTCTCCTGTGAAAAGATCGGCGGCCGCGCCCAACCGAAAATCCTGATCGGCGGCCTCGGCATGGGTTTTACGCTGCGCGCTGCGCTTGCCCAAATGGGCGCCGACGCAGGCATCACCGTTGCCGAGCTTGTCCCCGCCGTCATCGCCTGGGCGCGCGGCCCCATGGAGGCGGTCTTCGCCGGCTGTCTCGACGATCCCCGTGTGACGGTTCGCGAAGCCGACGTCGGGCACATCATAAGATCCGACAAGGCAGCCTGGGACGCCATCCTGCTCGATGTCGACAATGGCCCCGAAGGCATCGTCTACAAGGGCAACGACGCCCTCTATGGCGCTGCCGGCCTCGGCGCGGCGCGTGCAGCGCTCAGGCCCGGGGGCGTGCTGGCTGTTTGGTCGCAAGGCCCCGATGCCGGCTTCACACTTAGGCTCAAGCAGGCGGGCTTTGTCGTGGACGAGGTGAAGACGCGCGCCAATGGCAAGCGCGGCGCGCGCCACGTCATCTGGATCGCCACCAAGCCTTAGGGCTCTCAATCCTGGTGCAGGATGAATTCCAGATAGAGGTTGCGCTGCAGGATCGAATGGTTGTCGTCCGAGATCAGCGACACCATCAGCGCTCCGTCATCGCGGGTCCAGACGTCGAGCCCTTCCATATTGTCGATCTGGTAGCCCATATCGGCTTCCATCAGCACCGGCCCGTCGGCAACCGCGCCCTTCTCGACGCTTTCGCCATAGATGCGTCGCAGCCGCATCCTGACACCGCCGGCCATCGAGAAACTGCGCTCCAGCAGCAAGAGATCGCCATCCGGCAGGAAAGCGCCGTCGGTGATGTCGAAATCGCCGTTGCGCTTGACCGTGAAGACGCCCTTGTGCGGCCCTTCGATGATGGCGGCATAGATGTTGCCAGCCTTGTCCAAGCTCTTTTCCGAGACCACGACGAGGCCGCCCGCGTGCTGGCCGTTGGGATTGGCGTGGGTGACGGTCTCGAAACCGCGGTTCTGCCGCAGTTCCCGGGCTGGAACCAGGAAGTTCAGTTGCTTGAACGGCGCAGTCATCTTGCTGGGGTCGATCTTGAACTGGGCGACGCGGTGATCGCGCTCGAAGCCGACGGTGGCAATGCCGTCGTTGACTGCAAGGCCCTCGGCATCGACTTCCCATTTCTTGTCGATCGGCCGGCCCTTCTCATCGACCATCTGCTGCATGCGGAAATTCTGGATGCCGGACGGCCGCTTGTCGGCATCATGGGTGATCGAGCCGAAGAACCAGAAGCCCGTATCGGCGACGCCGATGAAATCGCTGCCGGGTTTGACGAACCGAAATGCCGACAGCGCGCCGAAATCGCGCGTCGTCGAGTTCATCTCAAGACCGCCGACGAATTCCAGCGGCCCAAACTGCTTGTCGGCGCTGCCGATATGGAAGGTGGTGATCGGCCGCGCCGAGACTTCGACCGGCTCGACCGCGCTTGGGCCGGCGGCGATGGCCGGCGCAAACGCCATGCCGGACAAGGCAGTGACCGCGAAGAGCATCTGCCGAAACCCGCCGCACAAAAAAATCATCCGGCGCGCCGGTAGCCGCCGCGGCGTGTATCGCGCACGTTTTCCTCGGCGAACAGCGAGGC
This sequence comes from Mesorhizobium sp. LSHC412B00, assembly GCF_000503035.1. Lineage (NCBI taxonomy): Bacteria > Pseudomonadati > Pseudomonadota > Alphaproteobacteria > Hyphomicrobiales > Phyllobacteriaceae > Mesorhizobium > Mesorhizobium sp. LSHC412B00. The sequence continues at coordinate 21,993 of NZ_AYWB01000012.1, read as the reverse complement.
AAGCTGCTCGGTCATGGCGCCGGCCAGTTCCTCGGCATCGACGATGGTGACGGCGCGCCTGTAATAGCGGGTGACGTCGTGGCCGATGCCGATGGCCAGAAGCTCGACCGGCGAGCGCGTCTCGATCAGCTCGATGACGGCGCGCAGGTGGCGCTCGAGATAGTTGCCAGGATTGACCGACAGCGTCGAATCGTCAACCGGCGCGCCGTCCGAGATCATCATCAGGATCTTGCGCTGTTCGGGCCGGGCGATCAGCCGGTTGTGCGCCCATAACAACGCCTCGCCGTCGATGTTTTCCTTGAGCAGGCCCTCGCGCATCATCAGGCCGAGATTGCGCCGGGCGCGGCGCCACGGATGATCGGCGGATTTGTAGATGATGTGGCGCAGATCGTTGAGCCGGCCGGGGTTCGGCGGCTTGCCGTCCTTCAGCCATTTCTCGCGCGCCTGTCCGCCCTTCCACGCCCGCGTGGTGAAGCCGAGGATCTCGACCGAGACGCCGCAGCGCTCCAGCGTGCGCGCCAGAATGTCGGCACAGGTGGCGGCAACCGTGATCGGCCGGCCGCGCATCGAGCCCGAATTGTCGAGCACCAGCGTCACCACCGTGTCGCGGAATTTGGTGTCGCGCTCCTGCTTGAACGACAAGGGCTGCATCGGATCGATGACGACACGAACCAGGCGTGCCGGATCGAGATAACCCTCTTCGAGGTCGAAATCCCAGGAACGGTTCTGCTGCGCCATCAGGCGGCGCTGCAGCCGGTTGGCGAGCCGGCCGACGACGCCGGAGAGATTGGCCAACTGCTTGTCGAGGAAGGCGCGCAGCCGGTCGAGTTCTTCCTCCTCGCACAGCTCTTCCGCACCGACCGTCTCGTCGAAGGCGGTGGTGAAAACCTTGTAGTCGATCTCTTTCGGCAGATTGGTGAAGGGGTTGTCGTTGCGGCGGGCTTCGCCCGGCGTTTCGGCGTCCGCATCGTCATCGTCGGAAAGATCGTCGGCGGTGGCGTCGGACGCCTCCGTCTCGGACGACTGTTCGTCGTCGGCCGAGGCCTCGGCATCCTCGGACTGCGACTGCTCGGAGCCGGAATCCTCTTCGCCGCCCTCCTCGCTCTGCTCCTCGCCTTGCGGCTGGTTGTCGTCATTGTCCTCGGAGTCTTCGGTCTCCTGATCGTCGCCGAGTTCCTCGGCCATCTCCATGGACGCCAGCATCTCACGCACGACGCGGGCGAAGGCCTGCTGGTCGCCGAGCTTGGCCGACAGTCCGTCGAGATCGGCCTTGGCCTTCTCCTCGACCCAGGGTCGCCAGAGGTCGACCAGACGCTCGCCGCTCTTCGGGATCGGCCGCCCGGTCAGCTTCTCGCGCACCATCAGCGCCAGCGCTTCCTCGATCGGCGCGTCGGCCTTGTCCTTGACGTCGACAAGGTTGGCCTTGGCGTATTTGTCCTCCAGCATCGAGCCGATATTGTCGGCGACGCCTTGCATGGCGCGGCTGCCGATCGCCTCGACGCGGGCCTGTTCCACGGCGTCATAGATCGAGCGCGCCAGCTTGCCTTCCGGCGCCAGTTTGGTGTGGATGCGCTGATCGTGGCAGGCGCGCTTCAGCGCCATGGAATCGCCCAGGCCACGAGTAATCGCGATGTCTGTCTTGGACGCTTTCTTCGGCAGTTCGGGCAGTCGGGCGCGGCTGCCGGCGAGCGCCGGGCGGTCCTTGGCGAAACCGACTTCGAGCTCCTTGTCGCCGGCGATGGCGCGCATGCAGACGGTGACGGCACGCTTGAAGCTGTCGGCTTCAGACCCCGTCTTCGACTTGTTGCGCGTGTTGTCGCCCGGACCCGCCATCGAGGCTCAGCTTACCCCAGCACCACGTTGGCGGCGCTCTCGGGCAAATCCTCGCCGAAGGCGCGCTGGTAGAACTCGGCCACCACCGAACGCTCCAGCTCGTCGCACTTGTTGAGGAAGGTCAGCCGGAACGCCATGCCGATATTGCCGAAGATCTCGGCATTTTCGGCCCAGGTGATGACGGTACGCGGGCTCATCACGGTCGACAGATCGCCATTGATGAAGGCCGAGCGCGTCATGTCGGCGACGCGCACCATCTTGTTGACGATGTCCTTGCCCTTGCCGTCGCGATAGTGCTTGGCCTTGGCCAGCACGATGTTCACCTCATTGTCGTGCGGCAGGTAGTTCAGCGTGGTGACGATCGACCAGCGATCCATCTGCGCCTGGTTGATCTGCTGCGTGCCGTGATAGAGGCCGGTGGTGTCGCCGAGGCCGACCGTGTTGGCGGTCGAAAACAGCCGGAACGCCGGGTGCGGGCGGATGACCCGGCTCTGGTCGAGCAGCGTCAGGCGGCCCGACGATTCCAGCACGCGCTGGATGACGAACATCACGTCCGGACGGCCGGCATCGTACTCGTCAAAGCAGAGCGCGACATTGTGCTGGTAGGCCCAGGGCAGGATGCCGTCGCGGAATTCGGTGATCTGCAGGCCATCCTTGACGACGATGGCGTCCTTGCCGACGAGGTCGATACGGCTGACATGGCTGTCGAGGTTGACGCGCACGCAGGGCCAGTTAAGGCGGGCGGCGACCTGTTCGATGTGCGTCGATTTGCCGGTGCCGTGATAGCCAGACACCATGACGCGGCGGTTGTAGGCAAAGCCGGCAAGGATCGCCAGCGTCGTCGCCTTGTCGAACAGATAATCCGGATCGATGTCCGGCACATGTTCCGAGGTTACCGAATAGGCCGGCACCACCATCTTGGACTCGAAGCCGAATTTGTCTTTCACCGACACCGTCGTGTCGGGCAAATTGGCGATGTCGCGATCGACCTTGTTCATCTCTATCCAAGTCTCCACGGGCGAAATGCCTGATTTCGCCGGCAATCGATTTTGTCCGGGGGCGGTCTTAGAGCCTTTTCCACCCTTATGAAAGTTGGAAAACGACACGAACCGTTAGGTTGCTCAGCACAAACCCGCCTGCTTGAGCACGCGATAGGCCTGCAGCACATCGCGGAACCGGTCTTCCGAACCTCTATCGCCGCCATTCGCATCCGGATGGTGGCGCTTCACAAGTTCCTTATAGCGCGCCTTGATGTCCTTGCCAGTCGCCTTTGTATCAAGGCCAAGCGTTTCCAGTGCCTTGGCCTCAAGCGGCTTGGCCTTGCGTTCGCGCGCCTCGCGCGGGTCCTTCGGCCCTTTGAACAGATCGAAGGGATCGCGCATGCGGTTGTAATAGCCGGCGCGACCGGAACGCTGCTGGGCGAAATCGGGCGAGGAGCGCGTCGAGGCGCCGGCGACGCCCATCTTCCATGTCGGCCGGTGGCCGGTCATCGCTTCCTTCTGGAAGCGGGCGATCTCGGTGTCCGGCACGCCGGAGAAGTAGTTGAAACCCTTGTTGTATTCGCGCACATGATCGAAGCAGAACTGAAAATACTCGCCTTCCTTCATGCGTCCGACCGGCGCCCGGTGAGTACCGGCCTCCTTGCAGCCGTCCCACTGGCAGATCGGCGAGTGCGACTTCAGCTCCGCATCCTTGTCGGGACGGACCCGAATTTTCTCGAAATATTTGGGGTACGGTTTCATCTCACCCATTTATGGGCTGTTCGCACGTGCGAAACAAGAATTGACATTTTCGCGATCATCGCCCTAACCGCTGAATCGCGGCATAAAGCAGGGCGAATGGCGATTTTTGAGGCGGCCCGGCGGGATCGATCCCGATTTCCCGATCACGCCTTGCAGATATGGTGAAGGGAGATGGCGATGTCCATACAGGCGACGATGGAAGACAAGCTAAACAAGGCGTTTTCGCCGGAGCGGCTGGCGATCGTCAATGAAAGCCATCTCCATGCCGGTCATCACCACCACGGCTCCGACCATCACGGTGCCTATGACGGCACTGGCGAGACGCATTTTCGCGTCCGCATCGTCTCATCCGTCTTTGCCGGCATGAGCCGCATCGACCGCCACCGCGCCGTCAACGAATTGCTAGCAGCGGAGTTGCAAGGCGGCGTCCATGCGCTGGCAATCGAACCGGCTGCACCCGGCGAAAAGACCCGCTGGTAAGTCTCTTCCGCCTCAGATCACCGCTTCGATGAGAAACGGTCCCGGACGCGACAGCGCACTGTCGAGCAGCGCGTCGAACCGTTCGCACGTGTCGGCGCGGGCCGCCTCGACGCCCATGCCTTTGGCCAGCGCAACCCAGTCCAGCGCAGGATGGTCGAGATCGAGCATGCGCTTGGCGTTCTCGCCGATTTCATTGACCCCGACATTCTTCATTTCGCCATGCAGGATGGCGTAGGTCCGGTTGGAAAAGATGATGGTCAGCACGTCAAGCTTTTCCCTGGCCTGGGTCCACAGTCCCTGCACCGTGTACATACCGCTGCCGTCGGCTTCGAGATTGATCACCTTGCGGTCCGGGCAGGCGATCGCTGCGCCGGTAGCCATGGGAATGCCGCCGCCGATCGATCCGCCCGTACCCATCATGTAGTCGTGCGGCGCCGCAAAGGCGGATAGCGCGAAGAACCGTCTCGCCGAGGTGACTGCTTCGTCGCAGACGATGGCATTGGCCGGAAGTTTGCGCGCTATCGACAGCGCGATGGCATCGTCCGTCAGTCTCCCGCTCAGCGTCGTTTCGTCTGGAAAGGCGGTTGCCGCGGTGAATTGCTGCGTCGGCTTGATGCCGAGTTCGTCGGCCAGCGCCTCCAGCGCCGCTTTCAGATCCTGGCCATGCGCCGCCAGCGAAAGCACCTTGCAATCGTCCCGAACCAGCCGCCCGGGCTTGCCGGGATAAGCGAAGAAGGCAACCGGCTCCTTGGCGCCGACCAGCACCAGCAAATCGATGTCCCGGAGCGTGGCCGTCGCCGCATCGACCGGATAGGGAATGCGGGTCGGGGCGAACCGCCCGCGGCCGCGCTGCATGCGGGCGATCAGAACCTCACTGAACAGCCTGACATCGCTTCCCGATGAGATTCTCCCTGCGATTTCAAGTCCATCGGCGCGCGCCGCCTGCCCACGCACCACCATGCCGACACGGCCCGGCGCGGCGCGGATTGCTTCGGCGATCGTGCGCACAACATCCATGTCGACGGCGGGCGGCGGCTCCAGCTTCACCTTGCCAGGCGAAATCGCAGCAACTTCGCCCCAGGCGGCATCCGCAGGCAGGATCAAGGTCGTGACGCCAGGCGGCGTGAGTGAAGCGCGGAAAGCCGCCTCTGCGGCCGGCACAATATCGGCCGGCCCCTTGACGCGGCCAACCCAGTTCGACATCGGCGACGCTAGGCCTTCTATGTCGCTGGTCAGCGGGGCATCGAGCGGCAGATGGTAAGAAGCATGGTCGCCGACAATGTTGATCATCGGGCTGCGCGCACGCCTTGCGTTGTGCATGTTGGCCAAACCGTTGGCGAGACCCGGTCCGGTATGCAGCAACGTTGCTGCCGGGCGGTCGGTCATGCGCGCATAGCCGTCGGCGGCGCCGGTCACCACGCCCTCGAACAGGCCGAGCACGCAGCGCATCTGAGGTTTGCGGTCCAGTGCGGCAACGAAATGCATTTCGGATGTGCCAGGATTGGCGAAGCAGACCGTGACGTCATTGGCCAGGAGCACGTCGCACAGCAGATCGGCGCCATTCATGATTTTCTTTCCCAATCGACAATTCAGGAACAATTGCACCTGTAGGCGCCGGGTCGGCAATGTCCCGCCGGGGCTTTTGGTCTGATCCAGGACGCCTCGCGGGGATCCGGGATCAACCGACGGTCGCATTCAGGAAGGCCAGCATCGCGGCGGTCAACGCGTCGACGTCCTCGCCGAAGTCGTGATTGATCGACATATGCGTGTAGGCGTTGCCGTCGAACAGCGTCACTTCAGTGCCGGTGGCGCGCAGGCGCTTGGCAAAGCCTTCGATTGGTCGTCGCAGCCTTCGGCGCGCGAATAGGCGATGAAGGTCGGCGGATGCTTGTGTCCATCGAGATAGCTGGCCGGCGACAACGCCGCCCATCAGCGCCGCAGCACCGGGCAACCCGCCATTCCAGCCACTCCGAATGTTTCCTCCCAAGCCTTCTACCCGGATTGCAGCCACTCTCCTTCATGTGAAGGGAACCAACAATGCTTTCCGACAGTTGAAGGTGATGAGGCGATTGGAATCCAGATCGGCTCCGAGGGCAGAACATCATGCGTGCAACCCAATCCGACGTCTTCGATCTTTTTTCGGAAATTTATGCCAATGCGGCGGACGAAGAGGTCAGCATCCAACAGTATCTTCTTGCCTGTCGGGAAGACAAATCGATGTATGCTTCGGCTCCCGAAAGGATGGTCGACGCAATCGGCGAACCAAAACTGGTTGACACCAGCAAAGACGAGCGGCTCGGCCGCATTTTCGCGAATCGGACCCTCAAGGTCTACCCTCATTTTTCCGACTTCTATGGAATGGAGGATACGATCGAGCGCATAGCCGGGTATTTCCGCTATGCCTCGCAGGGGCTCGAAGAACGCAAGCAGATCCTCTATCTCCTCGGCCCGGTCGGCGGCGGCAAATCCTCTCTGGCCGAGCGCCTGAAGAAACTGATGGAGCAGCGCCCGATCTACACGCTGAAGGTCGGCAACCAGATCAGCCCGGTTTTCGAGTCGCCGCTTGGGCTGTTCCATCCCGATCACATGGGTGATCTGCTAGAGGATAAATACGGCATAGCCCGGCGCCGGCTGAACGGATTGATTTCGCCATGGGCGGCCAAGCGCCTCGACGAATTGTCTGGCGACATTTCCAAATTCAGCGTCGTCAAGCTGATGCCTTCGCGGCTGCGCCAGATCGGCATTGCCAAGACCGAACCTGGCGATGAGAACAATCAGGATGTCTCGGCCCTGGTCGGCAAGGTCGACATCAGGCAATTGGAAAATTTTAGCCAGTCCGACCCCGATGCCTATTCCTATAGCGGTGGCCTGAACCGGACCACGCAAGGTCTGCTTGAATTCGTCGAGATGTTCAAGGCACCCATCAAGGTTCTGCATCCGCTGCTGACCGCGACACAGGAAGGCAGCTACAACGGCACTGAAAATTTCGGCGCCTTTCCCTACCAGGGGATCATCGTCGCCCATTCCAACGAGTCGGAATGGCAACAGTTCAAGAGCAACAAGAACAATGAGGCGTTTCTCGATCGCATCCTGGTGGTCAAGGTACCCTATTGCCTGCGGATCACCGAAGAGAGGCAGATCTATGAGAAATTGCTGCGTGAGAGCGAGTTGGCCGCCAGCCCCTGTGCCCCTGAAGTTTTGGACATCCTCAGCCGCTTTGCAGTTTCGACGCGCTTGGCCGAGCACGACAACTCGCCGCTCTACACCAAGATGCGCGCCTATGACGGCGAAAATCTGAAGGAAGTCGATCCCAGGGCAAAGTCGGTCCAAGAGTATCGCGACGCCGCCGGCGTCGATGAAGGCATGACGGGCGTCAGCACGCGCTTTGCCTTTAAGATCCTTTCGCAGACATTCAACTTCGATAATGAGGAGGTGGCCGCCGATCCTGTGCATCTGATGTACATTCTGGAGGAGGCGATCAAGCGGGAGCAGTTCCCGAAGGAAACGGAAGCGGCCTATCTTGAATTCATCAAGTCGGAGCTTGCGGCGCGCTACGCCGAGTTTATCGGCCACGAAATCCAGAAGGCCTATCTGGAGTCCTATAGCGAATACGGCCAGAACCTCTTCGACCGCTACATCGCCTATGCGGATGCCTGGATTGAGGACCAGGACTACAAGGACCCCGACACCGGCCAGATCCTCAACCGGGAGATCCTGGACAACGAACTTTCGCAGGTCGAGAAACCGGCAGGCATCGCCAATCCCAAGGACTTCCGTAACGAGGTGGTGAAGTTCACTCTGCGCGCTCGCGCAAGAAACCACGGCCGCAACCCGTCATGGACCAGCTATGAAAAACTGCGCGAGGTCATCGAGAAGCGGATGTTCGGACAGGTCGAGGACCTCTTGCCGGTGATCAGCTTCGGCTCCAAGCAAGACAGCGTTACGGAAAAGCGCCATAACGAATTCGTACAGCGCATGATCGAGCGTGGCTACACAGAACGGCAGGTACGCCGGCTGGTGGACTGGTACATGCGGGTGAACAAGGCGGGTTGACAGAGCCGGATGGTTCCATGCCGATCTTCATCGACCGTCGCCTGAACCCCAAGGACAAGAGCCTTGGCAATCGACAGCGCTTCCTCAGGCGTGCTCGCGAGGAGTTGAAGCGGAGCATTCGCGATCAAATCCGCACTGGCAGGATCGCCGACGTGGATACCGAGCACGCCGTGCCCATGCCTGAAAGGAAAACGGCCGAGCCGAGCTTCAACGATGACAGGGCCAGCGGACGGCGCCGACACATCCTTCCGGGCAACAGGCATTTTTCCCCTGGAGACCTGCTCCCGAAGCCGCATGGGGGCGGCGCGGCGTCGTCGCCAGGAAACACGGCGTCGGAAGACGATTTTCGTTTCGTGCTGTCACGCGAGGAGGTGCTCGAACTCTTTTTTGAGGATCTCGAACTGCCCGACCTGGTTAAGCTCAATCTCAAGGAAATCCTTGCCTTCAAGCCGCGCCGGGCCGGCTTCGCGGCAACTGGTTCCCCGACCAACATCAATGCCGGCCGCACGATGCGCAACAGCCTAGGCCGGCGCATTGCGCTGAGGCGCCCCACGCAGCAGGAACTGGAGGCGATCCTCCGGGAAATCGTCACGCTTGAGTCGGCCCCGGCCGGCGCGGCGGTGCGCCAGCGCATCGCGGAATTACGCGACGAGCTTGACCGGCTGGAGCGACGGCGCAGGCGAATTGCCTTTGTCGATCCGGTCGATATCCGATTCAACCGCTTCGACGCCCGGCCGGTGCCGAATGCCAATGCCGTCATGTTCTGCCTTATGGACGTGTCCGGATCGATGGGCCAACGCGAAAAGGACTTGGCCAAACGCTTCTTCGTGCTGCTGCACCTGTTCTTGAAACGGCGCTACGAACGCACGGAGATCGTCTTCATCCGCCATACCCATGAGGCGCACGAAGTGGATGAGGACACGTTCTTCTACAACACGCAGAGCGGCGGTACGATCGTCTCCACCGCGCTCGACGAAATGCACCGCATTATCGGCCAGCGCTATCCTGCCAGCGAGTGGAACATTTACGCCGCGCAGGCCTCTGACGGGGACAATTTCACCACCGATTCCGAGCGATGCATAGAGCTCATGAACGGCAAGCTCATGCGCCTGTGCCAGTATTTCGCCTATGTCGAGATCATCGACGAACGCGAGAGCCACATATTCGGTGCTACCGAAAACGGGACGTCGCTTTGGCGCGCCTACAGTACGATCGAGCTGAAATGGCCCAACTTCCAGATGAGCCGCATCGCTGCTCCCGCGGATATCTACCCGGTCTTCCACCGGCTCTTCGCCAGGCAGCCGGTGGCCATCAAGAGCGCTTGAGAGAGAGAGATGGTCAGGCGAGCCAACGAAACGAATTTGTTGTTTTCCGGTTCCGACTGGAATTTCGAGAAATTATCGCGGGCTTTTGAAGAGATCGAGGCGATCGCGGTCGACGAGTTGCATCTCGATACTTACCCGGTCCAGATGGAGATAATCTCCTCCCAGCAGATGCTCGACGCCTACTCATCTATCGGCATGCCACTGATGTATCGGCATTGGTCGTTCGGCAAACATTTCCTTCACCAGGAGCTTCTTTACCGTAAGGGTGGTCGGGGGCTGGCCTATGAACTGGTCATCAACTCCAATCCCTGCATCGTCTACCTCATGGAGGAAAACACCATGGCCTTGCAGGCCCTTGTGACGGCCCACGCGGCGCTTGGCCACAATCATTTCTTCAAGAACAATCATCTGTTTCAGCAATGGACCGACGCCGGGGCAATCCTGGGTTATCTGGACTTCGCCAAGGGCTACATCGCCCGGTGCGAGGAGCGGCACGGCCTTGCAGCAGTGGAGGCTATTCTCGATTCCGCCCATGCGCTGATGGAACAAGGGGTGTTCCGCTACCACCGGCCGCCAAAGCTCTCGTCGGAGCGACAGCGCGAAGGGCTTCGCGAGCGCCTCGAATACGAAGAGCGCTCCTACAACGATCTGTGGCGCACGCTGCCGCCGTCGCAGAACAAAAACAAGTCCGGCAATGAGGATCAAGGGATGGCGGAGCGCAAGAGATCGCTCAACCTTCCCGAGGAAAACCTCCTTTATTTCCTCGAGAAGAACAGCCTGATCCTGGAACCCTGGCAGCGCGAGATCATCAGGATCGTCCGCGTCATCGCGCAATATTTCTACCCGCAGCGACAGACTCAAGTCATGAATGAAGGCTGCGCCACCTTCGTGCATTATACGCTCATGAACATGCTATTCGATCGCGGCCGGATCGGCGAAGGTGCCATGCTCGAAATCCTGCGCAACCATTCGAACGTGATCTTCCAGCCGGCCTTTGACGATCCCCGGTTTTCAGGCATCAATCCCTATGCCCTCGGCCTCGACATGATGCAGGACATACAGCGCATTTCGACCGAGCCGACGGCGGAGGACCGCGACTGGTTCCCGGACATTGCAGGACATGGCAACTGGCGCGAGGTCCTGCTTGAGGCCTGGGCCAACCACCGCGACGAATCCTTTATCCGCCAGTACCTCAGCCCGAGCTTGATCCGAAAATGGCGGTTCTTCGTGCTTGGCGATGGAGCCGACCAACCGCATTTCGAAGTCGCCTCGATCCACAACGAACGTGGCTATCACAAGATACGGGCCGAGCTAGCCCACGGTTACGACCTTGGAGCGAATCGGCCGGACATCCAGGTGATTGATGTCGACCTGCTCGGCGACCGGCAGTTGCGACTGCAACACAGGGTAAAGGATGGTGTTGTGCTCGAAGGGGCCAGCCGTGACGCGACGCTGCGCCATGTCCGCAGCCTCTGGGGCTACGAGGTCAGCCTGGTCGCAGTTGACGCTCAAACCGGTGCGACCATCCACGAACGGTCTACGAGCCAGATCGCGGCATAAGCTCGGCAAAGAGCGTCATGTGGCGGGCCTGCTCGGTACCTTTAAGATTCGCCCGCCGGCCTGATCCTGATTCTGGCGATCCGGTTTTTGTCGCGCTTCATCACCACGAAGCGCTTGCCGTGGAAGGTGAAAGCCTGCTTTTCCTCGGGGATCGACTGCGTCTCGTGGATGACCAGGCCGGCAATGGTGGTCGCTTCCTCGTCAGGCAGGTTCCAGTCGAGCGCCCGGTTGAGATCGCGGATCGGCACGGTGCCGTCGACGACCACGGAACCGTCCGCCTCCTGCTTCACGCCCTGAATGTCTACATCGTGCTCGTCGGCGATCTCGCCAACGATCTCCTCGATAATGTCCTCCAGCGTCACCAGCCCTTCGACCTCGCCATATTCGTCGACGACGATAGCGAAATGCGCCTTGGCGCGCAGGAAGGCGTTGAGCTGTTCCTGCAGCGTCGTGGTGTCGGGCACGAACCAAGGCTTCGAAGCGATCTTCATCACGTCGATCCGGGAAAAGTCGTTGCCGACCTCGTTCAGCGCTCGCAGCAGGTCCTTGGCGTGCAGCACGCCGACAATGTTGTCGAGAGAGCCTTTCCACAACGGCATGCGGGTGTGCGGGCTTTGCAGGATCTCGCGCACCACCGCTTCCGGCCCATTGTCGGCATTGACCGAGCGCATATTGGTGCGGTGGACCATGATGTCGGAGACTTCGAGCTCGGCGAGATCGAACAGCCCGCCGACGCGGTCGCGGTCCTCACGCACCATCTGGCCGTCGCGGCGGAAATCGTCGACCGCGCCGCGCAACTCGTCCTGTGTCGAGCGCTGCGGCTCGATGCGCGACAGCTCATAGCCGAACATGGCAAGCAGGCGCGTGCGCACGGCCAGGACCAGCAGGATGAGGATGGCAAGGACGGCGACGACGGTCCAGCCGGGCTCGTTGATCATCGCTGCCGGCTTTCCTGGCCCGGGTGGTTCTCCCTGAGGAACGAAAGCACTTCCGACGCCGGTACATCCTTGGCAATAAAAGCCTGGCCAACGCCGCGCGTCAGGATGAAGGTCAGCGCGCCGCGCGACACTTTCTTGTCCTGGGTGATGAAGCCAAGCAGCGCCTCGGCATCGGGCAACTCACCAGGGATGTCGGCCATCCGCCAGGGTAGACCGACGGCGCGAAGATGCGCCTCCACGCGCGCCGCGTCGTCCGGGCTGGCCAGATTGAGCCTTGCGGAAAAGCGGTGCGCCAGCGCCATGCCGATGGCGACGCCTTCGCCATGGACGAGGCGAGCGCCATCATACTGTGTGGCGCCTTCCAGCGCATGGCCGAACGTGTGGCCAAGATTGAGCAGTGCGCGGTCGCCGGTTTCGAACTCGTCGCGGGCGACGACATCGGCTTTGGCGCGGCAGGCCTCGGCAATCGCCTCCGCCCGTTCCGCACCACCGGCGAACACCTTTTCCCAGTTCGCTTCCAGCCAGGCGAAAAACGCCGGTCGGTCGATCAACCCGTATTTGGCAAGCTCGGCATAGCCGGCGCGAAATTCGCGGATCGGCAGCGTGTCGAGCACTTCGGTGTCGGCCAGCACCAGCTTCGGCTGATGGAAGACGCCGACCAGATTCTTGCCGCGCGGGCTGTTGATGCCGGTCTTCCCACCGACCGAGGAATCGACCTGCGCCAGCAGCGAGGTTGGAATCTGGACGAAATTCATGCCGCGGCGCACGATGCCGGCGGCAAAGCCGGTCAGGTCGCCGATGACGCCACCGCCGAGCGCAATGACGACATCGCCGCGCTCCAGCTTGGCGGCGAGCACGCCGTCGACCACCTCTTCGAGATGGGCAAAGCTCTTGGTCTTTTCGCCGGCCGGCAAAGTGATGACGGCAGGCTGGATGCCGCCTGTTTCCAGACCGGCCTTCAGCGCGTCGAGATGTGCCGCCGCGACATTGTCGTCGGTGACCACCGCCGCCCTCGTGCCGGGCAGGCGGCGCGAAATCTCGGCGCCGGCGCGCGCCAAAAGGCCAGGGCCGATCAGGATGTCATAGGCACGCTCGCCAAGGCCGACCTCGACAGTGACCGGTTCGCTCACAGCCGCACCTCGCCTGGCGCAGTCGGAGCCGGAATGCCGAAATGCCCGCACAGCGCGTCGACAACCTCCGTCGCAATGACCTCCTTGCGGTCGTCGCGTGTCGGCACGGTGATGTTGGACGTGGCATAGACCGGGTAGCGCTCGCCCATCAGTCGCTCGAGCACGGCGCGCGGATCGGCGCTTTTGAGCAACGGCCGGTTCTGCTTCTTGGACACGCGTTCCATCAATAGGTCGATCTCGGCCTTCAGCCACACCGACACGCCATGCCCGGCGATCGCTTCCCGCGTCTGCGCATTCATGAACGCGCCGCCGCCGGTCGACAGCACCTGCGGCCCACTCTCCAGCACGCGCAGGATGACGCGCTGCTCCAATGCCCGGAATTCGGTCTCGCCATAGCGTTCGAACAGTTCCGGCACCGTCATGCGCGACACGGTTTCGATCTCCTGGTCGCTGTCGACGAAGGGCAGCGACAGCATCGTCGCCACCTTGCGGCCGATCGCCGTCTTTCCGGCGCCCATCAGGCCGACAAAGACGATCGAGCGGCTGCCCAGCCTGTCGAGCAGCGCGGCATGGCTATCGCCGGGAGGATTTGCTGGTAACGCGTTCATGAGACCATGCTGTTTCTAAGCCGTCTTTGCCGGCGTATCGACATCAAAAGCCCGTTTGCGTCAAGCACAGCGCCTTTCGCACGCAGAGCCCTTCGTCCTTGAATTGACGGAATTAGCGTCCCATAAGGACACAGGGCTTGGAATCGCAGAGCAAGAAGACGGGCGAAGATTGATGCCGACACTGTTCCGCTTTGTCGTGACGATGATGATTCTTGCCGGCATTGCCTATGGTACGATGGTGGCGTTGGCGATGTTCGTCGAGCCGAAAAAAGCCGAAATCACCGTGCGCATTCCACCGGAAAAGCTGAACCCCAAGAAAAACTGACCCAAAACTGACCCCTGGAACATGAACAGCGCGGCTCGCATCGAAGCCTTTCTCGAGATGATGAGCGCCGAACGCGGTGCCGCTGCAAACACGCTGTCTTCCTACCGCCGTGATCTCGAAGACGCTTCGCAGCAGATTGCCGGCGGGCTTGCCGCTGCCGCCGCAGCCGACATCCGCGCCTATCTCGACGATATCGCGGCGCGCGGCTTTGCGTCGACGTCGCAGGCGCGCAAACTGTCGGCGATCCGCCAGTTCTTCAAGTTTCTCTACGCCGAGGGCTTGCGCGGCGACGACCCGACCGGCACGCTGGACAGTCCGAAAAAGGGCCGGCCGCTGCCCAAGACGATGAGCGAGGCCGATACCGGTCGGCTGCTCGACCGCGCCGCGCTTGAGACAGGCGATGCCGTCAATGGTGACCGGGTGGCTGCACTGCGCCTGCACGCTTTGGTGGAGGTGCTCTATGCCACCGGCTTGCGCGTCTCCGAACTAGTCGGCCTGCCGGTGACCGTCGCCCAGCGCGACGACCGCTTCTTCATGGTGCGCGGCAAGGGCGACAAGGAGCGCATGGTGCCGCTGTCGGCCAAGGCCCGCACGGCGATGCGGGCTTGGCTCACAGCCCGGGCCACGGTGCCGGCTTTCGCCGACAGCCCGTTTCTGTTCCCGGCCGCCGGCGACAGCGGCTTTCTCTCCCGGCAGGTCTTTGCCCGCGATCTCAAAGGCCTTGCCGCGCGGGCCGGCATATCGGCGGCGAAAATTTCGCCGCATGTGCTGCGCCATGCTTTCGCCAGCCATCTCCTGCAGAACGGCGCCGATCTCAGGGCGGTGCAGCAGCTGCTCGGCCACGCCGATATCTCGACCACGCAGNGATTTACACGCATGTGCTGGAAGAGCGGTTGGTGCGGCTGGTCAACGATCATCATCCGCTTGCCGACTAGGCCTCATATCGCTATGTGAGGGCAACGTGCCCGCGCGGAGCCTACATCTGCGCGATGTTTGCCTTCCGACGCATCGGTCCGCTCAAGAATGTACAATTACCTCGATTTCGAAAAGCCGGTGCAGGACCTTGAACTCAAGATCCTCGAGCTGAAGAAGCTTGCCGAGAATGGCGAGGCGGTCGACGTCGGCGACGAAATCAGCCGGCTCGAGAAGCGCGTGCGCGACGCGCTGCGCGACATCTACAAGGCGCTGACGCCGTGGCAGAAGGTGCAGGTCGCGCGCCACACCGACAGGCCGCATTGCCTCGACTACATCAAGGGTCTGTTCAGCGATTTCACGCCGCTCGCCGGCGACCGCAATTTCGGCGAGGACCAGGCGATCATCGGCGGCTTCGCCCGCTTCCGCGGCGAACCGGTGGCCGTCATCGGCCAGGAAAAGGGCTCCGACACGGCGAGCCGGCTCAAGCACAATTTCGGCTCGGTGCGCCCTGAAGGCTACCGCAAGGCCGTGCGGCTGATGGAACTTGCCGACCGTTTCCAGATCCCACTTCTGACGCTGGTCGACACCGCCGGCGCTTACCCCGGCGTTGGCGCCGAGGAACGCGGCCAGGCTGAAGCCATCGCCCGCTCAACCTCGGCCTGCCTCGGCCTCAAAGTGCCATCGATTTCGGTTGTAATCGGCGAAGGCGGTTCGGGCGGCGCCATTGCGATCGCCACCGCCAACCGCGTCTACATGCTGGAACACGCCATCTATTCGGTGATCTCGCCGGAAGGCGCTGCCTCGATCCTGTGGCGCGACACCACGCGCTCGAAAGATGCGGCGACCAACATGAAGATCACCGCCCAGGACCTTCTGGAAATGAAGATCATCGACGCCATCATTGCCGAGCCGCTCGGCGGCGCCCAGCGCGCGCCCGAAACGGTGATCGCCGCCACCGGCGATCTCATCGCCAAGACGATGAAGGATTTTGCCGGCGCCAACACCGATTTTCGCGAACAGCGCCGCGAAAAATATCTGGCGATGGGCCGCAGCCTCTGATTTTGGCCGGCAGCGCACCGCAATGTGGCGTCAAGGAGCAATTTCGCCACAAAAATGCCGCCGCATTCGGCTCAATAAAAAATCCGTGACACCGGGCGAATTGCCGTGGGGGGCGCCGTCCGACGCTTGCGGTAAGGAATTTTCAAGGTTAACGGGCTTAGGGTCCGTCAGTGTTCAGCATGCAGGCCCGGGCGCTATCCGGCCGTGCCGCGAGAAAAAGACATAGCCGTATCCATGTTTACCAAGCTTGCCCGCACTGGACTCCTGATCGCCGCGCTTGGCGTTGCCGGCTGCAACGATTCCTCGATGAAGAATTTTGCGCCGGAAGCCAGCAAGCCGCTGCCGGACAAGATCCTGGCCGACATGAAAGCCAAGGGCATGATCCGCACCTCGTCGGTGATGGCTCGCATCTTCAAGGAAGAAGGCAAGCTCGAAATCTGGAAGGCCAAGACCACCGGCCGCTACGAGATGGTCGCCAGCTACGACATCTGCAAATGGTCGGGCAAGCTCGGCCCAAAATACACCGAGGGCGACCGCCAGGCGCCGGAAGGTTTCTATACGGTCCGCCCGTCGCAGATGAATCCGCGCTCGAACTATCACCTGTCCTTCAACATCGGCTATCCCAACGCCTATGACCGTGCCAATGGCCGCACCGGCGCCAATCTGATGGTGCACGGCGCCTGCTCGTCGTCGGGCTGTTATTCGATGACCGACCCGCAGATCGAGCAGATCTACGCTTTTGGTCGCGATGCCTTCCAGGGCGGCCAGACCGAGTTCCAGATCCAGGCCTTCCCGTTCCGCATGACCGCCGCCAACATGGCGCGCTACCGCAACGACCCGAACTATGAGTTCTGGAAGATGCTGAAGGTCGGTTACGACAATTTCGAGATCACCAAGGTGCCACCGAAGGTCGATGTCTGCGACAAGCGCTATGTCTTCAACCAGGTGGCGCCTGAGGGCACGACATTCGATCCGACTGGCGCATGCCCCGCGACCACGCAGCCCGATTCGCTGAAGAGCGCACTCAACGCCTATCAAAGCAGCTATGACGCGGCCTTCACCGGCGCGGTCAAGGCCAGCGTGCCAGCGCCCAAGCCAACCATTGCCGGCATCAAGGAAGCCGCCATCGTTTCAGACTGGTCGAAGCGCCGCGCCCGGGGCGAGCGCGTGCCGATCGAACCGCCGTCGCTGAATTCCGACGGCACGCTGACCGAGACGGCGCGCATGGGCCGCATCGATTCGCCCGCCGGCCGCAAGATGGCGGCGCTGGACGCAGAGAAGGAAGCCAAGCGCAAGGCCGAGGAACAGCGGGTTGCTGCCATCGAGGCTGCGAAAGCCGCCAAGGCCCAGGCACTGGCTGAAAAGCAAGCCGCAAAGGCCCAATCGCTGGCCGAAAAGGAAGCAGCCAAGCAGGCCGCCCAGCAGCCGGTCGCCACTGCGAGCGTCGAGGCGGCGCCTGCGGAACCGCCGGCGGACGAAAGCCGGATGTCGAAGATCAAGAACAAGCTGCTAGGCATGTTCGGCGGCTGAGGTTTTCGCCTTGCCGATGCATGCCGCCCAAAAGTGCGCAGCGGTTTTGGGACAAAGACATGCATGAAAACAAACAAACAAATCACACCGCAATCTATGACCTCAAGGGCCTGAACTGCCCCCTGCCCGTTCTCAAGGCGAAAAAACGCCTAGCGGCAATGCAGCCGGGCAGCCGGCTTTGGCTGGAGACCACCGACCCGCTGGCGGTCATCGACATCCCCGCCTTTTGCGCCGACGCTGGTCACCAACTGGTTGAAACGTCAGCCGTCACCGGCGGCCACCGCTTCCTGGTCGAACGCGGCGCAGAGCGAGCCTGAGAATCAGCCCCCGGCTATCGCCAGCGGATTGCTCTCCAGCGCCGCGCGATCCGGCGTGTCGATCGACGGCCGGTTGGTGAAAGCGGAAAACAGCCGGCGCACATAATCTTCCGGCATATCGAGCGTGATCAGCACCAGCCTGGTGCCGCGTTGGCCGTCCGACCAGGCCAGTAGCCGCGCCGGCGGATGCAGGATCTTCTGTACCCCGTGGACAACAAGCGGCCGCGACGGGTCCTCCGCAAGCTCGATGACGCCCTTCATCCGCAAAAGCTTGTCGCCATGCGCAGAACGCAGCAGGTCGAGGAACATCTCGATCGCCGAAAACGGCACCGGGCCGTCATGGACCAGCGAGTAGGAGCGCACGCGGGAATCGTGGTGGTGCTCATGCTCGCCGTGATCATGATGATGATGGTGGTGCTCATGGGCGGCTTCTTCGCCGAGCCAGCGCCGGACATCGGCGGATTTGGTCGCCGGATTGTAGAGGCCGCAGTCGAACAGAGCCGCGACGCCGGTTCGGCCGTCGCCGGCCTCCAGCACCACGGCGCCTGGATTGAGCTGATGGACTCGCGTTCGCAAAGCATCGACGTCGCCGGAATCGCTGGCCAGATCGACCTTGGTCAGCACGATGCGATCGGCGACTGCCACCTGCTTGACCGCCTCGACATGGCCGTCGAGCGTCGCGTTGCCGTTGACCGCGTCGACCAGCGTGATGACGCCATCAAGTCGGAAGGCCTGCACCAGGGCGGGATGCGCCATGATCGACTGCAGCACCGGCGCCGGATCGGCGAGCCCGGTGGTTTCGACGACGACGCGGGCGAGACGGGCGATACGGCCCGTCTGCAGCCGGTCGACGAGGTCAGCCAGCGTGTCGACCAGTTCGCCGCGCACCGTGCAGCATAGACACCCGTCGGACAGCTGGATGATGCCGTCCGAGGCCTGCTCGACCAGAAGGTGGTCGATCGCCACCTCACCGAATTCGTTGATGATGACGGCCGTGTCGACCAGTGCCGGATCTTTGAGCAGCCGGTTGAGCAATGTCGTCTTGCCGGCGCCGAGGAAGCCGGTGACCACCGTGACGGGTATCGGAAAGCCAGCCATCGCCTAGTTCGCGGCTTTGACCAGCTGGTCGCCCTGCACCGCGGTTGCCTGGCCCACCACGGCCGGTTCGGCGCCCTTTGGCGCCGGAATGTCTGGCCGCCAGCTCGGCAGCGGCACATCGGCGTATTCCTGGCCGCCCTGGTCGAGCATCGCCTTCGGCGCCGGCCCGGTGGCGCCGCCGAGGCCGACGGCAACCAGCGTCGGCACGTGGTCGAGCTTTTCCTGATAGGGCGATTTCGGCACGTCGGCGCCCTTCGCGGCCACCGGCGGAGCCGCCTCGGACTGCTCGTGCGGCGCCTTCTTCTTGCAGATCTCATCATGCATGTCGTTCGGTGACATGGTATCGCCATAGGAAGGCATGGCCGCGACCGTGAGCCAGTTCGGGTCGGGCATGGCAAAGCCCTGGTCAAGCAGCCTGGCGGCGGTCTCGGCACGGCTGATCGCCGATTTTTCGCCGAGCACGACCGCGACCAGCGTGCGGCCATTGCGTGTCGCCGAGCCGATCATGTTGAAGCCCGAGGGACAAACGAACCCGGTTTTCATGCCGTCGGCGCCGGGATAGCGCCCGATCAAGAGATTGTAGTTGGAGATCGCCTTCTTGCCGACGGCAAGGCCTTCGATCGAGAACCAGGGGGCGTATTGCGGGAATTCCTTGCGGATCGCCATCACCAGCAGGGCAAGATCGCGCGCCGTCGTATACTGCTCCGGCGAAAACAGTCCGTTCGGATTGACGAAATGCGTTCCGGTCATGCCGAGCCGCGCCGCCTCCGCATTCATGCGAACGGCGAATCCGGCCTGCGAGCCGCCTATGTTTTCGCCGATGGCCATGGCGATATCGTTGGCCGATTTGACCAGCATCATCTTCAACGCATTGTCGAGCCGCATCACCGAGCCCGGCTTGAAGCCCATCTTGCTCGGCGGTTCGCCCGCCGAATGCTTGGTCACCTTGATCGGTGAATCGAGCTGGACCTCGCCGGCGGCAATCGCCCGGAAGGTGACATAGGCGGTCATCAGCTTGCTCAGCGAAGCGGGATACCAGCGCTTGAAGGCGTCCTGGTGCTGCAGAACCTTGCCGCTGTTGAGGTCGAACAGGATCACCGGATTGGCCAAAGCTGGCCCAGCCAGCATGGGTAACGCCAAGCCGCCCGTTAGCAGTAATTTGAGGATATGGCTGTGCCGCATCATGGAATCCGAAATCGCCTCTTGCCGTAGTCGCCCCTGGCTCCGTAAGATTTCGTTACGCGATGGCCAGCATGACCTGATCCGGCCCTCAATTTCCGGATCACATTGTCTGGGGTGCTATTTACCCTATGTGACGCCAAGATGGCAAAGTGCCAAGATGGCAACAAGCATGGCAATCACAATTGCAATCAAGCAGGCCAGATCGTCTGCTCCAATAGCGAGATGGAACCATTATGCCGATTCTCAACCGCGCCGCCGAGATGCAGGATGAAGTTGCCGGCTGGCGACGCCATCTGCACCAGACGCCAGAACTGAATTTCGATGTCTTCAAGACCGCCGCCTTCGTCACCGAGAAGCTGAAGGAATTCGGCTGCGACGACGTGGTGACGGGCCTCGGCAAGACCGGCGTCGTCGGCATCATCCATGGCCGCAAGGGGCAAGGCGCGACCATCGGCTTGCGCGCCGACATGGACGCGCTGCCGATCAACGAGATCACCGGCAAGCCCTATGCCTCGACCATTCCTGGCAAAATGCATGCCTGCGGCCATGACGGCCATACGGCGATGCTTTTGGGCGCCGCCAAATATCTGACCGAAACGCGCAATTTCGCCGGCTCGGTCGCGGTCATCTTCCAGCCGGCCGAAGAGGGCGGCGGCGGCGGCAACGAGATGGTCAAGGACGGCATGATGGAGCGTTTCGATATTTCGCGGGTCTTTGGCATGCACAACATGCCGGGCCTGCCGGTGGGCCAGTTCGCCATCCGGCCGGGTCCGATCATGGCGGCGACCGCCGAGTTCACCATCACCGTGAAGGGCCGCGGCGGCCATGCGGCGATGCCGCACGGCACGATCGACCCGATCGTCATCACCAGCCAGTTGGTCGGCGCCCTTCAGACGGTCGCTTCGCGCAGCACCGATCCGGTCGAGGCGGTGGTGGTTTCGGTGACGAAGTTCCACGCCGGCGACGCCTACAACGTCATTCCCGAGACCGCCGAGATTGCCGGCACGGTGCGCACACTGAAGAAAGAGATCGCCAAGAAGTCGGAAGAGCGCATCCGCACCATCTGCGAAGGAATAGCCACCGCCTTCGGCGCGACGATCACTGTCGACTATGACGCCAACTATCCCGTGACCTTCAATCATCCGGAAGAAACGGTCTTTGCCGGCGATGTCGCGGCAAATGTCGCCGGCGACACCCAGGTCCACCGCGCCATCCAGCCGGTGATGGGCGGCGAAGACTTCTCCTACATGCTGGAAGCCCGCCCTGGCGCCTTCATCTTCATCGGCAATGGCGAGACCGCCGGCCTCCACCATCCGGCCTACGACTTCAACGACGAAGTCATCCCGCACGGCATGAGCTACTGGGTTAAACTGGCCGAAACGGCGCTGGCAGCCTGACCTGCCCCGACGAAAGGCCGGCCGATTAGCCTTCGGCCGGCCTCTTCATTGCCTTCGGCGAGCCTCTTGGCGAAACGATCGGAAGCGGCTATGTGTCGGGCGGCGTGGTCCCGTAGCTCAGTAGGATAGAGCGGCAGATTCCTAATCTGTAGGTCACAGGTTCGATTCCTGTCGGGATCACCAGCAAGATCAAAGGCCTGGTGACTGAGATAGCCTGTCGGCATGTTGCAGCACTGATGGACTGGTTTTCGGTGATTTTCACGGACGCGACCAAGCAAGCAGCCTGACTTTAGTTCCATAGAAAAAGTCCATCCCTGAGGTCTCAGGAGCGAGCTTTAAGCATCTACAGCCGCGAAGAGAATCGACCTCTTGCAAGTACAATTCCAGATCGAGCGATGGTTCCCAGTCGATCCGTTACCGTCTGAGTTCGGCGCCGCCAACTCAACGAAGCCGGCCGTATCCTAGCTGGCAACCAGGGGCACCGTGACGGTCGTGGCGTAA
>NZ_AYWB01000011.1:0-145175 GCF_000503035.1 Mesorhizobium sp. LSHC412B00 | reverse complement strand
TCCCGAAAAACGCTGTTGGCAGCGCTTGCCGCGCTTGCGCTAGTGACCGCTCCTGCTTTCGCTGGCGCGGGTGGAAACGGTGGTGGTCACGGCAATGGTGGTGGTCACGGCAATGGTGGTGGTCACGGCAATGGCGGCAAGTCCGGCAACAGCCGCTTCGCACGGCAAGTCGGCATCGGCTCACGCCGGAAAGAAGACCTCGGGCGACGACCAGGTCGCCGTCGACGACATTGAGGTCGCCGCGACGCCTAAGGACAAGAACATTCACGCCAAGCTTGGCNGACGACCAGGTCGCCGTCGACGACATTGAGGTCGCCGCGACGCCTAAGGACAAGAACATTCACGCCAAGCTTGGCCGGCTGAACTCGCTGCAGCGCAACATCAACGCCTATATGAACTCCAAGAGCAAAAAATTCGCCGGCATTCAGGCTTATGTGACAGGGTCGGCGGCCGCCAAGGGCGCCCAAGCCGCGGTAGATGCCGCCCAAGCCGAAGTCGACGCGTTGAACGCCAAATTGAACGACCCGAATACTCCGGCCGACCAAGTCCCGACCCAGGAGCAGATCGATGCAGCGCAGGCGGCGCTCGATGCCGCCAATATAGCGGCTACCGATGCTGCTGCCGCCGTCCCATCGCTGGATGACGCGCTCGCCGATATGGCCAACAAGCCGGTAGACGCCGAGGTCACCGAATGGGCCAACGGCGTGCTTGCCGAGAAGATCGACGAGATGGCTGCCAAACAGGCTCCTGAGCCAACACCGTAAGCCGAACGTTCAAGCCGCCGGGTCACACCCCCCCGGCGGCTTTTGGTGGCTCTACGGAACCCCTCAGGGAAAGCGTTACGCAGCGATGAGCCAAGCTCCGTTCACCGGCTTTTTTGTACATAAGCGGAACCTGAAATTTGGGGGCTTGTTGATAGAACGGCAGCGAGTGGGTGTTCGCTGCTGGTCGAGGTCCCGCAAGACTCGGCCGGGCTCGCATCACACCTGCCCCGGTACGGTGCGAGCCCATCGTCGCGCGACCAAGCGAGATCCCATGTGTCGGTCCATATTTGATACTAGGGGACGGCGGTTCATCATCACGATGGTTTATGGCACGTTGTCCGCCATGCCGAGCGCCAGACTCTGTCTTGGCCGTCTGCAGCAAGCGCTGGTCGATAGCGGCGGCCTTGAACGCCGCAAATGCTACGGCCGGACTGCAGCTTCCATCCTTGGCCTCCGCAATTAATCGGCACGCATTTCTATAGGCCGCCGCTTCCTTATTTGGCCACTGCGGGTTGGGACCCAGCCGTAGGGGAATGGCTTCCAAAAATTGTATGGAACCGTGGCGACGACCACACATTCTACCTAAGCGATCGATTCCTCGGATGTAGCCGTGACGACGGAAACATGCGGCACCTGGAAGAGAGGCTAAGTCGCATGAAAGACCAGTGGAATCCGACCACCAGTTCATCGAAGGCGCCCGCCGTAGCCAGCGCTGGGCGGAGAGAGAACTGGAATCCCTACAATCGACCATCCAAGAGACGCGCCGCATCCTAGAGGCCTCACGGAAGCTCTTGGAAAAGATTGCCGAGCGCGAACACCCTACCCAGCCGTAGGAATGGCCGGTGCAGTTGGGCAGCTTGTGGGGGCTTAACCGCACCGGCCACTGCGGGAAGATATGAGGCCCCCCGCGCTGCTTAAGATATAGGCATATTAGCAACCGAGCAAATTATCTCGCATTGCCATCTTGAAGGCTCAACCGCGAAGCCAACTTAGTTCGAGAGAATGGGCGGATTGGTGAACGCGATGTCGCCCCCCGGTAGCAGTGAGCATCTTTGGGCTTTGGACCTTGCCGACCTGCGCAAGCAGTTTGGAAAGTTCGTTCAAGAGCGCGGAACAGCGCCTCTTCAGTGGGACGAGCACACCAAGCTGTTCCATGAAGAACGAAGGGAGCGCTGCCAGGAAACGGACCCTACCGGGCAGTAGGGGAATCACTCAGACCGTCAACGACGAGATGGAAGCCGAGGTCGACGAAGCCGCCGTCGAGCGCCCCCACGAATAGCCATTTTGCCGTACGAATCCGTACGGTCGTTTTGATTGAAGAAAGGGTCTCGGCGGGCCTATAAAGATGGTGTTTACCATTGCCTTTTTGGGAGGATGCGATGGTTGCAACGCCCATAGATATCGCTCAAGCGGCCACTGCGAATACGGCCACCTTGCTGAAGTGGCAGAAGTCCATGGAGGAACGCGCCACATTTCGCCAGAACATGGATCAATCGCGCAGGGCGATTCAAGTTTCACGCGAACTGCTGGAGCGCCTTCGTCAACGTCATCGCGACGACAATAGCGTCGCGGATGCGCAAAAGGATTAGCCGCCAGGGCAGACGGTGAGACAGGTCCGGGAACCTTATTGCCGCAAACCGGTTCGGGCTGCTCGCCTACGCTCAGATCGAGGTCCCCGGCTAGAAGGCCGCTCGCTTCGTAGCCCAGCGATTTGACCGGAAAAAGAGTGCTGGTGCTCGAGAGCATCAACCGCGGCGCATAACCACTGACGTTGCCTGCTCCCCCTGAGGGCGTTAGTAGCCCGCAACCGGAACATCACATGTGCTGGTGCATTGCTAGTGAACGCCAATTCGACTGGGGCGCAAAATGCATCGCGCGATCACAAATGCATGGGCAATGGTGCGAGAAGCCATCGTTGGGTTCGTCAACGACAATGCTCTCAGCCATGGCGCGGCAATCGCTTTTTATGCCACAACATCGTTGGCGCCAATTCTGCTCATCGTGGTTGCAATTGCGGGTCTCGCATTCGGTCACGAGGCAGCCCAAGCGGCATTGTCCGCCCAAATCACAGGGATGATGGGTACAGAAAGCGCAAATATCCTGCAAACCGCATTGAAGAGCGCATCCGAAAAGCCATCCGGCGGCACCTGGGCGGCGGTGATTGGCATCATCACCTTGCTTGTGAGCGCTTCCGGGGTCTTCGGCGAAATACAGCAGTCTTTGAACATGATATGGAAGGTCGAAGCGCAGGGCAGTTCGTTGTCGCGCCTGGTGCGCGCACGTGCGGTAAGTCTGGGACTGGTCACCGCACTTGGCTTCATGTTGCTCGTCTCTCTAGTCGCGAGCGCGGCGATTTCGGCCCTAGGCAACCTCATCAACGCACAGTTGCCGTTCGGGACACTTGTACTGGCCGTTATCAACGCGATCGTTTCTTTTGTCCTCCTCGCAGCTATTTTCGCCGCTATCTTCAAGATCTTGCCTGATCGAACCCTGGAATGGCGGGATGTCTGGATTGGCGCTGTTGTAACCGCTGCCCTGTTCACGCTCGGGAAATCGCTTATCGGTTGGTATATAGGCTCCAGCGCGGTCGCGGCCTCATATGGGGCCGCCGGTGGGCTGCTCGTCATCCTGCTGTGGGCTTACTACTCGGCGGAAATTTTTCTTTTCGGTGCGGAAATCACTCGCGCCTATTCCATTCGACACGGCAGCAGGTCCGATCTGGATGCTGTGCTTCACGGTGCTTGACTGCAAAACATGCCACTAAAGACCAAATCGACTAGGCGCGCGGCGCACCGAATGGCCGCCTTCGCGACGCCACCCGCATCATCACCCGTCGGCGCCGACCGCATCACCGAGCAGGGCAGGCGAGCTGGATACGATCGACGCCATATGATGAGTGCAAGGGTCACTGGTGGGTCAAACCATCGCGGTCACAGTTTGAGTTGGTTAGGAAGACGCGGTTCAGCGGCGACGCGGACGGCGCTTGCGTATCGGCTTTGATCTCGCGCGCCTGCCGTCCGGCGCCTTCTTGGCGGCAGCGGAGCGGTACAGGTTCATGAGGTCAATCAGGAGCCGAATAATGGCAATTGCAGTTGCAGCATCGAGCCAGCCCGCAATGCTGTTGAGCATCGGGATTGTTCTCCAAGCTTACGACGTGAAAGCGGTCGAAGGACCTTGGCGGCAGTGCAATTCTTCGCCTAGGCAGGGACTGTCACCCATTGGTTGTGGCACTCAGTTGCCAGCTACCATGACATGAAAAAGGCCTCGGAAGGAGGCCTTTGGATGGTGTGAGCGAGAATCTCCACCAAACAAATTATCCCACGTTTTGTGCATGCAGCGCAAGCCGTTCGGCTTGGCCAAGGCGCGCTTGGCGCCTTGATGCTTGGCACCGTGACCGTCACCCCTGCTCTTCAGCCGCAGCCGATAGTCGCTGTCGGCAATTTCAGCTGCGGCAATGCGATGTCATTGTTGGCGCCAAGAAATCAGCTCTTCACGTTGCTTCCGCGAAATGTGATCCTTGCAAGCACCAAGCGCAAGCTCATCAGGCAGAGGGTGTAATGGACTTAGCGGGCGTTCTCATATTGTGAAACGCCGAACGGATCCCGGGTCCCTGGAAGGGCGGCAGCAAACGTCAGAGAGCCGCACTTCCAGGGAGGCTGGATCAATAGTCGTTGTTGTAATAGCGATCATCGCAAGGCGCCGTGTAGATCCGGCCGCGGCGGTCCTGGTAACGGCAAAGCTGTTCGCCGCGGCGCTGCGGCGTGGTCGACTGGCCGATGACGGCGCCGAGCAAGGCGCCGCCGGCGGCACCCACGACCGTGCTTTCGGTGTTGCCGCCCAGTGCCTGGCCGGCGAGGGCGCCGACACCGCCGCCAATGAGTGCGCCTGTGGTTGCCCTCTGCTGCTGTTCGGTTTGAGTCGCGCAGCCTGCAAGTGCTGCAGTCATGAGCACGGCGGCAATGGTTTGTCTGATGATCATCTTGGAACTCCTTTGGAGCCCCAAACGCGGATCGGGGCGAATGGTTGCCAGTTGCTGGCGCATTGCGGCCAAACGGCGGCACGCCCGCTCACGAAATGAGACGTGGTTTCTCGGGCCTTGAAGACAATGGTTGCCAAAGCGGAAACGGCCTGCGCGAACAGGTCAATAGCGCATCGGTTTGAATCCGCTTGAGGAGCAGCTACGCTGCCTCGTTGCGCATCGCCTTTTGCGCGGCGGCGATCAGGAATCCAGATCGGCTGCAGCCATGCCGTTCCGCATATTGATCGATGTGGTTGAGGACATCTTCCGGGATGGTGACGTTGACGCGCACGACCTTCTTCGCCTCGGCTTTCAGGGCAACCAGGACGGCGACCCGGTTGAGATTGTCATTGTTCGACACGACATCTTCCAGGGACGATGGCTCGGGAATGGCTTCGCCATCCTCGACAAGGCCTTCGAGATGGAAGGCCAGGGCCTCTTCGGCCATGGCGCGGGCGTCGTCCAGGCTGGTGCCGGCGGTGACCACGCCCGGAAAATCGGGAAAGGATACGCCGAAGTCGCTGTCCGCTTGCTTGTGGATCAGTCCGATATAGTGACGCACGGGTCGGTTCCCCAAGGAGCGGCTTCGAGGCTCGATCAGACTATCGAGCCATTCGACACAAACTGTCGAGGTATTCCTAATGGGACCGTAGGAAGCTGCCTAGTAGGTTGGGCATGCCCCAGGCAGACATTGCCTGGGCAACGGTCGAGAGTGTGGGGAAAGTGCCAAAGTTAGATGGCGGGAACCAGACTGTGCCTAGAGTTCGCGCCGCGCAGTACGTGCGCATGTCGACGGAACACCAGACCTACTCGATCGACAACCAAGCGGATGCCATTCGCGACTATGCCGACATCATGGCTTACGACATTGTCGCCACTTACGAGGACCTCGGTCGCAGCGGTTTAAACCTTGGAGGGCGCCCCGGTCTTCAGAAGCTGTTGGCCGATGTCGAAAGTGGGCGAGCCGATTTTGAGACGGTTGTGGTCTATGATGTAAGCCGTTGGGGGCGTTTTCAGAACATTGATGAAAGCGCAGCCTACGAATACCGATGCCAGATGGCCGGCGTCCGTATCGAATTTTGCGCCGAGCAATTCGCAAACGACGGCAGCATCGGGTCAGACGTCCTCAAAGCAATCAAACGGAGCATGGCTGCCGAGCAGAGCAGAATGCTCTCGCAAAAAGTCTTCATCGGCCAGGCGAGGTTGATCCGGCTGGGCTTCCGGCAGGGCGGGAAGGCCGCCTTTGGCCTGCGGCGCCTGCTTGTCGATCAACACGGCCGTTCAAAAGGCATCCTTTCATCCCACGAATACAAGAGCCAGCAGACGGATCGAATAGTTCTGGTGCTCGGCCCACCTGACGAGATTGCGACAGTAAAGTGGATCTTCAGTCACTTTGTCAGAACACGCAAGACAGAGCTGGAGATGGCAAGACTGCTGAACAAGCGCGGCGTGCTCAGCGATTTGCGGCGACCATGGACGCGGGAATCCGTCCACTCGGTGCTGACCAACGAAAATTACATTGGCAACAGCGTCTGGAACAAGCATTCGGCCCGGCTGAGAAGCCATCAAGTCCGTAATCCCCCCGAACAGTGGGTGCGGGTGGAAAACGTCCTGGAGCCGATCGTCGACCGCAAACTGTTCGACCGGGCGCAGATCGTGCTCAAGACCATCTATCGCCACATGACCAACGACGAGATGCTGGCTGCTCTTAGGGCACTTCTGGCTCGCCGTGGCGCCTTGTCGTTGGCCATGATCGACGCCGATCCGGGGTGCCCGCCGGCCCAACGCTACCAGTGGCGTTTTGGAACCATTGTCAAAGCCTATGAACTGATCGGATACGAGCCATCCAAAAACTACCGCTTCATCGGCGTGAACCGGCACCTGGAATCAATGAGGCTGCAGATTATCCGGGATCTTGTGGGCGCGATTGATAAGCAGGGCGGGGTTGCTGCCCATGACATGGCGATGGACCTCCTGCGGATAAACGAGGAGATCACGGTGGCGATTACAATGGGCCGATGCAGGGTTTCCGGCTTCGGCTATCCACGCTGGTTTTCCAAGGCCGATAAACGGCCACTACCCGACATTTTCGTCCTGATCCGTATGAATCCCGGCGACCTGACCGTCCGGGATTATTTGATTGCGCCTGCGCATGAGATCGCTGGCAAATCGGAACTGCATGCCATCAATGGGATACCGCTGGACAGCTATATTTTTCCCACGCTCAATCCCATTGTCAGGCTGGCAGAGCGAGAGCCTGTGGGGGGCGTGGCTTGGCAGTCAAGCGCTTACCCAAGGACGCCGCCTACCGTGCGTTGGAAAAGGGTGGCGACAGACATGCGAGCAATATTGTTGCTGGCGCATTAGGGTCCAAGAAGAGGCTTCGTTCACACGAATTTTTGGCGACCTACGATACGGAATGCAAACGCATGCGCGATTTCGTCACGCAAGCGGCTAAGTCTGAACAGAGCCTAGACCGGATAGTAGCGGCGCTCCACCTGATGATGCGCGACAAGCAATTCTGCGCCACGCTGGTGTCCGAGGGCTTCAGGACAATGCCAAGCCTACTGGCACATAGGTTGCGTGGCGCGACCCGCGAGCCGCAAATGTTCTGCTCTCCCGGAAAACCCGCTTCCGAGACAGGCGAGAACCGGAAAGCCGTTAACGGAATTTGCCCTGATGTCCTCGACCTGCTTCGGGACGCGCCGGTGAAAACAAAAATCTTCGGGTTGCTCCAGAAGGTGCTGCCAGCCAGGCAATTGGAGATTGCCCGGCTGATGGTGGCGATGGACCGGGTCAGGATCACCTACGCGAGACTACTCGTCGCTCTGACACCGCAAGCCCTGCTGGTCGAGGGTTTTAATCTCTCAACGATCACCACACAGGCGGAAGACCAGCGCGGCGCGATGGTGCTCGATGTCGGCGCGCTAAGCCTTGCGGTTCTCAGCGCCGCGGAACGTCATGGCCAGGTGGGCCTGGAGCTTGTCGCAGCCAACCGCTTTTTCGACCGGTTGATGGATAATTCCAGAGTGGTGCGGTATCTCGCCCGGACCTTTCCGGGGCATTTTGAAGAGTTTCACAGCTTCTCGATGCCATGCCTCGAACAGGGGCGCTAGATGGTCGGACGTCAACTCCTATACAAACCGATCGCCGTCGCCGGGATGCAAACAACAGAACCAATCTGACTTCTGTCCAGGCCTCGAAAACCCAAACCCGCCGAGCTTGCCGCAGCCAGAATGCTCGCAAAGCGATTTTCGATCGGCTCTCGGCCGCGCGGAATCGCTGTCATCCCTTCGGCAAGCCGGCTCGGTTCGTCGCTCATAACGGGTTGATCGGCCCGACCAGGCCGGGATGGTCGTTGGGCAACTTGTTGACGGCGCTCGTGTTCACCTCACGTCCAACGCGGTTGAACTGCAGCTGACCGTCGATGTCGTGGCTGAGAATGTCCTTGNTTTGTTGACGGCGCTCGTGTTCACCTCACGTCCAACGCGGTTGAACTGCAGCTGACCGTCGATGTCGTGGCTGAGAATGTCCTTGAGGCTGTCCTTGGGCGTCGCCGGGTCCAGCCAGGCGTCATAGTAGGCCGCGTCGAGAATGAGAGGCTGCCGATCATGCAACTGCTTCATCGGTTCTGCGGCAGGCTCGGTGATGATGGTGCAGCTGGTTATGTCGAGATTGGAATTGTAAGCCCAAAGCCCGGCGAACGAGAAAGGCGCGTGGCCTGGCTGGTAGATGTGCCAAGGGTCTTACTTGCCGTCGGCAGGCGATATCGTCCACTCGTAGAAGCCATCGGCAGGGATCAGGCAGCGCTTGGACTTGTAGGCGTCGCGGAAGGCGGGCGCTGTATCGATGCCCTCAATCCTGGCATTGAACATAGCCGCCTTGGGCATTTCCTTTGCCCAGAAAGGGACCAGCCACCAGCGCCCTTCACGCAGCCTGTGGTTGCCATCCTCACCGGCAGTGACGAATGGGACATCCTGAGTCGGCGCGATGTT
This sequence comes from Mesorhizobium sp. LSHC412B00, assembly GCF_000503035.1. Taxonomy (NCBI): domain Bacteria; kingdom Pseudomonadati; phylum Pseudomonadota; class Alphaproteobacteria; order Hyphomicrobiales; family Phyllobacteriaceae; genus Mesorhizobium; species Mesorhizobium sp. LSHC412B00. The sequence goes on along the minus strand of NZ_AYWB01000011.1, from coordinate 136,398 downwards.
GTACCGGGGCTCGTCGTTGCGGCCCGTCTCCGCCGGCGCAGTCAGGCGGTAGAGCCGGTGGATTTCCGACCACGACAGATATTTGGTGTAACGTCCGCACATCGCTCTGCCTCAGTTGCGCAGGAGTTCAGGCACGCTGAGCGGGCCAAGGTCGGAATTCTCCTATACTCGTCGCTGCGGCGCCAGACGCTGCGTTTCTCGGCGGCGGTGGCCGATTGATTGCCTTAGTAGCCTTGCGGAAGGCTCTGGGCGACCGCAGAGTTCGCCTTGGTGTGCGCTGTGGAGGCAAAAAGGCAAAGCCGACAACGATCATGCCATGTCCCTCTCACTGCCGACTTAGCAAAGGCTCTCGCAAGGAACGCCGTCCTTGTCGCGGTCGAGCTTGCCGCCCCAAGAGCAGTTGGCCAAGTACCAATTAGCCTCATCGCACGAACTGATCTGGGGACAAGTTCGCCGCGGCTGACAAGAATAGCTCTGCGCCACCTGCCCATTGCTCATCATGCCGAGTGGTTGTTTTGCAGACGGCTTGGTGGTGCCGTTCGCATGCTCTGCGCGCCAATCCCATGGCGCCTGAAACGCCCCAGCCCACAGACCGACCTTTCGCTGCCTGGGCCTTCGCCTGCTGTCCTGCGTAGGCTCCGTGGCTGTAGCGCGGCCAATCTAGTGCCAAGCCCCGCTCGACAAGCCAGCTCTGGACGTTGCGACCGTCGGCGCGATCGCAATCCCCAACAAGCCGGCCGTACCGGTCTCGGTTAACAAAGCTGCAGTGCAACGGACGCGATGCAGCCAGGAACTCGTGCAAGGCTTGGGCAGCATGGCGCCCGCAGGCGTATTCGAAGCCCTTACCGTCGTCGCAATATTGCTTACTCTCGGGCGCATCGATGCCGTTCAAGCGGATGCGCTGTCCGTGGATCTCGATCGTGTCGCCGTCGATCACAGACGCGACACCGGCGATCGGCGCCGGCTTCGAGCCGAACCAGTTCGATGCATTGATCTCTGGCAAACTTTCGCTGTGCTGGATGGCGGTTTGCGCGACCAGAGCGCCAGCCGCTACCGCAGTCACCAAAATCAGGCGCCGCGGCACATTCGCCCATCGGTGCGCACGGCTATGCTTGGCACCGGCTCGCTTTCGCCAGCGATCAGATCGATTGTCGTATCGGTATTTGTCCACGCCCTCTTCCCCGCAGGGAGGATGCGACTGTTTCAACAAAGAGTCCAGAAGACGAGACGCGCGGAATGCTAGCGCGGAAGCCGATGCGTGCCGACGCCCTCGACTTCGATCTCGGTTAAGCGGGTTCGATGGCCTGTTGGGGTGCATTCGGCTGTCGGGCCTGACCGGCGCGCTCCCGAAGGTGCATTCACGCGGGAAAACCCGCCTTTCTGAAGCCTGACATAAAAAGCTCGAGGGCAACCTGGTCGGCGAACGGGAAACCTGAAAACAACCGGACAGTCAGGTCGTGTTTCCTCGTCAGTGCTTCCTCGACTTCAACGCGCGCCTTCTGCGTCTCGCCCAAATGTGCGTACGCCGCTGCGAGGAACGCATGAATGAAGAATTGGTCGCCGGCCTTCTGGTACGAACTGATGGCCTCCACGTACCTTCCAAGCAGGAAGAGGGAGCTGCCCTTCACCTCCCAGAACCAAATTGGAGGTAACGGGTCGCGCAGGAGCGCAGTTTCGAGCACGTTCAGCGCCATCTCGGCCCGTCCGCCGTAGTTGAGCCAGCTTGCATAGTCCCCCGCTATGTTCATGTCTAGCGGGTTCAACGAGCGCGCTTGCTCGAAATGCACTCCCGCATCGCTGTGCTGGCGCATGTGCGTAAGCACCAGCCCCATGCTCTGGTGACAGACGCCATCGCTCCTGTCGAGAGCGAGCGCCGTTCGTGCCGACTCCCAGGCCTTCTGTAGCGTCCGCGGATCGTTGTCGTACCAAAATCTGCCGACGAGGGCCTGCGCGAGGAAGCCGTGGCCTTGAGCGAACGTCGAATCGAGCTCGACACACCGGACGAATAGGGGCTCGGCCATGTCCAGTTCATACCGGTAGAACTGCGCGCGCCCCTGCAGGTAATAGTCGTATGCATCCCAATCGGCGGGAGGCTTGCGTCTTGTCCGGCTCGTCGAATCGGCCTCCGCCCGGCCTTCGACCATCGAGGCGATGAGAGCCGCAACCTCGTCTTGCAATGCGAAGATGTCGTCGAGGGCCCTGTCGTACCGTTGGGCCCACAGGTGGGTGCCGGTGGCGGCGTCAATCAATTGTGTGGTGATCCGAATGCGATCACCGAGCTTTCGCATGCTGCCTTCGACGAGGTAGCGAACTCCGAGTTTGCGATGGGCTTCGGCAATGTCCAATGCCGTATGGCGAAACTGAAAAGATGAATTGCGCGCGATGACAAGGAGGGAGCGGAACCTGGCCAGCTCCGTAATTATGTCCTCGGTTATGCCATCGCTGAGATACTGCTGGTCCTGATCGCCGCTCAAATTGGCAAAAGGCAGGACCGCAATCGACGGCTTGCCGGACTCTGGTATCGCTCTGCGGGATGCGCTCGCCACCGGCTCGACAGTCCCGGTGAAGCGGTAGCCGACGCGAGGCACCGTGGCGATCCACTCGCCGCCGTTGTCAGCCGGACCGAGTGCCTTTCTCAGTGTCGCTATTTGGACCGTAAGGTTGCCTTCCTCAACGGCGGTTCCCGGCCAGGCAGCGTCCATCAGTTCGGCCTTGGTCAGGATCTCGCCGGGCCGGGCCGTGAGCGCAGCAACCAGCGTCAGCCCACGATGCCCAACAACGATCGGGATCTGCTCTTTCAGGAGCGTCCCGATGTCGGGATCGAGTACGAACGGACCAAAAGCGATGCGTGTCCCCTGCATCTGGGCATATTAGACGTTCCGGCGGATTTCGGAACAGTGTCGGCACCGCTTTAATCCCCGGGGCGCTTTCGAGGCCTATGCCCAGAACGCGGCCACCTGTCCATCGATCAGAAGATAGCGATCGGGCGCTGGCCGCTGCGCAACAAGGCGGCATTGCCGCGCGGCCATTTCGGGCCATGGGTGGAGAAGCAAGGGTGCCTTTTAAGCAGCATGCCCGAGCTATGCATGCGGCTGGGTGCCAGGCGCCAGTACGCGAGACGGCCAGGACAGCGGGCGGCGAAGCGACTGGACGACGAAATATCGCGACCTGGTTCGGTCATGACTCCGCCCCGTTTTCGGTAGTTTCACTCGTCGCAGGTGCCGTTTGGCCACCGCACCCGCGTTCAACGGGTACTAGCTTAGCAAAATGGCCAGGCGAGTTATATTCTGCTCGCCAAGCGCACTCGAGATGATTTCTACCAAGCCGCAACCTATTTCAAAGCTAGACCAGCCTCCACCAATCGCCGGAACGCTTCCGATCTGGTGGGAAGATCTGGCTGAGTGCGACGCCATTCGTCTACGCGAGCAAGTAGGTCGGTCGAGAGCCGCAACTCGAAGCGTTCAGTTTTGTTGTCGACAGGATCAGGAACGTTTGACAATAGCGGTGTCCGTAATGTACGGTATGTACGTAATGTGGTTCACTCTTCGTGACCGAACGTCGTGCAACAACACGTCGTTCGGCCTAGCCACAACCCAAGCTGTGTGGAGTTCGGATCGTGGCTGACTCCGACAATACCACGACTTTGTCTCTCGTCACCCGCAGGAGAGCAATTGTGGGAACGACAAATGCAGCTGCGAGACTCAGCCTAAGCGCATTTGCTTACAGCGATCCGGGCGCGAGCCGATCAATTAGTCCTGCACTAGCGCGCGGTGCGGATGTCGGCAGGCTCATGAACAGACTGAATGGGTGTGCCTTCAGCAGCAGGACCTGAACAGAAACCAGACCGCCAAACTCACTATCAAGCCCGAGGATTTAAGAGCCGGACACCTTCACCTCTCTGCCTACAGACAAGAATTCGACCCCCGCTTTTGTCAGGGCCGCTTCAATGGCCTGCAAAGTGCTAATCCGGGAATCCACCTTGCCGTTTTCCAACCGGACCAGCGCGTTAAGCGAAACAATAGCCTTGTCAGCGAGTTCCTGCTGAGACCAACCCAGCAAAGCTCGTGCGGCTCGAATCTGTCGTGGACTGACCATGGGTCCACAATTGGCAGGCAGATTTTCTTTGCTACCGATAGGGTTCTTTTACACCCTATAAGGTATACGAAATGGCGATTCGGCTTTCAGATAACGTACCGACAGACTCTCTGTCGGCTGGCTAATGGAGCATCGAAAAGCCTTGTTGAAACCGCAGCGCTTCGTCCTCCTTCGGACGGAGCCGAAGCCAAAGATCGACAGTGACCCTCATCCCGCCGATCAGCATGTCGGCAGGCAGATTGCGACCGTCCGCGTCCAGTCGGACGTATCGCAGGCCCAACTTGCCCGATCCATAGGCATCAGCTTCCAGCAGCTCCAGAAATACGAGAACGCGCGGAATCGCGTGAGCGCTTCGATGCTCTACGAAATCGCCAGGTCGCTCGGCGTTCCTGTCAGCCGCTTCTTCGAAGGTCTGCCGGGAAACGATGAGACCCGCGTCGAGGCGCGGCCCCTGCCGGTCGATGAGCGCCTGGATTTCATCGCCAGCGCGGAGGGTCGGCGCCTGATTGAGGGGCTAGTGAACCTTCCACCGCGTCTGCGTGGTCGCATCTCGTCCCTGGTCTCAGCGCTAGGGGAAGAACTGGTCCTGCTAGACACGAAGGCAGAGAGCGGGACGGCCGGCGAGTCCGCGCCGGCCGAATGCAAGACCGTCTGACGGTCGATCGCGGTAGTCAGCCGAATTTTCGGGCAGCGGGCACGGTGATGCGGCCGCAAGCCGAGGATACTTTGATCTCGACGCCGAACGCCCGAGAGCGCGTCGCGAATTCCTCAAGCATGTCTCGCGCCTCGCTTCCAGTGATGGCGACGGGCACCAGTCTGCCCGTTGCGGATCCGGGAGACTGAGTTTCCGCCCCGATCGCGACGGGCAGGAGGTCTATTTCTGTGAGGCTTCCGCCGGCGTCATAGCGGCAAGCGGCGACGATGCTTTGCCAGACTTCCGGTGGATCCCATTCGGTTTCGTCGGCGTGGACGTGGAAGAGAAAATTTCCGAGGCCATAGAAGATCGGCGCGCCATTGTAGATTTCCACCGCCTGCAGCACCGGAGCGCCGTGGCTGACGAAGAGGTTGGCGCCGGCGTCAATGCACATCCTAGCAAAGGTCTGCACCCAGCGCGGCACGTCCTGCCAGCCTGGTTCCCAATGATGGTGGTGCAGATAGGCAATGACGAAATCGCCCTGTGCCGCCGCGTGCCGGATGGCGGCCAGATGGACACTTGCACTCTGCTGATCGACTTCGATCATACGGCCGAAGTCTGCGGCTTGCGTGAACACGGTGCCGTAGAAATTGATCTCCGTGCCGGCCGACACCTCTACCGGGTCCTCCGGTTGCGCATAGTTGGCCAGTTCAAAGGGGAGCTTTGCAAATGAGCGCCCAGCCTTGCCAGTCTGCTGAAATGTCCGTCCGGTACCCCGATCTTGCGACAGGTGTTCAGACGATTGACGCCGGGCCGAGCCGGCCGGAAGGCCGTGCGGTCTTCGGCATACATGTTGGTCGGGCCGGGGCCTGCATCCATCGCAAGAAGCGCGACCTCGCGCGCGCCCAGCCGGCGGCGGCCCGGTTTCCTCGCGTCAGTCTCGTCGGCCCCGATGCCGGCATGCAGGAGACCGCGCGCTTCCACTTCCTCCAGGGTCGAGAGGATGCCGCCAGCGCCGAGATCGAAGGCGTGGTTGTTTGCCAGAGCAAGCGCGTTGAAACCGATGGCCTGCAATGCGTCGAGCACTTCAGCCCTGGAATATCCGAAGTATTTGCCCTTGGTCGGCCACCCGCCGTGCTTACCCAGGATCGTCGACTCGAAGTTGGTGAAGACGACGTCGCCTTGGCGCAGGAAATCCGTAACCGCGATGAAGCGTTCGTTTTTGACGTCACGTATGTCGTGCTTGATCAGGGATTGGCCGGTGACGACCGCGCAGAACTGGTCTTTCATGGAACTCGCCTTGAAGGAGGGTAGGGCGCAGGCGCCGGCGTTCCGGCCAGCGCCACGTCAATGTCGAAGTCGGTTGCCNGAGATATCGCTCTTGAACCATTTCAGGCTCAGCGCCTTGATCGTCCCATCCTTGGTGGCCGCGTCGATGGCCGCGTTGAACCTGGCGAGCAACTCCGTATCGTCTTTGCGCAGACCTGCGCCGACGCCCGGCCCCCAGAGCCCGCCATTCAGTTCAGGGCCGAAAAACACCACATCCGAGCCGGAAGGCGTCTCCAGAAAATCGCGCCAGGTGAAATAGTCGGCGAGGCCGCCGTCGATGCGACCCGCGGCAAGATCGAGCTTCATGTTGTCCTGGCTGTCATAACTGCGAATGGTCACGACATCGCCCAGCATTTCCTTCACGACTGCTTCCGAATTGGACGAGCGCAAGGCTCCGATCGCCTTGCCGGCGAGTGTCGATCTGAGGCGCTCGATGGTTGCCTTCTCTTTGTCGCCGATGGTCGAAAGGTTGACCTTTTCCTTGGTGTCGCCGGCGTCGAGACCCAGGTCCTTGCGCACCACGAACTGGTTGAAGCCGGTGGCGTAGGGGATCGAGAACGCGATCGACTGCTTGCGTTTTTCCGTGATCGCCATGCCAGACATGATCACGTCGAACTTGCCGACAAGCAGTGCCGGGATGATCCCGTCCCAATCCTGCGGGACGAAGGTACATTTGATCTCGATNGTCGAACTTGCCGACAAGCAGTGCCGGGATGATCCCGTCCCAATCCTGCGGGACGAAGGTACATTTGATCTCGATCCGACGGCACAGCTCCTGCCCAACATCGATATCGTAGCCATAGAGTTGACCGTTCGCGTCGGTGCCGTCCCAGGGCGGCGAGGCGCCTTCAGCGGCAATCGATATGACGCGCTCGCTTTGCGCGCTCGCCGGGACTGCCGACATCAGGGATACGATAGAAACAGCAATAGCCAGGGGTATGCGCATGATGCACCTCTTCGTTGGTTGGATGGAAAGGGGAGCCCAGAACCTAGGCGTCAGGGCAGGGGCGTCGTGATCTCTGGGTCAGGTAGGGCGGGGCGCAATCGCGCCTTTCGTCGGCGAACCGGATGGCCGTCGGTCGACAGCCATCGCTCCAGCAACTGGATCGCTTTCACCGCGATCGAGGTGAGCGATAGGTAGATCGCTCCGGCGACGATGNAGCCATCGCTCCAGCAACTGGATCGCTTTCACCGCGATCGAGGTGAGCGATAGGTAGATCGCTCCGGCGACGATGAAGATTTCGTACGGCGCGAACGTGGTCGACACCATCAGTCTCGCCATGCCGGTGATCTCAAGCAGCGTCACGGTGCTCGCGAGCGACGAGCCCTTGATCATCCCGACGATCTCGTTGCCGTAGGCCGGGAGCGATATCCTGAAAGCGATCGGGAAGGTGACCAGGCGAGCGATCTGGAAGCGTTTCAAGCCGAGAGATGTGGCCGCCTCGGTGACACCCTTCGGCACGGACTGGAGACCGCGGCACAGGATCTCGGTGGTGTGTGCCGCGCTGTTCAGCGAAAATGTCAGAAGGGCACACCAGAAGGGGTCGCGCAGGATCACCCAGAAGATGCTTGTTCGCACCGCCTCGATCTGAGCGAGGCCGTAGTAGAGCAGAAAGAGCTGAACCAGCATCGGCGTTCCGCGGATCACATAGGTGTATGCGAGCACCGCGAGCGAGAAGCCGGGACGTCCGAACGCGCGGATGAAGGCCAGCGGCACGGAAAGAAGAAATCCGGCCGTCAGCGACAAGACCGTCAGGGTCAAAGTGAGACCAACGCCCGAAGGCAAGACAACCAGTGCGTCAAATATCAAGCCGAGGTTCATGGGCCTTCCCTCCTACCGGCCGAGAGCCGGATAGCGCCGCTCAGTCAGCCGGATCGACAGCAACGTGACGGTGGTCAGCGAGAGATAGAGAGCGGAGGCCGCAAGGTAGAAAGTCAATGGTGCGCGCAAGGATCCGGCCCCCACATACGCAACGCGCATGATGTCGGTCAGGCCGACGATCGAGACCAGTGCGGTATCCTTGAAGAGCGAAATCCAGAGATTGCCATAGGCAGGCAGCGCCAGCCGCAGCATCTGCGGACCGATGACGAACATCCAGCGCTGCCAGGCGTTCAGCCCAAGCGACTTTGCCGCTTCGGTTTGGCCCGCTGGCACTGCCGCAATCGCGCCGCGAAACACTTCGGTCGCATAACCGCTGAAAATGACCGAGAGCGCGATAACCCCTGCGGTGAATGCGTTCACCTCGACATACCGGCCGGCGATCTTGCTGGCGAGCGTGGTTCCGCCGAAGTAGATGNCCTGCGGTGAATGCGTTCACCTCGACATACCGGCCGGCGATCTTGCTGGCGAGCGTGGTTCCGCCGAAGTAGATGAGCAGGATAACGAGAAGTTCTGGTACACCACGGACGACTGTGGTGTAGGCGGCCACGACCGCGTTGAGGCGCGGCTTTGCCGTGCCCTTCGAAATCGCCAAAAACAGCCCGAATGCCGTACCCAGGCAGCCGCTGACAAGAGCCAGGCTTATGGTCACGGTAAGTGCGACAACAAACTGAGTAGTAAAACCACCGATGGGGCGCTTTCCTCGGCTCGCAATTGCCGCAGGATATGTCGGTCTTTATTGCCGAGACCAAACCATATAACCCAAGGTTGCGAGTTGTTATATTTATAATGTGGAGTTAACTTGAGATACCGGCCAATTCTAACGCTTGAAATTACACACTCAATCTATAACTTTTATTATTTTATCTATAACGCGTCGTTATATACTGAGGCAGTTCGTTGCTCCCCAGGTTGGCGTTGTCTGCCGCCGGGTGGTTATCAGGGAAAGGCGCGCAGGGAATGGAGTTGTTGCAGAGCGACCTCAAGCTCCGTCAACTGAAGGTCTTCCGGGAAGTGTTGCGGGCCGGTTCGACAAGGCGGGCGGCGGCAGCGCTCGGGATAAGCCAGCCGGCCGTCAGTCAACATGTGAAGCAACTCGAGACCACGCTCGGCATCACACTGTTCAAGCGATCAGCCAACCGCATCGTCCCCTTGCAGGAAGCTTGGGAGCTTCTGCGAAACGTAGAACTTGCCCTGACGTCCCTGGATCGGCTGGAAGCGTCGATCTTCGCGATGAAGAACGAGGAAAAGCAGCGGATCGCGATTGCCGCGCCTTCTGTTTTCGGTTTCGTGACCTTGCCCAAGGTCGTGGCGATTATCCGCTCACAGACCGCTTCGAATGTCCGGTCGATTTCTGGAAGCTACGAGCAGATCGGCGAACACATCCTGGCCGGCCGCGCCGATCTTGGAATTTCGAGACTGCCTCTGGATCCAGGCTTGTTTGAATGGGCGCCGCTTGGGTCGGCACGAAACGTATGCATTTTTCATCCCGACCACCGCTTTTCAAAACAGACCTGTATCGAGGCGCAAGACCTGGCAGGCGAAACGATCGTCGATATCGATCCCCAGTTTGCCGCCCACCAGATGAACTTCAATGCCTTGCGCTTCGCCGGCGTTGAGCCGGACATACTGGTGGAATTCGATTGCAACGGTCACGAAGCCGGATACGTTTCGGCTGGCCTGGGCATTTCGATCACAAACGAGATCATCGCACGTGAGTACGCGGCGTTTCAGCTGGGAGTAAGGCCAGTGGAACCGTCCGCGCTCTATCACTACGTAGCGATTTGGCAGAGGGGCAGGACCTTTTCCAACGCCTTGAATGTATCGCTCGAGGCGATAATCACAGCGTTTTCGAAGACGCCGACGAGAGAGCAACAGTTTCTCCAGACGTCGTCCTAGCCGGCCATGGTCTATTTCGGTTGGGACGTGCCGCATAAGCCCAACCGGGAGGCTTTCTGCGAAGTGACGCGAATGGCTAGCCTGAACGGCCAAACCGATAGCGAGCGCTCCGCGAACGGCTGGATCGACGGCCCCTATCCGGCGCAGATGGTGCCGTTGGCCGTTCCCGAAGCGGTGCAGGAATTGGTGGCTTCCAGTCTAGAAGTCCAGTCTCGCCCAATGGGCGGCCCTACGCCGCCTTCAGCGCAGGCAATTGCGGGATTACGCTCACCAGGCAGGGTGCTGGTCTGGACTGGCACTGGCAATCCGAAAAGCGGACAGACCTCCCAGAGCGCCGGCAGCTTGTTGCAGAGCTTGCGCGCTCCACGCCGTCCTTTCATGGCGCGGCGAAGTTTCTGTGTCGCGCTCGCAGGGCAACAACTCGCCGCTCCCTGGATCCTTGGGGAGCGACGAGCGCGGGTTGCTACCGAACCTTCCGCCGTCGTTGAACTATGCTGGATGAGTCCAGCTACTCCAGATCGATTGCCCGCCGGCTCATGCTGGCGGGCTTTTTGCGTCAGCCGGGAACATTCCCGCTCCAAGGCAGTTCGGTCACACCCGGCTCGTTCTTCAGCGGTCCGGCCGGTGACCAAGATGCGTCCATGGTCGGCCCGCGCAGCCTCGGAAGCAGGCGCGGGCCATCCCCATCACAAAGCCCGCTGATCGGACCGACGGGCTTCTTCAGTTTCACCACGCAAAGAAAGGCCCGGTCGTGAACTGACCCCATAAAGTTGGACGGTTCATTGAGTTGGTAGGATTAATGGCTGGTTCCTGTATTGCACAGGGGCCAGCCCTTTCAAGCCCAGATTCCAATTTCCGGAACCATTCAGCGCCATAGGATACACGCTCTGCGGGGTGGCTGATCAAGAGCCGATCTGCGCTCACATCATACTTGACGCATCCTCCCTGGGGGGATACCGGTGGGCATGTCCGAAGGCATCCATAGTTCTCATCCGGCTATCGTGAAGCGCTTAAAGCGCGCACAGGGGCATCTTGCATCCGTGCTTGGCATGTTCGAGGCGCAGCGATCCTGCCTGGACCTAGCGCAGCAACTCCATGCAGTGGAGAGCGCCATCAGCAGCGCAAAGCGAGAACTGATCCACGATCATATCGAACATTGTCTGATCGACACGGAAGCGGGAGGCAACTCGCTGGCAGAGCTCAAGCAACTGGCGAAATACCTATGACCAGTATCGGCGCACGCGTCTTGGATTGGTTCGGCTTCGGGTCACATGATCATGACGCGCATGCTCATGACGATGGCTCGCACGGCCATACGCACGGGGTCATCGACGCAACGATTGCAACCACTGACCGCGGCATCTGGGCCATCAAATGGTCGTTCGTCATCTTGGCCATGACGGCGGCATTGCAGATGGCCGTGGTGTTGGTGTCACGCAGCGTGGCGCTGTTGGCCGATACGATCCACAACATAGGCGACGCCACAACCGCCATTCCGCTCTGGATCGCATTCATGCTGGCACGACGCAAGCCGTCACGGACCTTCAGCTACGGCCTTGGCAGGGTAGAGGATCTGGCCGGTATCATTATCGTGCTGATCATTCTGTTCAGCGCCATCGTCGCCGGGTACCAGGCTATCGAGCGCCTGGTCAGTCCGCAGGCAGTGACTCATCTCGGTTGGCTGACCGCGGCGGGCATTGTCGGCTTCCTCGGGAATGAGGCCGTCGCGGTGTTTCGCATCCGTATCGGCAGGGAAATCAACAGTGCGGCGCTCGTCGCCGACGGCTACCATGCCCGCACCGACGGGCTTACCAGCCTTGCAGTGGTCATCGGCGCCATGGGCGTCTGGCTCGGATTTCCACTGGCCGACCCGATCATCGGGCTTCTCATCACGGTCGCTATATTCGGTATCGTCTGGCAATCGGCGCGCTCAGTGCTCACCCGCATGCTCGACGGCGTCGAGCCGGGCGTGATGGCCGAAATTCAGCATGCCGCTGCGCATGTGCAGGGTGCTCGCGTTGTCGACGCCAAGGCCCGCTGGATTGGCCACAAGTTGCATGCCGACATCGCTATTGCAGCCGACGGAACCTTGCCTCTCTCAGAGGCAAACAAGATCACGGCGGCGCTGGAGAACGAACTGTTCGAACACATGCCGGCGCTCGCATCTGCCAACATCCGGTTTTTGACCGACCAAGGTGAGCACGAGCATCCGCACTCTCATGATCAGGGCGAACATCACGGCCACCAGCACTGACAACTGCCGGAAACCACTCGCTTTTGCCGGTCTCGGCTGATGTTCCAGGCGCTTGTCGAATTTCAGCGCTCCATATACCTGGCGCTCGCAGATCAGATAAAGCTGCTGTCAGTTGGCGGTGATTGGCTTGCGTTCCTTGCCTTTCTGCCGATGGGCCTCCTGTTCGGTGCGGCACATGCTCTGACGCCCGGCCACAGTAAGGCTGTCTTGGCGACTTACCTTGCAGGTTCGGATGCGAAGGTTTCGCGCGGCCTCCTGGTGTCGATTACGCTGTCCTTCACTCACGTGGCGACAGCGGTGCTGATCGCCGTATTCTCCCTGCCGCTCGTCTCGATTGCATTGGGCAGCGTTGGACGCGCACCACTGCTTGAGGGTGTGAGTCGCGGTCTGCTCGGGCTGATCGGCGTCTGGATGCTTTGGCGTTCGGTGAGCCACGGCCACCATCACAAGCATGAGGGCGAGGCCGTTGGAGTCATGGCCGGTTTGATTCCGTGCCCGCTGACCCTTTTTGTCATGACCTTCGCGATTTCCAGAGGGGTGCCGGGAGCTGGAATTCTGTTCGCAATCACCATGATGGTGGGCGTGGCCCTAACGCTGTCCAGCGTGGCGGTACTGTCGATCTTGTTTCGGGAGCGCCTGGTGCATTTTTTCGACAGCAGGCCACGGCTGTTCGATACCATATCGCGAGCAATCGAAGGCGCAGCGGGCCTTGCCCTCGCCAGCGTAGCGGTCTGGCAACTTACAGCCGGATAGAGCCACAGCTGTCCACAGACCCTCTCCTTTCTTAGGAAAAGGCGATGAGAAGCTGCGGCACGCAAGGCTGCTGGATTTCTGGGAGGATGATGGAAATGGCCGTGCCTAAGAAATAGCGCGCCACCTACGCCTGGATGTACGGCGCCCAAGCGCGCAAGGATGGCAAGGAGCGCGATCGGGCGTCACGCGGCCGCGCACAATCGCCGTGACTGCGACCTCGTCGCCAACTTTGATACTTCCCCGAGCCATGCCCAAGACTTTGGAGCAGCCGGCGCCAGCGTCAAGATGAGGGGGAGCTAACAAAACCCCTCCGCGCCGCGATGCAACATCCAGCGCTAATGCGGATTCCACCTGAAAGATCGATTCCCCAGGTCTTATAATCCGTAATTAGCCTGTTGGAGGTGGAGGGAACTGCGATGGGCGGCACAGTTCAGAACACAAACTCAGACAGTGTGGAGTGGCCGAAGCCTGCTGAGAACGGCTGGTCCGCGTTATAGAGAAGGGCAAGGAAGACAGCCGATCGAGCTCGAATCTTATGCCATGGCCTCTGAGGAAGGCCAACGGATCCGTCTAATCTCGAGAAGTTCGGTCGCGAGGCTTTGCCGGTCCTGTCCCATTCCACTGGATGAACTGCGCGTTCTGGCCGGTGATACGAGCCTTTGAGCTACGGCCGAGTATGGTGAGGCCACGGAGACGATCCGGATCGAAGGGCAAGGAACAGCTTGCCTGCCCCCTTCAGCATTTGGACTTAGGTCTGATTGCTCCGCGTAAATGGCCGAAGCGGAAACATTTCTCCTTCTACTTTGTTGCAGTGGCCGTGCCGCTGAGGAGAACATGCACAGCGCCTCTATCAAATGAACTGCGCGACGTACCTTTAGAATTCCAATGCCCCTCCTGTTCACGCCGTATGGTGAGAAGGGGATCCTGGCTGAAAACGATTGCCGGTTTCAAATGCGATAGTTGCAGGTCCAGAGTGCGGATCGGCTACGAAGAGAAGCTGGCCATATTCGAGCGGCACCTTAGAAAGGTGAGCGCCAGCACAAAGTCAGTGAACAACCGCCCTTGTTAGCGGCCGCTTTAGAGATCGGGTGCAGTGGGTACACGGGCTTTTCCCCGCTATCCTTTTTTCTCCCGGCCCCGCCACCGTCTATTATCGGCGGCTAGGCCGCTATCACCTTCTGAGCGGGCTAGCGATGGAGTGCCTTGGACGGTGAAAACGATTCCGGCATCCTCAAACGCTTTGCGGATGGCGGCGATGTTGTGGGGCCGCGGTTTCCTGTATCCGTTCTCAAGATCGCTGATCACCATCTCGCTAAGATTGGCCTTGGCGGCAAGTCGCACACGCGGCCAGTTCAGTAGGGCTCGTGCTGCTCTGACTTGATCTGCTGAGAGTACGGTTCGGCTGTCCATAGCCAGTCGAACATTTAGTATCGCTAAACTGTTCCCCTTGACCTTCTGCGATTTCTAACGGTGTGAGGCCGGCCTGTCGCAAGCCGTCATCGATTGTGGCTGCAACCTTTCGGACGGTTGTTACCTCGGCACCAACAAGACGTGCTGCCTGCATTCTTGCTTGGAGATCAGCCAAGCGGGCAACCAGGGCTTGCGTCCTCTCGAGTTCAGGGTTCGTCATGTTCATTGTCCAGCTGAGTGGCAATTTGAATTGTCCGGCTGAGTAGCGTTTGAATGCACACACTCGCCACCCAAGGGTGGCGAGCGTGGGTTCGTTCGAAATCTCAGTCGTAAACTTTCACGATCTTGCGGGTGCCCGGATCTACCAGGACCGTGCGGTTGTCGACCACCACGTAACGGTATTTGACGTTCGGGACCTCGTGGATCTCCACAGTTTCCGGCAGAGCTGTCCCGACGTTCAATTCCGCGCCGGGAAGGTTCACCGAAGCCAAGGGCTGCTTCTTGACATACTCACGGATGACCGTGTCCTGTTCCGGCTGGATGATAATGTCGTCAGCGGCGGCGGAGCCGATCCCCGCCAAGAGCAACATGGCTGCGGCGGTGTTCACAAAGTGCATCTTCATATCTTCTCTCCTGCAAGGACCGGCACACGACGACCATCGTCCCGCACTGCCCGGCAACCAACTTTGAACCGGGGTAAACGTTCCCGCCTACGCACCTTTGTCTAATCCGATTGGTCTAAAGTCCGACCGTACAACGCAATGGTCTTACCTTTGGACTAGGCGGAACGGATTAGGGCTTCAGCCAGTTGGTTCTCCACAACGGGAGAGAACAAATGGATCAAAGTGTTGGCCAGGCGCGATGGTTGCTCGCACCGATTTTTGCAACAGCCGTTACCTTTCTGGTAATGGCGGTCGTCCTTAGCTGACATGTCTTGGATCGGCGCAGCCAGGTCCCTTCCTGCGCTGATAGGATTCGCGAGTTGCTTGAGCGGCTGGCGAATCCTCTATTTTACCGTGCGCTGGGCCTGCTCCTTCAGCAGGCGGGGCGCTTCGTTCAGCTCATGTAACTTGGGAGGTTTACTATGGATCGGCGATCCTTTTTGACAGCGATATTTGGCGTTGCAGGGGCAGCAGCCTTTGCAAGCGCGGTCCGGCCTATCAACGCATTGGCCGGTGTTCCAGCGGCAAAAAGCGGCATTCTCGAAGAACTCGACGCGCCAGACGCCTTCGACAACGAAGGTACTCACGCGGAAGTGGAGCCGGTCAACCATCGGCGCTACTACGACCAAGATTACGACCAAGATTACGACCCGGACTACGACCCAGATTACTACCACCGGCGCCGCCGCCGCCGGCGCGGCTGGAGAAGAGTCTGCCGTAGTTACTGGCGACACGGGCGCCGTCGGGTCCGGTGCTATCGCCGACGTGGTCCTTCGGTCGTCTTGCGATTTTAGCCAGTTGGCTGCTTCTGCCCATGGCCCGTTCCGGCTGATGTGCTGAGAACGGGCCGGTACGATTCCTTTTTCGTGGCAAACGCAATCCATCTGTCCAAGGGCACTCATCAGCAGGGCCGATGGACCTGACTTACAGCTTGGTGGTGTCGCTGTGGTGCGCCAGGAGCGGTCTGACGATCCCTCTTCTGCAGCCCTTCGGCTGCCGCCAGCCTGGGAAAGCTTTTCGGAACGTTTGGTTCTGGCCGTTAGGCCACGGGGCCAAGCTCAGTCATCAGGACACCCCGCAAGCGATGAGCAGCGGGGCCTGGCAAGGCCCGGCGACCTCCTTTTGACATACGGGGAGAAACCAAGAAGGGCGCCGAGCCTAACCGGCGCTGCTTTCAGGGAGACGACGTCGGACGAGATGAGAGTAGGCGATAATGCTAATCTCTGCGAACCATGCGAATGAAGGAAAGCCGTGTGCGATTCTTCGCTATCCAGCCACGAACCTCTGCCTTTCGGACATGGCGGTCCGTCGCTCGATCGAAGATGAAGAACGCCTGATGTAGCTGCTCGACTTCGTAGAGCCCGACCCGGATCTCGAACCCTGTCTGGCCGGTGGCATCGAAGTCAACGGGACCGATGACAGGGAAGGCGACGACGATGGCGAAGCGGACGACGAGCGCGAAGCCATCGATGCCGAGTATGGCTTCATAGAGGGAGGGCAAGGCCTATAATTGTCCGGTCGAGAATGAATAGCCCGCTGCCTCACGGTGGCTGGCTTCAGTTTTTGTGTGGCACGATGTAGCGACTGCTCACCGCACCCGCCCCTGTGCCCCGCGTGACGACAATCGTGCTATACCCGGCTGGAACGGAACCTGTAGCGGAGGGATCAATCGAACTGCATCGCCCCACGATCTCCCCGTTGGGAGCGCCCTCGAGCCTCACGGCTAACGCCAACTCGCATGTCTCAAGGGATCCGAACATGGACGGTGATGTATCGAGTGGCTTGCAGACTCCCTGGGCGGGACTGCAAGAAAGCAAAATCATCACAGCTGCAGTTGCCGGATCCATTCGTGAAGCTCCGTTGTTCGACGAGCCTCAACGCGGAATAGCGAGCTTTGTTTCGCAGGTGCTAAAATATGAGTTTTCTGGTCTGGCTCACGGTGGCGGACTTTTCATTGTCACAGCTTTCGAGTTCAGCAGCGTTGTGGAAGCAGTCCGCTGCGCGCGTCAAAACGCTATTGCTAAGCACAGTGCCGGGGTGCCCGGTATCGTCGCATTGAGTTCCGGATTGGCATTCACCTGGGTGACGTCGTGCAGGAGCACGATGGCGACCTGATGGGTAGTGGCGTCAACATCGCCGAGGGTATCCGGGTTGCCCGGGCGTAGCGGCTTTGAAGCCGCCGATTATAAGTATTCTCGCCCTGTGGCCGCCGATTCTGCGAATTAAGGATTGGACGAATAGGCATGGGGGAAAAAGGTCGTTATTCTAAGTTCTCATTCACCCTCGATGCAGGAATAACGAGATCACGGAGTAGGAAAATCGCATGCTGTGCGGCGGAGGTGCTGACACGGGCGAAATTCACACCCGCTCAACGACAAGCGCCCATCCGCTGTCCCGATGGACGGTGGATAGAGTTTTGGTGCCATGAGCCAAACCCACACATTACAACCGTCATCTATCCGCTTCCCGGTACAGCCGCGGCTCGTGCCGGCGGTCAAGGCGGCGCGTTATCTCCACCTGACGCTGCGGGAATTCATGGAATTGCTGCCCGCGTTGCAGGATCAAGGCTTTCCCAAGGCCTGCCCAATCACCGGCAACTACGACATGGTTGCGATCGACTCCTGGCTCGATCGACGCTCGGGTCTTGCAGGATCGGGATCCGGCGGGCAGTCTAGCATTGACATTGCAAGAGCGAGGCTGGCGACGCTTGGGTAAGATCAAGTTGAAGCACTACGTCATCCGTAAGGGCAGGTACGGCTACTGGCTGCCGACGCCGAAGATGGTCGAAGCTGGCTTCAGATGCATTTCCTGTGGAATCGACGGGCCTGAGGCTTGGACGATAGCCAGGGAGTGGGAAGACCGCTGGCAGGAACTCCGCAAGGGCAAGGAGCCGTCGCGCCTGCATGTATGGCCAAAGGATTCCATCGGAGACGCCTTTGCACGCTATCGCCGCATGGATGCATGGAAGCGCAAGCCACCGCGCACCCGCGAGGATTGGGAACGCGGCTGGACCTTCATCGAGCCGTACTTCGCCGACCTGCCGCCAGCCGACATCACCCTCGAGCTGCTCGACGACTGGTATGGCCGTCTGCTCCGGGTCAAAGGTGTCGACATCGCCTACCGTGCCGTAAAGACGTGGCGTTCGCTCTATAATGTCATGGCCGGCATGAAGCTATGCCCGCCCGGCTCCGACCCATCGCAGGCGATCCGCCGCCAGACGCCACCACCGCGCCACCAGACCTGGACGGCAGGCGAGGCGGTGCGCATGGTCAAGGGCGCCTGGCGCGCCGGCTACCGCGGACTGGCCTGCGTCATCGCCGTTGCGTGGGACACGAGCTTCTCACCCGTCGACGTGCGCACGCTCACACCGGCGCAGGCAATGCAGACAGCACAGGAATGGGGTTTTCTGATTGCACGCAGCAAGAGTGGCGAGGCGGCTTTCGGCACGCTGTCGTCACGCACGCAGCGCCTGGTGCTGGCCTATGTCGAATCACTAGGCGTCACCCTGCTTGACGATGCGCCGATCTTTCGCTCGCGCGGTTTCGCGCCGGGCCCGAAGGGCGGCCGGCCGCGCGCCGGCGTGCCTTACACCAAGGATTCTCTGGTCGACGACTTTGCCGATCTGCGCACGCTGGTGTTCGGGACATCGGAGAAGCGGCGGCTGATGGACATGCGGCGTTCCGGCGCGGTCGAGGCAAATGCCGGAGGCGCGTCGGTCGAGGCAATCTCGGCCAAGATGGGCAATTCGATCGACGGGAACAAGGCGCTGCAGAAGACCTATATGCCGGTCAATCTGGCCGCCGTCCGCTCAGCTGACGCCAGCCGCCGCAAGGGCAGAAAGCTGCTTGGCCTGGAACGGAACGAATACAGAAAGTTGAAACTCTCCGCAGAATGAGAGTTGAAACTTTTCAAGGGGCGGTAGCTAACCCCTTGAAATTAATGGCGCGAGTGACGGGGCTCGAACCCGCGACCTCCGGCGTGACAGGCCGGCACTCTAACCAACTGAGCTACACCCGCGCATTGGACGAGCACGTGTCAGCCGTGTTCGTCGTTGGGGCGGTGGATAAGGGGTTCGCCACCGGGTGTCAAGCGCAGCTGGACAGCATAAACGCAAACAGGAGAAGGTTTTTTGACGGGCGGCACTTTGCCCGCGAAAACCACTGTGCGGCTAAGCTCGCAGCTGTTCATTTGGCCTTGCGAAGCCGGTTGCGACCGCTTAAAGGTCCGGCCGGAGCGGGCGATTAGCTCAGTTGGTAGAGCGCTTCGTTTACACCGAAGATGTCGGCGGTTCGAGCCCGTCATCGCCCACCATATCCGGCCCGCATATCCCGAATGCCGGGCGCGGCCGCAATGAGCCGCACCCGCCGTTCTTTCCTGGCGCGCTAGTCTATCGCTTGACGTAGCAGTTCTTCTTCACGCGGCGGATGGGATCCTCGCCAAAGGCGTCGACGCTGCATGCGACGCCGTTCCTGAATACGCCCTGGACGTACTGGCCACGCGCCCCGTATCTCACCACTTTGCGGCCACGGAACTCGCAGAACCGCCCCTCCGAGGCGCAGGCCACCCATCTGCCGCGGCCCTGGCCGTAATCATTATCGCCGTAATTGTCATCATTGCCGTAATTGTCGTCGTCGTTGTCACCATAATCATTACCGCTATCGCGCCTCGCAATATAGCAGGCCTTGTCGCGGCCGGGCGCCGGGTCGCCGAAGACGCGATTCGAGCAAGGCACGGAACGACGATCGAAGAAGCGGGAGGTGGTCTGGCCGCGCGCGCCGTAGACCACTTCCGAGGGGTAGGGCAGGCGGCACGTGCCGCCTTCATCGGCGCATTTCTGCATGCGCTGGGCCGACGCGGTGGCGGGGAAAAGGATAGAAACTGACGAGGCCAGGCCGACCAGGCAAATGAATGTAAACGTCATCCGGATCAAAGCAGTGAAGGTTTTTGACATGATTTTGTCTCCCGTTCGATTCGACCAGCATGGTACAGCTGCCTTGTTAAATGCACGATGAATGAAAGCCCTCGCGGAGGCAGCACAATGATCGACCATCCACGGCGGCTGATGTTACAGCTGCTATTGGCATTGGCAATCTCTGGTATAGGGCGCTTCGCCTATGCGGGGAATGTGGGCGACGGCGTCGACCAGCCCGCCGCCAAGGCAGCCTTGCTCAAAGCCTATCCCGGCCTTTTCACCATTTCGGGCAATGTCCTGACCTGGACCGACGGCACCACCATGGTGTGGAACGACGGCAAGGCGCGCGACGCCGACGCGCGGCTTGAGAGCCCCGACATCGAAGACATGTTTCGCTACGTCTATCCCGGAGCAGCCGAGGGCGCGCTGGTCCCGGCGGAGGATTTCGATCCCGGCCGTATCCGCAATGAACCTTTCTTCGAGAAGCTCTACGGGGCAAGTGCCGCCGAGGTGGGCAAGCACATCGCCAACGTCAAATGGTTGCCGAAGCTCGGCAAGAAGACCGTGCAGGTCACCAGGATTTTCGGCATCAACGACCGGCTGGGCAAGGTCTCCGCTGCGCTTGAGGCGATGCCCGCGGAGCTGAGCCGTTACGGGCTCAAGCCCGGCGGCGGCTTTGTCTGGCGGCCGATCGCCGGCACCGACCGGTTGAGCGTTCACTCGTTCGGAGCGGCCTTCGATATCAATGTCGGCTTCTCCGACTATTGGTACAACAACAGGAACAAAACCAACCCGAAGGCCCACATTCCCTTCAAGAACCGGATTCCGCTGGAAATCGTGGAATTGTTCGAGAAAAACGGCTTCATCTGGGGCGGGCGCTGGTATCACTACGACACCATGCACTTCGAGTACCGGCCTGAGTTGCTGCTGTACAAGAAATCCGGCTGATCACGGCGGCAGCAGCCGGAAATCCTTGCCTTCGGGCAGCAACTGGCCGCCGTCGACGACGATGGTGGTGCCGGTGATGTAGCTGGCATCGTCGGAGGCGAGGAACAGGAAGGCGTTGGCGACGTCGCGCGGACTGCCGAGGCGTCCGAGCGGGATCGAATCCTCCATGTTCTTGATGTAGGCGGCGCCGCGATGCAGCTCGATCGCTTCGGTCAGGATGTTGCCGGGCTCGACGCCGTTGACGGTGATGCCGTAGCCGGAAAATTCCAGCGCCGCCGATCGGATGAAGCCGTTGATGCCGGCCTTGCTGGCGGCGTAGTGGCCATGGCCGGGGCTGGTGACGTGCGGACCGGTGATCGACGAGGTGTAGAGTATGCGCCCGTAGCCCTGCGCCTTCATCGGCGCCAGCGCTGCCAGCGTGGCGTTGAAGGTGCCGCGCAGATTGACGGCCATCACCCGGTCCCAGTCGTCCGGGCTGGTGTTCTCGATGAGCTGCCAGGGATAGATGCCGGCATTCTGCACGACGATGTCGAGGCGGCCATGGCGGCTCAGCGCCAGCGCCACCGCAGCTTCTGCATCGGCCATTTGCGAGATGTCGGTGCGAATGAAGGCAGCGCCGAGCTCGTCCGCGGTCGCCTGGCCGGCTTCGGCCTCGCTGTCGGCCAGGACCAGCCTTGCGCCTTCCTCGGCAAAGCGCAGCGCAATGCCCTTGCCGATGCCGCGCGCGCTGCCGACGATAAGCGCGACCTTGTCTTGCAGCCGTCCGGTCATGTGAGCTGTCCTGTCATGCGAGTCTTTGGCGAATGGTTTGCTTGAAGGCGTCGAGCAGCACGGCGGCGAGCACCAGCAGGCCATGGATCACCTGGGTGAAATTGGCCGGCAGGCCCATCAGGTTGATTGCCGTGTTGATGGAGGAGAGCAGCAGCACGCCGGCATAGACGCCGGGCAAGGTGCCGACACCGCCTTTCAGGCTGACGCCGCCGATGACGACCGCGGCAAAGGCGTTGAACAACAGCCCGGTGCCGAGATTGGCGGTGGCGCCCGAGGTGCGGATGGCGAGCAGCCAGCCGGCGAGGCCGGCAATGGCGCCGGCAAGTACGAAGGCGATGATCAGATTGCGGTTGACGCGGATGCCGGCGCGGAAGGTCGCGGTCTCGTTGCCGCCGATCATCACGAGGTGGCGGCCGAACGGCGTCTTGGCCATGATCAGCGAGAACAGGACGAAACAGGCGACGGCGATCCAGGCGGTCAGCGGCAGGCCGGCCATTCGCTGGATGCCGAACCAGCGGATGGCCGGCGCCAGATCCTGTGCCGAGCGGCCGCCGGAAATCACCAGCACCAGGCCGCGCACCCAGATGTAGGACGCCAGCGTGATGATGAAGGCGCTCATCTTCACCTTGACCACGAGATAGCCGTTGAAGGCGCCGATGAGGCCGCCGACGGCGAGCGCAACCAGCAGCGAAACCGGAACCATCAGCCACTGCGGATTGAGCTGTATGCCCATGCCGATGCCCGACGAGCAGAACAGGATGCCGACCGCCATGGCGCTGAGTGCGGCCACCGATTCCACCGACAGGTCCATATGGCCGGCAATGATGACCAGCGACAGGCCGATCGACATCACGCCGAGAACGCTCGAGGCCTCGATGATGTTGGCGAAGATGCCGAGCTGGAAGTAGTTGGGGACGAAGATGGAAAAGACAACCAGCACAAAGATCAGCATGAACCAGACGAGGTTGTCGAGGACGAACTCCAGGGCTTTGCGGCTGCGCGGGTTCATGGGCTGATCCGGTTGGCGCCCCCCGAGAAAATCAGGCTGAGAAATCAACTCGATTTCGTCGGGTTCAGGCGCGGGTTTAGGTTCGCCACGGCGTCCTGGGTCGCGGCGTCGTGAAAGGGCAGGCTCCGGGCCGCAACGACCCGGAGCGCTTCGCTAAGCGACTATTCGACAGACTTGATCGTGTCCGTCGGCGGCTTCTGGTTGCCCCAGAAGGCCGGATTGTCGACGTTTTCCTTGGTGATGGCGGCGCCCGGGATCTTGATGTTGGGGCCCCAGCTCTCCTTGGTCACGGTCGACTTCAAGCCGAGCACGTCATACTCGCCAGGCTTGATTTCCTGCTTGCCGGCGATCTTGTCCATGAACATGGCGACGGCTGCGGCCTGCGCGTAGAGCGGTTGCTCGACTTCGACATTGAGCCAGCCCTTGCGGATCAGGTCGAGACCGACCGGAGCGCCGTTCGAGCTCATCAGCATGACGTCGCCCGGCTTCTTGCCGGCGGCCTCGAGCGAGGCGACGGCTGCGACCGACAGGTGCGCGGCATGGCTGAAGATCAGGTCGATGTCGGGGTTGGCGAGCATCTGGTCGGCAACGATCGTGCCGGCGTTGCTGGCTTCCCATTGCATGGCCGGCAGCGAGATGATCTTGACGTCAGGAAACGCCTTCAACTTCTCCTCGAAACCCTTCTGGATGTCGAGCGTGTAGGGATCGCCGGGATCGCCGAGCACCTGCAGGATCTTGCCCTTCACAGAACCGTTCTTGGCGGTCAGAAGCTTTTGCGCCTGCTCGGCGGCGACGTAGCCGATCTCGACCGTGCCCGCCACCGAGGTGAAATCGGACGGGGTCGAGGTGATCTGGCGGTCGAACTCGACCACCGGGATGCCGGCCGCACGCGCCGCTTCGATGGACGGCTTCAGCGCGTTGAAATCGACGGCGGCCAGGATGATCGCCGCCGGCTTCAGCGCAATGACGTCGTTCATCTGCGATTGCTGCGCGTCGGTCTTGTTGTCGGCGTTGAGTGTTTTCACCTCATAGCCGACCTGCTTGAGGAACAGCTCCAGCGCGCTCACCGAGCCGGTCTGGAATTCATCGAGCAGGGTCGGGACCATATAATAGACGGTGCCCTTGGTCTGGGACATTGCCGGCGTGAGCGAGGCAAGAGCCAGTGCCAGGATACCGAAGACAAGAACCAGTATTCGCTTCATGTCGTTCGCTCCTCTTTTATACCGGACCCCTCTTTTGTCCCTCAACTTGCCGGTCCGGCACCGGCAAGCGTCTCACCGGTGATCATGTTGATCACCGCATCGGGACTTGTTTTGTTGCGTGCGACATCGCCGGCCACGACGCCTTGCCGGATCACCACGATCCGGTCGGCAACCTGGAAGGCCTGTTGCATGATGTGGGTGATGATCACGACGCCGATGCCCTGGTTGGCCACCTGGCGGATCATCTCGAGACCGCGCCTGGTCTGCTCGACGCCGAGTGCCGCGAACGGCTCGTCCAGCAGCACCAGCTTGCCGCCCCAATGGACGAAGCGGTTGAGCTCGATGGCCTGGCGCTGGCCACCCGAGAGGTGCTCGACATTGGTGCGCAGCGACGGGATGCGGGTGCCGGCACTTGCCAGCGCCTTGCCGACCACCGCCTCCATGGCGCGTTCGTCGAGGATCGGAATGCCGAGAACCTTGCGGGTGATCTCGCGGCCCATGAAGAAATTGGCGACGACGTCGACATTGGTGCACAGCGACAGGTCCTGGTAGACGGTCTCGATACCGGCAGCCTTCGCCTCGGCCGGCGTCTTCGCCAGGAATTCCTTGCCCTCGAACAGCATGCGGCCGGAGCTCGGCTCGAGGCCGCCGGCGATGATCTTGACCAGCGTCGACTTGCCGGCGCCATTGTCGCCGAGCAGCGCCACGACCTCGCCCTTGCCGATCGAGAAGCTGATGCCTCTCAGCGCATGGATGGCGCCATAATTCTTGGTGACGTTTTCGAGTACCAGCAGCGGTTCGGTCATGCTGCCACTCCCTTGCTGTGCATGAGGTCTGACCGGCGCTCGCGCTCGGCGATGAACATCTGGCCGAAGCGCGGCGAGAGCACGCCGGAAACGGCCAATGCGGCAGCGCCGCGCAGCACCGAATGCTGGCCTCCGGTCGCAACCATCACGCGCGGTGTCTTGCGGTCGCGCCGCGCCGAGATCGAATTGGGAAGCTGTGCCGCCGCGCTGACCAGTCTTTCCAGCAGGTCCGTGGGCGCAAGCCCGCCGAGGATGACGGTTTCAGGGTCGAATATATTCTCGATGGTGACGATGGCGTTGCGGAAGATCGGCGCGACTTCGGCCACCCAGGCGGCGTCGCTGATGTTGCGGCGGCGACGTGCTTCGAGCGAGAGATACCGTTCGAGGCAGCCGCTGTTACCGCATGGGCAAGGCTCGCCACCGGGAACGGCAGGGATGTGTCCGATTTCGCCGGCATTGCCCCAGGCGCCGCGCATCACCGCGCCGTCATGCACGATGACGCCGCCGAGGCCGACGCCGAAATAGAGGTAGTAGTATTCGGAATAACCGGAGCCGAGACCATAAAGCCGTTCGCCCATGGCCGCCGCCGCCATGTCGGTTTCGAAGAAGGCCGGCAGCCCGGTCGACGCCGCCAGCCGTTCCGGCAGCGCGACATCCTTCCAGCCGGCCATGGTCGTCGGGCCGACGAAGCTCATCGACTCCACGCCGAACGGTCCAGGCAGCGCCATGCCGATGCCGAGCACGCGTCCGCCGGGCCGCAGCGCGGTCAGCTCGGGCACCATCGCGCCGATCAGCTCGAAGGCATGGTCGGGCGTCGCATGCGGCGCCTCGCGATGCATGCTCTCGATGACATCGCCGCTGAGATTGATGAGCGCCGCGTCGATCCCCAGCGGGGTGAGGTGGACGCCGACGGCATAGCCGCCCTCGGGGTTGATCCTGAGCGTCGCCGGCGGCAACCCGCGTCCGCGCGGCTCTTCGCGCAGCGACAGCACATAGCCATGCTCTTCGAGTTCGCGAACGATGGTCGATACGGTCTGGACGGTGAGGCCAACGCGGCCGGCAATGTCGCCGCGAGCTATGGGACCGTGAAGGCGGATGGACTCCAGCACGATGCGCCGGTTGTAAGGCCGCCCGAACTCCTGATTGGTTCCCCGCAGTGCCATGTCCCGCGCCCTTTAGGAAGGCTAAGACTTGCACAGGCAATTTATTCAGTCAAATGGAATTCAAAAATAATTCGGAATGGTTCCCAGACGCGGTGCAGGACCTGTCCCATGCGCCGCGCTGGCCGATTGCAGCCGGGCTGAAACCACCGCAATGGTGAATGACGTCAGGCGGGCGCGGGGCTCGCCCGACCAGTGATCCAGCAGGAAAACCGATGATCGAATTTCCTTTTGCGCGCGATGAGTACCAGCGGCGGCTCAAGAAGATCCGCGCCGAGATGGCGGCGCGTCGGCTGGAACTGCTGGTCGTCAACGATGTCGCCAACCAGCATTACATCACCGGCTATGACGGCTGGTCGTTCTACACGCCGCAGGTCGTGCTTGTCCCGATCGAAAACGAGGCCGAGCCGGTCTGGATCGGCCGCGCCATGGATGCGGCAGGCGGCTTGCTGACGGCCTGGATGAAGCCGGAGAATGTGGTCGGCTTCCCCGAGGACCACGTGCAGCGCGCTGATCGCCATCCGATGGACTGGATAGCGGCCTGCATCGTCGCCAAGGGGTGGGGCGCGAGACATATCGGCATCGAGCTCGAAGCTTATTATTTCTCGCCGAAGGCGCATGCCCGGCTGGTCGCTGGCCTGCCCAATGCGAAATGGCACGACGCCGATCTCCTGGTGAACTGGATCCGCGCCGTGAAATCCGCGCCGGAAATCGCCTACCTGCGCAAGGCGTCGACCTTGGCTGAAGCAGCTGTCGCGCGGGCCTTCGAAGTCATCGCGCCAGGCGTGCGCGAATGCGATGCGATTGCCGCGATCCAGGCGGCGCAGATTGCCGGCAGTCCAGACTTCGCCGGCGACATCACGGCACTCCCGCCGACGATCCTCGGCGGCGAGAATGCATCGGCTCCGCACATAATGTGGAGCGACCGGAGGTTCGGCAAGGACGAGACGATCGCGCTCGAACTCGCCGGCGTTTGCCGCCGATATGCCGCAGGCCTCGCCCGAACGATGCAGCTCGGCAAGACGCCGGCCCGTGTCTCCGACACCGCAAAGGCGGTGATCGAAGGCATGGATGCGGTGCTCGACGCGGTCAGGCCGGGGACCACAGCCGAAGCGGTCGAGGCCGCATGGCGCAAGGTTATCCAGCGCTACGGGCTGAAGAAGGAATCGCGCATCGGCTACTCCATCGGCGTCGCTTATCCCCCGGATTGGGGCGAGCACACGATCAGCCTGCGGCCCGGCGACAAGACCGCGCTGCAACCCGGCAACGTCCTGCACTCCATTCTTGGCATGTGGATGGATGGCTGGGGCATCGAGATCAGCGAGACCATTCTGGTGACCGAGACCGGCCATGAGACGCTGACCAAATTCCCGCGAGACATCCGTGTCAAATCCTGACCGGTCGGCAGCACCGGGCGGTGCCGCGCCCCCGCATCGATGCCGGAATTCTCGATCGGATGGTCGAGATCCGCCGTCATCTGCACCGCCATCCCGAATTATCGAACCGCAAGATTGGGACGGGAGCTTATCTCAGGCCGATGCTGGCCGGGCAGGGGATATCAGACATCCGCGACGTCGCCCGCTACGGCCTGGCCGTCGATATTGTCGGCTCCGGGAGGCCGTCAATCGCAATGTGGCGATAAGGTGATGCATGCCTGCGGCCATGACGCCCATGGCTCGATGGGCTTCGCAGTGGCCGTGCATCTGCCTCAGCCCAGGGACAGTTTTGTCGGCACGGGTCCGCGCTTGATGCGACCCTGGATCGCGGAACCAGCGGGCAGGGCGCGGCGAAGTTGGGCAGCAACCAGCCTGGCTTGACCTTACAAATACTGTTCGACCTTCTTGCCGACGGTCAGGAAGAGCAGCGGGTCGATGGCTTCGCCATTGTGGCGGACCTCGTAGTGCAGGTGCGGGCCGGTCGAGCGGCCGCTGCTGCCAGTCTTGCCGATGATGTCGCCGGCCGCGAGTTTTTGGCCGACGGCAACGTCGATCTCGCTCAGATGGCCGTAGCGCGTGGCAAAGCCGTTGCCGTGATCGACCTCGACCATGCGGCCATAGCCGCCGTTCCAGCCGGCCTTGGTGACGATTCCGGCCGCGGTGACCTTGGCTGCCATGCCGACCGGCGCGCGGAAATCCATGCCTGAATGCAGGGCAGCGGTGCCGAGGATGGGGTCGGTGCGCACGCCGAACGGGCTGGTGACGGAGTGGCCCGGCGCCGGGTTGGCAAGCGGCAGCCGCCGCGCCTCTTTCTTCAACTGGTCGAGCGTATCCAGCGCCTCGTCGAGTTCCTTGACCTTGCTGTCGAACATCATCGAGCTGTCAAGCGGGATCAGCGGTCCGCCGACATCGCTTTCGTTTTTGCCGAAATCGCTGTCGACCGGCAGACCGGCCGCTTCCAGCGCCTGGGTGATGGCATCGGCGTTCTTGTAGGCGTTGTCGGCCAGGGTTTCGATGCGGGTGAGTTGCTGGCTCTCGATAGCCTTCAGTGAATCATTGATCGAGACGAACAATTTGTCGGCGCGGTCCGCAGCCGTTTCGCTGGGCAGCGGATCGGAACGTGTCGACCACAGCGAGAATGGCCTGGTGTCGCCCGAACCAAGACTGGCGACCGAATAGGCGAGTGGCTCGCCGCCAGTCAGTTCGGCATGCTCGTCGGGTTTTGCCGCCACATCCGCGGCGGCCGGCGTGCCGACTTCGTTTCCGGCCCGCTCGAGAATCGGGCCGAGGCGGCCATGGCGCTGGCTGAGCTGGCTCTGCCGCTCGATCAATTCGCTGACCTTGGTTTCCATCAGTTTTTGGTCGAGAAGCTGGCGGCTGGTGATGCGGTCGACCTGCGCGCGCAATGCGGAAATGCGATCTTCATAGGCCTGCTGCATGCGCGCCTGCCGGGCCGTGGTGGCGCCGATCAGATCGTCGCGCAGTACGAGATAGGAGGTCGCCAAGAGATAGCCGATGGCGATCGCCGCCAGTGCCGAGCCGAGAAAGGCGACGAGCCACGGCCGGATGGTGAAATGCCGTATTTCATTGCCCCGCGCAATGATGACCGTATGCGGCTCCTTGCGCCTGCCGAAGACCGCTGACTGACCGGTTAGGTTCACGGGACCAAGCTTTCGTTACGACACCAACGAAGCCCGATTACACATTATTAGGGTTAACAAAGTTTTGCCGTCGCGGGCGCGCTAGTGACCAACGGTGTCAGCCAACCGCATATATGTCTTATGCCCCTAATGCACTGCGCGGCGTTGGCCAGATCGGTGGCGCCTCAGAGCGCGCGGACCGCCTCCAGCACTGCTTCGGCATGGCCTTTCACCCGGACCTTGCGCCAGATCCCGGCGATCCGCCCGTCCTTGCCGATCAGGAACGTCGCCCGCTCGACGCCCATATAGTTGCGGCCATACATCGTCTTCTCGACCCACAGATTGTAGGCCTCGATCACCTTGCGCTCCTCGTCGGCAACCAAGTCGACGGTGAGATCGTATTTGGTTTTGAACTTGTCGTGCTTCTTCACGCTGTCCGGCGACAGGCCGATCACCACGGCGCCGGCCTTTTCGAACTCCGGCTTCAGCTGCGAAAAGCTGATCGCCTCATTGGTACAACTTGTGGTGTCGTCCCGCGGATAGAAATAAAGTACAACAGGCTTCCCTCGCATCGAGGCAAGGCTGAGTGAGCCGCCGCCGTCGCGCGGAAGATCGAATTGCGGCGCAACGTCGCCAACGTCGAGATCAGCCATATCGATGCCCTTGTTTGAGGTTACGCGGCCCTGAATCAAAGAGATAGAGCATGATGCCTGGACAAACGGAAACCGTTTGTCCGAGAAAACCGCCTCACACTTTTCGGCATCATGCTCTAGCCTGCATCGTTATAGTGTCGGGCGGGGATCCGTCCACGATCGAATTCGCACAACGGAAAATTGCGTGGATCAGGAAGAACCGCAACACGAGAAAATCCGGTTCAGGCGTGACGAGATCACCGACCTGGGGGCTTTCCCGTCCGCTTGCCGCGTGCCGCCACTCGGCAAGGCGCGGATCGGCCGCGGCTTTCGTATTCTTGTTCGCGCATTTGCCGGCATTGGAGCCCTTGTGCTGCTGGCAGCGGCGGCTGTCTACGTCATCGGCGCCACCGGCATCGGCAGCGAACGGCTGCGGTTGGAAGCCGAAACGGCGATCGAGAAACTGGCCGGTTTCGACGTCAAAGTCGCCGTCGGTCCTGCCAGCCTGACACTTGACGGATCGAGCTTCATTGCGCTGCAGGTCAAGGATGTCAGCGTCGAGACCGCCGACGGCAAGCCGATGGCCGATGCCGGGCGCGTCCGCTTCGGCATCCGGTTTATCCCGCTGCTTTCGGGCGAGGTTCGGCTGACCAGCGCCAAGATTTCCGACGCCCATATCGTCACCGCGGCAATGCCGTCGGGTGGTGACTGGACAGCGCGCCTGCGCAATCAAGAAGGTCTCATCGATCCGGAAAAACTGGCCGCCGCCGTCTTCAGTGACGTCAATCGTGCACTCGATGCCGTGCGCGAGGATTCGATGCGCCGCATCGATCTCAGAAATGTCGCATTCGAGCTGCCCGAGGCCGGATCGGTCAAGCTGGTCATGATCGCCAACGCGACGGTGCTGCAGTCGGGCCCCGGCAGCGTGGAGTTCTCGTCCGAGGCGGATGTCGATGGCCGCGCGCTCACCGTCACGGCCACCGCCACCCGCGATACGAGCTCGATGCGCGTCACCGCCTTGAACGCCGCCATCGACATGGCGGATGTCGCGGAGACAACGCCGGCGGCCGGCGGGCGAACCGGCGCGATTGCTTTGAAGCTCACCGGATCCGAAGGCTCGGGCGAGACCGATTCGCGGCTGACGGGCTCGCTGTCGCTAACCGGCTCGGTGCTCGACCTCGGCACACGCGGGCTGTTGCCGGCCGATGTCGATGTCGACGCCGCCCTCGTCTCCGGCTCCAACAAGATCGATGTCGGCAGGCTGGTTCTAAAGACCGGGCGCTCGG
Source organism: Mesorhizobium sp. LSHC412B00 (assembly GCF_000503035.1). Lineage (NCBI taxonomy): Bacteria > Pseudomonadati > Pseudomonadota > Alphaproteobacteria > Hyphomicrobiales > Phyllobacteriaceae > Mesorhizobium > Mesorhizobium sp. LSHC412B00. Next base: position 105,681 of record NZ_AYWB01000011.1, on the reverse strand, counting down.
CGTTCAATTTCGCCGGCTCGATCGGGCCAAAGCCGTCGACCGGCGCGGCCGGCGAGGAGCCTTCCTATCGTTACGACCTGACCAGCGACGGCTCGACGCTGGCGCCTTCGGAATCGCCCGAGCCGGCGCTGAATTTCTTCGCCCGCATCGCCGGCGTCTATCAGGTCAAGAGCCGCAAGCTTGTCGCCGACCAGATCGGCATCAGGTCGGGGTCGGGGAGCGAAGTGCTGGGAACCGCTGCGGTTTCCTTCATCGACAACGGACCGCCGGGTATCTCGGTGTCGCTCAACGTCCACGACATGGCGGTCTCGCACGTCAAGCAATTGTGGCCCTGGTTCTCCGCCAAGAATGCGCGGCTGTGGGTGCTGCAGAACCTGTTTGGCGGTCGCGTCGTCGATGCCAGCCTGCAGTTCCAGGTCGTGCCGGGGCGTCTCGGCAACGGCGTGCCGCTTTCGGCCGACGAGGTGTTCGGCCGCTTCCAGGTCGAGGGCTCGCGCTTCGACACCGCCGGCCGCATCCCGCCGATACGCGATGCCGTCGGCGTCGTTTCCTTCCACGGCAACGATGTCGACGTCGCGCTGTCCTCCGGCAGCGTCTATATGCCGAGCGGCCGCACCGTGGCGGCAAGCAATGGCACACTGTCGGTAAAGGCGGCAAACCACCCGCCGGTGATTGGCGCGCTCGACATCGACGTCGCCGGCGAGGCGCCGGCCATCGCCGAACTTGCCTCCTACGAACCGATCAACGCCATGCGCCATGTCGGCATCTTGCCGGACGACCTGTCGGGCACGGTGACCGGCCACGTCAAGGCCGACATTCCGTTGCAATCCGGCGTCGACACGTCGAAGCTCGATTGGCTGGTATCGCTCGACTACAAGGACCTGTCGCTCGCCAAGCCGTTCGAAGGCCAGATGGTGACCGATGCCGACGGCTCGATCGAAGTCGGGCCCGGCAAGGCGGTGATCTCTGCCAAGGCGCGGCTGAACGGCATTCCAGCCGAGCTCGATCTGGTTGAGCCGCTCAGGGATGGCGGGCCGCCGCGCAGCCGCAAGGTGGCGCTTGTGCTCGACGACAAGACGCGCGCCATCGCCATGCCTGGCCTGTCGCCGCTGATTTCCGGCACCATCAAGGTGGCAATCGACAAGAGCGGCGAAGGCGGCAGCCAGAACGTCGACGTTGACCTGACGAGCGCCAGGCTGGACATTCCCTGGGCAGGCTGGAGCAAGGGGCCGGGCATTGCCGCCAATGCCACTTTTACCATGAGCAAGTCCGGCGATACCACGACGCTGTCTGACTTCGACCTCGACGGAAAGAGCTTTTCGGTCGAAGGCGATGTCGTCCTGGTCAAGGGCGCGCTGTCTTCGGCCCGCTTCAGCAAAGTCGCCTTGAACCGGGGCGACGATGTCGCCGTGACGGTGAAGCGGTCGGGCAAGGGCTTCGCAGTCGATGTCAGCGGCAACGCGCTCGATGCCCGCTCGCTGATCAAGCAGTTCACCTCCGATGTCGATACCGCCACCAAAACCACCGGCACGGACGCGGTTTCGGTTAGCGCCGACGTCAATTCGCTAAGCGGGTTCCATGACGAGGTCCTGTCCAATTTGAAGCTCGACTACAGTGCCGCCGGCTCCAGGGTGAACAGGCTCAAGGTCAGCGCCGCGGCAAGTTCCGGCGCCGCCATCACCATCAGCAATACGGCAGGCAATGGTGCTCGCGCGCTCACCATGAAGTCGGCCGACGCAGGCGCCATATTGCGCTTCCTCAACATCTACGAGCATATGGAAGGCGGATCGATCACGCTGGCGCTCAGCGGCGCAGCCGACGGCCCGATGCGGGGACAGGTCGATTCGAGCAACTTCTTCATCGTCAATGAACCGAAGCTTGCGTCCATCGTATCGACTACGCCAGCCGGCGACAGCCGCAGCCTGAACGAAGCGGTCAAGGGCAAGATCGACACTTCGCGGGTAAAGTTCGAGCGCGGCTTTACCGAGATCGACAAGGGGTCGGGCTATTTGAAATTGGCGAATGGCGTGCTGCGCGGCCCGCGCATCGGCACCACCTTCCAAGGCACGCTCTACGACCAGAACAACAATATGGACATGACCGGAACCTTCATGCCGGCCTATGGCCTCAACCGCATCTTCGGCGAGTTGCCGTTGGTCGGCGTTCTGCTCGGCAACGGCCGCGACCGAGGCCTGATCGGCGTCACCTACCGGCTTAAGGGCAACGCCAACAAGCCGGTGCTGGACATCAACCCGCTATCGGTAATCGCGCCGGGCATTTTCCGGTCGATCTTCGAGTATCGCTGAGGATCCCAGAAGACGGCTCAGGCAGGCCGCACAAGCACGTGCTTTTTCTTGCCCACTGAAAGCTTTGCGACGTTTTCCGGACTCAAATCCTGAGGCGTCACCATCCGCCGGTCGTCCGCCACCGGCTGGTCGTTGAGGCGCACGGCGCCGCCCTGGATATGCCGGCGCGCCTCGCCGTTCGACCCGGCAAGGCCCGCGGTGACCAGCAGCGACAGGATGCCGATGCCAGCTTCCAGCGCTGCGCCATCCACCTCGACGCTCGGCAGGGTTTCGGCCGTCACGCCTTCCTCGAACGTCTTGCGCGCGGTTTCCTCGGCCGCGAGCGCCGCCTCGCGGCCGTGCACGATGGCCGTGGTTTCTGTGGCCAGCACCTTCTTGGCCTCGTTGATCTCCGAGCCGCCAAGGGCGGCCAACCGCGCGATCTCCGAAAGCGGCAGCCGGGTGAAGATCTTCAGGAAGCGCTCGACGTCGGCATCCTCGGTGTTGCGCCAGTATTGCCAGAAATCATAGGGCGAGAAGAGGTCGCCGTTCAGCCACACCGCGCCCTTGGCCGATTTGCCCATCTTGGCGCCCGACGATGTCGTCAGCAGCGGCGTGGTCAGCGCATAAAGCTGCGGCGTGCCCATGCGGTGGCCGAGATCGACGCCGTTGATGATGTTGCCCCACTGGTCCGAACCGCCCATCTGCAGCCGGCAGTCGTGGCGGCGGCTGAGCTCGACGAAATCATAGCCTTGCAGGATCATGTAGTTGAATTCGAGGAAGGACAGCGACTGTTCGCGCTCGAGCCGCAGCCTGACGCTGTCGAAGGTCAGCATCCGGTTGACCGAAAAGTGGCGGCCGACATCGCGCAGGAACTCGACATAGTTGAGCTTCATCAGCCAGTCGGCATTGTTGACCATGATGGCGTCGTTGCCAGTGTCGCCGAAGCGCAGGATGCGGCCAAAAATTCGCTTGATGCCCTCGATGTTGGTGGCGATCGCCTCGGGCGTCAAAAGGCTGCGCTGGTCGTCACGGAAGGACGGGTCGCCGATCATCGAGGTGCCGCCGCCCATCAGTGCGATCGGCCGGTGGCCGGTCTCCTGCATCCAGTAGAGCATGGTCGCCGATATCAGATTGCCGATGTGCAGGCTGGTCGCCGTGGCGTCGTAGCCGACATAGGCGGTCACGGTTTCCTTCGCGAAAAGTTGATCCAGCCCGGTCTCATCCGAAATCTGGTGGATGAAGCCGCGCTCGCTCATGACGCGCAGGAATTCGGACTTGAAGGCGGGCATTGTTTCTTCCTGAAAGCGCCGGGTCCGAACGGCCCGGCATGGCCTGAACGCGGGCGTTTAGCATCCAAGCGCGTCAAGCAAAAGTGGTTTCCGATTTTGCGCCGGCATGGACAGCCTATTCTGCACTGCCGCGCATGCTTGCTTCATCCTGTCGGCTGGCGTAATGAGGCGCCGCGCCAACGGGTTCGATCCGCTGGAACGGCACCGCACGGCATCCACCGAATGCCATATCTTGTGACAGAGCCCGACGCGATATGCCGGACGCATTGATATCCATCGTCATTCCCTGCCGCAACGAGGCGGCGAACCTGCCGCTGCTGATCGACGAGATCGAGGCGGCGATGACCGGGCGCGACTTCGAAATCATCGTCGTCAATGACGGTTCGACTGACGACACCGCTTCGGTGCTTGCCGCTGAAGCCGCCAAACGTCCGTTTCCGCTTCGGCAGCTTCGGCACGAAAAATCCGCCGGCCAGTCGCTTTCGGTGCGCTCGGGCGCCTGGGCGGCGCGCGGCTCGATAATCGCCACCATCGACGGCGACGGCCAGAACGACCCGCAATATATCCCCGTGCTGGTCGATGCGCTGCGCCAGGCTGGGCCTGGTTTCGGAGCCGCGCAGGGGCAGCGCTTGAAGCGCCGCGATAGCAAGATCAAGCAATTGGCATCGCGTTTCGCCAACTGGCTGCGCGGCGCGATCCTGCATGACGACACCCGCGACACCGGTTGCGGCCTGAAGGCGATCCACACCGATATCTTGCGCAAACTGCCGTTTTTCGACGGTACGCATCGTTTCGTTCCGGCGCTTGTCATCCAGGAAGGCTACCGCGTCGTCCATTGCGACGTCGTCGACCGCTCCCGCCGCCACGGCAAGTCGAATTACGGCATCTTCGATCGCGGCCTGCAGGGCGCGCTCGATCTCGCCGGCGTCTGGTGGCTTCGGCGCCGGCGCCGCAGAATGCCAAAGGTAGAGGAAATCACGCATGGCTAACGTGTTTCAGGAATTGGCGACCTGGCTGCACCAGGTTTTCGTCAAGCAGTTCGACGCCTGGGTTCTGCTCGGCTTCGTTGCCCAGTTCTTCTTCACCATGCGCTTCCTGGTGCAGTGGATCGCTTCGGAAAAGGCCAAGCGCAGCGTCGTGCCGATCGCTTTCTGGTTCTTCTCGCTGTTCGGCGGCGGGCTGCTGCTGGTCTACGCCATCCAGCGTGAGGATCCGGTGTTCATCGCCGGCCAGGCCATGGGCATGGTGATCTATGTCAGAAATTTATGGCTCATCGCCAATGAGCGCAAGGCGGCGATGACCAAGGTCGACTGAGCCACCAGTCCCGCCAAATCCAGTCTGTCCGGTGTTGACCAGTCTGTCCGGTGTCGAAATGAGCAGGAACTACATCTTTCTCTTCCTGTTCAGCCTGGTGATGACGGCGTCGGGACTGGCCTCTTTGCCGCCGCTCGACCGCGACGAGCCGCGCTTCGTCCAGGCGACCAAGCAGATGACGGAGACCGGCGACTATGTCGACATCCGCTTCCAGGACGCGTCGCGCTACCAAAAGCCGATCGGCATCTACTGGCTGCAATCGGCGGCGGTGACGCTGAGCGGCGAGGGGGCACAGGCGCCGATCTGGATTTTCCGGCTGATCTCGGCGCTGGGCATCGCCATCGCCGTCGTCACAATCGCCTGGACCGGGGCCAATCTGTTCGGCGCCAATGCCGGTCTTGCCGCCGGCCTGGTCATGGCGGCGATTTTCGCTACCGCCTTCGAAGGCCGCGACGCCAAGACCGACGCGATGCTGCTTGCCTGCTGCGTTCTGGCGCAAGGCGCGCTGGCGCAGATTTATCTGGCATCGCGCCGCAACGAGCCTGTCGCCGGCCATCTGCCGTGGATTTTCTGGGCTGCGCAGGGCGCTGCGATCCTCATCAAGGGGCCGATTACACCGCTGCTGTCGGCGCTGACGGTGCTCACGCTGGTTGCCTTCGAGCGCGATTGGTGCTGGCTGGCAAAGCTGAAAGCGGCGCGAGGGCTGGCTCTGGTTCTGCTCATCGTGCTGCCCTGGCTCGCCCTCATCACCTGGAAGAGCAACGGCGCCTTCCTGCAGCAGGCCGTCGGCAAGGATATGCTCGGCAAGGTCGCGCAAGGCGAGGAGTCGCACGGCGTTCCGCCGGGCTTCTACGTGCTGACCTATTGCCTGTTCATGTGGCCGTTCGGCCTTGTGGCGCTCGGCGCCGGACTGCAGGCGCTCAACCGATTGCGCGACGATCCGCGCCTGCGTTTCTGCCTCGCCTGGTACATTCCGTTCTGGCTCGTCTTCGAATTGATCCCGACGAAACTGCCGCATTATGTGCTGCCGGCCTATCCCGGCATGGCCCTGCTCATCGGCTGGCTTTTGACGCTGACACCGCAAGAGGCAAATGCGCCGCTCAGGCGCTGGCAGACATGGCTGTGGTGGGCGACCGCATTCGGCACCGTTCTGGTGACAGTCGGTCTCGCCGTGCTTTGCGTCGGTGCGCCGATCTATCTCATGAAGACATTTTCATGGTGGAGCGTTCCGGCCGCCGCGGCAGCATTGGGCGCCGGCTACCTCGCTGTTTCGCGCCAGACGCTGGTGCCGCTGGTCCGCATCGGCGGGGCTGCGGTTTGCGCCGGTATAACCTACGCCCTGCTGTTCGGTGTCATCGTGCCGTCACTGAAACCGATTTGGATGAGCCGGGAAATCGAGGCTGCGGTTCGCGCCGATCGTCCCTGTGAGATGAGCGTGCTCGCCTCCGCGCAATATCACGAACCGAGCCTGGTATTTCTGGTGGGCACAAAGACGGTACTGACCGATGTCGACGGGGTTGCGCAACATCTGCTTGGCGATCCGGCCTGCGCGCTGGGCCTGGCGCCGGTCGGCGATCAAAAACGGCTGGATGACCTTCTGGCAGGGCAAGGCAAGAAGGCCAGCCGCGTCGCCGAGATCGACGGCATCAACTATTCGTCAGGTGATAAATTGTCGCTCGGCCTGTACCGTGTGGCGAACTAATAGCTCTTCGATGATCGCGCCGAGCTCCGCATGTTGATGAAGTCGCCATCACCGGCGCGTGCCGCTATGCCTGCCATGCTCCGGCAGTCTGTCGATAATTTCCGCGATACTTTCGGGATTGTACGGCATCGCCTGGCGACGCGCCCGGCGCGCTACCCGAAAATCCTGTGGTCGGTCTGGGTGGTGGCCTGGCTTTTGCTGACGGTCGCGGTGTCGCTCCGTTTCGACCATCTTGCGGGCACCATGGCGAGGCAGTGGGCTTCAGGCTCGACCAATGTCTTTCGCATCGCCGAGTTTTTTACCTTCTTCGGCCTCGGCGGCTGGTATCTTGTCCCGTCGGTACTGGTGCTGATTGCCGCGAATCTGACGGATTGGCGCAGCCTTTCCCGGCGCGCGCGGATGACCTTCTACAACTGGACCTGCTTTGCTTTCATGGTGCTGGGTTCGATCGCACTCTCGGCCATGGTCGTCAACGTGCTGAAATATGGCGTGGGCAGAGCCAGGCCAATGAATTTCGACAAGCTCGGCGATCTGTCGCTGCATCCTTTTTCCATGGAGGCGCGCTTTGCCAGCTTCCCATCCGGCCATGCCACGACCATGGGTGTCATTTTCGGCATTGCGCTGCTGTTGTTGCCCCAGCGCAGATGGGTGCTGCTGGCTGCAACCTTGTCGGTCGCATCGACCCGAATCTTTATCGGCGCGCACTATCCGAGCGACACTGTCGCCGGATTCGGCCTTGGCTGTGCTGTTGCCATCGTCTGCGCGATGGTGCTTGGCCGGCTGGGATGTATCTTCCGCTACACGGCGTCGGGGTTGCCGGTGGCAAAAACTACGTTCCGCCTATTCCGTCGGGCTCGCAAACCAAACCAAAACGATGCGCCGAGACAGACGAATTTCCGCATTGGAGCAGCGCCGGCAGGCAACTGAATTGCTGACGCCTTTGGAACCATCTAAGACCACCCCAGCTAGCTGTCGATGCCACCCCAGCTCCGCACCAGCCGAGCCATGTCGGGCGCGCCGGCGGCGTCCTTCTCCAGCCCTTCGGCGACACCGACGCGGTCGGCGACAGGCCGGTTCTGGCTGACTTTCCACTTGCCGCTGATTTCGGCGATCTCGATCTCAAGCCCGACAATGCCCTTGATTTGCGACTGGATGAAGGTCGGCGGCGCATCGGTCACCGCCCAGGGTGCCTCGCGGGCGCCTTCCTGCGACAGCGTCAGCTCGGTGATCTGCTGCGCGATCCAGGCGGAATCCTCGATCACTCTGACGGTTCCTCGCACCTGGACAATGGCGTAGTTCCAGGTCGGCACGACCTTGCCGGTCTCGCGCTTGGTCTCGTACCAGGACGGCGTCACATAGGCGTCGGCGCCCTGGAAGACGACCAGCACCGGCGATGTCGGATTGTCGGCCAGCTGACGCCATTGCGGGTTGGCCCTGGCCAGATGGGCGCGCAGCCGGCCATTCGGCCCAACCTCTGCATCAAGCAGGAAAGGAATGGCATTGGCGACCGGGCCATCGGTGCCGTTGGAGATCAGCAACCCCAGCGGATGCGTCCGGATCAGCCCGTGCAGGACGTCCGGCCGCGTTTCCTGGAAATGGGGAGGCTGGTACATGATCGTTCATGCCTTCTTGCGCTGGCTGAACCGGCATTGTGCACCGTTCAGCCGAGCCGCGCCACATGTCAGGCGGGCTTCACCGTTTGGATCAGCCGAAAATGGCATTGTCGCGCCCGTCATGGGCACGACTGTGCACGGCATCGGACCGGGAGTTTTTGTTTTGACGCAATTCCGGACGGAAAACCGGTTTACACTTTTCCTGGAGTTGCTCTTAGCGCAGCCGCTTCGGCCGCGGATCGGACAATTCGCCGGCCAGCCGCCGGTCGAGATAGTCGGCGCATTCCTCGAGCAGCAGATCGGCGTCGTTGGCGAAGAAGTGGTTGGCCCCGGGCAAGGTCTTCTGCGTGATGGTGATGCCCTTTTGCGTGTGCAGCTTGTCGACCAGGCCCTGCACATCCTTGGGCGGCGCCACCTTGTCGGCATCGCCATGGATGATCAGACCCGATGACGGGCAGGGCGCCAGGAACGAGAAATCATAGGTGTTGGGCTGCGGCGCGATCGAGATGAAGCCCTCGATCTCGGGCCGGCGCATCAGAAGCTGCATGCCGATCCAGGAGCCGAAGGAATAACCGGCCACCCAGCAGCTCTTGGAATCCGGATGCAGCGACTGCACCCAGTCGAGCGCTGCGGCGGCATCCGACAATTCGCCGGTGCCGTGGTCGAATTCGCCCTGGCTGCGGCCGATGCCGCGGAAGTTGAAGCGAAGCGTGGTGAAATCGCGCTTCTGGAACATGTAGAAGAGATCATAGACGATCTTGTTGTTCATCGTGCCGCCGAATTGCGGGTGCGGATGCAACACGATGGCAATCGGCGCGCTCTTTTCCTTGGAAGGCTGGTAGCGGCCCTCCAGGCGGCCGGCCGGACCGGTGAAAATGACCTCAGGCATGAACTACTCCAAATGGCATACGAATGCGCGGCGCCCGGAACAACTCTTTACTCTAGCCCCAGCCCTTCCGGGCCTTGACGCAGGGCAAGCGTCTTCTTAGAAGCTAGTTTAGAATTGTTCAAAACTGGATAGCCAGCCGTGACGGCCCGGCCATCCTCGCCGCAAGCCGCGTAAATAGGACGTCTTGCCTTGCAATTTCAAGGAAATAACGCGCTATCCTTGCGGAAAGGGTCTTGACGGGATCGATTGGGTGAAAATGGCCGCTGCACGCGCCTATCTCGACTACAATGCCAGCGCGCCGCTCATTGCCGAGGCGCGCGAGGCGACGATTGCCGCGCTCGATCTCGTCGCCAATCCGTCGTCGGTGCATGCCGAGGGGCGCGCGGCGCGGCGCCTGGTCGACACTGCCCGGCGCGATGTGGCGGCGCTTGTCGGCGCCAAGGCCGGGCATGTCGTCTTCACCTCCGGCGCGACGGAAGCCGCATCGACGCTGCTGACGCCGGATTGGCGGATGGGCCGTGGCACGGTGCGCATGAGCCGGCTCTATGTCTGCGAGGCCGACCACCCTTGCCTGTTGAACGGCGGTCGCTTCCTGGCAACACAGGTTTCGCGGATCGGCGTCGACGCCGATGGCATTGCCGACCTCGCTCAGCTGACAGCCGCTCTGGCCACGCATGAGAAGGCCGAAGGCCTGCCATTGGTCGCCATCCATGCCGCCAACAACGAGACCGGCGTCATCCAGCCGATCGAGGCAATCGCTGCAATCGTCAAGGCGGCGGGCGGCATTCTGGTGGTCGATGCCGTGCAGGCTGCGGGCCGCGTCTCCATCGATATGCCAGAGGGTTATGCCGACTATCTGATTCTGTCTTCGCACAAGATCGGCGGCCCCAAGGGCGTCGGCGCCATCGTTGCGGCAGCCGATCTGATGATGCCGAAGCCGCTGATCAATGGCGGCGGCCAGGAAAAGGGCCATCGCGGCGGGACCGAAAACCTGGCGGCTATCGCCGGCTTTGGCGCCGCGGCGCGGCAGGCTTTGGCTGGACTGAACCATGTCGATACGATTGCGCACCGCCGCGGCGAGGTCGAAACCATCATCAAAACGCTGGTGCCGGACGCAGAAATCTTCGGAACCGGCGCGCCAAGGCTTGCCAATACGACATTCTTCGCTATTCCCGGCATCAAGGCCGAGACGGCGCAGATCGCTTTCGATCTGGCTGGCGTTGCGCTGTCGGCGGGATCGGCCTGTTCGTCGGGCAAGGTCGGGCCGAGCCATGTGCTGAAAGCCATGGGTTATGGCGACAGCCTGGGCGCTTTGCGCGTGTCCATCGGTCGCGCAACGAGCGCCGGGGACATCGAACTGTTTCGTACGGCGCTGGCCGAAATCGCCCAGCGCCGGGCGGGCAGGGAACAAGCCGCCTGAAGGCGACAAAGAATTCAGGCCTCGCGGCCTGGTGGAGCCGTGCGTTTGCAAGTGGCCGGGTGAATTCCCGGCCGAGACGCACTATATGAAACTTACGCCGCCTTCGGCGCCTCATGGGCAGCCCTCGGCGATGCCATAGTTTGAAAACTGTCGGGCCTTGACCCCGGCGTGGATGGAGAACGCTTATGCCTGCTGTGCAGGACACGATCGATCGGGTCCGAAAGATCGACGTCGACCAGTACAAATACGGATTCCAGACAGAGATCGCGATGGACAAGGCCCCCAAGGGCCTGAGCGAAGACATTATTCGCTTTATCTCGGCCAAGAAGGATGAACCGTCCTGGATGCTGGAATGGCGTCTGGAAGCCTATCGGCGCTGGCTGACGCTGGAAGAGCCGACCTGGGCGCGCGTCCATTATCCGAAGATCGACTTTCAGGACCTCTATTACTACGCGGCGCCCAAGAGCACGCCCGGCCCGACCTCGCTGAGCGACGTCGATCCCGAGCTGTTGAAGGTCTACGAGAAGCTCGGCATTCCGCTGCGGGAACAAGAAATCCTCGCTGGCGTGCAGAAGACCGACGTCTCCGATCTCGAGGAGCCCAGCGACAATGTCTACAAATCGGGCCGTGTCGCGGTCGACGCGGTGTTCGATTCCGTTTCCGTCGTCACCACCTTCAAGAAGGAGCTGGCGCAGGCCGGCGTCATCTTCTGCTCGATCTCGGAGGCCATCCGCGAGCATCCGGAGCTGGTCCAGAAATATCTCGGCTCGGTCGTGCCGACCTCCGACAATTTCTACGCCACGCTGAATTCGGCTGTCTTCACCGACGGCTCGTTCGTCTTCGTGCCCAAGGGCGTGCGCTGCCCGATGGAGCTGTCGACCTATTTCCGCATGAACGAGAAGAACACCGGCCAGTTCGAGCGTACGCTGATCATCGCCGAGGAGGGGGCTTACGTCTCCTATCTCGAAGGCTGCACGGCGCCGCAGCGCGACGAGAACCAGCTGCATGCCGCCGTCGTCGAACTGGTGGCGCTCGACGATGCCGAGATCAAATATTCGACGGTGCAGAACTGGTACCCCGGCGATGCCGAGGGCAAGGGCGGCATCTACAATTTCGTCACCAAGCGCGGCGACTGCCGCGGCGACCGTTCGAAGATCTCGTGGACGCAGGTCGAGACCGGTTCGGCGATCACCTGGAAATATCCCAGCTGCATCCTGCGCGGCGACGATTCCTCCGGCGAGTTCTATTCGATCGCCGTGTCGAACGGCTACCAGCAGGTCGATAGCGGCACCAAAATGATCCATCTCGGCAAGAACACGTCGAGCCGCATCATTTCCAAGGGCATCGCCGCCGGCTTCTCGCAGAACACCTATCGCGGCCAGGTTTCGGCGCATCGCAAGGCGACCAACGCCCGCAACTTCACCAATTGCGATAGTCTCCTGATCGGCGACCAGTGCGGCGCCCACACCGTGCCCTACATGGAAGCCAAGAACTCGACGGCGCAGTTCGAGCATGAGGCGACGACGTCGAAGATTTCCGAGGACCAGAAATTCTACGTCATGCAGCGCGGCATCCCGGAAGAGGAGGCGATCGCGCTGATCGTCAACGGCTTCGTCAAGGATGTCATCCAGCAGCTGCCGATGGAGTTCGCGGTCGAAGCGCAGAAGCTTATCGGCATCAGCCTTGAGGGCTCGGTCGGCTGACCGGACAATATATCCAGGAAAGAAAAAATGCTTGAGATCAAGAACCTGCATGCCCGCATCGTCGATGACGGCACCGAGATCATCCGCGGCCTGAACCTGACGGTGAAAAACGGCGAGGTCGCTGCCATCATGGGTCCGAACGGCTCGGGCAAATCGACGCTGTCCTACATCCTCGCCGGCCGTGAGGACTATGAGGTCACCGAAGGCGACATCCTCTATAACGGCCAGTCGATCCTCGAAATGGATCCGGCCGAGCGCGCCACCGCGGGCATCTTCCTCGCCTTCCAGTATCCGATGGAGATACCTGGCGTCGCGACCATGGAATTCCTGAAAGTGGCGATGAACGAGCAGCGCAAGGCGCGCGGCGAGGAGCCGCTGAAGATCCCGGAATTTTTGAAGCGGGTGAAAGAGGCGGCAGCCTCGCTCTCGATGGAGATGGCGATGCTCAAGCGGCCGCTCAATGTCGGCTTTTCCGGCGGCGAGAAGAAGCGGGCCGAGATCCTGCAGATGAAGCTGCTGGAGCCAAAGCTCTGCGTGCTCGACGAGACCGATTCCGGCCTCGACATCGATGCGCTGAAGATCGTCTCGGACGGCGTCAACGCGCTGCGTTCGGCCGACCGTGCCATCATCGTCATCACCCACTACCAGCGCCTGCTCGAGCACATCGTGCCCGATAGCGTGCACGTCCTATACAAGGGCCAGGTGATCAAGTCCGGCGACAAGTCGCTGGCGCTCGATCTCGAAGCCAATGGCTATGCCGGCGTGATCGGCGAAGCCGCGTGAGACGCCAGAAGGCCATTTTATGCTGAAAGGCGGGGCAAAACTGATGAATATGCATACACAACCCCAGCGCACGCAGGCCGAAACGGCGCTGATCGACGCCTTTGGCGAGCGTCTGTCGTTGCTGCCGGGTGACGGCGCGGTGATGCTGAAGCGCGACGACGCCATTGAGGCAATCAAGCACGGGCTGCCGACGCGGCGCATCGAATCCTGGCATTACACTGACCTGCGCCGGCTGTTGACTGCGGTGCCGGCATTCGATCCGACGGCCGCCGCCAAAACGCTAACGCCCATCGTCGAAGGTTCCGCCGTGCTGGCGGTTCGGAACGGTGTCTCGAGTGCGAAATTCCCCGCGATCGAGGGCGTGACCGTCCAGCGCCTGTCGGAAAAGCTGACCGACGGCTCGATTGCACCCGGCCTCGACCCCTATGGCAGCGATGACGCCATCGGCGCGCTGAACACTGCTTTCGTCGCCGACGGCTATTTCGTCGACATCGCCGATGGCGCAGCACTGGAAAAGCCGATCGAATTGCAGAACCTGCAAGCCGGCGGACAGACCCATGTGCGCTTTCCCGTGCGTGTCGGCGCCGGCGCCAAGGCTGCGATTGTCGAGCGTCAGGCGGGCGAGGGCGCGGCTCTGGCCAGCTCCGTCAGCCAGCTGGTGTTGGGCGAGGGCGCCGAGGTGACCTGGCTGATCATCCAGGAACAGCCGGAGACGGCCACCCATCTGGCGCAGTTCAAGGCGCATCTCGGCAAGAATTCGAAGCTGACGCTGTTTTTCATGAATGCCGGCGGCAAGCTTGTGCGCCAGGAGATCGTGGTGAAGACCACGGGCGAAGGCGCCGATTTCAAATTGCGCGGCATCAACCTTCTGGCCGGCGACACCCACACCGACGTGACCATGGTGCTCGACCATGCCGTGCCGCATACGACATCGACGGAAGTGATCCGCAATGTCGTGACCGGCAAGGCGCGCGGCGTCTTCCAGGGCCGCATCAACGTCCACCAATACGCGCAGAAGACCAACGCCAAGATGGCCTGCAACACGCTGCTTTTGTCGGATGATGGCGAGTTCTCGACCAAGCCGGAGCTGGAAATCTTCGCCGACGACGTCATCTGCGGCCACGGCGCGACCGTTACCGAGATCGACCACAACCATCTGTTCTACCTGATGGCTCGCGGCATCGACGAGAAGAGCGCCCGTGGCCTGCTGGTCAAGGCGTTCGTCGCCGAAGTGATCGAGGAACTGGACGACGAAACCATCGTCGAGGCCCTGGAAACAAGGCTGGACGACTGGTTCGTGGCGCATGGGTAGCGCCTCCCCTTCTCCCCTTGTGGGTCCGAAGGACGGGCGAGGCAAGTGACACGCCCCGGGCGGTGGCCGAGCGAAGCTCGGTCGGGTGAGGGGTGCGTGACGAAGTGAGGCGGTGCCTCAAGAGAGCTTGTAATGGACCAGAAGATCGAAACAACCCCATACGACGTCGAGGCGATCCGCCGCGACTTCCCGATCCTGTCGCGCGAAGTCTACGGCAAACCGCTGGTCTATCTCGACAATGGCGCCTCGGCGCAGAAGCCGCAGGTGGTGCTGGATACGATCCAGCACGCCTATTCCCAGGAATACGCCAACGTGCATCGCGGCCTGCATTTCCTGTCGAATGCCGCAACCGACGCTTATGAGAAGGCACGCGAGACGGTGCGCCGTTTCCTCAATGCGCCAAGCACCGACAACATCGTCTTCACCTCGAACACGACCGCGGCGATCAACACCGTGGCTTACGGCTATGGCATGCCCAATATCGGCGCGGGCGACGAGATCGTGCTGTCGATCATGGAGCACCACTCCAACATCGTGCCGTGGCATTTCATCCGGGAGCGGCAGGGCGCCAAGCTGGTCTGGGTGCCGGTCGACGATCTCGGCATCTTCCACATCGAGGAATTCGAAAAGCGGCTGACCGACAAGACCAAGCTCGTCGCCATCACGCATATGTCGAACGCGCTGGGCACGGTAACCCCGATCAAGGAGATCGTGCGCATCGCGCATTCGCGTGGAATTCCCGTACTTGTCGACGGCAGCCAGAGCGCCGTGCACATGCCGATCGACGTGCAGGATCTGGATTGCGACTTCTTCGTCTTCACCGGCCACAAGGTTTACGGGCCGTCCGGCATCGGCGTGCTTTACGGCAAGAAGGACATTCTGCAGGGCATGCGCCCCTTCATGGGCGGCGGCGAAATGATCGAGGAGGTGACTGAAGACATCGTCACCTACAACGAGCCGCCGCACCGCTTCGAGGCCGGCACGCCGCCGATCGTGCAGGCGATTGGCCTGGGTGCAGCATTGGAATACATGGAAAAGGTTGGCCGCGAGCGCATTGCCGCCCATGAGGCCGATCTCAAGACCTATGCGCATGAACGGCTGCGCGCCATCAACTCGCTGCGCATCTTCGGCGACGCGCCGGACAAGGGCGCCATCATTTCCTTCGAATTGCAGGGCATTCATGCCCATGACGTGTCGATGGTGATAGACAGGCAAGGTGTTGCCGTCCGCGCGGGCACCCATTGCGCCCAGCCGCTGTTGAAACGCTTTGGCGTAACCTCCACATGCAGGGCATCGTTCGGCATGTATAATACCAGGGCCGAAGTCGACGCTTTGGCCGATGCGCTGGAAAAAGCGCGCAAGTTCTTCGGGTGACAGGTTCTTTGGATGACGACCATGGATGATGCGAGCCACACCACCGCGCCGGAAGCGGCCGTCAATCCGGTGGTTTCCGCCTCGGCAATTCCCGCCGACGAGCTGGCGCGGCTGACCGACGACATCGTCTCGGCGCTGAAGACGGTCTATGACCCGGAAATACCGGCCGACATCTATGANGGCGCGGCTGACCGACGACATCGTCTCGGCGCTGAAGACGGTCTATGACCCGGAAATACCGGCCGACATCTATGAGCTCGGCCTCATCTACAAGATCGACATCGAGGACAACCGCGCGGTCAAGATCGACATGACGCTGACCGCGCCCGGCTGTCCGGTGGCCGGCGAAATGCCAGGCTGGGTGGAAAACGCCGTCGGCGCCGTCGAAGGCGTTTCCGGCGTCGAGGTCAACATGACCTTCGACCCGCCCTGGTCGCCCGACCGCATGTCGGAAGAGGCGCAGGTGGCGGTGGGCTGGTACTAGGTTGACTGAGGTTGGTGCACTTGCACCAGTGGTAAAACTTCACCATTTTAGGTGAGGAATCATTCGGCAGGCCTTGAACCTGCATGGAATGGAAGAGGAAAAAGAATGGGACGCTTCGCCGTCATCACGATGACCGAAAAGGCCGCCGACCGGGTGCGCGAGATCGTCGCCACGCGCGACAATGCGCATGGCATTCGCCTCGGCATCAAGAAGGGCGGCTGCGCCGGCATGGAATACACGGTCGACCTGGTGACCGAGCCCAATACCAAGGACGACCATATCGAACGCGACGGCGCGCATGTCTATGTCGCGCCCGAGGCTGCCCTTTTCCTGTTCGGCACCGAGATGGATTTCGAGCAGACCACGCTGCGCACCGGCTTCACCTTCCACAACCCGAACCAGAGTTCGGCCTGCGGCTGCGGCGAATCCGTCGAACTGAAGCCCGCCGATCTGAAGGCGCTGGCTGAAGCGCGCGCTTCGGCCTGATCTTCCTTCTCCCCATGAACGGGAAGAAGGTGTCACGAAGTGACGGATGAGGGGCAGCGCTGACTATCGGAAGTCGCGCTCCGAGCCTCACTTCACCCACATCTTCGTCCGTTTATGCCAGTCGGCGATGGATTCCTCGGGATAGACGTCGAACGCATTGTCCTTCTTGCCGATCACCGGCTCGACCCAACTCGCCTTGTATTTCAACATCAGATGCACCTTCTCCGGCGGCTTCGGCAACTCGCTGTCGATTGCCGAGGCGAACGGGTGGACCAGGTCCGGCCATGTCGGATCGTAGAGCCAGAGCGCCGAACCGCACTTCTTGCAGAAATTGCGCTCGCCCGTCGAAATCTCACACTTTGGATGCTCGTCGTCCGCGATCTCGGCCTGGTAGACGCCGAGATTGCGCTTGCCCTTGATTTTCAGCGTCTTGTAATCGGCGCCGAGATTGATGGCGAAGCCGCCGCCGCCCTGCTGCTTGCGGCAGATCGAGCAGTAGCACAGCATGAACGGCACCGGCGTGTTGCTCTCCACCTCGAAATGGACGGCATCGCAGCGGCAGGATCCCTTGAGCAGCAGCGGCAGGACAAAACTCCGACGGATGACTCTCAACTTGCCAGCATGGTTTTTGATTGCAGCCGTGGCAAGCCCGGTGACATGATTGCGGCATGGACAATGAACGCATCGAAGAGCTGTTCGAAGGCCTCGGCCCGGTCAGTATCCGAAAACTGTTCGGCGGCAAGGGTATCTATTTCGACGGCGTCATCGTCGCCATCGTGCTGCGCGGCGAATTGCTGCTCAAGGCTGACGAGCAAAGCGCGCCCGACTTCGAAGCCGCCGGCTGCAAGCAATGGACCTATACCGGCACCCGCCACGGCAAGCTGGTCGCGATGCCGTACTGGAGCATTCCCGACGACGCGTTTGATGACCCTGACGAGATGAGGGTGTGGGCGCGCCGGGCGTATGAGGCGGGACGCCGGGCGGGGAAGTGAACCGGGACCGCCGCGTTTCTTCCCACCCCCTCTGTCCTGCCGGACATCTCCCCCGCAAGGGGGGAGATCAGTTGTCACATTGGCCTTCGCCAATCACCAACGTTGAAAATGGGAGCCTGCGGCTAAGCTGTTAATCTCCCTCCTTGCGGGGGAGATGGCCGGCAGGCCAGGGGGGTGCTGTCCCGCCGACGTAGGCGATCCTACAGCGCCTTCGCAATCCTCGCCGCCAACCGCGCATTGTTCTCGACCAGCGCGATGTTGGTCTTCAAGCTCCGGCCGCCGGTCAGTTCGAGGATTTTGCCCAACAGGAACGGCGTCACCGCCTTTCCGGTCACATTCTGCACTTCCGCCGCCTTCTGCGCGGCCTCGATATAGCCGGCCATCTCGTCGGCCGGAATTTCATCGTCCTGCGGCACCGGGTTGGCGATCAGCATGCCGCCGACCAGGCCAAGTGCCGCCCTGGTCTTGTAGAAATGCGCGATCTCTTCCGGTCTGTGCAGGGTCAGCGGCGCGCGGAACGGCGAATGCCGCGACCAGAAGGCCGGCATCGTCTCGCAGCCATGGCCAATCACCGGCACGCCGCGCGTCTCCAGCACTTCCAGCGTCTTTTCGATGTCGAGGATCGCCTTGGCGCCGGCCGAGACGACGATGACCGGCGTGCGCGCCAACTCGTCGAGATCGGCCGAGATGTCGAAGCTCTTTTCCGCGCCCTTGTGGACGCCGCCAATGCCGCCGGTGGCGAACACCTTTATCCCGACCATGTCAGCGGCGATCATGGTGGCGGCGACCGTGGTGCCGCCGGTGCGGCCTTGCGCCACCGCAAAGCCGAGGTCGGCGCGCGACAGCTTCATGGCATCGCCGGTCATGGCCAGCGACTCGCGCTCGCCGTCGGACAGTCCGATCTTGATGCGGCCGGCGACCACGGCGATCGTCGCCGGCACCGCGCCATTGTCCAGGATGATCTTTTCGACATTGGCGGCCATGGCGCCATTGTCGGGGTAAGGCATGCCATGGGTGATGATGGTGCTTTCCAGCGCCACGACGGGGCGGCCAGCGGCGAGCGCCTCGGCCACGGGCGCGTGGAGGTCGATGAAGGGGCGGGCGCTTTGCGGTGTCATGATGGTCTCCGATCCGGAGATCCGCGCGTCCGCTTGGACGTCGCGCTCCGGCAATGGCAATTGGCCGCCCTCATGCCATTTCCTGCGCGTCGGGCACAAGAGCCAGTGCCTCAGTGAAGGTCGCAATCGTGAAGGCCGGAACCGCGTCGGCGCTTTCAATGGCCAGCGTGGCGGCGGCAACGCCCTCGCGCAATGCCTGGCGCAGGGGCAGGCCGCGCAGCAGGGCAGCGATGGTGGCGCCGGCCAGCGCGTCGCCGGCGCCGGTGACGTCGGCGACTTTTCTCGGCGCCGGCGGCAGGATAGAGAAGGCGCCGGCTTCGTCGAATCCCAGCACCGGGCCGTCGCCCGCCGTCACCACGCCACTGGTGAGGCCGCTGCAGCGCAGTCCGTCGACGGTCTCGCGCTCGGTGGCATTGGCATCGACGCCGGCCAGCACCATGGCCTCGCGCCGGTTCATGAAGACCTGCGCGAGTTCCTTCAGCACCGGTATCAGCCGCACCACCTTGGCCGGCGAAATGGCGATGGCGAACACCGGCTTGCCGGCGGCGAGCCCCACCAGCCGCTCCAGCGCCGTTGATGGCAGATTGGCGTCGCAGAGCACCGCATCGGCCTCGGCGACCACCTCGCGCACCTTGGAGCGGCGGATCTGCTTGGGGAACGCCAAATCGTAGAGCGCCATATCGGCAAAGCCGGTGATCAGCTCGCCGTCGCGATCGATCAGCGCCGTGTAGCTCGGCGTCGTGCGGTCGAGGAAAACCGCCGACAGGTCGGCAATGCCGGAGTCGGCGATGGCGCGCGCAACCGTCTCGGCCGAGGCATCGCCGCCGCGCACCGACAAAAGCGAGGCCGAGACGCCGCGCCGCACCAGGCTGCGCAGCGCGTTGAATACGCCGCCGCCGACATCCTCGCGCATCGTGCCGGGGTTGGACGCCGCGGGCACGTACGTACCCGACACCTGGCCGCGGCGATCGATATGGGCGCCGCCCACCGCCAGTATCTTTGCTGATTTCACCATGCCGGCGATATGACCTTTGTTATTCGAGCCGCACAAGCGCTAGGCTGTGCGACCGAGCTTCGCAGGCGAGCCGGCGATTCGGCCGATCGAAACAGCCGGAGCATCTGGCCCAATGCGGAACGCGTCCGAAAACCAAACCACGAGACAAAAAAAGAACAAATCCGGATAATGATTGTTTTTCAGTTATTTGATCCCTCTTGCCAAACGAGAACAAAAGTAGTACAAAATGGGCAGGGATTACGGATTGTCCGGCCTTCATTGACGACCAAGGGGTGATGTATCATGGCTCAGAATTCTTTGCGGCTTGTAGAGGACAAAGCGGTGGACAAATCAAAGGCTCTGGACGCGGCGCTGTCGCAAATCGAGCGCGCCTTCGGCAAGGGCTCGATCATGCGGCTTGGCGCCAATGAGCAGGTCGTCGAGATCGAAACCGTGCCGACCGGATCGCTGGGCCTCGACATCGCGCTTGGCGTCGGCGGCCTGCCGCGCGGCCGCATTGTCGAGATCTACGGGCCGGAAAGCTCGGGCAAGACGACGCTGGCGCTGCATACGGTGGCGGAAGCCCAGAAGAAAGGCGGCATCTGCGCCTTTGTCGATGCCGAGCATGCGCTCGACCCGGTCTATGCCCGCAAGCTCGGCGTCGACCTCGAAAACCTGCTGATCTCGCAGCCCGACACCGGCGAGCAGGCACTTGAAATCTGCGACACGCTGGTGCGTTCCGGCGCCATCGATGTGCTGGTCGTCGATTCGGTGGCGGCACTGACGCCGCGCGCTGAAATCGAGGGCGAGATGGGCGATTCGCTGCCCGGTCTCCAGGCTCGTCTGATGAGCCAGGCGCTGCGCAAGCTGACCGCCTCGATCTCGCGCTCCAACACCATGGTCATCTTCATCAACCAGATCCGCATGAAGATCGGCGTCATGTTCGGTTCGCCGGAAACCACGACCGGCGGCAACGCGCTGAAATTCTACGCTTCGGTGCGCCTCGACATCCGCCGCATCGGCTCGGTCAAGGACCGCGACGAGGTCGTCGGCAACCAGACCCGCGTCAAGGTGGTCAAGAACAAGCTGGCGCCGCCCTTCAAGGTGGTCGAGTTCGACATCATGTATGGCGAGGGCGTCTCCAAGACCGGCGAACTGGTCGATCTCGGCGTCAAGGCCGGCGTGGTCGAGAAGTCCGGCGCCTGGTTCTCCTACAATTCGCAGCGTCTCGGCCAAGGTCGCGAAAACGCCAAACTGTTCCTGCGCGACAATCCCGACACGGCGCGTGAGATCGAACTTGCGCTGCGGCAGAATGCCGGGCTGATCGCCGAGAAATTTCTTGAAAATGGCGGCCCCGAGCGCGGCGAAAGCGACGACGGCTTCGAGGAAGAATCCGGCGCCATGTAGGGCACGGCCAGAGTTCGGCCATAAAAATCGAGTCTATTATCCGATGCTTAAGTAACCGAGTTCTTTAGTATTGCGTTTCAAACCGCCGGCCTTCGCGCCGGCGGTTTTCGTTTTTGGGCAGCGTGAAGCCGGCTTGGCAGTTGCCGGGATGGCCCAATTCCGTGTTTCTGGACAGGGTGGGGCGTGCCCGCTAAAAGGCCAAGTCAATCTTCTAAAAAGCAGAGACCAGTGTCCGCCGGCCGTGCCGGCGGTTTTCGCGAAAAGGCAGCAGTCATGAGTGGCGTGAACGAGATCCGGTCGACATTCCTCGACTATTTCCGCAAGGAGGGCCACGAGGTCGTGGCCTCGAGCCCGCTGGTGCCGCGCAACGACCCGACGCTGATGTTCACCAATGCCGGCATGGTGCAGTTCAAGAACGTCTTCACCGGCCTGGAGAAGCGGTCCTATTCGCGCGCCACCACCGCGCAGAAAAGCGTGCGCGCCGGCGGCAAGCACAACGACCTCGACAATGTCGGCTACACCGCGCGCCATCTGACCTTCTTCGAAATGCTCGGCAATTTCTCCTTCGGCGACTATTTCAAGGAGCGCGCCATCGAACTGGCCTGGAACCTGATCACCAAGGAGTTCGGGCTGAACAAGGACAAGCTGCTGGTCACCGTCTATCACACCGATGACGAGGCGGCCGGCTTCTGGAAGAAGATCGCCGGTTTCTCCGATGACCGCATCATCCGCATCCCGACCTCCGACAATTTCTGGGCTATGGGCGACACCGGACCGTGCGGGCCGTGCTCGGAAATCTTCATCGACCGTGGCGAGCACATCTGGGGCGGCCCTCCCGGCAGCCCGGAGGAGGACGGCGACCGCTTCCTTGAATTCTGGAACCTGGTGTTCATGCAATATGAGCAGGTCACCAAGGATGAGCGCATCGACCTGCCGCGGCCGTCGATCGACACCGGCATGGGCCTGGAGCGCATGGCCTCCATCCTGCAAGGGGTGGAGAGCGTCTTCGAGACCGACCTGTTCCGTCATCTGATCGATGCGGCCTCATCAGCGCTCGGGCAGGGCCCGGACAAGGAGACGGTCGCCTCCTTCCGCGTCATTGCCGATCATCTGCGCTCGTCCTCCTTCCTGGTTGCCGACGGCGTGCTGCCGTCGAACGAAGGCCGCGGCTATGTGCTGCGCCGCATCATGCGCCGCGCCATGCGCCATGCGCAGTTGCTCGGCGCCAAGGAGCCGTTGATGTGGAAGCTGGTGCCGGCGCTAGTGCGTGAGATGGGCCAGGCCTATCCCGAACTGCTGCGCGGCGAACAGCTGATTACCGAGACGCTGAAGCTCGAGGAGACACGCTTCCGCAAGACGCTGGTGCGCGGCCTCGGCCTGCTCTCGGAGGCGACGGATACGCTGCACGCCGGCGATATGCTGGATGGCGAGACGGCGTTCAAGCTCTATGACACGTACGGCTTCCCGCTCGATCTGACGCAGGACGCACTGCGCCAGCGCAACATCTCGGTCGACCTTGCCGGCTTCACCCATGCGATGGAGCAGCAGAAGGCCGAAGCGCGCAAGCATTGGGCTGGCTCCGGCGACGCGGCCACCGAGACCATCTGGTTTTCTGTACGCGAGAAGGCCGGCGCCACNGCGCCACCGAATTCCTCGGCTACGAGACCGAACAGGCGGAAGGCCTCATCCAGGCCCTGGTCAAGGACGGCAAGACAGTCGATAGCGCCGGCAAGGGCGACGCGGTGGCGGTGGTCGTCAACCAGACGCCGTTCTATGGCGAGTCGGGCGGCCAGATGGGCGACACCGGCATCATCTCCGGCGAAGGTTTCTCGATCGAGGTTTCCGACACGCAGAAAAAGGCCGACGGCCTGTTCGTGCATCTGGGCAAGGTGACGAACGGCACGGTCAAGCCAGGTGCAGCCGTCGAGCTGAAGGTTGACCATGCGCGCCGCACCCGGCTGCGTGCCAACCATTCGGCAACGCATCTGATCCATGAGGCGCTGCGCGAGGTGCTGGGCACCCATGTCGCGCAGAAAGGTTCGCTGGTCGCGCCCGAGCGCCTGCGCTTCGACATCTCGCACAACAAGCCGATCTCGGCCGAAGATCTCGAAGAGGTCGAGCGCATGGCCAACGAAATCGTCGTCCAGAACAGCCCGGTGACGACGCGCCTGATGTCGGTCGATGACGCCATTGCCGAGGGCGCCATGGCGCTGTTCGGCGAGAAATATGGTGACGAGGTGCGTGTCGTCTCGATGGGCACCGGCGTGCATGGCGCCAAGGCCAATAGACCCTATTCCGTCGAACTTTGTGGCGGCACCCATGTCCGGGCGACCGGCGATATCGGCCTGGTCCGTGTCGTCTCCGACAGCGCGGTCGCCGCCGGCGTGCGCCGCATCGAGGCGCTGACCGGCGAAGCCGCGCGCAAACATCTCGATGAGCAGGACAGACGCCTGAAGGCAACTGCGGCCGTGCTGAAGATCTCGCCGGCCGACGTGCCGGCGCGTGTCGAGACGCTGCTCGAGGAGCGCAAGAAGCTTGAGAAGGAGCTGAGCGAAGCGCGCAAGAAACTCGCGCTGGGCGGTGGGGCCGCGGCCGATGCTCCGGCCACCGCCGAAACCGTCGCCGGTATCGGCTTCCTCGGCAAAGNGCTGGGCGGTGGGGCCGCGGCCGATGCTCCGGCCACCGCCGAAACCGTCGCCGGTATCGGCTTCCTCGGCAAAGCGGTTTCCGGCGTGTCGCCGAAGGATTTGAAGCCGCTGGCCGATGCCGGCAAGACTTCGCTCGGCTCAGGCGTCGTCGTCTTCGTCGGTGCGGGCGAAGACAACAAGGCAAGCGTCGTGGTCGCAGTGACGGACGATCTCGTCGGCCGCTTCAGCGCTGTCGATCTTGTGCGCGTTGCCTCGGCCGCATTGGGCGGGCAGGGCGGTGGCGGACGGCCCGACATGGCGCAAGCCGGCGGCCCGGACGCCTCCAAGGCCAATGATGCGATCGCCGCGGTGAGGGCGGCGCTGGAGGCGGCCTGAAAGCCACCCTATGCCTGATCTGGTTTTGTGTGCGGCTTTCCGGCCTTCGCCGCCGTGCTTGCCATTCTGTGGCTGATAGTGGCAAGCCGGCAATCAGCTCTTAGACGGTCCGTCTAGCTAGTTCTTTTCGCCGCCTTCAGGGCGCGCGTCATTCTGCTGGAATCGCCCCAGGTGGACAGCCAGATCAGCACGTCCGCGGCCATCGAAATCAGCGACCGTAAAAAGTTCAGCGCCGGGCCGGGCGATTTCAGCTGCTCTTCGGCGTGATGAAGATGGGCGAGCTCTTCCTCGCGGATCGCCAGGATGATGCCGTGCAAGTCGTGGTCGCGGTTGGCGAGAAAAAACAGCTGATCATCCAGATGGCGGTGCACCGCCGCTTCAACAGCCGCCGTGCAGGCCCAGATGCCTTGCGGACCAATCAGGGCGGTCACAAAACCCAGCAGCCAGCCACCCCAGCTCCAGAATTGCATCACCCGGCACGGTCGCGCCTTCCGCGCCGGCATGGCGGCACGGAAGGCGGCGCAATGCGTGCGCTCGTGCCCGAGCATCTCCGACAAGGATGGCACGCAATCCGGCCAGAAGCGCCTGGCGACAAGAATCTGCGCCGAATAGATCCTGATCGCACCGAACTCACCGGCGTGGTTGACCCTGACAATTCTGGCGATGGTGAGCGCGTCCTGGCGAGATGGGTCAGCCATGGCCCGAACCCATATCAGCCCGCCGCCAGGCTCGGACGTTTTGCGATGCCGTCCCACCAGGCCTGGATGTCGGCGAACGCCGCAAGCAGCTTTTGCCCGTCGGCGACCTTGACGAAATAGGCGATGATGGATGCCGCATGCAGGTCGACCAGCGTCAGCTGGTCGCCGAGCAGCCACGGCCCGGGAGGCTTGAGTGCGGTGAGCACCCGCAGCACCGTTTCCGCCTGGCGCAGCCCGTTGGCGACCAGTGCCTCGTCTGGCGCTTCCTTCTCAAGCCGCTCGACGGCGACGTCCCAGACCATCGATCTGTAGGCATAGGCGTCGAGCATGCCGATGATCTGGTTCATCGTTGCGCGGGTGCGGGCGTCTTTTGGCTGCAGTGCCGGGCCGTCGAACGCCTCGTCGACATAGCGGGCGATTGCGCTGGTTTCGAACAGGCGAAACCCGCCGTGCTCGAAGGCCGGAATGCGGCCGAAAGGGTGATGCTCGAAGTACCAGGCGGGAGTGCCCTCGGCGGCAAAGACATCGACCGGCACAAGGTCGTAGTCGATGCCTTTTTCCGCCAGCACGAGGCGGACGATGCGCACATAGACGCTGTAGTCCGCCCCGTAGACGACCGGCTTGGCCATGGCTGCCGGCTTACGCCATCGCCTTCTGCAAATTCTCGTCGATCTTGTCGAGGAAGCCGGTGGTCGACAGCCATGGTTGGTCGGGACCGATCAAGAGCGACAGGTCCTTGGTCATGAAGCCGCTCTCAACCGTCTGGATGCAGACCTTCTCCAGCGTGTCGGCAAATCGCTTCAACTCGGCATTATCGTCGAGCTTGGCGCGGTGGGCGAGGCCGCGCGTCCAGGCGAAGATCGAGGCGATCGAATTGGTCGAGGTTTCCTCGCCCTTCTGGTGCTGGCGATAGTGGCGCGTCACGGTGCCGTGCGCGGCCTCCGCTTCCACCGTCTTGCCGTCCGGCGTCATCAGCACGGAGGTCATCAGGCCGAGCGAGCCAAAACCTTGCGCCACCGTGTCGGACTGGACGTCGCCGTCATAATTCTTGCAGGCCCAGACATAGCCGCCAGACCATTTCAGGGCGGAGGCCACCATGTCGTCGATCAGCCGGTGCTCGTACCACAGCTTCTTCGCCTTGAACTCGGCCTCGAATTCAGCCTCGTAGACCTCCTGGAAAATGTCCTTGAAGCGGCCGTCATAGGCTTTGAGGATGGTGTTCTTGGTCGAGAGATAAACCGGATAATTGCGCAGCAGGCCGTAATTCAGCGAGGCGCGGGCGAATTCGCGGATGGAGTCGTCGAGATTGTACATCGCCATGGCAACACCGGCGCCGGGTGCGTCGTATACGTCGTGCTCGATCACCTTGCCGTCCTCGCCGACGAAC
Source organism: Mesorhizobium sp. LSHC412B00 (assembly GCF_000503035.1). Classification (NCBI taxonomy): domain Bacteria; kingdom Pseudomonadati; phylum Pseudomonadota; class Alphaproteobacteria; order Hyphomicrobiales; family Phyllobacteriaceae; genus Mesorhizobium; species Mesorhizobium sp. LSHC412B00. Next base: position 79,405 of record NZ_AYWB01000011.1, on the reverse strand, counting down.
TTGATGGTCAGCTTGCCCTTGCCGGGGAAGCGGAAGTCGGTGGCGCGATACTGGTCGCCGAAAGCATGACGGCCGACGATGATCGGCTTGGTCCATCCCGGCACCAGACGCGGCACGTTCTTCATGATGATCGGTTCGCGGAAAATGGTGCCGCCGAGAATGTTACGGATGGTGCCGTTCGGCGACTTCCACATCTTCTTCAGCTTGAATTCCTCGACGCGCTGCTCGTCGGGCGTGATCGTCGCGCATTTCACGCCGACGCCCCATTTCTTGATGGCATTGGCCGAATCGATGGTCACCTGGTCGTTGGTGGCGTCGCGGTGCTCGACGCCGAGGTCGTAATATTCGAGCTTCAGGTCGAGATAAGGGTGGATCAGCTTGTCCTTGATGAACTGCCAGATGATGCGGGTCATCTCGTCGCCGTCGAGCTCGACGACCGGGTTCGCCACCTTGATCTTCGCCATGAAAAAAATGCCTCGCTTTTGGGGAACAAAACGGCCTCGCCCGCATGGCTTCGGCCGGGTATGCGGAGCGTATATCAAAGCCTATTTGGCCGCGCAAACGACCATCCGTGCAGAATGGGTCGTCTGTGCCGCGACCGGTGTTTGCAAAAGCTTCATTTTGCCGAGCGGATGTGGCAGGGAACGCTGAAATGCCGCAAACAGCAGTTCATTGAGATCATGTCCGCCGTCGATCATCCTGAAAACGCATCCGGGCCGGCGATCATCCTGGTCGAGCCGCAGCTCGGCGAGAATATCGGCATGGTCGCGCGCGCCATGGCCAATTTCGGCCTTGCCGAACTGAGACTGGTCAACCCGCGTGACGGCTGGCCGAGCGAGAAGGCGCGCGCCGCCGCCAGCCGCGCCGACCATGTCATCGATGCCGTAACAGTGTTCGGCGACCTGGCGTCCGCCGTCGCCGACCTCAACTTCGTCTTCGCCACCACCGCGCGCGAGCGCGACGGCTTCAAACCCGTGCGTGGTCCGGTCGAGGCGGGCAGGGCGCTCAGGGCGCGTCAGATAGCCGGCCTGCGCACCGGCATCTTGTTCGGCCGCGAGCGTTTTGGGCTCTACAATGACGAGGTCGGGCTGGCCGACGAGATCGTCACCTTCCCGGTCGATCCCGGCTTTTCGTCGCTCAACATCGCCCAGGCCGTGCTGTTGATGTCCTATGAATGGATGAAATCCGGCCTGAAGGACGAGACGGCGACCAATTTCTCCAGCCCTGAAATGAAGCCGGCAAGCAAGGAAGAGTTGCACGGGCTGTTTGCCTATCTCGAAGGCGCGCTCGAAGCGCGCGGTTATTTCCGCCCGGCGCCCAAGAAACCCAAGATGGTCGACAATCTGCGCGCCGTCTTGACGCGCGCCGGTTTCGCCGAGCCGGAACTGAAAGTGCTGCGTGGCATCATCTCGTCGCTCGACCGGTTTTCGCCGGCCATGCCGCGCGGTGACGGCTCGCCGGGAGACGATCCAAGGCGTTTGCCGGCCGCTGCGCGAAAACCCCAGGCAGACAAAGAAGATTAGAAATCGCTAAGCTTCGAACGGCTGAAGTAACCGAATTTTATTTGCCTCTCGTCCATTGTTGTCAAAACGGTGGGGTGGCAAATGTTCACGTCCAAAATCGGCCGTATGCGCTTCTTCTTCTATTCGCTCGGCGTAGCCCTGCTCGAGGCCGTTCTTGCCGTGCTGTGCATCGTTGGCACGATCGGCTTTGAGGGGCTGGTCAACTCGGCGCCCGGTCCATCGCGGCAAGGCATGGCAGGCGCGGTTCTGGTCGTTTCCCTCCTGGCTGTGGTCATGCGTGCCAACATCGCCTGGCGACGCAGCCGCGACGCCAACGGCAAAGCCTGGATCCTGTGGTCCTACATCGTGTTCTGCGCCATCTACGCCTTTCTGCAGGCAGGCACGCTGCTGGTCATCGATTTCAACAATCCGGAAAGCACGTCCAGCGGTTTGAACCTGCTTGCGCTGTCGATCTTTGGCCTTTGGTGCACGATTCTGGTGGCTAAGCCGGTGGCGGGCATCAATATCGACGAACTGACATCGGTTTTCGATTTCGATGGCGATACGCCCATGCCTGCGGCATCCGGCCGGACGGCCAGCAGCACGACACAGTCTTCTATGCGCAACGCCACACCGGCCACGCGCTCGGTGCCGTCCGCCCAGCCTCTGGGCCGTCCGCGGCCCGCCGGCTTCGGCAAGCGCGGGCTCTAGAGCAACCGAGGCAAGGTCGTCTTCGCCGGCTTTGCGTGGAAGTTGCTAACATTCGCCACTTCAAGGCCATGATGGTTGCAGATAGAACGGCATTGGCCAATGACCGCCAAGCCTTCTGATCCAGCCTCTTTCATGGTCCGATATCAATGAGCCACCGTCCGATACTGATGTTCGATTCCGGCGTTGGCGGTTTGACCGTGCTGCGCGAAGCGCGCGTGCTGATGCCCGACCGGCGCTTCGTCTACGTCGCCGATGACAAGGCCTTTCCCTACGGCGCCTGGGAAGAGCCGGCGCTGCAGGCCCATATAGTCGAGCTCTTCGCCAAGCTGCTCGACCGTTTTGATCCGGAAATTTCGGTCGTCGCCTGCAATACCGCTTCGACGCTGGTGATCGATGCGTTGCGGGAAAAATTCCCTGGCCATCCCTTTGTCGGCACGGTGCCGGCAATCAAGCCGGCTGCCGAGCGCACCCGGTCCGGGCTGGTCTCGGTGCTGGCGACGCCGGGCACGGTGAAGCGCCAGTACACGCGCGACCTGATCGGCAAATGGGCGCAGAAATGCCATGTCCGGCTGGTCGGCAGCAACAATCTGGCCGGACTGGCCGAGGCCTACATGCGCGAGGGCTTTGTCGACGAGGAGGCCGTGCGTGCCGAGATCGCACCGTGTTTCGTCCAGCATGACGATTTGCGCACGGACATCGTCGTGCTCGCCTGCACGCACTATCCGTTCCTGGCCAATCGCATGCGCAAGACCGCGCCCTGGCCGGTCGACTGGATCGACCCGGCCGAAGCGATTGCGCGGCGTGCTCTGTCTCTGCTTCCGGCTGTCGACGGGCCATTGCCGCAAAGCGAGCCCGACATCGCCGTCTTTACCTCGGGAAAGGCGGACTTCGCAATCAGCCGGCTGATGCAGGGTTTTGGATTGAGCGCACGCTAATGCATGTCGCCCAAAAGTGCGCAGCGGTTTTGGGACAACGACATGCATAAAAACAAAAAAACTAAAGCGCGTCGCCGACGCGCTTTAGACAGGTTCGAAGACAATGACGCGCCGATCCGGATCGGCCGAAACAAGCCTTAGCGTCAGGCCATCGCCCTGCCTGAACCCTGAGGCCTTCACATTCGCAACGACAGGCATGTCCGAGAGCTGAACGCGCGCACGCTGATCACCGACGTCGGTGACGACGGCCTTGAATGTTTCACCCACGCGCCCCCTCAGCATCACCGCCTCGGCAAGGTCGATGGCCGCGTGGTTGATCTGCGAGGCGCGGGCGCCTGCGCGGCCCATCACCTTCGGCAGTCTGGAAAACGCCTCGGTAACGGCTTGCGGCACCGGCTGGCCGTTGACGATGGCCAGCACGCAGCGCACGACATAGCGATCGGCCAGCCGCCTCAGGGGCGCGGTGGCGTGGGCATAGGTCGCGGCCATCGCCTCGTGCCAGGGGACAACGCCTTCTTCATAGGGTTGGTAGGACGCACCGGAGCCGGCGCGGCGGATTTCCAGCATCAGCGCTGCCTGTTGCATGTTGGTCGGATCGAGGGTTCGCTGATAGTCGGACAGGCTGGTCGAAGGAGGCCAGGACAGGCCTAAGGCCCGTGCCGCGCTGCGCAGTCTTTGTACTTTGGAAGCATCGGGCGGCGCCATCACCCGGAACAAGCCGGTCCGGTGTGCCAGCATGGCGTCGGCAATCGCCATGTTGGCGGCCAGCGAAAGTGCTGCGTTGTCTTGCTCCGATTGCAGCAGCGGTCTGAACGCAAGCTGGAATGTGCCATCGGCAAGCTGTTCCACCTCCTGCTCGGGCGGGTCGACGCGCGAAGCGCCGCGACGGTCTTCGGCCGCCGCCATGCGTCGCGCGATTTCGGCGAAGCCGACTGGGACGTCGGCGGCCTGCACGCTGTCATAGGCGAGCTTGGCGCGGCTTTGAATGATTGCCCGCTCCGCGCCATCCAGCCTTACCGCTCCGTCGTCGGCGATCCGGACCGTGAAGATGACAGCCGGACGCGGACCGCCGGGCAGCAAGCTCGCGGCGCCCTCGGCAATGACCCGGGGATAGAGCCCGGCCTTGCCGTCCGGCAAATACAGGGTTTCGCCCCGCGCCCAGGCTTCGCGATCCACCGCGTCGCCGTCCGCGACGAACCAGGCTACGTCGGCAATGGCATAGTGCAACAGAAGGTCGCTACCGCTCGCTTCGATCGAAAACGCTTGGTCAAGATCGGTGGAAGTCGCGGGATCGAGCGTCACGAAGGGCATCGCCGTGCGGTCGGCATGCTGGTCGGGCACGCGCCTGGCCGCCGTCTGTGCCATGGCCATTACATCAGGGGGAAATCCCTCCGGCACATGGAACTCGGTGCGGATTTTCGCGAGGCCGGTGGCGAGTGCCTGCGAGGGATCGTTCAACGATTTCATGGCGCCGTCCTACACCGGCGTTGCGGGCACGGGAAGGTGGTTTTGCCGGCAGTTGGCCGACCATGGGCAGGCATGAGCGCGGAACGGAAGTTGACCGCCAGCGCTGGAACCGTCGCCGGAGCGCAACGTTTCTTCCTCTGTCAGCAAAGGAGGTGCCGATATGCCTGCAACCTCAAAAGCACAGCAAAAGGCCGCTGGCGCAGCCCTGTCGGCCAAGCGCGGCGAGACCAGGAAGAGCGAACTTCAAGGCGCGTCGAAGTCGATGTACAATTCGATGAGCGAAAAGCAGCTCGAGGAATTCGCAGAGACCAAGCGCAAAGGCCTGCCGGAGAAGAAATCGGCAGACTGAAACCTTGAACCGAGTCGATAAACAAAGCCCGTGGCCGAAACCACGGGCTTCTTCGATTCAGGCCAAGCCCGAAACTCCTGACGTCACCAGCAGCGCTTCACCTTGTAGCGGATGACCTTCTTGTGGCCATGCCGCCAGATGACCTTCTTCTTCACCACGACATGGCAGGTCTGACGATGCTTGTGGCCCTGCCAGTGCTTGGCCATCGCTGGCTCGGGCACGGCGATCGACATCGTCCCGGCCATGACGGCTGCACCGACCAACGAGAGGAAAAACTTCTTCATGCGACTTCGGGCTCCTTTGGCTCAGTCCCTTCCTAAATGCCGTCGGCGCAACAACCTCCCGCCGCATCCGGCACGGCACTCAACGCCAAAGACGTGATATGGTTGCCGGGCCCAGCGCCAGCGACGCGCTTGACTCTGCTCAAATCTCCGTTTATCGAGCGCACCAACACCGGGCCGCAATGCCCGGTTGTTTCTTTTGCATGGCAAGCCCGGGAAAGCAGGTTTATCGTTTCCTGGGTTTTGTCTAGACTGACGTGTCCCGTGGGTTTTCCGCCGCGTTGCGTGGGAAAACCCTGTCAGGCCTCGAAAACGGAGGCCAGAGGAGGGCGCGTTTCCTTCACCCGGACCATGAGGCTCCGGGTGGTTTGTTTTGAAAGGGAATGCGATGAGCAAGCGCGAATCCGCGAAGTACAAGATCGACCGCCGTCTCGGCGAAAACATCTGGGGCCGCCCGAAGTCCCCGGTCAACAAGCGTGAATACGGCCCCGGCCAGCACGGCCAGCGCCGCAAGGGCAAGCTTTCCGATTTCGGCCTGCAGCTGCGCGCCAAGCAGAAGCTGAAGGGTCACTATGGTGATGTCTCCGAAAAGCAGTTCCGCAAGGTCTATGAAGAGGCTGATCGCCGCAAGGGCGACACCTCCGAGAACCTGATCGGCCTGCTCGAGTCGCGTCTCGACGCGGTCGTCTACCGCTCCAAGTTCGTGCCGACCATTTTCGCGGCTCGCCAGTTCGTCAACCACGGCCACGTCAACGTCAACGGCAAGCGCGTCAACATCGGCTCGTACCGTTGCAAGCCGGGCGACGTCGTCGAAGTGCGCGAAAAGTCGAAGCAGCTGGTCATCGTGCTGGAAGCGGTCGGCCTCGCCGAGCGCGACGTGCCGGACTATATCGAAGTCGATCACAACAAGATGGTCGCGACCTTCTCGCGCATCCCCGGCCTGGCCGACGTTCCGTTCGCCGTGCAGATGGAGCCGAACCTGGTCGTCGAATTCTATTCGCGCTAAGCGATCGCTTTCTGCGATACCGGAAAGGGCCGCCCGTCGAGGCGGCCTTTTCTTTGTCGGCCATGTCCGCTAATCCGGCACTCTCGGCTATGGAAAGCGACAAGCCATGAACATGCTGGCAGACATCGAAACAGTTGAACCGATTGCTGAAGGCGGCTTCCATCCGCTGTTTGCCGACGTGCCGTCTTCCGTCGAGTTCAACAAACTGCGCAAGCGGCTGTTGCGGTTGACCCGTCAGGCGGTCGATGATTTCGCCATGGCGAGGCCCGGCGACCGCTGGCTGGTGGCCTTGTCCGGCGGCAAGGATTCCTACGGGCTGCTGGCCGTGCTGCTCGATCTCAAATGGCGCGGGCTGCTGCCGGTCGAGCTGCTGGCCTGCAATCTCGACCAGGGCCAGCCGAATTTTCCGAAGCACATTTTGCCCGACTACCTCGATGCGCATGGCATTGCCCATCGCATCGAGTATCAGGACACCTATTCGGTGGTCACCGACAAGCTGCCTCAGGGCAGCACCTATTGTTCGCTTTGCTCGCGGCTGCGGCGCGGCCATCTCTATCGCATCGCGCGCGAGGAGGGCTGTTCGGCGCTGGTCCTCGGCCACCACTGCGAGGACATTCTCGAAACCTTCTTCATGAATCTATTTCATGGCGGCCGCCTTGCCGCCATGCCGCCAAAGCTGCTCAATGACGACGGCGACGTCATGGTGCTGCGGCCGCTGAGCTACTGCGCCGAGGTCGATCTGGAGAAATTCGCCGCCGCGATGAAATTCCCGATCATTCCCTGCGATCTCTGCGGCAGCCAGGAAGGCCTGCAGCGCAACGCCATGAAGGCGATGCTGGACGATATGGAAAAGCGCATGCCGGGCCGCAAGGATACGATGCTGCGCGCGCTGTCCAACACCAGGCCGTCGCATCTGCTCGACAGAAAGCTGTTCGATTTTGCCGCCCTCAATGGCAGCCTCAGCACAGGACAAGACATTTCCGATGATATTTGACGACCAAGCGATCGACTGGCTGGCGGAGCTTCTCGCCGATGCAGCCAAGGCCGAAATCATGCCACGCTTTCGCCGGCTGGGCGAGGGCGACATCAGACAGAAGACCTCGGCTGCCGACCTGGTGACCGAGGCCGACATCAACGCCGAGCGGCTGATCACGGCCAGGCTGCGCGAGCGCTATCCCACGGCGATGATCGTCGGCGAGGAAGCCTGTTCCGACAATCCGGCGCTGCTTCAGGGGCTCGGTGATGCCGACCTCGCCTTCGTCGTCGACCCGGTCGACGGCACCTTCAACTTCGCCTCCGGCGTGCCGCTGTTCGGCGTCATGCTGAGCGTCGTCGTCAAGGGCGAAACCGTCGCCGGTATCATCCATGACCCCGTAGGCCGGGACTGGCTGATCGGCGCCAAGGGCGCCGGCAGCCATATCCGCCATGCGCATGGCGCGCTGGAGACGGTGCATGTCGCCGATGCCGTGCCGATCTCGCAGATGACCGGCTCCGTCTCCTGGCAATATCTGGCGGAACCGCAACGCTCGCTCTTGGCGCGCAACCAGACCAAGACCCTATCGCAGTTCGGCTATCGCTGCGCGGCACATGAATACCGTCTTCTGGCCAGCGGCCATGCCCATTTCGTCGTCTACAACAAACTGATGCCGTGGGACCATCTGGTCGGTGTGCTGATCCACGCCGAGGCCGGCGGCTACACCGCGCGGATCGACGGCAGCGCCTATCTGCCCTCGCATATCGACGGCGGCATTCTTGTCGCCCCGGACAAGGAAAGCTGGCAGGAGTTGCGCAGGGAACTCTGGGCGCAATAATCGGTCCAACTGCTGGTAGAGGCTTTCGTCAAGTATATTGGCTCTGTTATAGTGTCCAATCTCTCGCGAAGTCGGAAGCTGCGAAATGAAACATCGGTCCGCAATTGTTGCAACGGCGCTTGCACTTGCCTTGGCCGCCGCTGGCGCCACTGAGGCAAGATCGCAGGAACGCGCGTGCGGCAGTCGCGATCCCGTCGATACCATAGACGAGATGTTTTCCGCGATCTTTGCCTGTTGGCAGCCGCCGCCTGGAAGTGCTGGCATGACCCTGACGCTGAGTTTCTCAATTCGCAAAAACGGCACGCTGATGGGCAAACCGCGCGCCACTTTCTCCCATATGGGAGATGATGCCTCGCTCAACCGGGTCTTTGTGTCATCCGTGCTCGAAGCTCTCGACAAGGCTCTGCCGATGCCTCTTTCGGACAGCATGGGTGGCGCCATCGCAGGGCGCCCGCTGTTCCCTCGTTTCACGGCAGTGATTGGCGGCGCATCCTGAAACGCGTCGCTTGAAGGTGGCTGCGGTCTGAGACAAATAAAACTCGTAGCGCAGAACAGTTGCTCAATGCAGGTCGGTGACGTGCCCTGAAATGGGTGGGTTGTGCGGCTGGAACATCTTGCCGCGCTCGGCGATCAGGATCATCAGCAGGGCCGCGACCGAGACGCTGCAGAAGCCGGCGGCAAGCGGCGTCACCGTGCCGTTGAAGGCCTGGCCGATCAGCGTGCCGAGGATGCCGCCGAGAAAAGTCTGCATGAAGCCCAGGATGGACGACGCGGTGCCCGCCAGTTGGCCGAGCGGCTCCATCGCGAGCGCGTTGAAATTGGCGCCGAGCGCGCCGAACGGGAGCATCGCGCTGGCGAAGAAGGTGATGAACAGCCAGAGTGGCATCTTCATTTGAAGCGAAACGGTGAGCCAGGCAAGGCTGATCACCAGGAACAACAGCAGTGCGCTCTGCGACAGGCGGCGCATGCCGATGCGGCCGACCAGGCGCGAGTTGAGGTAGTTCGAAAAAGCGAGAACGCCGGCGACACCCGCGAAGATGACAGGAAACAATTCGCCGACATGAAAAATGTCGACATAGATCTGCTGTGCGGAGGCGATGAAGCCGAACATGGCGGCGAAAATGAAGGTGCTGGCAAAGGCGTAGCAAAGCGCCATGCGGTTGGTGAGCACGATGCGGAAACCACCGACGACGGATGAGACTGTCAGCGGCCGGCGGTACTCCGGATGCAGCGTCTCCGGCAGCCGCAGCAGCGACCACGCCGACACGATCAGCGCTCCGACGGCCATGGTGACGAAGATCCAGTGCCATGTTGCGAACAGCATGATGAACTGGCCGATCCCAGGCGCGATCACCGGGATGGCCATGAACACCATGAAGATCAGAGACATCACCTCGGCCATGCGCCGACCGTCGAACGTGTCGCGCACGATCGAGACGGCGATGACGCGGGTCGCCGCCGCACCGATGCCTTGCACCAGCCGGCACAGCAGTAGGACGGCGAATGACGGGGCGATGGCGGCAGCTGCCGCCGCCACGACATAAATCGCCAGCCCGGCAACGAGCGGCGCGCGGCGCCCGAACCGGTCCGAGATCGGTCCGAAGAAAAGCTGTCCGCCACCGAAGCCCAATATATAGGCGGTGATCACATACTGGCGGTGGTTTTCATTCTCAACGCCAAGCGTGGCGCCGATTTGCTGCAGTGCCGGCAGCATGATGTCGATGGCCAGCGAGTTCAACGCCATCAGTGCCGCGCACAGCGCGATGAATTCCCAGCGCGGAATAGGCAATTTGCGTGCCTGTTGCGGCGCTTTTGCTGGCTGGTCCACGGCGGGTCCGATCTTCAAAACGAATATGCGCCGGCATGCCGGCGCATAACTTCGTCCTCACTCCGATAGGGGGAGGTAACATTTTGCCGGGGCGGGGCTGCCCCGTCTCAACTCAGAATCAGGCTGTCGCTTTGACGCTGACGCCCTTGTCGACGAGCAACGTCTGCAGCTCGCCCGCCTGGAACATTTCGCGGATGATGTCGCAGCCGCCGACGAATTCGCCCTTGACGTAAAGCTGCGGGATCGTCGGCCAGTTCGAATATTCCTTGATGCCTTGGCGCAGTTCGGCCGAGGTCAGCACGTCGACGCCCTTATAGTCGGCTCCGATGTAATCGAGGATCTGGACGACCTGGCCGGAAAAGCCGCACTGCGGAAAACCGGGCGTGCCCTTCATGAAAAGGACGACGTCGTTGCCCTTCACTTCGCTGTCGATGTAGTCGTTGATGCCGCTCATGAGATATCCTTTCACGCCTGTGGGAGTCAGGCTCGAAGCATAGCCATCAAATAAACCCATAGATGGGCCGAAACAAGATGTTTGCGCCGCCGTCGCGGAAATGGCGCAAAGGATCGCCTGTCTTGGGCCAAGCATCCGACCCGATTGCAGCCTTCGGAACATGATGAGAAGACGATATGGCGCCGCCCTTCCGATCGCCATCCTGCTGGCGGCGATTGCCGTTGTGTGGTGGCCGAGACGCCCGGAGCCGCCGCCGCTGGTCATTGGCGGTGACCTGCCCGCGCCTTGCCGGAATGTCGCCTTCGAGGCGGTGACCTATGTCGTCTGCGAGATCGATCTTCGCGCCGACAGCATCGGTGTTTTCCACGCCGGCGCCGATGGCAAGCCTTTTGGTTCGCTCGAAGCCTTCGACAAGGCGGTTGCGGGCGAGGGGAGGCCGGTGCTGCTCGCCATGAATGGCGGCATGTATCACGAGGATTTGTCGCCGGTCGGCCTGCTGGTCGAGAACGGCAGCGAAAAGTCGCCGCTCAACCTTGCCGATAGCGAAGGTAATTTCTTCCTGAAGCCGAACGGCGTCTTTCTGGTCGGCAAGGACGGCAAGGCGGCTGTCATGGAAAGCAACGCCTATGCCGCCGCCAAACCCGATGTCGCCTTCGCCACGCAGTCGGGCCCGATGCTGGTGATCGATGGCCAGATTCATCCACGCTTCGAGCCGAACGGAACCTCGCGCTACGTCCGCAACGGCGTCGGCGTGCGCGATGAAAACACCGTTTTGCTGGCGATCTCGCGGTCTGAGGTAAGTTTCGGCAGCTTTGCGCGGCTGTTTCGCGACGCGCTACAATGCCGCAACGCGCTGTTCCTCGACGGCGCGGTCTCCGCGCTGTCGGATGGCGACAGGATGATTGTCGGCGGAAGATATCCGGCAGGGCCGATCATTGCCGTGTTGGCAAGCCAGCCGCCGACGCGCTAGGCCAGCCTGGCGTCAGTCCGGCACACTGGTCTGCAACGCCAGCGCGTGCAGCACGCCGCCCATATTGCCCTTCAGCGCATCATAGACCATCTGGTGCTGCTGGACGCGGCTCTTTCCGCGGAAGCTTTCGGCCACCACTTCGGCTGCATAGTGATCGCCGTCACCGGCGAGGTCGCGGATCGTCACCTTGGCGTCCGGAATGCCGTCCTTGATCAGTTTTTCGATGTCGTGGGCATCCATTGCCATGGCAAAATCCTGTTCTGGGCGGCTAGGCACGAGTGACTCGGACGGCAGCCTAAAGCCTTTCTGGTCCGGGTTGAAGCCGTTCTGTCGGGACGCAGTGTCTAAGGGCCATCCTGCCGCGGGTGAACCACACCATCTTCTGTAATGTCGTCGCGGGTCGAGAACCCCCGGCCAAGGCTGAACACCAGGACATAGAGCGGGATGTTGAGCGCCAGGGTGATAATCGGGAGATAGCTGGTCATCTGCCACAAGGGCGAAAAGAATGGTTGGCCATAGCCGTCGCAGATCAGCGATGACCCGTATTCCCACAGCGCGCCGGTAATGACCGCAATGGCAAAGAGCTTGATGCAGGTGGCGACATGCCTTGCGCGCGCCGGGTTCGGCAAAAGGCGGCTCCACAGCACCAGGCAGACGATGGGGATCGCATAGATCAGACTTTGCAAGGCCAGCATCTGCAGTGTGCCATTGGCCGCCTCAAGGAACTGGTCACGCCTTTCCAGCAGCGGACAGACCTCGCTCGAGGTCGTCGACAGCAGGAAAAAGACGAACGGCCCGAGGAACCAGAAGAAGAACAGCGACGGCCAGAAGACGACTGTGATCAGCGTCCGGGCTGCCAGGCTGGTCAACTGGACTTGTCCATGAAGTTCGGGAACCAGCCTTCGTGGGCGGCGGTCAATTCGCTGACCGGGATCGCCCTGGCATCGCCGAGCTTCAGTTCGTTTCCACCGGTCGAGCCGATCCATGGCGCAAAGATGCCGAGCTTGCTCTGTTCCTCGCGGATGGCGTCCCATTCCTTGCTCTGCGGATCGACGGACAGCGTCAGCAGGTAGCGGCCCTGGTCTTCGCCGAACCAGACCGGGATCGGGTCGGTGCCGGCGAGCCCCGGAATGGTGGCGCCGATGCCGGACGCCATCGCCATTTCGGCCAAGGCTATCGCCAAGCCGCCATCGGAAAGGTCATGCGCCGCGGTCACGACGCCCGACGCGATCAGCGCGCGCACATGGTCGCCGACGCGCTTTTCATGCGCGAGGTCGACGGATGGCGGCGGCCCGTCGGTGCGGCCATGGATGTCCCTGAAATAGGCGGACTGGCCGAGATGGCTGCCCCAGCTTGCGGGCGCGCCGACCAGCAGGATCATCTGGCCCTCGGCGGCAAAGCCGATACGGGTCATCTTCGACCAGTCGGCAATCAGCCCGACGCCGCCGATGGTCGGCGTCGGCAGGATGCCCTGGCCATTGGTTTCGTTGTAGAGCGAGACATTGCCCGACACGATCGGGAAGCCGAGCGCCCGGCAGGCATCGCCAATGCCTTTCACCGCGCCGACCAGCTGGCCCATGATCTCAGCCCGTTCCGGATTGCCGAAATTGAGGTTGTCCGTCGCCGCCAGCGGCAGCGCGCCGGTGGCGGTGAGGTTGCGCCAGCATTCGGCCACAGCCTGCTTGCCGCCTTCATACGGGTCGGCCTCGCAATAGCGCGGCGTCACGTCGGAGGAGAAGGCGAGCGCCTTGGTCGGATGGCCTTCGACGCGCACAACGCCGGCGTCGCCGCCCGGAAGCTGCAGCGAATTGCCCTGGATCAGCGTGTCGTACTGCTCCCACACCCACCGGCGCGACGACAGGTCCGGCCCGCCGAGCAGTTTCAACAGCGCATCGGCGACATCGGCCTTCGGCGCATCGCCGGCGGCAAGCGCCGCAGGCTTCTTCGGCTCGACCCAGGGGCGGTCATATTCCGGCGCCTTGTCGCCAAGGTCCTTGATCGGCAGGTTGGCGACCTCGTCACCCTGGTGAATGACGCGGAAGCGCAGATCGTCGGTGGTCTTGCCGACAATGGCGAAGTCGAGGCCCCATTTGTGGAAGATCGCCTCGGCTTCCTTTTCCTTCTCCGGGCGCAGCACCATCAGCATGCGCTCCTGGCTCTCCGACAGCATCATCTCATAGGCGCTCATGCGCTCTTCGCGCACCGGCACCTGGTCGAGGTGAAGCTCGATACCGAGGTCGCCCTTGGCGCCCATCTCGACCGCCGAACAGGTGAGGCCGGCCGCACCCATGTCCTGGATGGCGATGACGGCGCCGGACGCCATCAGTTCAAGGCAGGCTTCGAGCAGGCATTTTTCGGTGAAGGGATCGCCGACCTGCACGGTCGGGCGCTTCTCGTCGATCTTGTCGTCGAACTCGGCCGAGGCCATCGTGGCGCCGCCGACGCCGTCGCGCCCGGTCTTGGCGCCGAGATAGACGACCGGCAGGCCGACGCCCTTGGCTTCCGACAGGAAGATCGCATCGGTCTTGGCGAGGCCCGCGGCAAAGGCGTTGACCAGGATATTGCCGTTGTAGCGGGCGTCGAAATTGACCTCGCCACCGACCGTCGGCACGCCGAACGCATTGCCGTAGCCGCCAACGCCGGAAACCACACCGCTGACCAGGTGCCTGGTCTTGGGATGGTCGGGTGCGCCGAAGCGCAGCGCATTCATCGCCGCAATCGGCCGCGCGCCCATGGTGAAGACATCGCGCAATATGCCGCCGACGCCGGTCGCCGCACCCTGGTAGGGCTCGATGTAAGAGGGATGGTTGTGGCTCTCCATCTTGAAGACGACGCAGTCGCCATCGCCGATATCGACCACCCCGGCATTCTCGCCCGGACCCTGGATGACCTGAGGCCCGGTGGTCGGTAGCGTGCGCAGCCATTTCTTCGAGGATTTGTAGGAGCAGTGCTCATTCCACATCGCCGAGAAGATGCCGAGTTCGGTAAAGCTCGGTTCGCGCCCGACCAGGTCGAGGATGCGCTGGTATTCGTCGGGCTTCAGCCCATGCGCGGCGATGAGTTCCGGGGTGATCGGCACGGAATTAGAAATGGTCATGGGCGGCGATTGATGTCCATGGGAGAGGGGAATTTGAGTCCCCTCATATCGCAAGCTTTGGCGTGATACACCCCATTGGATGACGAAAAACGCCGGAAAACCACAGGGCGACGATGGTAGCGGGGAGCCGTTGGGGAACGCTATGGCATCCCGGCCGTTAGGCCTCAAACCAATCAGGAGATTTCGACATGGCCACCAAGCAAGGCAAGAAAGACAATCGCCTCTCCGACAAGGAGGCAATGCATATTGCCGAGACCACCGACGTTTCGCCCAAGCAGGCCAAGGACCTGGCCGAGAAGCACGGCAAGGACAAGGGCGCAAAGGAAGCCAAAAACTTCAAGGCAGAGGGCTGAACCTGAGATCGGTACACAGGCGCACGGTTTAGCGCCAACGATTCAGGACGAACTGTCGTAGCCGGCGCGGCCTTCCTCCAGCAGCCGCCGGATCACCGCGACGCCGCCGGTGATGTCCTCGCGCCGCCTTGGCTGCGAGACGCCGAAACGCACGCCGTGAAAAACCTGCTCGGAACGCCCCGCCTTGAACTCGTCCTCGTCGTCGAGGAGCACGCCATTTTCGAGGCATGCGCTCCTGAACGTGCCGGACAGCCAGGGATCGGGCAGCGTCAGCCAGACGAAGGGCACGCTGCCGTGTGACTTGAAGGCGAAACCCGCCAGTGTCTCGCGCACGATGGCGATGCGGGCGGCAATTTCGGCAATGCTGCGTTTGCGGATATCGCCAGCCTGCCCAGACAGCACCAGCCGCGCGTTCACCTCCGCCAGCAGGAACGGCATCCCGCCGGTCATCATCTTGTGGGCGACGCGGATGCGATGGCGATAGGCGGGCGGGCAGGAGAGCCAGCCGCCGCGAACACCTGCCGCGACCGATTTCGACAGACCGCCGGCGACAATGGTGCGCTCGGGTGCATATTCGGCGATGAGCGGCGTCGGATCTTCGGTCAGGCCGCCATAGAGATCGTCCTCGATGACGATGACATTGTACGCGCGCGCGACGCGAGCGATCGCCTCGCGGCGCGAAACCGACAGGATCGCCAGCGTCGGGTTCTGCACCGTCGGCATCAGGAAAATCATCTTCGGGTGCTTTTGCGCGCAGACGCGTTCGAAATCCTCGGGATCGAGACCTTCCTCGTCCGATGCGACAAGTGCAATGCGCCGCCCGATCAGCCCGGCGCTGCGGGCGATCTGCGAATAGGTGAGGTGCTCGAAGGCGACATAGTCGCCCGGCGTGGTCAGCGCCGCGATCGCCGCCATCACCGCGGCATGTGTGCCAAGCGTGGGAACGATGGTTTCAGCAGCCGGACGGAACGAATTGCGCGACAGCCAGCGGGCGCCGGCCTCGAACCAGCGCTCCGGAAAATCCCTGGTGTAGCTCGATATTTCGTGCGGGTGATCCTGCACCGTGCGCGAGAGCATGTCGGCGACAATGGCGCCCTGGCCGATGTCGGGCGCGGCAGTGCTGTCGAAACGCAGCTTGCCGGGCGGCGCATCGACATAGCGCGTGCCTTGCACGGCAGGCTCGGCGAATTCGGGTGACGCTTCCGATTGCTGCGCCAGCACATAGGTCCCGCGTCCGACTTCGCCGCTCACCAGGCCGCGCTCGCGCAGCAGCTGATAGGCTCGGCCGATCGTGCCGACCGTCGTGCCGATATCATAGGCGAGATCGCGCTGCGGCGGCAATTTTGCCCCGGCATCGATGACGCCCTTGTCGATGTCCGACTCGATGCTGTCGGCAAGGCGCTGGTAAAGCGGGCCGGAACCGATGGTGAGGTCAGGGAGCCAATTTGTCATGGTGACAATTCTGTATATTGCACCAGATCGTGTGTCAATGCATATCAGAACCGTACCAAGATGGGTACAATTTGCAAGGTTGGCAGAAAGACAATGGATACAATCGAGACAATCCGCTGCGCGGGCATTGAATTGGTCGGGCCGCGCCCGTCCAGCCGGCGAGGCTTTGTCGGCCGGATCGTGAATGTGGTCAGATCGCTGGCGCGATGGATCGACGTGCTGATCGAGCGCCGTCGCGGCCGCCTGGCTTTGCTCGAAATGACCGACGAGCAACTCAGGGACATCGGTGTGTCGCGTGACGACGCCCACCGCGAAGGCATCAGGCGATTCTGGGACTGACCCGGAGCCCGGTCAGCGGCGCGCGCCGGATGTTCTTATGCGTGAGACGCCCTTGTCGGCAAGCACAGCGAGGATGCACAGCACCAGGAAAACCCCGGTGACGGCCAGCGCCGCAAGCGCGACGTTGGTCGTGCCGTTTTTCGCAACGTCGAGGAACGGGTAGGGCACTTCGTCTGCGATTGGTGCGCGTACAAGCGCATAGGCGAGATAGGCGATCGGATAGGCCATCCACCAGGAAATGTCGCTCCATCTCGCTCTGCCGTCGGCACCTGCTATCAGCCACCACAGCACGAACAGAACCGGCGTCACATAGTGCAGCAGCACGTTGCAGAGCAGGAACAGCCCCTGCGGCTGCCAGAGCTGCGCCAGAACCGTCGCATAGACGATGAAGACAAGCGCGATGGACACGGCGACGCCGGCCCGCATCCGCGGTCCGGCAAAGGCGGGCAGCCAGGCGTAGCCCGAAGGCGACAGCAGCGAGACATGGACCAGCACCGCACCGATGTTGGTCAGGATGGTGAAGAAGCTGAACAGAAAGACGATGGAGCCGAGAAAACTGCGGCCGGCCTCCATCGATGCCGGGATGGTGATGCACGCTTGCAGGACAAGCCCGGCCAGACCTATGACCAATCCCGCAAACTGCAGGAAGCGGCCCATGGCGTCAGGCGGCCGCGTTGCAGGAGGGGTTGCCCGTTTGCCAGCGCGCAATGTCGGATCCGATGCGCGCGCCGAGCGGATCGTCCATCAGCGGACCGAACACGTCGACGCGGCTGGAATTGCCTTGCGCCTGGACGACCAGCAGCGGCTTGCCGCCATAATGCTTGGCCGGCACCAGCAGGAAGCGGGGCGTGCCGCTGAACGAATTCAGCTCATTGGCCATCTGATAGGATTTGAAGGCGGGATCCTTGCTGGCGATCCAGCATTTGTGGGCCGATATCGCCACCTGCTCCATGGCCAGCAGCGAAGCGCTCTTGCCCGTGGGGACCGGCGCGCTCTTCGGGCTGGACTGGCAGGACGCCAACGCCAAGCCGGCAGCAGCCAGGGGACCTAGGCGAACAATCGTCAGTCTCATGGTCAACCGCCCCCGCGTTTTTAAAGGAATTCGAAGAGATATCAGGCGGCGATGCCGAGTGCGCCTTCGAACAGCGCCCGGCCGTCACTGCCGCCATGCGCGGCCTCGATCAGGTTTTCCGGATGCGGCATCAGGCCGAGCACATTGCCCTTCTCGCTGACGATACCGGCAATGTCGTTCATCGAGCCATTAGGATTGGTGCCCTCGGCATAGCGAAACACCACCTGTCCTTCGCCTTCGAGACGGGCAAGCGTGTCGGTGTCGGCGAAATAATTGCCGTCATGATGCGCAACCGGCGTGCGGATGATTTGGCCCGGCTGATAGCGGCGGGTGAACATGGTGTTGGCGTTGGCGATCTGCAGCTTCACCTCACGGCAAACGAATTTCAGCGAAGCATTGCGCATCAGCGCGCCGGGCAGCAGGCCGGCCTCGACCAGAATCTGGAACCCGTTGCAGACGCCAATGACCATGACGCCCTTGGCGGCCTTTTCAGCGACTGCCCGCATCACCGGCATCCGCGCGGCAATCGCGCCGCAGCGCAGATAATCGCCGAAGGAGAAGCCGCCGGGAATGGCGATCAGGTCGACATCGGGGATTTCGGTGTCGGTCTGCCAGACGGTCGCCGGCGCCTGCCCGGAAATCTTGGTCAGCGCCGCAATCATGTCGCGGTCGCGGTTGAGGCCGGGGAGAAGAACGACAGCTGATTTCATATCAAGCGATCTCCACCGCGTAATTCTCGATCACCGTATTCGCCAGCAGCTTGTCGCACATGGCTTTCAGATCGGCTTCAGCCTTGGCCTTGTCGGTCTCTGAGAGCTCGAGGTCGAAGACCTTGCCCTGCCGCACCTGGCCGACGCCGCCGAACCCCAGTCCGGACAGAGCGTGCTCTATGGCTTTTCCCTGCGGGTCGAGCACGCCGTTCTTGAGGGTGACGGTGATGCGGGCCTTGATCATGCTGGACAGGTTCCTGTTCGAAGACTTAGCAATTCCAGGAAAAGTCTGAAGCGGTTTTTCGTCCGGAATCGCGTCAAGAAATGAAGACTTAGTGCGGCTTGCCTTTGAGGCCATCGGTCGAGGCGACGAGCACCGGGCCGGTCGGGCGCGGCGGCTCGTTCTCGTTCATGATGCCGAGGCGGCGGGCAACTTCCTGATAGGCTTCGACGAGGCCGCCCATATCGCGGCGGAAACGGTCCTTGTCGAGCTTGTCCTGCGTTGCCACGTCCCACAGCCGGCACGAATCCGGCGAGATCTCGTCGGCAACGACGATGCGCATCATGTCGCCCTCGAACAGGCGGCCGCATTCGATCTTGAAATCGACGAGTTGGATGCCGACACCCATGAACAGGCCGGAGAGGAAGTCGTTGACGCGGATGGCCAGCGCCATGACGTCGTCGATCTCCTGCGGGCTTGCCCAGCCGAAAGCGGTGATGTGCTCTTCCGACACCATCGGATCGTCGAGCGCATCGGCCTTATAATAGAATTCGATGATCGAGCGCGGCAGAACGGTGCCTTCCTCGATGCCGAGGCGCTTGGACAGCGAGCCGGCGGCGACATTGCGCACCACCACTTCGAGCGGAATAATCTCGACTTCCTTGATCAACTGCTCGCGCATGTTGAGCCGGCGGATGAAGTGGGTCGGAATGCCCATGCGGTTCAGATGGTTGAAGATGTACTCGGAAATGCGGTTGTTGAGCACACCCTTGCCGTCGATGACCTCATGTTTCTTCTTGTTGAATGCGGTCGCATCATCCTTGAAGAACTGGATAAGTGTGCCCGGTTCCGGTCCCTCATAGAGGATCTTGGCCTTGCCTTCATAAATGCGGCGGCGATTTTTCATCTGATTTTTCTCTGGATTTGCGGGCAGGCGGCAAGCGACCAGTTCCTGTCCGTCTGCCTAAATTGGTGCGGCGACGGGTGGGGTTCAATGCCGGGTCTATCCCAATCACAGCGTTTGCTCAATCGGCAAATCCTTTCGATCGACCGCTTTCAGGAATGAAATGCCGCAGCGCAGCAAGCGATGTAGCATATTGACCGGCCCGCGCCCTTTTGGTTTGTGCTGCGGCAGCACACATATCCATCACCAACGCGAATCGATTTCATCGGAGGGAAGCCATGAGCAGCATGAAAGACCGCGAAGAGGGTTTTGAGCGCAAATTCGCCTTCGACGAAGAACTTCGCTTCAAGGCTTCGGCACGCCGCAACAAGGCGCTTGGCCTGTGGGCAGCCGAAAAGCTGGGCAAGTCCGGCACTGACGCCGACGCCTATGCCAAGGAAGTTGTGGTTTCCGACATCGAGGAAGCTGGCGATCACGACGTATTCCGCAAGATCCGCAAGGATTTCGACGCCGCCGGCGTCGACCAGTCGGATCACCAGATCCGCCGCACCATGGACGAACTGATGGCGCAGGCGATCGAGCAGATCAAGAACACCTAGAGCGAGTAGCGCTGGACCAATCGACCGCCCGGTCCAGCCGGGCGGTTTTTCTTTGCCTTTTCAGCCTTTTCCGGCTGAAACTGTGCGTAGGCCTGTTACAAGGCTCTACCCAACGAGGAAAGCACCCATGTCCCTGAAGTCACGCCTGGCGGCGGATGAAACGCTGTTCACCGCCTGGTCCGGCGTTCCGGACGCTTTGACGGTCGAAATCATCGCCAAGCAGGGTTTTGACGCCGTCACGCTCGACATGCAGCATGGCGGACACCACGAAGACTCGGTCTTGCGCGGCCTGGTGCCGGTGCTGGCCGCCAACAAGCCGGCGCTGGTGCGCATTCCGGTCGGCCGCTTCGACATGGCCAGCCGCGCCCTCGATTTCGGTGCCGAGGCGGTGATTGCACCGATGGTGAATTCGGTGGCCGATGCAAAACTCTTTGCCGCGGCGATGAAATATCCGCCGATGGGCGAGCGCTCCTGGGGCCCGACCTATGCTTTTCCGCGCCATGGCAAAGGCGACCACGCCGAATGGCTGCGCGACACCAATCAACGCACCATGGCCTTTGCCATGGTCGAAACGCGCGCCGCACTCGATGCGCTGGACGGCATCCTCGACACGCCGGGCATTGACGGCATCTTCCTCGGCCCATCGGATTTCTCCATCGCCTGGTCGAATGGCGCCACCGTCAATTCGACGCTGGAAAGCATGATGGAAACCGTCGCCTCCATCGCCGAGCGGACGCGCAAGGCGGGCAAGCATGCGGCGATCTACGTCGTTGAGCCGGCGATTGCCGGCCGCGTCGTGGCGATGGGCTACCGGCTGCTGGCGATGGGCTCGGACCATGCGCTGATTTCGCTCGGCGCAAAGATACTCATCAAAAGCATGAACGATTCGATCAAGGGCTGAGGCGTGGTGCCTTGCCCGGTCAGGCCTTGAGGTCGGTCAGGAACTTGGCGAAGGTCATCGACCCTTCCGGCCACGGGCCGAAGCCGGCATCCTCATTGAGGTGACCGGTTTCGCCGGCATCGATGAACAGCGAACCCCAGGCGCCGGCAATGTCCTCGGCAACCTCGAAGGCGCAGAACGGATCGTTGCGGCTGGCGATGACGATGGACGGGAAGGGCAGCGGTTCGCGCGCATAGGGACCAAAGGTCATCAGGTGACGCGGCCTTATCTCCGGGTTGGCGACGTCGGGCGGCGCGACAAAAAACGCGCCGGCGACCGGCTTCCTGAACTGCGGAATGGCCTGCACCGCGGCCGCCACGCCCAGGGAATGGGCAACGATCACCACCGGCCGCTCGGCCTCGTTGACAGCGTTCGCCACGCTCGCCGTCCAGTCCTCGCGCACCGGCTTCGACCACTCCGCCTGTTCGACCCGACGCGCTGTCGACAGTTTCGACTGCCAGCGTGTCTGCCAGTGTTCAGGGCCGGAATTGGTGTAGCCCGGCACGATCAGAATATCTGCGTCTTTGACTTTCATGGCGCTGAGATAGCGAGCGGCCGTGTCTCGTGCAACCCGCGCTGACGCATGCGGTGCATCACAATTGTGAACAACCTGTTCGATTCTTTCCATCTTGTGTGAACGATCAGGATCGACGATTTGAGGCAGGAAGAGATGGACGACAGAATAGACTGGTGGCGCGGCCTGGGATAATGCGCTGAACGGAGAGTTTTATGAGCGAACTGCCTTTTGCCGCGACGACCCCCGTCAGCGTGTCACGCGTGGGCCTGAAGGCGCGCGACGCCGAAGGACTTGCCGATTACTACCGGGCTGTTGTCGGCCTGCAGGAATTGAGCCGCGCCGATGGCGCCATCACGCTGGGCGCTGCCGAGCGCCCGCTGCTGGTGATCGAGCCTGATGCAGCGGCCAAGCCCGACGATCCGCGCAGCGCCGGCCTGTTCCACACCGCTTTCCTGCTGCCCAGCCGCGCCGATCTCGGCCGCTGGATAAACCACGCCGCCGCCAACAAGATCCGCATCGAGGGCGCCTCCGACCATCTGGTCAGCGAGGCTCTCTACCTGACCGACCCCGAAGGCAACGGCATTGAAATCTATAGGGACCGTCTGCCGCAGGAGTGGAAGTGGAACGGCGACAAGATCGCCATGGCGACCGAGCGGCTGAACCTGGCTGCCGTGGTTGGCAGCGTGCCGGCCGGTGACGCCGGCTGGCAGGGCGCGCCGCAAAACAGCATTGTCGGCCATGTCCATCTGCGCGTCGGCCGGCCGGAAGATGCCGAGGCCTGGTGGCACGACGAATTTGGCTTCGACACGGTCGCTAAGTATGGAGGGCAGGCGGTGTTCCTGTCGTCGGGAGGCTACCACCATCATATCGGTGGCAATTCGTGGCACAGCGCCGGCGCCGGGCGCCGCGATCCGTCCCGCTCAGGGCTGGCCTGGGTCGAGATGCGCTCGGACAGGACAACCGCTGAAACCACGCGGGAAGATCCGTGGGGCACGGTGATCCGCACCGTGCCGGGCGCCGCCGGCTGAGCGCCCGCTCGGTTCTTACAAGGAATTGGCGGCGTAGCCCGTCAGCAGCCCATGCGCCCAGCTGTCGAAGCCGGTGGCTGTCGCGCGGGTGGACGCCTCGGTCCAGTCATAATTGACCACGTGATGGCTGAAAAACCATTGTCCGTCCTTGCGCGTAGCGAGGGCGTAGCGGGCATGCGGACTGCCGGTCACGGTCAGGCCGGGGAATGCCTGGACGCCGACGCTGCCCGGATTGAGGATTGTCCGGTTGTCCGACAAACGCACAACGCGCGGCGTATGTGTATGGCCGCACAAGGTCAGCCCGGCGCCGGCGCTGCCGAGCTTGTGCCTGATCTGCTTTTCATTGGAGGGGTGGAAGTGGCTGCCTCCGTCTTCCTCAAGCAGGAACACGTTGTCGTCACTCGGGCTGCCATGGCACAGCAGGATGTCCGGGGCAGGCGACAGGGTGACCGGCAAGGCCGAGAGCCAGGTCAGGGATGTCTCAGAGAGGCGTTGGTGGGTGAAAGCATCGACGTCTTCCAACCCGGAAGCAGGCGGCTCGATCAGCACACGGTCGTGATTGCCGCGCACGGTCGGCCAGTTCTGCGCCATCAGATATTGCGCGGTTTCTTCAGGCCATAGCGGCCCGGAAAGACAATCGCCCAGATTGACGATGATGTCGGGAGAAGCGTCTTTGATCTGCGCATGAACCGCCTCAAGCGCGCGCAGATTCCCATGGATGTCGGAAAGGACGGCCAGCCGCATCGAAAAACCTATCCGAAAACCCGCTTGAAGATCGTGTCGACATGCTTGGTGTGATAGCCCAGGTCGAATTTCTCGCGGATCTCGGCTTCGGGCAGCGCTGCGGTGACTTCCTTGTCACCCAACAATTCTTCAAGAAAATCAGCGCCTTGTTCCCATACCTTCATGGCGTTGCGCTGCACCAGGCGGTAGGCGTCCTCGCGGCTGACGCCGGCTTGCGTCAGCGCCAAAAGCACGCGCTGCGAATGCACAAGGCCACGGAACTTGTTCATGTTCTTCAGCATGTTGTCGGGATAGACCAGCAATTTGTCGATGACGCCGGTCAACCGCGACAGCGCGAAATCGAGTGTTACCGTGGCGTCCGGGCCGATCATGCGCTCGACCGAGGAATGCGAAATGTCGCGCTCGTGCCAGAGCGCCACATTCTCCATTGCCGGCAAGGCCATGGACCGCACCATGCGGGCAAGGCCGGTGAGGTTTTCAGTCAGCACCGGGTTGCGCTTGTGCGGCATTGCCGACGAGCCCTTCTGGCCCGGCGAAAAATACTCTTCCGCTTCCAGCACCTCAGTGCGCTGCAGATGGCGGATCTCGGTCGCCAGCCGCTCGACCGACGAGGCGATGACCCCGAGCGTGGCAAAGAACATGGCGTGGCGGTCGCGCGGGATGACCTGCGTCGACACCGGTTCCGGCTTCAGCCCAAGCTTTTTCGCCACATGCTCTTCGACATAAGGGTCGATGTTGGCGAAGGTGCCGATCGCGCCCGAGATAGCGCAGGTGGCAATATCCTCTCGCGCGTGCACCAGCCGCTCGCGGCAGCGTGAGAACTCGGCATAGGCCTGCGCCAGCTTGACGCCGAAGGTGGTCGGCTCGGCGTGGATGCCGTGGCTGCGGCCGATGGTGACGGTGTCCTTGTGCTCGAAGGCCCGGCGCTTCAGCGCGGCGAGCAGGCCGTCGAGGTCGGCCAGCAGGATATCGCTGGCGCGGCCGAGCTGCACCGCAAGGCAGGTGTCGAGTACATCTGACGAGGTCATGCCCTGGTGGATGAAACGCGCATCCGGCCCGACGAATTCGGCGAGATGGGTGAGGAAGGCGATGACGTCGTGCTTGGTGACGGCCTCGATCTCGTCGATCTTGCCGACGTCGAATTTTGCCGCATTGCCCTTTTCCCAGATGGTCTTGGCGGCTTCCCTGGGGATGACGCCGAGCTCAGCCAGCGCATCACAGGCATGGGCCTCGATTTCGAACCAGATGCGGAAGCGGGTTTCCGGCGACCAGATGGCGACCATTTCCGGCCGGGAATAGCGAGGGATCATCCGTCAGTCCTGATGTGTCCGTGGTTAAGTGCGCGTCCTAACAGAGGCGGACCGAATGCTCAACGCTGCTGGCGCGCAAACCACACGCTGGCGGCGGCAAGCGCGATGAATCCGAGCGGAAAATAGAGCCTGATACCCAGCACCACGAATTGGTAGAGCGCCGTCAGCGAGGTGAAGACCAGTTCGAACGCCCACCGGGCGGTGAAGGCCTCCGCGTGCCATTCGGCATAGTAGGAGCGGTATTGCAGCGCAAACAACCCGCCGGTGAAGGCGAGCGTCGTGGCAAGCAGGCAGACGAAGGCGGCGGCGAACGCCACTTCCCAGTGCCGGTCGAGCGAGACCAGCCGCGCCGCGAACAACCCGACGGGAAAGGCCAATGCCGCGCCGGTCGCAAACAGCAGGGCGACGAAGCGGATCTTTTCCGGGGTCTCCCAATTGTCGAGCCAAAGACCGGTCAGCGCGCTGGCGCCCATGGCCATCGCCCACAGCAAGGCGCCGACAAGCGCCGCGCCCGTCGATGGTATGGCGCGGCTGACGCGATTTCCGGCGCGCTTGCGCCAGCTGGATTGATCGAGCGCTGTCACAGGCGTCCGGTCACGGCGATCCAGCGAAAATCCGGCGCCCTTCGAAGCCGTATTGGCGCACCGCGATCAGCACCGCATAGGCGCTGATGCTGTCCATCGAGAACGTCTGCACCGCGCCGATCCTGTAGCCGTTCGGGCAGCCACGGCTTTTCGGGATCGATTTATCCTCATGCAGCAGATGGGTCCGGCCGCCATCCCTGGCCTCGATCCGCAGCAGGCGAAAACCGTTGACCTCGCCCTGGCTCTGGCAGCTTTCGGTGTCATTCATGCCGATCTCGTCCAGCCGGAATTCCAGCGGCGGGTCGACCGGCGAAAAGATCGGCCGTGGGTTCACCACCATGCGGAACGGGTCGGCCGACAATTCGGTCACCGGGTTGAAGCCGGCGGTGATGCCGCGGTTGGCGGTAAGCTCGGCCTGGGCAATGATTGCTTCGCCTTTTTGCTTGGCTTGCTGACGGGCCGTCTCGAGCGAGGCGGTCTCATCCTCCAGCCGGACCCGGATTGGCGTGCCCTTCAGGAACGTGTCGTCGGCGGTGTTGATGTAGTAGCGATTGGCATAGGGAAAGCCCGAACCGTCTGCCACACCATATTCCTCGAAGGCGAAGACGCTGCCATCCTTGCTGAAGCCGAGGATTTCAAGCTCGGCGACATCGCCCGCTCGGGCGGCCATGGCGGATGCCAGATGGACCAGCAGGCAAACGCCAATCAGGACGAGATTTCGCATCGGGGTTCCGCTCCGCCTGCCCTGGTTCGATCGTTCCCTATCACGAGACAGTCAAAACATCGTGCTATTCAAAAGGCGATGCATCCAATTTCGCCTCTGTTTGTTATCGTCGATCGTTTTCAAAAGGAGAACACCCCATGAATGAGGCCAGCAAGATTCGCGAGCATATGGAAGTGATCGGCGCCGACGGCGTTCACATCGGCACCGTCGACCGGGTCGATGGCGAGCGGATCAAGTTGACCAAGGCCGACAGCGGCGAGGGCGCCCATCAGGGGCATCACCACTACATTCCCTTGAGCCTGCTTGCCGAGGTCGAGGGCCAGAAAGTCTGGCTGTCGGCAAATTCGGATGTCGCGGTCAGCTTCGAGGAAGAAGAGTCCGACCCGACCTGATTGAAAGTCAGCGCGACGACCACACCGCAAACAGATCGCCTTCGGCCGGCGTCGCGGCATGGATGCCGCGGCTGATGGCGCGCGCCATGGTGGCGCCGGCGGCGGCAAAGAAATCGACGGCATCGTCGGCGCTGAGTTCTATGCCGCTCTTGCCCGTCGCCAGCGCGAACACCAGATCGCCGTCAGCCGGCGTGTGCACGGGCCAGATGGCGCGCACGAAGCCGTCATGCGCTGAAATGGCCAGCCGCTTGGCTGCCGCCTTGGTCAGCACGGCGTCGGTGGCGATGACGGCGATGGTGGTGTTGCCTCCGGCCTCGGCTTGTCCACCGACACGCTTGTTGCGGTATTTCAACAGGATCCGCCTGGCGTCGTCCGGCATCGGCGAGGGATAGCCGAGGCCTCCGAATTCATCGCCGATCTCGAATGGCGCCGCCCAGAAATAGCGTGTACGCGCAATCGTCACCGAGCCGGTCGGGTTGGCGGCGGCCAGTGCGCCGATGGTGACGCCGCTGTCGAGCACGGTCGAGGCCGAGCCGAGGCCGCCCTTCAGCCCGGAGCTTAGCGCGCCGGTGCCGGCGCCGATTGTGCCGAGCGGAAAGTCGACTGTTGCCGCCTGGGCGGCTTCGTAGCCGAGGTCGCGGTAGGGAGGATAACGGCCCCAATCCTTGTCGCCGCCATTGCGCAGGTCGAACAGGATCGCCGCCGGCACGATCGGCACGCGAAAGCCGCCAACATCGACGCCAATGCCTTTTTCGCGCAGCGCTGCCTGAACGCCGGAGGCGGCGTCGAGGCCGAAGGCCGAGCCGCCCGACAGCACGACGGCATGAACCGCCTCGATGGAATTGTGCGGTTCGAGCAGGTCGGTCTCGCGCGTGCCCGGCGCGCCGCCGAGGATCTGCACGCCACCGACCGCCGGTTCGTCGCACAATACGGTGGTGACGCCCGATTTCAGCCTGGCGTCCGACGCGTTGCCGACGCGCAGGCCGGCGACATCGGTGATCAGATTGCGCGGCCCGGTGCGAAACATCAGTTCGTCTCCGCCGGCACGAAACGCGTCCCGTCGAAGCGGAAGGCGCGATAGAGGTTTTGGCTCAGATCGCCTTTGTCGTCGAACCGCAGCGGGCCGATCGCGGTGGTGAAATCGTTCCCGGTTAGCGCGTCGGCCAGCCCCTTGCCCGAGGTCTCGGGCGCGGCCGAGGCCGCCTTGGCAATCTCCACCGCCGCATAGGCCGGCAAGGCATAGCCATCCGGCGCGATGTTTTTGGCCGTAAACGCCGCCAGCACCTTGGGATCGGCGACATCGGCCCATTCCGGCGGCGCGATCATCAGCGTGCCGACGGCGTAAGGCACATCGCCGGGTGGCGTGCGCAAATTCTCGCCGCCGGCAAAGACAATGCCGGCCTCGAGCTGGCCGGCGTCGCGGCCCATAATGGCGATGTCGTCGCCGTCGCCACCGGCAAAGACATGCGTGGCGCCCGCCTTCTTCAGCCGCCCGATCAGCCCGATCTGGTTGTCGAGCTGCGGCCGGAACGTGTCTGTGAAGACCGGCTTCAGCGCTGCCTGCTCCGCTGCGGCGCGCAGCGTCTCGGCGATTTCGCGGCCATAGATGGTGCCGTCATCGACGATGGCGAACAATTCGCTCTGCCACAGCCGGGTCAGGATGGCGGCCACCGCATTGCGCTCGTCATCGCCGCGCGGCCCCAGCCGATAGACCGGCCAGCCGGTTTTGGCGCGGCGATCGGTCAGGCTTTCGGTGCGCACGCCAACGGTGATGACCGGTATGTCAGCGTCCTTGAGGATCGGCAGCGCCGCATGGATCGCCTCGGTGCAGAGGAAGCCGACGACGACCTTGACCTTCGCCGCCGCGAACTCCCTCGCGGCGGCGGCGCCGCCATCGGCTGTGCAGGCATCGTCGACCGTCCTGATCTCGGCGCCGTTGGCTTCTGCTGCCAGGGCAGCACCCGCCTCAATCTGCTTGCCCAGGATCGCCGACGGACCGGACAGGGGTGCGGCGACGCCGACAAGCAAAGTCTGCGCGCCGGCGCTTGCCGGCAGCAGCCAGAGCAGTGCCGCTATTACAGCTGTTGGGGGTCGCATTCTGACGACGAATTCCTCCGTGCCGGTCGCATGCTTCCAGCGTCTCTTCCGCCAAGACCTAAAGGCTGCCCGCCCCAGGCGCAACACGGGAATTTGCGGATTGGCGTCAACCACTTCGCTTGTGGCCTATTGTGTGCCGCCATATATAACGCTTGGATTCCCGCTTATGGAAAATCATCGGTGTTGAAGTTGAACGACATAGGGCCTCAGGCCTATCGCGACGCGATGGCGCATTTTGCCGGCCACGTCCATGTGGTTACCACCGACGGGCCCGCCGGCAAACGCGGCACGACGGTGATTGCCGCCTGTTCGGTGTCGGACACGCCGCCGACGGTTCTCGTCTGTCTCAACCGCGAGAATGCCAAGAACGAGCTGTTCGTGCAAAACGGCCGGTTTGCGCTGAACACGCTGGCTTCGCACCAGCAGCCCCTATCGGTGGCGTTTTCAGGCCTGACCGGGCTGTCGGCCGATGAGCGTTTCGCGCTTGGCGAGTGGGATGTCATATCGACGGGCGCGCCTACCCTGAAGGGCGCTCTTGCGGTTTTCGACTGCGAATTGATCGACACCAAGGATCTCGCCACCCATCGTGTGCTTTTTGGCAAGGTGACAGGCCTGCGCATGGGCGATAATTTGCGGCCGCTGATCTACCACGCCCGCGACTACCACGTGCTGCAGAGCGGAGCAGAGGCGGCAACGGAGAAAGAATGACCGAGCTGAAACCGCGCCCCGAGCCGCGGACGATCGACGAAACGCTCGATCTCCTGACCAGCGCGGACTACGTCGCGGACCGCTCGCTGGCAACGGTGCTGTTCCTGTCCCTGCGCATGCAGCGGCCGCTGTTCCTTGAAGGGGAGGCCGGCGTCGGCAAGACCGAGATCGCCAAGGTGCTGGCGCAGGCACTCGGCCGCCGGCTGATCCGCCTGCAATGCTATGAAGGGCTCGACGTCTCGTCCGCTGTCTATGAGTGGAATTACGCCGCGCAGATGATAGAGATCCGCATGGAGGAGGCGGCAGGCTCGGTCGACCGCTCCGACATGGAGCGCAATGTCTTTTCCGAAAAATACCTGATCCGCCGCCCGGTGCTCGATGCGCTGACCGGCATGGCGGGTGCGGCCCCGGTGTTCCTGATCGATGAGCTCGACCGCACCGACGAGGCTTTCGAAGCATTCCTGCTCGAAATCCTGTCCGACTTCCAGGTGACGGTGCCTGAGCTCGGCACCATCAAGGCGGAGGAGCCGCCGATCGTCATCATCACCACCAACCGCACCCGCGAAATCCACGACGCGCTGAAGCGGCGCTGCCTCTATCACTGGGTCGACTATCCCAATGCCGAGCGCGAGCTGGAGATCGTGCGCCGCAAGGTGCCGCAGGCCAACAGCCGACTTTCCGCGGAAGTGGTGTCGTTCATCCAGAAGCTGCGCCGGGTCGAGCTGTTCAAGGCGCCGGGTGTCGCCGAAACCATCGACTGGGCCGGCGCGCTGACCGAACTCGACAAGGTGGCGCTCGATCCCGAAACCGTCTCCGACACGATCGGCGTTTTGTTGAAATACCAGGACGACATTGCCCGCATCGGCGCGGGCGAGGGCCGGCGCATCCTCGATGAGGTCAAGGCCGAACTGGCGGCTGCGGAGTAGGGCAGTGAAGGCGCCGGGTGCTTACCCCAAAGAGACCGACCCCAGAGAGGCGACGGAAGACGGGCGCATCGCCGACAACATCGTCTATTTCGCCCGCACCTTGCGCAAATCCGGCATGCGGGTCGGGCCGGCTTCGGTCAAGGATGGGATCGAGGCGGTGCTGGCAGCCGGCATCGGTTCGCGCGACGATTTCTACTGGACGCTGCATGCCGTGCTGGTGTCGCGGCACGAGGATCACCCTGTTTTCGACGAAGCCTTCCGGCTGTTCTGGAAATCGCGCGAGCTGATCGAGAAACTTCTGGCGATGTTCTCGCCTGTGGCGCCCGACACCAGGGAGAAGCAAAAGCCGCGCGCGGCAGAAAATCGCGTCAGCCAGGCCATGTTCGAAGGCCACGAGAAGAATCGGCCGGTCAGGGAAATCCCGGAGATCGAAGTCGACGCCCGGCTAACCTTCTCCGGGAATGAAGTGCTGCGCGGCAAGGACTTTGCCCAGATGAATGCCGACGAGATGGCAGACGCCAAGAAGGCGATTGCCCGGCTGCGGCTGCCGTTCGACATGGTCCGTACCCGACGCTTCAAGGCAGACCTGCATGGCCGCCGTATCGATCCACGCGCCATGATGCGCTCGGCCGCGCGCACCGGCGGCGAACTGATNCAGACCTGCATGGCCGCCGTATCGATCCACGCGCCATGATGCGCTCGGCCGCGCGCACCGGCGGCGAACTGATCCTGCCGAAATTCCGCTCAGCCCGCGAAGTGCATCCGCCGCTGGTGGTTCTCGCCGATATCTCCGGTTCGATGAGCCAGTACACGCGCATCTTCCTGCACTTTCTGCATGCGCTGACCGAAAAACGGCGGCGCGTGCACACCTTCGTCTTCGGCACGCGACTGACCAATCTCACGCGGCAGATGCGCCATCGCGACCCCGATGCCGCCCTTGCCGACTGCTCGGCGGCGGTGAAGGACTGGTCGGGCGGCACCCGCATCGGCGATACGCTGGCGGAGTTCAACAAGCACTGGTCACGCCGCGTGCTCGGGCAGGGCGCGGTGGTGCTTTTGATCACCGACGGTTTGGAGCGCGACGATGTTTCCGGCCTGTCGGAGGAGATGGATCGCCTGCACAAATCCTGCCGGCGGCTGATCTGGCTCAACCCGTTGCTGCGCTTTGACGGTTTCGAGGCCCGCGCCCGCGGCGTCAAGGCGATGCTGCCTCATGTCGACGAGTTCCGCTCGGTACACAATCTCGATGCGCTGGCCGACCTCTGCGCCTCGCTGGACAAGAAATCCGCCGCTTCGGTCGATCCGCGTCGCTGGCAGGACGCTGGTGTCAGGCGCGCCGCATAGCCATATTGGATTCCGAAAACAGGCTCCCAGAGAAAACAGACTTTGAGGCAAGCGATCATGGACAACAGCATCTATCTCGATGAGGCC
The DNA here is from genome assembly GCF_000503035.1 of Mesorhizobium sp. LSHC412B00. Lineage (NCBI taxonomy): Bacteria > Pseudomonadati > Pseudomonadota > Alphaproteobacteria > Hyphomicrobiales > Phyllobacteriaceae > Mesorhizobium > Mesorhizobium sp. LSHC412B00. Next base: position 47,944 of record NZ_AYWB01000011.1, on the reverse strand, counting down.
CGCGACCCCTTGATCATCGCGGAAGGCTGGATGAAGGACGGCAAGGATGTCGCCATCGCCACTGTGGTCGAGACCTGGGGTTCGGCGCCGAGGCCGGTCGGTAGCCATCTGATCATCGACGCCGAAGGCAATTTCCACGGCTCGGTCTCGGGCGGTTGCGTCGAGGGCGCGGTGGTGAGCGAGGCGATCGACGTCATCGACTCGGGGAAAGCCAAGATGCTGGAATTCGGCGTTGCCGACGAAACCGCCTGGCAGGTCGGCCTATCCTGCGGCGGCCGCATCAAGGTCTATGTGGAGCGGCTCGGTTAGGCATGGATCCCTACGCTCTCAAAGCCCTCAATGCCGAACGCCGTGCCCGCCGTGCGGCGATCCTGGTGACCGATCTCGGCGACGGCCGCGACCGCATCGTGCGAGAAGGCGACCAGGTTGCCGGCGATCTCGGCCAAGCGATCGCCAAGGCTTTCCGCACCGGCAATTCGGGTTCGGTCGAGGCTGAAGGGCGCACCTTCTTCCTCAACGCGCATTTGCCGCAGCCGCGCCTGGTGGTAGTCGGCGCCGTCCATATCAGTCAGGCGCTGGCGCCGATGGCCAGGATCGCCGGCTATCCCCTGGAGATCGTCGATCCGCGCACCGCCTTCGCCACCCCGGACCGTTTTCCCGATGTAGCACTCCATGCCGAATGGCCGGAGGATGTGCTGAAACGCCAGCCGCTCGACAGCTATACGGCGCTGGCCGCCGTCACCCATGATCCGAAGATCGACGATTTCGCACTGAAGGCCGCGCTCGACGCCAACTGTTTCTATGTCGGCGCACTCGGCAGCCGCAAAACACACGCCAGGCGCGTCGAGCGCCTGCTGGCGCTCGGCGCCAGCGCCGACCAGATCGCCCGCATCCACGCACCGATCGGTATCGACATTGGCGCGGCGAGCCCGGCCGAGATCGCCGTCGCCATCCTGGCGCAGACGATCCACGCCTTTCGCTCGCGCGGTCTCGAAGCCAAAGGCGCGGCGGCGTGAAGTTCGGGCCGATCCCGATCGATCAGGCGCAAGGCGCGGTGCTGGCGCATGCCACGACGGCGGGCGAGCGGCGTTTCCGCAAGGCGCACAGGCTGAGCACGCAGGACGTGGCGGTGCTGAAGGCGGCCGGCATTACCGAGATCGTCGTGGCGGTGCTTGCCGCCGATGACCTCAGCGAGGATGCGGCGGCCGAAAAGATTGCTGCCAGCATGGCCCACCGCAACATCGAGGCAAAACCGGCCGCGACCGGCCGCGTCAACCTCCATGCCAAGGCCGCCGGTCTCTTCACCGTCGATGCCGCCATGATCGACGCCATCAATGCGGTCGACCCGACCATCACCATCGCCACGCTGGCGCAGCACGCACCTGTCGAGACGGGGCAAATGGTGGCGACGGTCAAGATCATCCCGTTCGCTGTTGCCACGGCTCTGGTCGACAAGGTGACGAAGATCTGCGCCGGCGGCGAGATCTTCGCCGTCAACGCCTACCATCCGGTGCGCATCGGCGTCATTCAGACGATGCTGCCCGGCATTAAGGCCAGCGTGCTCGACAAGACGCTGCGCGTCACCGAGGCCCGGCTGGCACGCTCCGGCGGCCGGCTGACGACGGAGCGCCGCACGCCGCACGAGATCGCGCCTGTAGCCGAGGCAGCGGCCGCGCTGGCGCGCGACAACGACATGGTGGTGATCTTCGGCGCCTCGGCGATGAGCGATTTCAACGATGTCGTTCCGGCGGCGATCGAGGCAGCAGGTGGCACGGTGATCCGCGCGGGCATGCCCGTCGATCCCGGCAATCTGCTGGTGCTGGGCACGCTCGACGGCAAGCGCGTCATCGGCGCGCCCGGTTGCGCCCGCAGCCCCAAGGAGAACGGTTTCGATTGGGTGCTCGACAGGCTGATCGCCGGCCTCGACGTCACCGCCAAGGACATCGCCGGCATGGGCGTTGGCGGCCTCTTGATGGAAATCCCGACCCGGCCGCAGCCGCGCGAGCCGCTGCCGGCGAGAGCCGGGCTGAAGGTCGAGATCGTGCTTCTGGCCGCCGGTCGCTCCAGCCGCATGGGCGGGCCGAACAAGCTTCTGGCGCTGTTCGACGGCAAACCGCTGGTGCGCCGGACAGTCGAGCGCGCACTGGCCTCGAAGGCAACCAGCACCGTTGTCGTCACCGGCCACCAGCGTGAGCGGGTGCACCAAGCCTTGACCGGCCTCGACGTGATCTTCGCCGACAATCCGGATTTTGCCGACGGCCTGTCCTCGTCTCTAAAAGCCGGCATTGCCCGCGTTGGAGCCGAGGCGGCCGGCGCCATGATCGTACTCGGCGACATGCCGGGTATCTCATCGGCCGATCTCGACCGGTTGATCGAGGCCTTCCGTAGGGACGGCGGCCGCTCAGTGGTGCGTGCCGCCCATGACGGCCGCCGCGGCAATCCGGTGCTGCTGCCACGCGCGCTGTTTGGAGGCATCGCTCACCTCGAGGGCGACACCGGCGCCCGCCATCTGGTCGAGGCCGAGGGACTGGATGTCATCGACGTCGAGATCGGCGACGGCGCGTCGATCGATGTCGACACCCGCGAGGCGCTGGAAGACGCCGGCGGCGTGCTGCAGGATTGACAAAGCGAAGCCGAAAAACGCATGCCTTTAACATGGCTCTCTCTTTACTTGCCTCAGCGCTTCTACCCCCCTCTGGCCTGCCGGCCATCTCTCCCTCAAGGGGGGAGATCAGCAGCCTCGATGGCGGCGTCTATCCTGCAGCTTTGAAGATTGGCGGAAGGCGGCGTGATATCCAATCTCCCCCCTTGAGGGGGAGATGGCCGGCAGGCCAGAGGGGGGCGGCCGCGCTCCATAGCCTTCTGATTTCGCTCTTTTTCCTGTTCTCTGCCGCCCACGCCGACGCGCTCGAGCTAAAACCCTACAAGGACGATCTCTTCGCCTATCCGGCGACGCTCTCGTCCACGGACAAAGGCGCCTACACGATCATCGACTACCAGGAGCTGCGCGACATCAACGCCCGCGACCAGGTGCCGGAGCGCCGGGTGCAGGCTAAGTATGTCGATGTCGGCGTGCGCAAGGTGCAGCAGGACCTGCTGCTGAAAACCGATGCCGGCGATGTCAGGCATGTCGCTGTCGGCAAGACCGAGGGCGCCGGCATCATCGTGCTTTACCTGCACGGGCAGGGCGGCAGCCGCAAGCAGGGCGTCGACGACTTCACCTTCGGCGGCAACTTCAACCGAATCAAGAACCTGATGGCCGGCAATGGCGGCCTCTATCTCTCACCCGATTTCACCGATTTCGGCGACAAGGGCGCGGCCCAGGTCGCGGCGCTGATCGGCCATTATGCCGAGGCCTCGCCGGACGCGAAAATCTTCGTCGCCTGTGGCTCGATGGGCGGCGCGCTGTGCTGGAAGCTGGCCGGCCGCAACGATACGGGACGGCGCATCAACGGGCTGCTGCTGCTCGGCTCGCTATGGGATGACAGTTTCCTGTCGAGCCCGGCTTACAGGCGTCACGTGCCGGTGTTCTTCGGCCAGGGCAGCAAGGACCCGGTCTTTCCCGTGGAGAAGCAGGAAGCCTTCTTCCGTTCCATCATTGCGAGTTCCAAAGCCTATCCCTATCCGACCCGGTTCGTCCGGTTCGAGACCGGCACCCACGGCACGCCGATCCGCATGGTGGACTGGCGCCAAACGCTGAACTGGATGCTGTCGAAGGCGCCTTGAGGCATATCGCCCAGAGGTGCCCGTTGGTTTTGGTGATCGTGGTTCGGCCGATATCCTCTTACTGGTGTAGGCTGATATGATCCAACAGATCGGAAGCACAGCGATGGACGCTCACCCCTTCAAGATCCAAATTCCGAACGAACAACTTGAAGATCTCCAGCGCCGGCTTAGCGCAACACGATGGCCAATTCCGCTAAGCGAAGCGGGCTGGAGCGATGGGGCCGAGCTGCCGTTCATCAAACGCCTTGCGGATTACTGGCGAGACCGCTTCGACTGGAGAGTGCAAGAGGAGCGGCTGAACCGGCTGCCGCAATATCTGACGAGGCTGAACAACCTAGATGTCCACTTTGTCCACCAGCCAGGCAACGGACCGGCGCCGCTGCCGCTGATCATAACGCATGGCTGGCCCGGCTCGTTCATCGAAATGGAACACGTCATTCCATTGCTGGCAGACCCAGCTGCCCATGGTGGTGACCCGGCCGACGCTTTCCACGTGGTAGTTCCCTCCTTGCCCGGATACGGCTTTTCCCAGGCGCCGACGGAACCAGGCTTCCATTCCGGCCGCATCGCGGAGTTATGGGTACAGTTGATGCGCGGGCTCGGCTACGACCGCTTCGCTTCCCAAGGAGGCGACATCGGCGCGGGCGTTTCCGCCTGGATGGCACGGCTCCATTCCGAAAGCGTGCTTGGCGTCCACGTCAATTACATTCCCGGGAGCTATCGGCCACCCTTGGGTGCAGGTCTGCCACCTGTCACCGTTGAGGAGCAGGCCTTTCTGGAAAAGGCCGCGGCCTGGACGGCAACGGAGGGCGCCTATGCCCATCTGCAGGGCACGAAGCCTCAGACGCTTGCTTATGCTCTGACAGACTCGCCGATCGGTCTCGCAGCCTGGATGATCGAGAAGTTCCGTAGCTGGAGCGATTGCGACGGTGACGTGGAGCGCACCTTCGGCATGGACACGCTCCTTACGGATGTTTCTCTCTATTGGTTCAGCAACGCGCTCACCTCGTCCTTGCGGCTCTACAAGGAGAATCGACTGTTCCCTCTTGCGTTCGAGACGCTGGAACGCGTTTCGCCGCCATTTGGGGTAGCGCTTTTCCCTCGCGAGTTGCCGATGCCGCCTCGATCCTGGGTGGCGCGGGTCTTTGACGTTCAGCGATGGACATCGATGCCGCGAGGGGGCCATTTCGCTGCGCTGGAGGAACCGAGTCTTCTGGTCGAGGACATTCGCGCCTTCTTCCGGCCGATGCGTTCCCGGCCTGAAACGAGAAGGCGAATGTGAAGGACTGCTTGAGCGCGGCGGTTCCTGATAAGATCCCTACGGCGCGGTGTTGTAGTCGACCACCGTCTGCGGGTTCTCCTCGCCATCGTAAGACGCGTCCACATCATATTGGACGAGGGAAAAATCGCCGTTACGGAACAGGTATATCCCCTTGTCCGAGGCGTCGCCGATGCCGCGCCATTTGTTGAACGTGGTCAGCGTCTTGGCGTCTTCGTCATATTCGGAATTGGCCGCCCAGCCGGATGTGCGGAAGCCGATGATATCCATGCCCAGCAGTTTGCCGTCGCTGTCATTGTTCTCGTAACGGATATCCATTTCGGGCTCGGTGAACTGCAACTGCCGCACGCCCGATACTTCGTCGGTCATGTAGTAGACCGAACTTGCGTTATAGGCTGCCGCTTGGCAGTAGAACTCGAAAAGCCGCGTTTCCTTGTCGGGATCGCTGGCAGCCGCGTCCTTTGCCTTGTATTTGATCGAAAAGATGTTCGGCTCCTCGCCGAGAAATTGCTTGTCACACTGATCGCCATAATCAGCGGCGAACAGTTTCTTCACGTGCTCGAGTGCGGTGTCCTTCTTCGGCGGCGGCGGCCCGTCACCACAGCTTGGCGGCAGCGCCCCCTCGAAATCGGCCTTGGATGGCTTCAGCGCGCCCTTGTCGATAAAGATCGGTCGGAACGGCGGGGCCTGGATCTGAGCGCTGACCTGGCGCAGCGTGTAGCAGCCGGCGAAGACTGCTTCCTTGCCGTCCTTGTCGGTGGCGCGGATGGCCACCGGGACGCTGTAATAGATGCTGCCGGCGGCACCTTCATCGGAAATGGCGCCGGTTTCAACGTCGACCTTGTCGGTGCCGTCATAGCCCTTGACGAAAGTGTCGAAATCCTTTGCCGGCTTGGTATCGCCGTAGTAAGCCCAGGCGCGGGCGAATTCGTGCCGGTTGATGGCACTGTAGAGCGAACGGACCACCGCTGCGGCATCCGACCTGTCGTCGACATAAGGTGCCTGGTCATCGGTCGCCGGGTCATCATCGGCCAACAAAGCTTGGCTGGATACAGCAAGGGAGAAAAAAGCGGTCGCTGCCAGAAAGACAAGTCTCATCGGGGATCTCCACCACGACAGGATTCTATCACATCGATTGCGGCGACGTGGTGACGCTTGAAAAATCCTCCGGGAAGGCGCTACGTCCCGCCGTCGGCGCTTCAGCCGCAATGGAGATTTGAACGTGACACTATCGATGTATGAAGCCTCGGTGCCGGTGTTTTCGGCCAGGCTGAAGGCGCTGTCCGGCGTGCTGTCGGCGGCCGAACAGAATGCAACCGAGCGCAAGATCGACCCGCAGGTGTTTTTGACCGCGAGGTTGGCGCCCGACATGTACGCGCTGGTCAGGCAGGTGCAGGTCGCCACCGACCACGCCAAGGGCGCGCCATCACGGCTGGCCCGTCGCGAGGTGCCGAAATACGAAGACAATGAAGCGACCTTCGCCGAGCTTCAGGCGCGCCTGACCAAGACGCTCGATCTGCTGGCGTCATTCTCGGCCGCCGAATTCGATGGTTCGGATGAAAGGGTGGTCGAACTGAAGTTTGGCCAGCGCGAAGCCTCGATGCCCGGCATGCAGTATCTGCTGCATGTCGCCATGCCCAACTTCTATTTCCACGTGACCACCGCCTACGACATCCTGCGCCACAATGGCGTGCCGCTGACCAAGGGCGCCTATCTCGGTAATCGTTGACGAATTGCGCGTTGCGAGGTTTCCCGGCCGCTGCCGGGAAACTTCGTATGACGCTGGTTCAGCGCCAAGGCTTACTCAACGCAGTGACATTTCGCGCGCGATGCGTGGGAAATCGGCCGGCTTGACGCCGATGTCGGCGCGGTCGGCATTGCTCATCGCGTGCAGCAGTGCCAGGGCGGAACGATAACGCTGATGCTCCTGCGGACGCGGACGGGCAAACATTTCAGTGAAGAACCCCATGATTCGGCCCCTTGTTGATCCTCCACGGCGCCGAATATAGGAAAATTGTGAAGATTGTGCAGTGCAGCATTTGCATGGCAGCCATGCCAAGCGAATTTTTTTCGGCACAATTGCCGCGTGCGCTGAAACTTGTGGCGCATCCCCACCGTATGCATAGACGCTGGCACATGGCCGGCTTTTCCTCGCCACTCCTGGCGAATTTCCGGACTGCATGCAAATGCAGTCCGGCTTTTTGTTGGGTCTTGCGCATCGCCAACCGGGCCCGCCCAAACCTCGCAAACGCCTAAACTGGTTAAGATCAGCGGCATTCATTTTTAACGAGCCGGTTCTATGCTGCGACCGGCTCTGTTCGCACGCTTAAACGAGGGGGAGGCTGACATCGGCGCCAAGCGGGATTTCGCTTCCTTGCTCGACGATCTGTTCGTTGCCTCCGACAAGGATGAGGCGGCGGAAGAGACGAGCGCCCGGCCGTCGATCCCGTTCGACTATCTCTCCGTGGCCGACGAGCTTCATTCCGGCCGCATCAAGGTCTCGGGCGAAACATTCGCCGCCGAATACCGCGAGGCGGGAGCCGATCTGGCCGCAGAATTCGCGGCCCTTCTCGATCATGCCAAGCTGGCGCTGGCCGGCGAGGAGGCAAAGCCCGAGGAAAAGCTGCCGCCGATCGACCCTGACGCGATCGCCGTCGAGCTCGGCCTCGATCATCCCGTCAAGAACGCCGATCTCGGCCGCATGCGCCGCAGCTTCGCCTTCGCCAACCACCCCGACCGCGTCGCGCCGCATCTGCGCCAGCGCGCCATGATCCGCATGCAGGTGGCCAATATGCTGATCGATGAGGCCAAGCGGCGCGCGCTGGCCGGCGCAAGGCGCTAACTTTTCCTCCTTCACGCAAAAGTCGGTCCGCTGAGGGTTGGAGAGCGGCGCCGCTTTCCCTATAGATGCGACTTCCTTCCCGCGCTGTCGCGCCCAGCATTCCCGCCGGAGAAATTCCATGCACAAACGCCGTCTCGGTCGGACCGATCTTCTTGTTACCCAGATCTGCCTGGGGTCGATGACCTGGGGCGAGCAGAACACCGAAGCCGATGGCCACGCGCAGATGGATCTGGCTTTTGAGCGCGGCGTGAATTTCATCGACACCGCCGAGCTCTACCCGATCCCGCCCAAAGAGGAAACGCAGGGGCGGACGGAGAAGTTCATCGGCAGCTGGATGAAGGCCAAGGGCAACCGCGACAAGGTCATCCTGGCCTCGAAAGTGGTCGGCCGCACCGCCAACAGCTGGTTTCGTGGCGGCCGCCCGTCGAAGCTGGTGCGCGCCGACATCTTTGACGCCATCGACAAATCGCTGGCCAAGCTCGGCACCGACTATCTCGATCTCTATCAGATCCATTGGCCGGAGCGCGACATCCCCTGGGGCGCCAACCCGACCCGCGTGGGTGCTGTGCCGCGCCGTGCCGATGCCGTTGGCGCGCCGCCCGGCGAGACGCCGATCGCCGAGACGCTGGCTGTCTTCGATGAACTGGTGAAGGCAGGAAAGATCCGCCATCTCGGCCTGTCGAACGAAAGCTCCTGGGGCGTCATGCGCTTCATTGCCGAGGCCGACAAGGGCGTCGGCCCGCGCGTCGTTTCGCTGCAGAACGCCTACAATCTGGTCAACCGCACGTTCGAGGCGAACCTCGCCGAGGCCTGCGAACGCGAGGATGTCGGCTTTCTCGCCTATTCGCCGCTGGCGCAGGGCTATCTCACCGGCAAATACGACCATGGCGCACGGCCGCAGGGTTCGCGCTCGCAGCTCTTCAACCGCGGCCAGCGCTACGAGACGCCGAATGCGGCGGAGGCACAGCTCGAATACAATGAGCTGGCGCGCTCCTTCGGCCTCGAGCCGGCGCTGTTTGCCAACGCCTATGTCGCCAGCCGGCCTTTCGTCACGTCCAGCATCATCGGCGCGACGACCATTGCCCAGCTTGAGATGGCGCTGTCGTCAGCCGATGTGACCTGGACCGACGAGATGCAGAAGGGCGTGGATGCGATCCACCAGCGCGTCGGCAATCCGTGCCCATAAGCAGACCGTTTGGCCGGAATTGCCGAGCAAAGACAAGGGGAAGGGGACAGCCATGGATTTTCCGATCGAGGCCGTCAGGGGAAAATTTCCGGCGCTGGACCTGACCGACAAGGGCCGCCGGCGCATCTATCTCGACAATCCGGCCGGCACGCAGGTGCCGCAAGCGGTTGCCGACGCGGTGGCGCGCTGCCTCCTCACCACCAACGCCAATCTCGGCGGCTATTTCGAAACCACGCTTGCCGCGCAAAAGGTGTTCGACGACGCCCATGAGGCGATGGCCGATTTCCTGGGTGCAGCGAGCGCGGAGGAAATAATCATCGGCGCCAACATGACGACGCTGACCTATCACATGTCGCGCACGCTCGGCCGCGGCTTCAAGCCGGGCGACGAGATCATCGTCACCCGCATGGATCATGAGGGCAATGTCTCGCCCTGGCTGCAACTGGCCGAAGATCTTGGCCTCTTGGTGCGCTTCCTGCCTTTCGACGAGAACAGCTGGCAGGTCGAGGAGGCGGCGCTCAGCGCTCTGCTTACCGACAGGACAAAACTCGTTGCGCTGAACTATGCCTCGAACCTCACCGGCTCGATCAATCGGGTGAAAGCGCTGACGGCCATCGCCAAACAGGCCGGCGCGGTGGTCTATGTCGACGCCGTGCAGTTCGCGCCGCATGGGCTGGTCGACGTGCAGGATCTCGGCTGCGACTTCCTGATCTGCTCGGCCTACAAATTCTTCGGCCCGCATATGGGCATATTGTGGGGACGCCGCGACATCATCGATGCGCTGCAACCCTACAAATGCCGTTGCTCTTCCAATGGCCTGCCGGAGCGCTTCGAACTCGGCACGCCGCAGATCGAACTGATGGCCGGGCTTACCGCAGCGGTCGATTACTTCGCCGAACTCGGTGCTGCGGCCGGCGAGGGCGGTTCGCGCAGGCAAAAGATCGCAAAGGCATACGAAGTGTCGATCGCCTACGAAAACCCGCTGGCGCTGAGGCTGATCGATGGGCTGTCCGCCATTGAGGGCCTGACCATCCGCGGCATCACCGATCAGAAGCGTGTCATTGAGCGCGTGCCGACCGTGTCCTTCACCGTCGACGGCATCGTGCCAGAGACGATCGTGCGGCAGATGAATGCCGAGAACATTTTTCTATGGTCGGGTCACAACTACGCCTGGGAGATCGTCCACCATCTCGGCATTCCGGCCGAGCAGGGCGTCGTGCGCATCGGTATTGCGCACTACAACACGGCGGCAGAGATCGACGAGACGTTGGAAAGCGTGCACCGGGTGATCGCCATGCTGAGGCAGCAGCGCTAGTCAGCTATCGCTGTTTGCCGCCGAAACCGGTGAGGAACGCCGTGAGATTGTCGCCGAGCGCGTCGCAAAGATAGCCGCCTTCCTGGACGATAACCGTCGGCAGGCCGAGCTTGGCAATTGCCTCGCCGATCCGCGAGAAACCGGGCGTGGTCACCGAAAGCCCGCCGAACGGATCGCCCTCGAACGCATCGAGACCGAGCGCCACGACCAGCGCGTCCGGCGAAAAGGCGCGGATACGCTGGAACGCCACTTCGAGGGCCTCCAGAAACGCCGCGTCGGCTGATTTGCGCGGCAATGGCAGGTTGAAATTATAGCCGAGGCCCGGACCTTCGCCGCGCTCATCGGCATGGCCCCAGAAGAACGGATAGAAGCGCACCGGATCGGCGTGCAGCGACACCGTCAGGACGTCGGAACGCGTATAAAAGATGCCTTGCGTGCCATTGCCGTGATGCAGGTCGACATCGAGGATCGCCACCCGCGCTGCCTGCTTGCGCAACACCTGGGCCGCGACCGCTGAATTGTTGATGAAGCAGAAGCCGCCGGCGACATCGGCAAAGGCATGGTGCCCGGGTGGCCGGCAGAGCGCATAGGCGGCGGGCGCGCCAGCCATGACGGTTTCAGCCGCCTCGACCGCGCTCCAGGCGCTCCACAGCGCGCTCTGCCAGGTCTCGGCCGAAATCGGGCAAGCGGTGTCGGCCATGTGGTAGCCGGCCTGGCCGACCGCCGAGGCCGGATAGGACCCTGTGCGGGCCAGTGGATGGATGTTGGGGATGACTTCCGCGGATGCGCTCTCGATGCGCTGCCAGCGCGCAAAAATGTGTTCGAGGAAGGCGAGATACTCCGGCGTATGCACGGCCGCCACCGGGCCTAGGCCATGTTCCCTGGGCCGCTCGATCATCAATCCGGCGGATTTTGCGCCGGCTAACAATCGCTCTACCCGCTCCGGCTGTTCGGGATTGGGCTGCGGCGCACCGCTGGACAGAAAGGCCTTCGGGTCGTGGCGTTTCTGCTCCTCGGCAAAGAAGGCTTTCATTCCGCGTCCCCATCCTGCGCTGCATCGGCAAAGGCGAAAAAGGCATCGCCAACAATCTTCTGCGTCTGCTCGTAGCTCGACCAGGCGATGCCCAGTCTCTCATAAAAAGCCTTGGCGCCGTCATTGCCGGTGTCGACGGACAGCCTGAGATAGGCGCCGCCATCCCGGCGGCAGTCGCGCGCGACCCGGCGCAGCAGTCTTTCGCCGATCTTGCGGCCGCGAAACCGGTCCTCGACATAGAGGTCCTGGATATAGACGCCGGGCCGCCCCATCCATGTCGAGAAGATCGGGAAATGCAGGCAGAGCCCCGCAAAATCGCCGCCGATCTCGGCGATCAGGGTGGAGAAGGCGGGTTTGTCGCCAAAGCCGTAGCGGCGGAGATCGTCGGCAGTGGACGTGATCTCCTGATGCGCGCCGATATGGGTGCCGAGCTTGAGCAGCGCGGCATGGATGGTGTCGACGTCGTCGATGGTGCCGGGGCGGAGGGTGACTGTACTCACGATAGGCAAGGCGCCCAGGCACCCCCCGCTGTCCTGCCGGACATCTCACCCTCAAGGGGGGAGATTGGCAGCTTTGGCGCTGCCATCCATTTTGCAACGATTGAGATTGGCGAAGGCCGCAGTGACATCCGATCTCCCCCCTTGAGGGGGAGATGGCCGGCAGGCCAGAGGGGGGTGTGCCAGAACGCCATCATCGCAGATCAATCATCTCAAAACGCCACCCTATCGCCACCCTTCAGCGCCAGCATCTCGCGCGCCTCGGTCGGCGTTGCGACTTCCAGCGACAACCCGTCGAGAATGGCGCGTATCCTGCGCACCTGATCGGCATTGGATTTCGCCAATTGCCGTCCATCGTAGAGACTGTCCTCCAGCCCGACGCGGACATTGCCGCCCATCGCCGCCGCGATCGAGATCAGGGGCATCTGATGGCGGCCGGCGGCGAGCACCGAGAACTGGTAGCTGTCGCCGAACAGCTTGTCGGCGATGCGCTTCATATGGATGAGATTGTCGGGATCGGCGCCGATGCCGCCGAGAATGCCGAGCACGAACTGGATGAACAGCGGCCCCGACACCAGCCCGCGGTCGCGAAAATGCGCCAGCGAATAGAGATGGCCGACATCGTAGCATTCGAACTCAAAGCGCGTGCCGCAGCCCTTGCCGAGCCTTTCGAGCACGCCTTCCATATCGGCAAAGGTGTTCTTGAAGATGGTGTCGCGCGTGGCTTCGAGCAGCTTTGGTTCCCACTCGTGCTGCCACTCCCTTGGCTTGTCGAGCATCGGGAACAGCGCGAAATTCATCGAGCCCATGTTGAGCGAGCACATTTCCGGCTCGGCCCGCAGTGGTGCCGCCAGCCGCTGGTCGAGCGTCATCAGCGACGAACCGCCGGTGGTGATGTTGATCACCGCATCGGTCGCTTGCTTGATGCGCGGCAGGAACTGCATGAACACCTCAGGATCGGCGGTCGGCCGGCCGTCTTTGGGATCGCGGGCGTGGAGATGCAGGATTGAGGCGCCAGCCTCGGCCGCCGCGATGGCGTCGGTCGCGATCTGGTCCGGCGTCACCGGCAGATAGGGCGACATGGACGGGGTGTGCACCGAGCCAGTGACCGCGCAGGTGATGATGACTTTCCTCGGCGCCATTCTTTAGCCCTCAGCCTTCGACCGGCAGGTCGAGTTCGGCGGCCAGAACTTCCAGCGAATCGCCGATGATGGAAATGATCTCGCCGACCTCTTCAGCCGTGACGATCATCGGCGGCGCCACCATGAAATTGTCGCCGTCGACACCGCCCTTGACCCTGCGGCCGTAGATGATCAGCCCGCGCTCGTAGGCGAGGTCGAGCAGGCGCTGCGTGGCTTTCTTGCCCTGTTCGATCGGCCGTAGAGTTTCGGGATCGGCAACCATCTCGGCGCCGGTGAGCAGGCCTTTGCCTCGGACATCGGCGATGAACGGAAAACGCTTCGCCAGCCCTTTCAGCCCGTCCATCAGCACGTCGCCCATCGCGGCGGCGTTGGCGATCAGGTCGAGGCGGTCCATCTCGCCGAGCACGGCGAGCCCGGCCGCGCAGGCGAGCGGATTGCCGGCATAGGTGTGGCCATGCTGGAAGCCGCCCGACGCCAGCAGCGGCTCGACCAGCCGCATCGGGGCGGCCAGCGCGCCGAGCGGCGCATAGCCGGAGCCAAGCCCCTTCGACAGCGCGACGATGTCGGGCTTGCAGTTCCAATGGTCGCCGCCAAGGAATTTTCCGGTGCGGCCGGCGCCGCTCATCACTTCATCATGGATGAGCAAGATGCCGTAGCGGTCGCAGATCTCGCGTATACGCGGATAATAGCTGTCCGGTGCGACGAGGGCCGAAGTCGCCGCACCGCCGATCGGCTCCATGATGAAGGCGAGCACGCTGTCCGGGCCCTCGGCCTGGATCTTCTCCTCCAGCATGTCGGCATAGCGGACGCCGCGCTGCTCCATCGAAAGATTGTCGCGGTCGCGCCATGCCGTCGGCGCCGGCACGGTCGGCATCACCCGCATCATCGGTGTGAACGTTTCGGCCAGCGCATCGTCGCCGGTTATCGAAAGCGAACCCAGCGTGCCGCCATGATAGGAGGGAAAACGCGTGATAACCTTCCAGCGCTTCGGCTGGCCGGTCGCGACCGCCCATTGCCGCGCCAGCTTGATGCAGGATTCCGTCGCCTCCGAACCGCCGGAGACGAAGAAGATTCGGTCCATGCCCTCCGGCAGTTTGCCGGCGAGTTCCCGCGCCAGTTCTTCCGCCGGTTCGTTCTCGAAATGCAGCCGGTAGGCGAAGGTGGCGCGGTCCATCTGCCGCTTCATGGCGTCGAGCACGTTGCGGTTGGAATGGCCGATATTGGCGACCATCGGCCCGCTCGATCCGTCGATGAAGCGGCGGCCGTCCTGCGTCCACATATAAATGCCTTCGGCGCGGTCGATCAGCGGCCGCCGCAGGCTGGAGAGGTAGAACAGGTGCGATGGCGCGCGCACTTCTGAACCGGCGGAGGAGGGCTTCTGCATGTCAGGTCTTTCCGAGGTAGCGATCGATTACATTCCTGGTCACGCGCTCGACCATCGGATCCTGCCTGAGCAGGCCGGCCACCCATTCGCAGCTTCCGGCGTGGAAAACCTCGCCCTTGCCGCGCGGGAAATTGACGATCATGCCGTTGCCGCGTTTGACCTTTTCCAGATTGGCGTCGGTCGCCTCGCCAAACAGCGTTTCGGCCGTAAAGCGGCCATCCTCGTCGGTGAGAAACTGGTCCTCGATCGGGATGTCGGCGCTTTCCTCGACCTGGCTCGCCACGCCGACGGCCAGCACCTGCAGCCCGTCAGGCGCACCGCTGTCCGGTGTCGGATAGGGCAGGCCGCCGCGGATCTCGAAATCGAGCCCGTCGACCTCATAGCCATAGACATGGCTGTCGGCGCCGAGCAGGTCGCCATAGTACATGCCGGTGCCGGCAAAGGCCCAGTGCTCGGGCCGATAGACCGGAAAGCCGCGCACGCCGCGCGGTGCGCATCCGCCCCAGCCGGCATAGACGCCGCGCGTTGCGTTGAGGCCGAAGGTCATTGCGCCGGGACGGCCGATCTCCGGCGCTTCCCAGGAATTGGTGGCGCGGGTGACGTCGCCGCCATAGGCCGGGTCTTCGGCGCGCGCCCGGTATTTGTAGCAGACCTGCCGGCGGCCTTCGTCCTCGAGCCTTGTCTGCCACATGAAATTGCCGGCAAAGCGAGCCGCATGACCGCCGCGCTCGACGTAGCTGTCGACGGCGTCCCGCATCTCCCAGGTCCAGTACTCGTCATGGCCGACGAAGACCACACAGTCATAACCATCGAGGATTTCGGGCGAGAAGTGCAAATCGTGCTGGCTGGCGAGATCGACGCCATAGCCGGCGCGCTCGGCAAAGCGGAAGAAGTGGCTGTCATAGCTCGCCCAGCCGGAGGAGGTGTATTTCTTCGAATGTCCCGTGGCGTACGCCCATTCCATGTGCGGATAGCGCGGCACTGTTTTCGGCGGCACGGCAACCTCCAGCGGCACGCGCGGCGCGTCCTTGGGCAACACCACGAAGCCACGGCACCAAGGCCGCTGCGTCGACACCATGCGCGCATACTGGTCGCGGCCCGGGCCGGTGATGCCCTGATAGGCGTTGGAGCCGCCCCATGTGTTGTAGGACAGCCAGGTGCCGGTCGCCGCCACCTGCAGCACGCGACCGGGTTTTCTGCCGGGCAGGGGCGCGACGATGATGAGGTGATGGCAATGGATGGGCTCGCGCCCGTCCGCCGTCAGCGTCAGCCGATAGGCGCCGGATGGCCAATCGTCGCCGATGCGAAATTCGAAAGACGCCTCCCAGCCGCAGCCTTCGACCGAGCACTGGTCGGGCGTATCCTGCCAGCGCGCCGAAAGCCCCGTTTGCTCGAAGACCTTTGTCTCGCTGCCGCCGTCGCGGACAATGACAATGCTGAAGCGCGGCGCCGTCGAGCTGACATGCAGCGTCACGGTCTCGCCGGCGCGGTAGGAAAATCGATCAGAATAGCACCAGATCTCGCCCCGCTCGCCGTCCATTCCCGGCCATTCATAGTAATGGCCGCGCACTGCCTCGCGGCGCTGCTCGGGCGTCAGTCCGAAATCGGGAAATTCGGTTGGCAGATGGGTCATGAACACCGGAAAAGTGACAGGCCGCCATTTCGGCCATCTGCCGGCCAAGCGTCAAATGGAAACGATCGGGCCAGCAATTGCATACGACACAATTGCTTGGCCGCTCTTGGCCGCACCCGGCAAACCGACTATCTCAGGCGAGGCGGTATGTTCCGCCTCGGGAGCCGGCATGCTGAGAGTGCAGAAGGTCAAGGTCGACGACATCTACGTGCCGACGGCGCGCAAGAAGACGCTGCATCCCGAAACGGTCCGGCACCTGGCCGAAGACATACTGGAAAACGGCATGAAGACGCCGATCCAGGTTCGCAATGACGGCAAGCGCCACATCCTGGTCGAGGGCCTGCACCGGCTGGAAGCCGCCAAATGGCTCGGCGAGACCGAGATCGACGCCTATCTGGTGCAGGCCAAGCGCCACTGAGGCGCGCGACCCGATCGAAAACAGCCAAACCGGTCATTCTTCCGCGGATTTTTTCGCAGGGCATGTCGGCATGCGGCGTGCTCGCTCGTCCTTGGGGCGGAACCCGAGGAGACCGACATGTCCAGACCAATCTATTTCGCCATTCTTGCCTCGGTCGCTGCCTTGTTTGCAGCGCCCGGCCCAGCCAATGCAGTGGAGACCAAGCCCGCCATGACCACCGAAGCAACAGCCATGCCGAAGCCGGAAAAGTCCGGCCTGCTGCCGATCGACGGCCTGAATTACTACTATGCCGTCTACGGCAAGGGCGAACCGCTGCTTCTGCTGCATGGCGGCCTTGGCACGTCGGACATGTTCGCGCCGCTGCTGCCGAAGCTGGCGGAAAACCGCACCATCATTGCCGTCGACCTGCAGGGCCATGGCCGCACCGCGCTCGGCGAGCGACCCTTCAGCCTGGAGGGGATGGGCGACGACATGGCTGGTATCGTCAAGGCGCTCGGCTATGACAAGGTCGACGTGCTTGGCTATTCGCTGGGCGGCGGCGTCGCCTTCCGTATGGCCGTCCAGCATCCCGAGACGGTGAGACGTCTGGTCCTGGTCTCGACCGGCTTCGCCGCCAATGGCTTCTATGACGAGATGCGCGGCCAGCAGGCGCAGGTGAGCGCGGCCGCCGCCGATTTCATGAAGGACACGCCGATGTACAAATCCTACGTCGCCGTCGCCCCACGTCCCGACGATTTCCCTAAACTGCTCGATGCGCTGGGCAATTTCATGCGCAAGGATTACGACTATTCCGCCGATGTGGCGAAGCTGAAGATGCCAGTCATGCTGGCCTATGGCGACAGCGACATGTACAAGCCCGAGCACGAGATCAAGTTCTACCAGATGCTCGGCGGCGGGCTGAAGGATGCCGGCTGGATGCGTGAGAACCTGTCGCAGAACCGGCTGGCCATCATTCCCAATCGCACCCACTACGACGTCTTCTTCGCACCGGAGCTGACGGCCGCGGCACTGCCCTTCCTCAATGGCGAAACCAAGGTGAAGACCTGGGACGAAGTCCTCAGCGAAACGAAATAGCTTGCCTGAAAATACATGCCGGCCGTCTCGAAGAGGCGGTCGGCTTTTTTGTGCCTGCGAAGCTACGGAGCCTTGGCGCAGCCATTGGTCCTATCGGCGCAATCGATGGCGCCATCAGGGCTTTTCAATTGACCGGAAGGTACCTGTCGATATCATCAAGAGACCTTCAGTGCGATGGGTTCGAATGATGACGAAATACCAGGGCGGATGCCATTGCGGGGCAGTGCGCTACGGCACCGAGGCGGCGCCGCTCAACCAGCGCGTCTGCCATTGCCGGCGCTGCCAGAAGGTGATCGGCGCGGCTTTCAATGCCCGCCTTTTGTTTCGCATCGACGATGTCACCGTCGAGGGAGAGGTGGCGACGGTCAACACCTCTCCGGACCTCAAGCGCGGCTTTTGCGCCGCTTGCGGCACCACGCTGTTTTCCCGACGCGACTCCGCCGGCATCGTCGGCATCACCACCGGCTCGCTCGACGATCCCTCGCTGTTCAAGCCGGAAATGCATATGTGGACCGCCTCGAAGCAGCCCTGGCTGCAGCTAGATGACGGCCTGCCGCACCATGAAGGCGCGCCGCCTCCGAACTGACGCCGGCCTGACCGGAAATTAATCCCGAAACCACGACATAGCCGGCAAAGCGTCATTGGCGGGCCATGATTGCCTGCCTATCTGTCGTCTGCGGGCCGGTATCGAGGAGACGACAGATGAGCGACAGAATCAGCACCCTGGACGAGCTTTTGAGCGATCCGATGGTCCTCCTCGTGATGGAGCGTGACCGCGTGCGCCCCGAACAGGTTCGCCTGCTGCTCGAACGTGCCCGCCGCCCGGCCGCCGACGCCGTGCCACCGGCGCATGTGGTGGCGAAAAGCTGCATGCAGCAATGGCTGGGAAGGTAAGGGCTTCCCCTTCTCCCCTTGTGGGAGAAGACAAGAGGGCCAATTCCTAACAACTTGATTCAAACTTTGTTGGTAATTTCTCGTTAGTAATCGAGGCCGGTTTGTCCGGCGGCGTCTGTTTGCCTTCGGTCTGTTGTGTTTTGCGTACAGGTCCAGATGCGGATTTCAGGCGTCGTCAGTTTCATGTTGGCATCGCTGTGGCTTGCCGGCTGTTCGTCCACAGCGGGCGTCGATGGCTTGCAGCCGTCGAACGAGACGACCAGTTCGGTCGTGCGTCCGAGCGCGCCGGTCACAGCGGCTCCGGCGGAGACCGCCGACCTCGCGCCGATGCGGTCCGACATGGTGGCCGACAACGCTGTGGCCGACAATGCGCCGCCCTTTTCCATGGTCGAGGAAGAAGAGGCCATCGTCGCGGGCACGCCGCAGGGGAGCACCAGACCACAGCTCGAGCCCGCCGCTCTGATGTCTGCGCCGAAGCGGTTGACGCGCGCGGCGCCGGCCATGCTGGCCTCGCCGGTCACCCGCTACGGTTTCCGCGACGCCAAGCCGATCAATTTCGGCAAGGCTTCGCCACGCTACCTTGCCGTCCACGGCGTCGACGTCTCGCGCTGGCAGGGCAATGTCAACTGGGGCAAGCTGCGTGCCCAGGGCGCCAACTTCGCCTATATCAAGGCGACCGATGGCGGCGACCATCTCGACCCGATGTTCATGAAGAACTGGCGCAATGCCGACGCCGCCGGGCTGAAGCGCGGCGCCTATCATTTCTTCTACTGGTGCCGCACTGCGGGCGAGCAGGCCGACTGGTTCATCCGCAATGTGCCGAGGGTCGAAGGCGCGCTGCCACCGGTAATCGATGTCGAGTGGAACGGCGAATCTTCCTGCAAGCGGCGGCCGTCGCGGGCCACCGTGCTGGAAAAGATGAAGGTGTTCATGGACAAGCTGGAGCGCCATTACGGCCAGCGGCCCATTATCTACACCGCGCCGGATTTCTATCGCGACAATCTCAAGGGTGCGTTTCTCGACTATCCGTTCTGGCTGCGCGCCGTGGCGCGGCATCCCTCAAAAGTCTATCCCGGCCGCAAATGGCTGTTCTGGCAGTATTCCGGCTCCGGCCTGTCGCACGGCGTGACCGGCCGCATCGACCTCAACGTCTTCCATGGCGACGAGCGCGCCTGGCGGGCATGGGCAGGCGGGCAGACGACCGTCGCCGACGCCGACTGAACGTCAGGCAGGTGCCGGTGCGCCTGCGCTGCCTGCCGATGCGCCTTGGGTTGAATTTTCAGCGTCTCGCTAACGATCCGCTCACTCTGTCCTTTAGCGGTATCGCAACAGCCTTCCGGTAACGTGCCCGTGATCGGGTTTCGGAGGGGTCCATGCGCAATCCAGTTGTGGCTGTCGCTCTTGCCGCCGCTGTCGGCTACGGGTTTTTCAGTTCGCTCGGCCATATGCCGGGCGGAAGTGCCACTTCGCTGGCTGAGTCGAAGCAGAACGTCGTGTCCTATTCGACCGAGGACAAGGCGATGCAGGCCGCCAAGGACAGCGGCCGCTCGACCCTCAAGCGCTTCCACGAACTGATGGACGCCGGCACGCCCGGCACCTACACGGTAAAATTCCCGCTGACCCAGAACGGCGCCACCGAGCATATCTGGCTGCAGCTGGTCGGCTACAGCGAAGGCTCTTATATTGGCCTGCTCGCCGACGTGCCGGTCAATGGCAACAAGTACAAGATGGGCGACAGGATGACGGTGACTGAGGCCGATGTCGAGGACTGGATGATCAAGAACGGCAAGGTGATCTACGGCGGCTACACCACGCGCCAGGCGCTTGCGGATATGCCGAAGGAGCAGGTTGCAAAGTACGGGTTGACCTTCAAGGACTGAGGGTTGAGGCGGGGGCGAGTTTTATCGCGGTGCCTAGAGGGCTGTCGCGCTTTTCGCGTTCGCGTATCTCTGCCGTCTGCGCCAGCACCCAGTCGCGAAACACCTTGATTTTGGGCGCGTTGCGGCGGCTCTCCAGATGCACCAGCCAATAGCCGTCGCCGTCCGATCCAAGCACGTCGAATGGCTGTATCAACTGGCCCTTTTCCAACAGGGCGCTGTAAAGGTTTTTGGTCAGGATCGCGGCGCCCTTGTCGGTCAGCGCCGCCATCGCATCATAGGCCTGCGTACCCAGTTTCGGGCCAGCGATGACGCGATCGGGCTCGAACGGCACGCCGGCAGCCTTGAACCAGATTTCCCACCAGGGATCGTCGGCACAGCATAGCGGCAGTTGGTAGAGATCCTCGGGGCGGTGGATGCCGCCGACGCTTTCGGCGAGTCTCGGGCTGAGCATCGGCGTATAGTCCGCCTTGAACAGATAGTGAGCCGTCAGGCCCGGCCATTTTCCACTGCCGGTGCGAATGCCGACATCCATGTCGCCGCGCGTGAAATCGACCAGCCCGTGCGATGTATTCACCTTCACGGCAAGATCGGGATGCATCAGCTGGAATGTTCCAAGCCATACGGCCAGCCAGTTCGATGCGAAGGTTTCCATGGTCGTCACCGACAGCACGCCGGTCGCTCCACCCTTGGTGGCGACCCATGCGTCGGCCAGGGTCGAGAACGCGCCTGTTGCGTGCGGCGCCAGCTGCTGTCCGGCCTCGGTCAGCGCGATCTGCCTTGTTTTTCTTATGAAAAGCGGCGTTCCGGCACGTTCTTCCAGCACCTTTATCTGATAGCTGGCAGCTGATTGTGTCATGCCGAGTTCTTCGGCTGCCTTGGTGAAACTGCCCAGCCGGGCTGCGGCTTCAAAGACCCTGATGGCTCCTAATGGTGGTAGTTCCCAGCTCATGACGCATCAATCCCGCTGATGCATACTACGCGACGTTCGATTGGAAACCAAGCCCGGAAAACGGCATGCTGCATTCATCGGATCAAACCCTGGAGGATACGGCAATGACCACCACCATCGCTCTGTACAACACGCTTCGCCGCCCGGTGCTCGACCTCTTCACCGCGCCGTTCAGGCCTCGCAAGCGCGGCCTGCTCGACCGCCGCTCGCTGTCGGATCATTTCCTCAGGGATATCGGTATGCTTGACGGACGCGTGCCTCCCGGCACCATTGGCTAAGCAAGCTCTTTGACCAGGGGAGGGAAAGATGACTGTGCCGTCCGAGGATCTGGCGAAGAGCCGCCAAACGATCGACGCCTATGAGGACTATGCCGAACGCTACGACGCTCTGGTGCGGCACGTTCCGAACCAAAGAGAACAGAAATGGCTGAAGCGCCTGGTGAAGATCGCCGGCAAAGGTGGCCGCATACTGGAAGTCGGTTCGGGACCCGGATACGATGCGGACTTCGTCGAAGGGCTCGGTGTCCAGGTTCGGCGCACAGACGCAACGAAGCGGTTTCTCGAGTTGCAGGCCGCACGCGGCAAGCATGGTGAGTTTCTCGATCTCATCACCGACGATCTCGGCGGCCCCTACGACGCGGTGCTGGCCTTGTGCGTCCTGATCCACGTGCCGCGCGATCAGACCGACCAGGTGCTTGCCAAGATAGCCGGGGCGCTGCGGCCGGGCGGCGCCTTCCTCGTCTCGATGCGCATTGGCGATGGCGAGAAGAGCGGCGAATATCATACGGTCTACTGGCGCAGGGACGACTTCGCGGCCCGCCTCGAAAACGCCGGGCTGGTCCTTGTCGGAGACGAATTCAACGTCGGCCGCGATCGCGAAGAGTGGACCACCTTTCTGGCTGTGAGGCCGTCATGACGCGCCGCGGACTGTTTTTGTTCGTGCTGCTCAGCCTCCTGTGGGGCATTCCCTATTTGTTGATCAAGCTGGCGGTTGCCGAGGTGTCGGTGCCCTTCCTGGTCTTTGCCCGAACAGCCGTCGGCGCCCTGGCGCTGCTGCCCTTCGTCCTTGTCCAGCGCAGTTTCGGATGGCTGAAGACACATTGGCGGGCGGTCGCCGCATTCTGTCTGGTCGAGATGATCCTGCCATGGGGGCTGATCACCCATGGCGAAGTCAGCATCGACAGTTCCACCGCCGGACTGCTGATTGCCATGACGCCGGCCGTAACCGTCGCGCTCTCAAAGCTGATGGGCTCGGATGAGCGGCTGGGGATACGCCGCTGGACTGGCCTTTTCCTCGGTTTTGCCGGTGTCTTCGTGCTGGCGCTGCCGACCTTGGGTGGCGGATTTCTCGCGGTCGTCGAGATTCTCATGGCCGCGGCCTGCTATGCCTCGGGTTCGATCATCGCGTCGCGCTGGCTGAACGATGTGCCGGCTACCTCGCTGACGGCAGTCTGTCTGGCAGGGGCCGCGCTGATCTACGCCGTGCCGGCGGCGTTGGCCTGGCCGGCGGCCGTGCCGTCGACAACGGTGGTTGGCGCAATCCTCGGTCTTGGCGTGTTTTGCACGGCGATTGCCTTCGCCACCTACTTCTTGCTGGTGCGGGAGATCGGCCCCGAACGGGCGGTCGTCATAACCTATGTGGCGCCCGCCGTCTCCGTGGCAGCCGGCGTGCTCGTCCTTTCAGAGCCGCTCGATATCGGCATTGTCGCGGCCTTCGCGCTCATCCTGTGCGGATCATATCTCGGCACGTGGCGCGCTCCGCCAGAACCGTCCGTGTCCGCGACCTCGGCAAGTTGGCCCGCGGCCGCCAGCCGCCGTCAGAAATAAGGGCGCAGGTTCTCGCGAATGCGGTCCAGCACCGTCTTTCCCGAGATATCGGCGGTGAAGGTCTTGCCGGTGATGGTCTCAAAGGCCTGCGTATAGACACGCGACGTCTGCTCGATGAGTTCGGCGGGGATTTTCGGAATACGGTCCTTGTAGGGATCGCAGCGCGCGGTCACCCAGGCGCGAATAAAGTCCTTGTCGAAGCTTTGCGGCCGCTCGCCTGCCTTGAAACGCTCTTCATAGCTTGCCGCAAGCCAGTAGCGGCTTGAGTCGGGCGTATGGATTTCATCGGCAAGGATGATGGCGCCATCCTTGTCCGTGCCGAACTCATATTTGGTGTCGACCAGGATCAGGCCGCGTTTGGCGGCCAGCGCCTTGCCGCGCGCAAACAGCGCCAGCGCATAGCGCGAGACGGTGTCCCATTGCTCTTCCGATAACAGGCCGCGCGTCAGGATCTCATCGCGCGTCAATGGCTCGTCGTGACCGCCATCGAGCGCCTTGCTGGTCGGCGTGATGATGGCCTGCGGCAGCTTCTCATTGTCGCGCAATCCGTCCGGCAGGCGGATGCCGTACATATCGCGTTCGCCGTTCTTGTATTTCGTCAGCACCGAAGTGCTGGTGGTGCCGGCGAGATAGTCGCGAACGACGATTTCCACCGGCAGAATGTCGAGCCTGGTGCCGACGACGACATTGGGGTCGGGATAATCGAGCACATGGTTTTGGCAGATGTCCGCCGTTTCCTCGAACCAGTAGCGCGCCGTCTGGGTCAGCAGTTCGCCCTTGAGCGGGACAGCGGTCAGGATCACATCGAAGGCGCTCAGCCGGTCGGTGGCGATGATGATGCGGCGGCCATCCGGCAGATCGTAATTCTCGCGGACCTTGCCTTTGTAGTGGTTCGGGAGTTCCGGAATGAAGGCATCCGAGAGAACGCGCAGTGCTGTCATCCTGGTCTCATGGCTCCTAACAGTTTGGGCGACTCTTAACAAAGTTGGCGGGGCTTCGATACCCGAGGAAGGGCGGTTCGTCCTTTGCGAATAATCAAGACATTGCCTTCGCCGTGCTATCTATTTGCAGCTTCCGGCACTCCTGGGGGACGCGGTGGACGTAGAGCTCAAATTTCTGATTGTCGGATTTGCCTGCGCGATCGCGGGCGGTCTGTCGTTCATCACCTTCGTCAAATGGCGCGAGGTGCAGGCGATGAGCCACTGGCTGCCGGCGCCGGGCAAGATCATCTCGTCGCGCGTCGAGGCGCGTGAAGTCAGAAGGTCGGGCGTCGGCTCGGACAGCAGCGACACCACCGAGATGCGCAATTTTCCGGCGGTCACCTTCGAATACAAGGTCGGTAAAAAGAAATTTCAAAGCTCGCGCTACAGCGTGAAGGAGAATCTGGGGAATTTCGAAGTCACCGAAACCTTGGCGCAGTTTCCCACCGGCGCTGAAGTGACCGTCTTCTACAATCCGGCCGATCCGGGCAAGGCCGTGATCGAACGCACCCTGCCGGACGGCGCCTTCAAGTTCATGGTCAAGCTCTCGGCCGGGCTGGTGATCGGCACGGTGGTGCTGGTGTTTTCGCTCGGTGGCGTGCTGGAGGCGATCCGGCCGCACCTGCCCAAGCCGCAGAACCTCGGCGCCGGAGCGCTGCTGCTGTTCATGGGCCTGATGATCCTGCGCATGGCCTTCGTCCAGAAGTCGCTTGCCGAGCAGGCGGCAAAATGGCGGGTCGCGCCCGGCCGCATCGATTCCTCCGGTCTGCAGGCGCTACGAAACTACAGCGGCCATCGACGCTGGAGCACCGTCTTCAAATCCCGCATCGTTTACAGCTACGGCGTCGCCGGCCAGCGCTACACCTCCGATCGCGTAACCTTCGGCGCCACGGTCACCGCTTCAATGCCCGGCCTCGTCAGCGGCCAAGGGCGCAGCTATGCGGAGGGCAGCAAGGTCGACGTGCATTATGACCCGGCCAACCCGGCCTCGGCAGTGCTGGAATGCCGGGTGCGTGGGCTCTGGCTGCTGTGGGTCTGTTCGGCCGCGTTTCTGGGCGGCGCGGCGTGGCTGGTCGGTTTTATCTGAGGCGCCACTTTCATGACGAGACATCCAATGATCGTCCGCAGGCTGGCCGTCGTTTGCCTGGCTCTGCTCGACGCCGTGCAGGCAGCGAGCGCAAAGGAATGTCTGCTCAGCCATGCCACCTACCGCGAGCCGCGTTCGGGCGCGGTGATGCAATTCCGGCCGCTCGACAATGAACCGGCGGCACTGACGGCCGAAGCGTTTTCGGTGACCGTGCCCAACACCGACACGCGCTTGCCGGCCGACATCGCCTGGACCAATGGCAAAAATTCGTTTCCGCTCGGCACCATCCGCCATGCCTGCACCGACGACGACCGCGAAGCGGGGCTGGAGGACGGCAGCGGGATGTGCCGGATATGGATGAGCCAGGTCTATGCCTTGACCGGAGGCGGCGCCGAGCAGCTGAATTCGCGCGAAGCGACACCGGCGCCGAAAGGGCTGTTGCTGCCCGATTTCGGCGCGGGCTTCACCGAATTTGCCGATTTCGCCAATGCCAATCCGGACGGCTCGGCGTGGGACGCCTTCACATTGACAGGATGCAGCGATGAATAGCGCCATGAGACCGATTGTCTGGATTTGCGTGCTGTTTGCCGCCGCGGCGATATCAGCCGCTGCATATGCGGACGAGCCGTCGCCGTCGCGCCCGCCGATCGACAAATGCGTCTGGGAAAAACTGGCCGACAAGACGGTTGGGCTGGCCGCTTGGGCGCAGCGCTGCGATTTCGGCTTCCGCCAGATCCATTTCGAGTTCGCCGGCAATGCGCTCGCCATCAAATACAGCGATGGCGGCACGCCCGATCCGCTGGTCGAGGTGTTCGACATTCAATCCGGCGAAACCGCAGAGGCCGCAGTGCTGCGACTGTTGCTGGAAAAGACCGACAAATCAGTCAGCGCCCGCTGCGTGCTGACGCCCTACACCGAGGGCACCGTGCCCACCGGCGTCAAACGCTACACATTCAGCCCCGATGCCGACTATGCAAAAGAACTGAAAGCGCTCGCCAATGATGAGGTCCCCGAACCGCCCTGCGGCGACTGGGGCGAAATGCCGGATGGTATTCAGTATTTCGAGGCGCCGGCGGGTGAGGGGCGGAGGGTGCTGTTCGTTCGGGCGGGGCAGGACGAGCCGCTGTTTGATGAGCAGACGTTGCGGGTGTTGCCGGCTAGCCAAGAGCCAAAATAGATTGAGCAGATGGCCGATCGCCATCCGACTAACTAACTCTGCCAAAGTGATTTATGACCTGCGGCGTTCAAAATTATATCGAGATACCGGGCCTTATCCTCGCGACTTTCCATATTGAAAGATTCGATTGCTTCCCTTTGGGCTATTTTGAGCGCAGGGCCGACTGCTCTTTCTACCAAGGCGGTGGCAGAAAAAACCAAGTAACAATTAATCCCTACGTTGGAAAGCGTGTCTTTTGCATGTTGAAAAGTTACGCTAGCTAAGGCGGCATTCTTAATTTCAGCGGATCCTGCGTGATCAGAGTTGGTGAAATCTATGGTCTCGGTCGCATGATATCTAGAGTTCTTCAGCATAAAGTCGATATGAAGCTTTCCAGATGGGCCAACCGGCAGGTTGGCCACAACGCGATGCCTATCAATATCTTGAATATCTCCGCTAAAGAGATCGTATTCCTTGAATATCTTGCGAAGATCTTTAGATAGTTTACTGCCGGGCTTCTTCTTGATCGATTGCCCTTTTGGCTTCTCAACGTATTCGGAGATTATGTCCGATATCCTTTGTTCGTATTGACTATCTGAATCGATCGTAAACCACCCAATCTCTGAAAGGGTGTAGCCCGTAGCCTTCGAGAGCCGAGCAACTCGTGCGTCCAGTTCGATTGATGAATCGTCGGACTCCCTGAGGTGCGTCGCAATCCACTCAACCGCCCGCGAGCTGACATTGAAATAGTTCAACAACTGGGGAGAAGCGTTCAATCTCACGTCAAGGCGATCCGACTTGAACACGACTAGGCCTACGTTCAAAACGTCGCCCCGGTGCGCGAATGGCACCAAGCGAATTAGAGCGTAGTTAAAGATATGCACCACTGCGGATTCCTTCGCCCACTTCGTCGATTTGGCGTCCAAATTCCGGACTCAAGATTCTAGTTATCAGCGAAGTTCGTGCATTTTTTGACAACCATTCCGTTGGTAGCCCTATCATTGCATTGTCGCAGATAAGCGCACGACCTTTATGAAACCGGTCCAGGAACGATCTGGCAAATTCCACAGAGAAGCCGTGTACTTTCCGTATCTTTTTACCGACCTGCACCGTGGGCATGCCTTGAGCAAGCCCAACGATGGAATTGTCATTCAAGATTGTTGAGCTGCCGAAGTCAATTATGTGCAGATTGGCGATCTCTTGACCGTCAATCAAGCCCGCCCGCTGGAACAGAAAATTATGATCGTGCCGATCAGGGTTGTAGATCAACTGATCAAAAGCATAGGTGGCTGAAAGCAAATTGCGGATGCCTGGCACGTTGAGATTGCCGGGACCATCAAGAAGCAGCATGCTGGCTTCCAAGTCGCTCATGCAATGCGTGATCGCCTGTGAGCCGAACACAAGTGCTCCACCAGGAGTCTGAAGCACCTTCATAGGAGGAACCGGCAGGTTCAAAGACCTTGCGAACGACGTACATATCCACTCGGTGGCGCAAACGTCGACCTCACCACCCATCCCTTTAACGAAATACCTCAACCCATCGTCACAGAGCGCCACACCAGTTTGGTGCTGCGTAGTCTGACGGGGATTTGGCTTGTACTCAGTTATTCTGAGAGGAATAAATTCCAATTGCGTCATAGGTTGACATCCAGCGTCCCAAAAATCCCCCTGTCGTATTCCGCCCCTGCTCGTTGAATCCCGAGGCCACTTCAAGTCACTCAAATTTTAAGGGCGTCAGGGAAAAAAGTCCACAAAAATCAACATAGTGGTGTCGGTTAATAAAAGAGAACCACATATAGTGCTGGCTTGCTTGGGCAAGGTTGTTGCCGGCCGCAACTGGGCGACCGGCAAACCCAACCTTGGGCGCTACTTTTTGCGCGGCGGCTCGTTCTTTGTGTCGCCGAAGCCGGGCTTGGGCACACGCTCGACCGTGGTTGTGTTCGGCCGGCGCTCTGCTTCCTTCACAGGAATGAATTGGCCGCTCTTTGAGCTTCGTCCAATGTCGAAAGTCTTACGCTCGTTGGTGGTCATTTGGATATCTTTCTTCTCGAACTGCCTGAGCTACCTCGACTCCGAGAACCGACTCCCCATATGATCACCTTGCTAGAGGAGATGGGATTTCGATCTCGTCGCCCCGCGTGGGCTCCGGCTTATTCGCGGTATCAAAGCCGACCCAATTTGGGTCGGCTTTGGTGTTTCTGGCGTGAGCATGCAGTCTAAATTTTTAAATCGTTTTCTTCTTTTGTTCCGGTTGCCATTTTCGGCCCGATCTTACGACCGGGCCGGTGATGTTACGCTTTTGCGCTCAGTTTCCTCAGCTGCACCCGCTCGTCGATCCACAAGTATCGCACTTCTCGCAGGTGCCATTCCGCACCATGGTGAAGTTGTGGCATTCCGAGCATTCGTTGCCGGTGTAGCCTTGCATCAAAGATTGCTGACGGCGCGTGGAGGCAAGCGCCTTTGCCTCGGCCGCTTCTTTCGCTGCTTCGTCGGTGAACAACCCGGTGGGGTCGGCAGCCTCCTCGGAAACAATATCTTCGACCAATTCCTTGGCTCGCTCCTCATAGTCGCGCTTGTAGGCGATGGCTTCGTCGCTTGCTGGTTTAAGCGCCAACACGTTGGAGCCTGAGAACGCAGTTGGAGTGACCCGGGCAGGGGCCGCGGCAGGCGATCCGGCAAAACCCTTGGGTTCGCCACCTAAGCCAGACACCAACTTGACCGGCGAGGCGCCGCGGGTAAGGCCCTTCGAGAACGGCGTCGCCTTGCCTTCGTTGATGCCGCGTCCGAGCGCCGTCTTGTCGAAATCCGACTGGTCGACATGGGCGAGGTCGTGGCGGCCGAGATAGGACACGGCGAGCTCGCGGAACACATAGTCGAGGATCGACGTCGCATTCTTGATGGCGTCATTGCCCTGCACCATGCCGGCCGGCTCGAATTTGGTGAAGGTGAAGGCCTCGACAAATTCCTCGAGCGGCACGCCATATTGCAGGCCAAGCGAGATGGCGATGGCGAAGTTGTTCATCATCGCCCGGAAAGCGGCGCCTTCCTTGTGCATGTCGATGAAGATCTCGCCGATGCGGCCGTCATCGAATTCGCCCGTGCGCAGGTAGACCTTGTGGCCGCCGACGACTGCCTTCTGGGTGTAGCCCTTGCGGCGGTTCGGCAACTTTTCGCGGTCGCGGTAGAGGCGTTCGATGACGCGCTCGACGATCTTCTCGGTCACTTGCACTGCGCGCTGTGAAGCGGGCGCAGCGATCAGCTGCTCGACCGCGTCGTCCTCGTCATCCTCGCTGTCGGCGAGCAGCGACGAATTGAGCGGCTGCGACAGCTTTGAGCCGTCGCGATAGAGCGCGTTGGCCTTCAGCGCCAGCTTCCACGACAGCATGTAGGCGCCCTTGGCGTCTTCCACCGTCGCATCGTTGGGCATGTTGATGGTCTTGGAGATGGCGCCGGAGATGAAGGGCTGTGCCGCCGCCATCATCTGGATGTGGCTGTTGATCGACAGCGAGCGCTTGCCGATCTTGCCGCACGGGCTGGCGCAGTCGAACACCGCCAGATGCTCGGCCTTGAGGAAGGGCGCGCCTTCCAGCGTCATCGCACCGCAGACATGGATGTTGGCGGCTTCGATGTCCTTCCTGGAGAAGCCGAGCGCCGGCAGCATCTCGAACGAGAAGTCGTTGAGCTGCTCATCGGTGAAGCCGAACGTCTCCTTCACCCAGTCGGCGCCGAGCGTCCACTGGTTAAAGACGAACTTGATGTCGAAGGCCGACTTCAGTGCTGCGTTAAGCGCCGCGATCTTGTCATCGGTAAAGCCCTTCGCCTTGAGCGAGCCGGGGTTGACCGCCGGCGCCTGGTTCATGTTGCCGTGACCGACCGCATAGGCCTCGATCTCGGCGATCTGGCTTTCTGAGTAACCCAGCGTGCGCAGCGCTTCCGGCACGGCGCGATTGATGATCTTGAAATAGCCGCCGCCGGCAAGCTTCTTGAACTTCACCAGCGCGAAGTCGGGCTCGATGCCGGTGGTATCGCAATCCATGACCAGGCCGATCGTGCCGGTCGGCGCAATCACGGTCGCCTGCGCGTTGCGGTAGCCATGCTCCTCGCCGAGTTCGATGGCGCGGTCCCAGGCAGCCTTGGCGTGCGCGGCCAGTTCCTGCTGCTTCAGGTCGGACGCGACCAGCGGCACCGGATTGACGGCGAGCTTCTCGTAGCCCTGCTTTTCGCCATAGGCGGCACGGCGATGGTTGCGCATGACGCGCAGCATGTTCTGCGCATTGCGGTCGTAATCGGCGAAGGCGCCGAGCTCGCCGGCCATCTCGGCCGAGGTGGCATAGGCAGTGCCGGTCATGATGGCGGTGAGCGCTGCGCAGATGGCGCGGCCCTCGTCGGAGTCATAGGGGATGCCGGACGTCATCAGCAGGCCGCCAATGTTGGCATAGCCGAGGCCGAGCGTGCGGTATTCGTAGGACTGCTTGGCGATCTCCTTCGACGGGAACTGCGCCATCATCACCGAGATTTCGAGGACGACGGTCCACAGCCGCACCGTGTGCTCGTAGGCGGCGATGTCGATCGTGCCGTCGGCGTTGCGGTAGGGGAGCAGGTTGATCGAGGCCAGGTTGCAGGCCGTGTCGTCGAGGAACATGTATTCCGAGCACGGATTGGAGGCCCGGATCGCACCGGCCGAAGCGCAGGTGTGCCAGTCGTTCATCGTCGTGTTGAAATGCAGGCCCGGATCGGCCGAAGCCCAGGCGGCGTAGCCGATCTTTTCCCAGAGGTCGCGTGCCTTCAGCGTCTTCAGCACCTTGCCGTCCTTGCGGGCGGTCAGATGCCAGTCGGCGTCGTCCTCGACGGCGCGCAGGAAGTTGTCCTTCAGCGACACCGAATTGTTGGAGTTCTGGCCGGAAACGGTGAGGTAGGCGTCGGAATCCCAGTCGGTGTCGTAGGTCTTGAACGACATCGCGGTGTAGCCCTGCTTGGCGAACTGGATGACGCGGTAGATGTAGTTCTCCGGCACGGCCGACTTCTTGGCCGCCTTGATCTCGCGCTTCAGCGCGGTGTTGATCGACGGGTCGAAGCAATCGTCATCATGGCCTTCGCAATTGATGCAGGCCTTCATGATCGCTTCGAGATGTTTTTTCACGATCTTGGAGCCGGTGACCAGCGACGCCACCTTCTGCTCTTCATTGACCTTCCAGTCGATGAATTCCTCGATATCGGGATGGTCGGCGTCGACAATGACCATCTTGGCCGCACGACGCGTGGTGCCGCCCGACTTGATGGCGCCCGCCGCGCGGTCGCCGATCTTGAGGAAGCTCATCAGGCCGGACGAACGGCCGCCGCCCGACAGCTTTTCGCCTTCGCCGCGCAGCATCGAGAAATTGGAGCCGGTGCCCGAGCCATATTTGAACAGACGCGCTTCACGCACCCACAGGTCCATGATGCCGCCTTCGTTGACGAGATCGTCCTGCACGCCCTGGATGAAGCAGGCATGCGGCTGCGGATGCTCGTAGGAGGACTTCGACTTGGTCAGCTTGCCGGTAAACGGGTCGACATAATAGTGGCCCTGGCTCGGACCATCGATGCCGTAGGCCCAGTGCAGGCCGGTATTGAACCATTGCGGCGAGTTCGGCGCAACGCGCTGGGTGGCGAGCATATAGGCGAGTTCGTCGCGGAAGGCGCTCGCGTCTTCTTCCGACTTGAAGTAGCCGCCCTTGTAGCCCCAATAGGTCCAGGTGCCGGCCAGCCGGTCGAAGACCTGGCGGGCGTCGATTTCGGAACCGTAGCGCTCGGCTTCCGGCAGCTTGGCAAGCTCGGCCTCGTCGGCGACGGAGCGCCACAGGAAGGAGGGGACGTCGTTCTCCTCGACCTTCTTCAGGCGCGCGGGCACGCCGGCCTTGCGGAAATACTTCTGCGCCAGGATGTCGGCGGCAACCTGCGAGAACTGCGCCGGCACATCGATATTGTCCAAGCGGAACACCACCGAGCCGTCCGGATTCTTGATCTCCGAAAGCGCCTTGCGGAATTCGATCTCCGCGTAAGCTGATTGGCCTGGCTTGGTGAAACGACGCTCGATGCGCATTGGTCCGGTCCCTTTTGTCTATATATAGCGCTTTTCCCCGGGGATTTCTGCCCCCAATGCGAAACGCGCATGTCCGCCGTCTGCCGGCGTTCGAAAACACCGGCTCTCCTTGTGGCACTCTTCGTCGCCTTGCCGGTCGAGCTTCTTACGAAGCCGCTGTTCCAACTCTGCGCCGAACCCTGCGGGTCCCTCAAAACTGAATTTTTCCTCGATTCCCTCGACCGAGGGAAATTCACATTATCTAGCGTCGAACCTGCCTGCAAACACTAAATATAGTGTTAACAGACAATTTATTCCAGTCCGACAAATCTCCCTTTTCGCTCCCGAAGCCCCCACGATCCAACGCTTCCGCCAGCCTCGTAAACAGGCGGAAATCATGGCCAAAACGCACAAAATCCGGGAAAAATGACCGGGCTCGAAACTCTCCGGTCGCGCCCTCAACAAGAGCACATGGCACATAAAAGGCGACTCGGTTTGCGTCGTCAAGGATTCGTTTGCGTAGCTTTTGTGACCCCAACATCTTGTGTGTCACATATGTGGATAACGGGGACAAAAAGCGGCTGAGGAAAGCCCGATTCTGCCGGCGTGGACCGCTGGTGAGCGGTTCACCCGAGACAGGCCCGGCCGGATTCTGGCTCACAGCCTTTTCATTTTAGCTGGCGTGCATTATGTCTTTGGCGTCGCGCGGGGGCGCGTCTTGTCAATTCCAAGAGCATCCGTTACGCCCCGCCCATGACAGTTACCGTCCGTTTTGCCCCCTCACCAACCGGCCGCATTCATATCGGCAATGCCCGCACCGCCTTGTTCAACTGGCTGTTTGCCATGAACAACAAGGGCCGTTTCATTCAGCGCTTCGACGACACAGACATTGCCCGCTCGAGGCAGGAATTTTCCGACGCCATCCTCTACGACCTGCACTGGCTGGGGATTTTTCCCGACGCCACCGAATACCAGTCGCGGCGCTTCGAAACTTACGACGCGGCGGTGGAGCGGCTGCAGAGAGCCGGCGTTGTCTATCCCTGCTACGAGACCCCCGAAGAACTCGACCTGCGCCGCAAGGTGCGCCGCACGCGCGGCCTGCCGCCGGTCTATGGCCGCGAGGCGCTGGCGCTTTCGCAGCAGCAGATCGCCGAATACCGCTCCGATGGCCGCCGGCCGCACTGGCGCTTTCTGCTGCCGAATTTCACCAGCGATCCGCTGCAGCCCGAACGCACCGAAGTGCACTGGAACGATCTGGTGCGCGGCGAGGAAACCGTCGATCTGGCCTCACTGTCCGATCCGGTGCTGCGGCGCGAGGACGGCACTTATCTCTACACGCTGCCTTCGGTCGTCGACGACATCGAGATGGAGGTCAGTCATGTCATCCGCGGCGACGACCACGTCACCAACACCGGCGTGCAGATCGCGTTGTTCAAGGCGCTAGGCGCCGAGCCGCCTGTCTTCGGCCACCACAATCTCTTGACTACGGCCTCGGGCGAGGGTCTGTCGAAGCGCAGCGGTGCGCTGTCGATCGAGAGCTTGCGCGAGGAGGGCATCGAGCCGATGGCGGTTGCCTCGCTGGCCGTCCTTGTCGGCACCTCGGAAAATGTCGCGGCGGTGCATGACATGCCGACACTGGCCGCGCGCTTCGATCCCGCCGCCACGTCGAAATCGGCGGCCAAATTCGACCCGGACGAGCTGTTCGTGCTCAATCGTGCGCTCATGCACCACATGCCTTTTTCCGAGGCGCGGGATCGGCTGATCGTGCTCGGCATCTCCGGCGACAAGGCCGAGCCGTTCTGGCTGGCGGTGCGCGGCAATCTCGACCGGCTGAGCGACGCGGTCGGCTGGTGGCGTATCTTTGCCGACGGCCCGCAGCCGGCGCCGGAATTTTCCGACGAGGATCGCGACTTCCTGCAGCAGGCCTTCGACCTGCTGCCGGAAGAGCCGTGGACCGGCACGGTCTGGAAAGACTGGACGGCCAGGATCAGGGAAGCCAGCGGCCGCAAGGGCAAGGCGCTGTTCATGCCGCTCAGGTTGGCCCTTACCGGACTTGCTTCCGGGCCGGAGCTTGCAGATCTATTGCCGCTGCTGGGTCGGGAAGGAACGCTGGCCCGACGACCCTGACCTTGCGCTGGTCCGGCGGGATCAGCGACACCGGCGACACCACCGGCTTGACGGCAAGGCGCTTGATGGCGGCGCGGTCGAGCCCGCCTTGTACGTTCGCCAGCGTCTCCGGATCCGCGCCCGGATCGGGTTTGGCCGCCGGCACCGGAATGAATGGCGTTGTCTCGGTATCAGGCTGCGATTGCTCGGGCGGTGGCGGGTTGCCGCCGATGATCTCGAAATTTCCGGCCTGCGCATTGCAGCCACAAGCCAGCGGCCGCGACATGTTGGGCTGTTTGTAGAGATAGGCGGTCGGCAACTCGCTGTAGGGCCTGCCGGTCACCGACGACGTCATGTTGGCCGAATCGTCTTCCATGCCGCGCGAATAGAACACCTGCATTTCGGTGCCGGGGCAGCTCGATTCGCAATTCTTCTGGTCGCGCTCGAAATCGCCGAGCGAAGCCGAGTTCGACATCGGGAAGAAATAGCCGTCGCAGGTGCGCACGCAGCTCGTATGGAACTCGCCGCCGACCGTCGGGAAATCCGGCACGCCGGGCTGATTGAGCACCCTGCGCACATTGCGCTCCTCGCCGGGATCATCGGGCTGATCGAGCGTGTCGATCTGCCGGTTGCCGCCGAAAAGCTGGTCGAACAGATTGCCGTCGTCGGGTTCGCGGCTGGCTTCCTGCAGCGGCTCCCGGCGCGGCGCGGGCTCGTCACGGCAGCCATTGGCGTCGAGCGCGGCCAGGATGCGGCCGCGGTCGCGCCGCGAGCCGCCGCCGGCAAGCTGCGCGCGCTTGGCTTGCAACGCATCGAGATTGGCGTTCATGCGATCGATGCTGCTGTTCAGCGCAGCACATTGGCTGACATTGCGCGAAAACAGCGAAAACCCGCAATTCGCATCGCTCGCACGACCGCGCACCTTTGATAGCTGTTCGAACTGGCGGGAGATGGCCTTGTCATACTTCCGCGCCATGCTGGAATTGCCGCCGCCATTCGATGAAGAAGCAAGCTCGGCTTCCAGTTGACGGCAAACGCGGGAGGCGGCCTGCGGTTCAGTGGTGGCGACGGCCGAAAGCACAAGCGCGCCGAGCAGCGCAGCCAGATGCTTCAGCCTCCATCGTCCGCCTGTCATTGGCCGAAACCCCGCTTGCCTGCCTGTCTACCGGATTCGCGGTTAACCGTTCCCTCAATCTACAACCAAAGATGGTCTTAGCCCATAGAGGCGTTGCAGGAGGCGTTTGGATAGGGCGGCAACTGTGCGATCTCACCGCTGCATGAAAAAGGCGCAATCGCCCCGGAATTATCCCACGATCCAGCAATGCCCCGGGGAGCTGGCATGATCGCGATTACCCGTCGAACCGCGCTGCAGTTCGGTCTGTTGTGCCTGGCGGTGCCCGCCGCCCGGGCGCAGGAAAATCCAGCCGCTCCGGACTGGCGCAGCAAATTGGTCGAAGCCGCGCGTGAGCAGATTGGCCTCACCACCTTCTACGACCCGACCTATGTCCGCCTCGACTATCCCGGCGGCGATGTCGCGCCGGATAGGGGCGTGTGCACGGATGTGATCGTGCGCGCCTATCGCCGCGCCTTCAATCTCGACCTGCAGAAACTGGTGCATGAGGATATGGCCGCCAATTTCGCCGCCTATCCCAAGACCTGGGGCCTGAAAGCGACCGACCGCAACATCGACCACCGACGGGTCGGCAATCTTGCCGCTTTTTTCGGACGCAACGGAGTTTCCTTGCCCGCCAGCGAGTATCCTCCCGACTTTCAGCCGGGCGATATCGTCACCCAGATGCTGCCCGGCAACCTGCCGCACATCGTCATCGTCTCATCCGAACGCTCGGCGGACGTGCCGGAACGAGCGCTGGTCATCCACAATATCGGGGCGGGCGCCCGCGAGGAGGACACGCTGTTTGCCTTCACGCAGACCGGGCATTACCGTTTCGTGCCTGCCTGACGGCGTCAGTTGAAATGAACCACCGCCTGTGCCTTGTGCGCCGCCTCGACCACCGCAAGCGCCGTCATGTTGACGACGCCGCGCGACGTCACCGACGGCGTCAAAATATGCGCCGGCTTGTCGGTGCCAAGCAGGATCGGACCGACATGCAGCGCATCCATCATCGTGCGCAGCGCGGTCAGCGTGATGTTGGCGGAGTCGA
The DNA here is from genome assembly GCF_000503035.1 of Mesorhizobium sp. LSHC412B00. NCBI lineage: Bacteria > Pseudomonadati > Pseudomonadota > Alphaproteobacteria > Hyphomicrobiales > Phyllobacteriaceae > Mesorhizobium > Mesorhizobium sp. LSHC412B00. The sequence goes on along the minus strand of NZ_AYWB01000011.1, from coordinate 11,317 downwards.
GGTTGGGGAACACCAGGAGATTGGCTTCGCCCTTCAGCCGCGAATGCGGATAGACGCGCTGGCGCAGATGCTCCGACAGGGCTGAATCGGCATGCATCTCGCCGTCGCATTGCAGGTCGGGCGCAACGCGCGCCAGGATCGCCGCTGCCTGCCGCATCTTCAGCGCGCTGGGAGAATCACGCGAGCCGAAATCCGAATGCGACAGCAGCGCTGCCTTCGGCTCGATGCCGAAGCGCTGGATTTCCTCCGCCGCCAATATGGTCATTTCGGCGATTTCCTCGGCCGTCGGGTCGACCGAGACATGGGTGTCGGTGAGGAAGATGATGCCGCGCTGCGAGATCAGCATCGACAGCGTCGACAGGTCGCGGTCCTTGACGCCCGCGCGTGGTCCGATGACCAGCGTCACATTGCGCAGATGCCGCTCGAAACGGCCCTCGAGGCCGCAGATCATGGCGTCGGCATCGCCGCGCTTCAGCGCCAGTGCCGCAATCACCGTATTGTCGGTGCGCACCATGGTGCGCGCGGCCTCCGTCGTCACGCCGCGCCGGCCGGCAAGCTCGATCAACAGGTCGACATAATGGCGGTAGCGCGGATCGTCTTCCGGGTTGATCAGGCCGAAATCGACGCCCGGCTTGATACGCAGGCCGTAGCGCTTCAGCCTGACCTCGATGACATGCGGGCGGCCGATCAGGATCGGCTCGGCAATGCCTTCCTCCAGCACCACCTGGGCTGCGCGCAGCACGCGCTCGTCCTCGCCGTCGGCATAGATGACGCGCTTGGCGGTCGACGCCTTGGCCGAGGAAAACACCGGCTTCATCACTAGGCCGGAGCGGAAGACGAAGCGGTTGAGCTGGTCGATATAGGCGGCGAAGTCGGTGATCGGCCGGGTCGCGACGCCGGTGTCGCAGGCAGCCTTCGCCACCGCCGGCGCGATGCGCAGGATGAGGCGCGGATCGAAGGGCGAGGGGATCAGGAAATCGGGCCCGAAGATCGGCGTCTCGCCGGAATAGGCGCGCGCGGCGACATCCGAAGGCTCTTCGCGGGCAAGGGCGGCGATCGCCCTGACCGCCGCCATCTTCATCTCCTCGTTAATGGCGCTGGCGCCGCAGTCCAGCGCACCGCGGAAGATGTAAGGAAAACACAGTACGTTATTGACCTGATTGGGAAAATCGGAACGCCCGGTGCAGATCATGGCGTCCGGCCGCGCCGCCCGCGCCGCCTCCGGCATGATCTCCGGATTGGGGTTGGCCAGCGCCAGGATCAGCGGCTTCGGCGCCATATGCCGCAACAGTTCCGGCTTCAGCACGCCGGCGGCCGATAGGCCGAGGAAGACGTCGGCGCCCGGGATCACATCGGCCAGCGTGCGCGCCTCGGTATCCTTCACATACGGGTCTTTCCAGCGGTCCATCTCGTCGGTGCGGCCCTTGTAGGCGACGCCGAAGCGGTCGGTGACCCAGATGTTCTCTACCTTGGCGCCAAGCGAGACCAACAGGTTGAGGCAGGCGAGCGCTGCCGCACCGGCGCCTGAGGTGACGATCTTGATGTCGGAAATGGCCTTGCCGGCGAATTCCAGCCCGTTGAGCACCGCGGCGGCGACGATGATGGCGGTGCCATGCTGGTCGTCATGGAAGACGGGAATGCTCATGCGGGCCTTCAACTGCGCCTCCACCTCGAAGCATTCGGGCGCCTTGATGTCCTCGAGATTGATGCCACCGAATGTCGGTTCCAGCGCCGAGATCGTCTCGACCATGCGCTCTATGCCCGGCGCGTCGATCTCGATGTCGAAGACGTCGATGCCGGCGAATTTCTTGAACAGCACCGCCTTGCCTTCCATCACCGGCTTGGAGGCGAGCGGGCCGATATTGCCGAGGCCGAGAACGGCCGAGCCATTGGAGACGACGCCGACCAGATTGGCGCGCGCCGTATAGTCGGCGGCGGTCGCCGGATTGTCGCGGATTTCAAGACAGGGCGCGGCAACACCCGGCGAATAGGCCAGCGCCAGATCGCGCTGGTTGCCGAGCGGCTTGGTTGCCTGAATCTCAAGCTTTCCCGGCCTTGGATGCTTATGGAAGTAGAGGGCGGCTTCGTCGAGGTCCGAACGTGCCGTTTTCTTGTTCTCGCCTTCCATGCGGCCGCTCCCTCAAACCTGCTTTGCAGCCTTTTAGCACGCAAAAATGGTTTTTCGCGACGCCAAATGACGCAAGGGCGGCTAAAACAACCGGGGCCGAAAAGACCGAATTATTTCAATCGGTTGCGCGGAAATCCTGCTGAGGATGCACTGAGCCCTTTAGAACGCGCTGACATAGAGGCCGCCATCGACCGGGATGTTCTGACCGGTGAGATAGCCGGCATGGACCGAGCACAGAAAGGCGCAGATCTGGCCGAACTCTTCCGGCGTGCCGAGCCGCTTGGCCGGAACGTCGGCGCTGATGCGGGTCTTGCGCGCTGCGGCCGCTGCCGGGTCTTCCATCGTGCCGGCCTCATGCGGGCCGCGCAGCCGGTCGGTGTCGAGCTTGCCCGGCAGCAGGCTGTTGATGGTGACGTTGCGGTCGACCACCGTGCGCGCCACGCCGGCCAGGAACGAAGTCAGCCCGGCGCGCGCGCCGGACGACAGATCGAGGCCGGGGATCGGGACGTAGACCGACAGCGAGGTGATGTTGACGATGCGGCCGAAGCCGCGCTTGGCCATGCCGTCGATCACGGCCTGCACCAGTTCGATCGGCGTCACCATGTTCTGCGTCACGCCTTCGAGAATCTTTGCGCGGTCGAGCTCGCGGAAATCGCGCAAGGGCGGGCCGCCATTGTTGTTGACCAGGATATCCGGGTCGGGGCAGGCGGCAAGGAGCGCGTGCTGCACGTCGGGTTTCGAGACGTCGCCGACGATCTCGGTCACCTTCACGCCGTAGCGTTCGCGCAGTTCGGCTGCGGTTTTTGCCAGCAGCTCGGCATTGCGGCCGTTGACGACGAGATCGCAGCCGGCCTCGGCCAGCGCCATGGCGCAGCCGCGGCCCAGCCCTTTGCTCGATGCGCAGACGATGGCCTTCTTGCCCTTGATGCCCAGATCCATGACGATTTTCTCCTGTGAATGGCGCGGCACGCTAGCCCTTTGGCTGGCCCAATCGCAACCGTCATACGGTTGTTGCATGAATCGGGGCATAGCCTGCGCGAAAGCAACGGTGACGATCTGATGTCCGGTACAGAAACCCGCACTTTCCGCAGCATGTTCATATCCGACCTGCATCTCGGATCGAAGGCGGCCAAGGCCGAGTTCCTGATCGATTTCCTGCGGTATCACGACGCCCATATCATCTATCTCGTCGGTGACATCGTCGACGGCTGGCGGCTGCGGCGCAGCTGGCATTGGCCGCAGAGCCACAATGACGTCGTCCAGAAACTGCTGCGCAAGGCGCGCAAGGGCACCTCGATCACCTATATCGCCGGTAATCACGACGAATTCGCGCGCCAGTTCCAAGGCGTGCATTTCGGCGGCATCGTCGTTGCCGACCGCGCCATCCACGAAACCGCCGATGGCAGGCGCCTGCTGGTCATCCACGGCGACCAGTTCGATACCGTCGTCCACAATGCACGCTGGCTGGCCTACCTCGGCGACTACGCCTATGACGCCGCGATGGTGGTCAACCGCGTGGTGACGAGGCTCCGCCATATGCTCGGCCTTCCCTACTGGTCGTTCTCGTCCTGGGCCAAGGTCAAGGTCAAGAAGGCGGTGAACTTCATCGGCTCGTTCCAGACGGTGCTGACCGAGGAGGCCCGCCGCTCGCATGTCGACGGCGTCATCTGCGGCCACATCCATCACGCCGCGATCGAGACTTATGAGGATGTGCAGTACATCAACACTGGCGACTGGGTGGAGAGCTGCACGGCGGTGGTCGAACATTTCGACGGCAAGATGGAGATCATCCACTGGGCGCTGGTGCTGCCCGAAGCACCGGACGAGCCGCTCATCCCCTTGCTGATCGAAGACAGGGTCGTCGAAGCGGCATAACCCTCCTGTTAATCGACTGGCCCAGGCAGTTTCGGACCGCTTTCGCGCATGTTAAGGGATCGATCTGCGTTGCAGCCCTTTGTGCAGCGTAATTGGATCGATTCATGTCGCTGCCGCCGCTCTCGCCCGAACAACTCGTCAAGCCGCGCCATTTCGAACTGCGCATGAGTCTGATCTTCGCGACATTATTCGTGTCGCTGGGAACGCATGTGCCTTATTTCCCGCTGTGGCTGCATGCCCAGGGTTTCCACGCCGAGCAGATCGCCATCATCCTGGCGGCGCCGATGTTCCTGCGCGTGGTGACGACGCCGCTGCTGACCGCGCTGGCGGACCGGGCGAAGGACAGGGCCGATGTCTATATTGCGCTGGTGGCCGCGACGATGGTGCTTTCCGCCGGCTATTTCCTCACTCCCACCTATGCGGCGGTGCTTGCCGTATCGCTGGCGCTGACGGTGGTGTGGACGCCGCATTCGCCGATCGCCGATTCGCTCGCGCTGTCGGGCGTGCGCCGCTTCGGCTCGAACTACACCGCGATGCGCAAATGGGGCTCGATCTCCTATCTCTGCGCCAACGTCGCAGGCGGCTTTATCCTGGCCTGGACGAGCCCGCAGGCCGTGCCGGTAATCATCTTTGCGGCATTGTCTGCCGCGCTCGTCGCCGGATTGCTGGCGCCGCGGCTTGGCCGCCCGCGCCGGGCTTCGCCGCTTTCGGCCGCCGACATCCAGCATCAGGCGCCGAGCCTTCTCAATCCGTATTTCCTGTATTTCACCCTCGGCGTCGGCATCATCACCGCCAGCCATGCCTTCCTCTACGGCTTTGTCTCAATCTACTGGAAATCGGTCGGCATCAGCGATTCCGTCGTTGGCCTGCTGTGGGCCTGGGGCGTGGTGGCCGAGGTCTGCATGTTCGTGTTTTTCAACCGTATTTTTGCCTCCGTCTCAGTCGTCAAGGTGATGCTGATCGCCGGCGTCGGCTCCATCGTGCGCTGGATCGCCTTTCCGTTGATCTGGCCACTCGGGCTTGGCGTTGCCGGTTTCTTCGGCGTCCAGACCCTGCATTCGGTGTCGGTGGCGATGGTGTTGATCGGCCTGCAGAAGATGATCGGCGAAACGGTTTCGGAAGAGCGCACTGGTGCCGCGCAAGGCATTGCTTATTTCTTCAACGGCTTCTTCATGGCGGCGGTGACGCTGGCGTCCGGCCCGCTTTATGAGCGCTACGGCGTCGACGGCTTCCTGGCGATGATCCCGATCGCCATCGTCGGCCTGGCGCTGATCGGGCTCGCCGCGCGTTCAGCCCCACAGCATCCTGTCAGGCGGTGACACCAGCGACCCCTGGTACACGAGGCCGGGCTGGCGGTCGCGGGCAAGCAGCAGCGGACCGTCGAGGTCGACGAAGTCGGCGCCTTGCGCCAAAAGCACTGCCGGCGCCATCGCCAGCGACGTGCCAACCATGCAGCCGACCATCACGCCGAATCCCAGCTCCCGGGCGCGGTTGCGAAGGGTAAGGGCGGCGGTCAGGCCGCCGGATTTGTCGAGCTTGATGTTGACGGCGTCATAGAGGCCGACAAGCGCTTCGAGGTCCTTCGCCTCGTGGACGCTTTCGTCTGCGCAGATCGGCACCGGATGCGCGATGTGGCGCAGGATGGCATCATGGCCGGCGGGAAGCGGCTGTTCGATCAGGGCTATGCCATGTTCGGCGGCGAAAGCGAGATTCTCGATGATGTTGGCATCGGTCCAGCCTTCATTGGCGTCGAGGATGATGCGGCTGTCGGGCGCCGCTTCGGTCACGGCGCGGATGCGGGCCATGTCGTTGTCGCCGCCGATCTTGACCTTGAGCAGCGGCCGCCCGGCATTGGCGCGGGCTTGCGCCGCCATTGCCTCCGGCTCGCCTAGCGACAGCGTGTAGGCCGTCTCCAGCGCCGACAAGGGCACAGCGTGGATGGCGTCCGCGACCGCAACGCCGCTGATCTTCGCCTCCAGGTCCCACAAGGCGCAATCGATGGCGTTGCGGGCAGCACCCGCCGGCATCGCATCGAGCAGGTCCTTGTGGCTGATGCCGCCTTCTATCTGCCGGCGCATGGCCTCGATGGCGTCGCGCACCCCCTCCATGGTCTCGCCATAGCGCTTGTAGGGGACGCATTCGCCCCATCCGCGATTGTCCCCATCACTGATCGTGCAGCTAATGACTTTGGCTTCGGTCTTCGACCCGCGCGAGATGGTGAAGGTGCCGGCAATGGGAAAACGCTCGGCCTCAACCGAAATGACACGCGCCATAATTTTCTGCTCCGGCTATGCGACAACGCGTCGTCGGCAAATCGACAGGTACGACCCGTCAGGCTAAACAGGACGCCATGTTGACCATCGGCAAACGCGACGCAAGCGGCAACGCCGCCAAGGAGGCCGACCACCAGCCCCGCGTTGCGGTCGGCGAGGAGGGCGGCGTCCTCGGCTGCGCTTTCTCCGGCATCTGGACGACGACGACAGTGGCGCTGATCGACGCCGAGATGCGCAAGATCGAGCAGCGCAAAGGCTTCCAGACGCTCGCTTTGGATCTTTCCCACATCGAGAAGATGGACACCGCCGGCGCCTGGCTGATCGATCGCCTGGTCAGTGTCTTCGAAAAGAAGGGTGTCGAGATCAAGATGCAGGGGCAAAGCGATGTCGCCTCGATCCTGCTCGGCGCCGTTGGCGAAGCTGTCCGGCGCGAGCCCGAATCGCGCGGCGTCCGGCGCCCCAACATCATCCTCCGCGGGCTGGAGGCGGTCGGCCGCCGCATCTATGAGATGCGCGACGATTTCCTCGCCTCGATGAACATCCTTGGCGCCACCATCGGCGGCGCCCAGATGAAGCTCGGGCGCGGCCATGCCATCAACCCTGCGGCGATCTTCAACCAGATCGATCGCATGGGGGTCGGCGCCATCCCCGTGGTGGTGCTGATGTCGGCGATCGTCGGCGCCATCGTCGCCCAGCAGGGCGCCTACCAGCTCAACTATTTCGGCGCCAACATTTTCGTTGTCGATCTGGTCGGCGTGCTGATCCTGCGCGAGCTCGGCGTGCTGATGACCGCCATCATGATCGCCGGCCGTTCCGGCAGCGCCATCACCGCCGAGATAGGCTCGATGAAGATGCGCGAGGAGGTCGATGCGCTGAAGGTCATCGGCCTCAACCCGATCGGCGTGCTGGTGTTTCCGCGCCTGGTGGCGCTGGTGATCGCGCTGCCCTGTCTCACCATCGTCGCCAATTTTGCCGCCCTTGGCGGCGGCATCCTCGCCGCCTGGCTTTATTCCGGTATTGCGCCGACGGCCTTCATCGACCGGCTGCGCGGGGCAATCGATATCAGCACCATCTTCGCCGGGCTGATCAAGGCGCCGTTCATGGCCATGATCATCGGCACCATTGCTTCCGTAGAAGGCATGAAGGTCGGCGGCAGCGCCGAATCGCTGGGGCTGCACGTCACCGCCTCGGTGGTGAAGTCGATCTTCGTCGTCATCATCCTCGATGGCCTTTTCGCCATCTTCTACGCGTCGATCGAGTTCTGACATGATGCGCAGAAACTCAAAGGCGACCAAGGCTGTGCAGGGAATGGAAGAAGACGATATCGTGCTGTCGGTGCGCGATATCACCGTTTCCCTGGACGACAAGCTGATCCTCGACAAACTGGCGCTCGACATCAAGCGCGGCGAAATCCTCGGTTTCGTCGGCGCCTCGGGCGCCGGCAAATCGGTGCTGCTGCGCACGATTCTCGGCCTGCTGCACAAGCAGTCCGGCACGATCAAGCTGTTTGGCCTCGACCTCGAAAAGGCCAGCGACATCGAACGGTTGCGCATCGATATGCGGCTTGGCGTGCTTTTCCAGCACGGCGCCCTGTTTTCGGCGTTGACCGTCCAGGAAAACGTGCAGGTGCCGATGCGCGAATATCTCGATCTGCCGAAGAAGCTGATGGACGAGCTGGCCTTGCTCAAGATCGAACTGGTCGGCCTGCCGCCGGACGCCGCGCAAAAATTTCCCTCGGAGCTTTCGGGCGGCATGATCAAGCGCGCCGCCCTGGCGCGGGCGCTGGCGCTCGACCCCGACATCGTCTTCCTCGACGAGCCGACTTCCGGCCTCGACCCGATCAGCGCGTCCGAATTCGACGAACTGGTGGTCAAGCTGCGCGATACGATGGATCTGACGGTCTATATGGTGACGCACGATCTCGACACGCTGTTTACCGCTTGCGACCGCGTGGCGGTGCTCGGCAACAAGAAAATCCTGGTCGAAGGCACGATCGACGACATGCTGAAAAGCGAAGAACCGTGGGTCAAATCCTATTTCCGCGGAAAACGCGCTCGGCAACTTGATCTTGCCGCGCGCGCATAGACATAAGTGGGGCAATGGAAACCAGAGCCAACTACGTAATTGTCGGCATTTTCACCCTGGCTGCAATCCTGGCGGCGTTCGGGTTCGTCTATTGGACCGCCCAGATCGGTGATCGCGGCGAGACGGCGGAGCTGCGCGTGCGCATTCAGGGTTCGGCCTCCGGCCTCGGCCCCGGCAGTCTGGTGCTGTTCAACGGCGTCAAGGTCGGGGTGGTCAAGCGCGTCTATTTCGACCGCAATGACCCCAATGCCGCCATTGCTACGACCGAGATCGACCAGACAACGCCGCTCACCAAATCGACGCAGGCCGATATCGGCATCGCCAGCCTTGCCGGCCAGGTCAACATCGAATTGAAGGGCGCCGATCCCAAGGAACCGAACCTGCTGGAAGAGGCGGCAAAGGAGGGCAGGACCGCCGAGATCGTCGCCAATCCATCGGCGGTCACCAACCTGCTGCAGACGGCGCAGAATATCTTCACCCGTGCCGACAAGGTGCTTTCCGAACTCGAAGGTTTCACCAGGGATGTGCGCGGGCCGCTGACCCAGACCGTCAAGAACGCCCAGACATTTTCCGATGCGCTGGCCAGGAATGCCGACGGCATCGACAAGTTCCTGACCGCCGTCAGCGCGCTGTCGGACGAGTTGAAGGGTGTTTCCGGCAAGCTCGACGGCACACTGAAGGCTGCCGAAGGCCTGCTCAATGCCGTCGACAAGGACAAGATCAAGAGCATCGTCGCCAATGTGGACGCCGTCACGGCCAATCTGAAGGAGACCAGCGGACAGCTCGATGGCGTGATCAAGAACGTCGATACCGCGGTCGGCTCGGTCAACGATTTCGCCAAGCGCACGCAAGGCACGCTGGCAAAGGTCGATAATGTGCTCGACGGCATCGATCCGGCACAAGTGCGCGTGGCGCTCGCCAACATTCAGAAGGCCAGCGAAAACGCCAACAAGGCCGCCGCCGACATCGCCAAGGTGACCGACAAGTTCGCCGACCGGGCCGACGACATCGACGAGACGATCAAGGACGCCAAACAGCTTGCGTCGCGCCTCAACGATGCCTCGGTGCGCGTCGACGGCATCCTGAAAAGGGTCGATACGCTGCTCGGTTCGGGCCAGGCCGACGGCGTCATGGCCGATGCCAGGGACACGCTGAAGTCGTTCAAGCAGGTCGCCGACACGCTGAACGCCCGGCTTGGCACGATCACCGACAATATTGCGCGCTTCTCGGGCCAGGGCCTGTCGAATGTCGAGGCGCTGGTCCAGGACAGCCGGCGTTCGATCAGCCGCATCGAAGAGGCGGTGACCGATCTCAGCCGCAACCCGCAGCGCATCCTGTCGGGCGGCGACGGCGAGGTCCGGCAGTTCGATGGCAGGGCACGGCGTTGACTTCCGTGCCCGCCCGCAGCAATTACATGGACCGCGGATGCGGATTCATCATACGATCCGGGGACAGTGGGGATCACGCGTGACGTTCGGGTTGGGTGGGTATAGATCGGCAGTCGTTTTGCTTGGCTTGACGCTGGCTGGTTGCGCGGCATTGGGAGGCAAGCCGGCGCCGCTCGATACGTTCGAGCTGTCCGCCCCGTCGATCGACGCCCGTGGCCACAGCCGCCGCCAGATCCTGATCGCCCAGCCCTCCGCGCTCAAGGCGCTGGACAGCCAGAACATCGTCATCAAGCCGTCAGATCGCTCGATCCAGTATCTCAAGGGCGCGCAATGGGCCGACCGGCTGCCGCTGATCGTGCAGGCGAGGCTCGCCGAAACCTTCCAGCGCTCCGGCAGCTTTGCCGGCGTCGGCAAGCCGGGCGAGGGGCTGGCGATCGACTACCAGGTGATCGTCGAGATCCGCTCCTTCGAAGTCCGCGTCAATGGCGGCGAGCATGCCGAGGTCAATCTCTTCGTACGCATCCTGAACGACCGCAACGGCGAGGTGCGCGCCTCCAAAAGCTTTACCGCATCCGCTCCCGTCTCCGGCAGCGGCAATCCGGCCTATGTCAACGCGCTCGACAGCGCCTTCGGCGAGGCGGCGAAGGGTATTGTGGGCTGGACGGATTTGGTGATCTGAGCCGGTCGAGGCTTGGAACGATCGTTCGTCGCGTTAAACCAGCACTCGACCAAATATCGCAGGTTCGCGCTGCCCCTCATTGCGCTGCCGGGCATTTCTCCCCGTATAGTGAGAAAGAACGCCATCGCCAATGATTTCGCCAATTGTCACCGTCGCAGTATGGGCGGCGAGGCTGATGCCATCTCCCTTCACCCCGTCGCTATACGGGAGAAGGTGCCGGCAGGCGGATGAGGGGCAGCGCAGACCGACGATTTTGCACAAAGAAAAAGGCGGGAACTTCCCGCCTTTTCTGTGTCTGTGGTGTCGCCTCAATCAGTGCAAACGGCCGCTCGCATGGGCCAGCATGGTGTAGACCTTGCCGGTGTCCGACGTCAGGTAGGTCTGCGCCATGATGTTGTCGCGGTCGTTGCGCGAGACGTCCTTGAGCAGCTTCTCGAAATCGTCGCAGTAGCGGTCGACGGCGGCGCGGAACTCCGCCTCGGCCTGATATTTGCGGCGGATTTCGTCAAAGGTCTGCTGGCCCTTGAGCGTGTAGAGGCGGCGCGTGAACACGTCACGCTCGCCGCGCCGGTAGCGGTTCCACAGCTCGATCGAGGCGTCGTGGTCGATCGCCCGGGCAATATCGACCGAGAGCGAGTTGAGCGACTCCATGACATGCAGCGGCGAGCGCTGGGCGGGAGTTGCGCGCGGTGCTTCCGCGGGCGCTGCCGGCCTGGCGACTTCCTCCTCGCGCGATGCCCCGGTCAGGAGATCGCGCACCCAGCCGCCTTGCGGCGTGCGGGCGTTGGCGTCGCGCTGGCGCGGTGCTTCGGCAGGACGTTCGATATCGAGCGTGCCGCGCAGGCCGCCCAGCGGCGCCTGCGGAGCAGGGCGCTCCGGCTGTGGCGCC
>NZ_AYWB01000010.1:0-259874 GCF_000503035.1 Mesorhizobium sp. LSHC412B00 | reverse complement strand
GCCAGGCGTCCACCGCCGAGCGTGGTCTGCAGTTCATTTTCAGTGTTCTTGCGCGGGCTAACCTTGAAGGTCGGGAACATCGACCGGTACCAGGCGGTGTTGACGACTGTTCGAAAGTCGTTGGCGTGCTTGACCGCAAGAGGTTGAGCATAAGAGACGCAGATCATTTTCTTCGACGGATCACGGCCAAGAATCCATGCCGGGAACGCGACCGAGGTTGTGACCGACTTCAACGATCTTGGCGGCATCGTAATGATCAGGCGCTTGCACTTGCCCGCGGACACGCGGTCGAGCTGATGCGCAATGGCGCGAATGTGCCAGTTGGGCAAATACTTGGCGCCTGGATCGACGGCGGAGAAAGCCAGCGCCACGAAGGTCGCCAGGTCAACGCGGGCCGCGCCCAACAGCAGCTGAAGGGCAGTCGGTGCAACGGGCGAAGAGGATGGTCGGCCCGGTAGGGGGATTGGAGCGTTCATTCCTCGTCTCCCTCGTCGCCGGTCTTGGAACGGGTCTCGGTATCGTTCTCTGGCGAGTCCTTGTGGTCGAGATAATCCCGCATCATGTCGACCATTGTTTGCGGATCGAACACGTCGACCTCTGCATCGGGTTGCCGGCTTTCCTCAAGTTCGGCACAACGGGATGCGAGCTGAAGAGCATGGGCCGCCGACCGGAAATCGCCTGAAAGCGCATTGTTGCGCATTTTGAGGAGGATGGCCTCGAGCGCCGTCACCGTCGTCGTCCTGCCATTCTGCTGGATTTGGATCGGCCCAAAGAGCGTCTCGCGTACGATAGTGTTCATGTTCTTTTTGCCTTTCGGCCGGCCTTTCGGATTGCCTGACATTCCTTTCTGGAACCGGGTTTCAGCCGGAGGCTTGCCGTAGCCTATCGAGTAGTCGGCAGATTTCTTTCTCCGGGTGGTCACAGCACGCCTCCCACAGTTTCAGGCGCTGGGGTGGCGGACGCTGTTTTGGCGAGTACGCCGGAAGCTTTGACGCTTCCACGCTGCTCGAACAGTTCCTCGAAAGTCTCGCCCGTGGTGGCGAGCGTTGCCTGCTTGCCCGTATGCCTTTCGAAGCGGCGGATGATCAGATCGCAATAGACAGGATCGATCTCGATAAGGCGTGCGTGGCGCCCGGTCTTGTGCGATGCGAGTAGCGTGCTGCCCGAGCCGCCAAAAGGGTCCAGCACGACGTCGCCGCGGCGGCTGACGTCGAGCAGAGCGTCGGCAACCAGAGCGACAGGTTTGACGGTGGGATGCGCTTCGAGCTCTTCCATTCGCGAGGTGCCAAAGCTGTTGGCGCCGCGATAGGTCCAGACATTGCTGCGGTGACGTCCATGTTTGCCGAGTTCAACATTATTGCGATGCGGCTCCTTGCCATTCCTGAACACCAGCACCAGTTCGTGCTGAGAGCGGTAGAGGCTGCCCATGCCGGCATTAGTCTTGTTCCAGACGCACAGATTGAGCAGATCGCCGAACGTCTGTTTACCCGCCAATGTGGTCTCTGCGATATGACGCCAATCCATGCACACGAAGGCGATAGCGCCCGGCTTGCTCGACCCAGCAATCAGTGAGAACGACTGTTCCAGGAACCCTGCGAACTCGTCGTCGGACATCTCGCCGGATGCCATTGCAAATTCCCGGTGGCTCGTCTTGCCAAGCCCGCTGACGTGTCCGCCGATCGGAACGTTGTAGGGCGGGTCTGTGAAACAGACGGACGCCTTCTCCCCCTGCATCAGCGTCTCGAAATTCGCTGCCGAAAGCGCGTTGCCGCAAAGCAATCGATGATCGCCGAGCAGGAACAGATCGCCAGGCCGAGTTACTGCTGGTCCTGTTGATTTCTCCGGAAGGCCCGGCTCATCCTCATCGACTTCATCGTCCTGATTGTCGGGCGAGAACTCGCTGATGATCAGGTCGACCTCCGGGATATCGAAGCCGGTGATCGCGACGTCGAAGTCGAGATCGACTAGCGCCTGTAGCTCAATGGCCAGGATCTGCTTGTCCCAGCCGGCCTTCTCGGCGAGCCGATTGTCGGCAACAATGTAGGCGCGTTTTTCGGCAGCGCTGAGATGGGTGATGGAAAGCGTCGGCACCTCCTTCAGCCCGAGCAGGCGCGCTGCCGCTAGGCGACCATGGCCAGCAAGGACATTGTTGCTCTCGTCGGTTAGAACTGGGTTGGTGAAGCCGAACTTTTGGATGCTGTCGGCAATCTGTCTGATCTGTCTCTTGGAATGGGTCCGTGCGTTGTTGCTGTAGGGGATGAGTGCGTCGATTGAAACTGAGTTGATTTTGGTGGCCATGAGATCCTCTGAACGTCGAGCGCGTTAACTGACAGCGCCCCTTCGCTGAGAAGAAATCTCAATGTTTCTGATTCAAGAAAAGTGAAAGAAGTGGCCATTCACCGATTTGATGCCGTAAAAAGATTTCTGTGGACGCAAATGGTCGGCACTAGAGAGCGGGATGGCCCGGCAAAAAATTTTGTCGGGACATATGATAATCACAAGGTACCGACAAATATTTTTACTTTGACCTTCTCGGCGTCTGCAGTCGTCCACTCTGATACTGAGGAACGATAGCCTGCCTCAACTGTTCATCACCCAAAGCGCGACTGGGTCAGCCGACAGCTGACGTGCAAGAGTTCATCGATTAAGCAATCGTGCGTCGCAAGCCAAAAGCACATCGCCTAACTAGCGTTCTGGTTGAGCCGCGAAGCCAATGCTTTGGCCTCGGCTGGAGACAGCCGACTGAGCGCCATACGTAGCGCTTCGCAAAGTCCGTCGAGCATCGGCTCGCTACCTTCCGAACCCATATGACGATGCGCTCGATGCTGGAAGAAAAGGCAGAGCCAAAGCTCGAGCGCACTGCCTTCCCATTTGCCGGTCTCGCGGACTCGCGCTGACATCGCGTTGGAAAGTTCGGCAAGAGGGTCCATTCCTCCGGTGACCTCGTAGCCATTCAGGAAATGTGCGAAACGCCCTGATTGATCCCAGGCGAACGGTATCGGCATCGCCGAGAAGTCGCCCTTTAAGGCCAGTCGTTCCCACTTGAGAAGCCGTGTCATTCGGCGGCTTCCGCTAGTACGCTAAGCCGAGGCCGGATCAGAGAGACAAAGCGATTTGCTGCATCGCAGAGCCAGTCGAGTAGCTGGTCATCGCTCGCGAAGTCCGAGCGTGGCCTGAACACGCCGAGTTCCGCACAGAACGGTGCGGCGGATTTCGACCTCGCGATCAGGTCAAGGCTACCTTCGCTGCGCAGCTCTGCAATGTCGTTGTGGAACTCATCAAAAAGGGTCTGACCGTCCTCGTCACGAAAGGTCAGGAACAGCCCGACCTCAGCTCTGGTGCCGGTCGAACGAAAGCCTGTTATCCAGCCGATTGGCTCGGGTAGGGGAATCCTGACCCAATTGTCGCCGCCATGCCGCGGGGGCAGTTGGTCTGAGTGGTCGAATTGCACCTGATCAATGAAGCGCTGCCAGAACGCGCGGTTGATGCTTCGCCGGTTGACGCGGTCTGGATCGACAACGCTCTCCATACTCTCGTCAGCCTGGGTAGCCCCTATCTCTTGGGTCTCCAATTGGAGCGGTATGCCTTCACCGTTGACCAAAACTCTCTGCTGAAGGACTTCGGTACGCAGTGGCACCATTGGCACCACGACAATGGCTCCTGATGCCGCCTGCCAAAGCTGGATCTCAAGCAATGTCAGTTGCGCCAGGCCGGCGCCTTGCGAATTTAGATGCTCGGCAATCGCATGCGTATCCGAGCGGATGCCATCTCCGGCGATAATGAGCTGAAAGTCACCCAGCTTTAGCGATTGCGTCATGGCATCAACAAATGGAGCCTCCTCGAGCTCTGGCCACCGAAGCTTCGCCGCGGCAAAGATCGGGTTCGGCACATGGGTTGCCAGCTTGCGTCTTATCCCCGCGGTCAGATCGCCAAAGCTCCAGCGTCGCAGCAGCGCGGCATACTCCAGGATTTGCGCCAACACCTCCCGACGCGCCTGCGGGTTACGCCAAAGCTTGCACTCAATAATGACCAGTCGGCCGGTTCTTGCCACGCCCAGAATATCCGCGAACACTGTCCCGCTTGCACGAGGAATGGCGAGTTCCCGGCATAAGGGGACGACATCGCTCAAGCCGCCATCAAGCCGGTCGGCCACGATCAACTCTGGATGCCGAAACAGCAGATCTTGTAGCCAACGCTCGTCATAAGCGTGCTGCGACAGCGCATTCGAATCTGGCGCCTGGCCTGATCTAGGCGTTGCGTTTTGCGTTAGAGAACGACGGGCCAGTGTCTCGGTATCTGTTGAATTGAAGTCGGAAAATAATAAAGCACTCATTCGAGGGTCGCCATCTCCAATATTTTGTCATGAAAATGGAAACCATCATCGGAAATATTTCGATTATATTATTCCGACGTTCACGACAATTCATGATACGGATTTGCGCTCGATCTGGAACGACAGTCAACTCGAATTGTCGAGGCCATCTGCTCTCGGCGAGCGAATTGGGCACACGGCGCCCAAAGTCGCATAATATGCAGTCGGGAACTGGCGACCGGTTGACCATCAGCTCCAATAATGCGGACTTGAGCGCCTGCACGGGCCTTGCAGCTAGAAGGATGGCGGACGAAATCGAATAGGTCTGACGGGCGAGTGGGATCTGGGCGACCCGGGACCTTTTTGGGCTCTTCCGAGAGTTCGGAAGGCGGAGGGTTCACAAAAGGGAAGACATCTAGGGTATGTGCAGGGCGGTGTTACCCGACGCGGTTCTAGGTTGTGGACTCATAAGCCCGAAGCCACAGCCGGACGGATCGACCTTGCGATTCGTTTCCAGGCACCGGTTGGGTGGCTACGATCCGGCATTCGTGGTATGTTTTTGCGGCCTTGAAAGCATGACCCGTACCGCAGTTTGCCTTGGGANCAAAGGCGGTCATTTTGCAGCGGCAAAACTGCTCATTGAACGCGGTGCCGACGTCAACGCCGTCCCGGACCCGCGATTGGGTCCTGCCCTTATTCTGGCTTTGGCAAAACGCAGAACCGATTTGATCAATCTGTTGCTGGACGGGGGCGCAAATCCAAATTCGAAGCGCAGCCGCGAAAACGTTATCCACATCGCGGTCAATCTCGGTTGCCTCGATTGCGTGAAAGCACTGGTTGAGGCCGGCGCGGACGTGAATGCGAAGACNTGCTGCCGATGTCGAGAAAGGCCGAACCTACTTCACACACGTGTGCCACGGTTGCCACAATGCCGAGCCACAGGGAGGGATCAAAACGGGACCGAACTTATGGGGCGTCGTCGGCCGCGATAAGGCATCCATGGCAAACATGCGTTACTCCGACACCTTGCTGGCTTTAGAGGGTGTATGGACGTACGAGGACCTGAACAAATATCTGCTTGAGCCCATGCTCACCACGCCGGGTGTTTACATGGAGGTGCCTGGCGTCCCGGACGAGACCGAACGNGACCGAACGGGTCAACCTGATCGCCTACTTGCGTACACTCAGCGACAAACCGCTCCCACTGCCCTAGGAGCTATTAGGCAAAAGGGCCGAGGTTGGTCGAAAACGTTGACCGACTGAACGTCGTTTATGAGTACACGCCCTAGCAACGGATTCGTTCTGGAAGTCCCTTGCATGGACCTTGCTGATTTTTATCATCTTTCAGGTTGCATATTTCCTATTTTCATTCGCGCTTTTCGACAAGTTTTGGATGAAAAGGACCGAAGAAAAACCGAACCCTGCCGAGCCTACCTGTCGAGACGGCGGTGTCTCATCTGAAGGGCGGTCGATGACGCTTTGAGGGAGACCGCCAGACACGAGAGCATGCGATCATGCTAATCTTTGCGAACCATGCGAATGAAGGAAAGCCGTGGCAGCGCCAACAATCATCGAAAAGCGCGCTGGCGCTGGATGTCGCCACGGAGATCGTCGTTNGATCCGCAAACGTTCCGCTAACACCAGGATCATCGCTTTAGAAGGGATTGCAACGCCTGCGGCGTGACCCATGCAGCCAGCGGACCCGACGACAGTTGGCGTCCTCAGCGTCATTTCTTCCTCACGGCGAGATGCCGTCGGCAGGGATCAGGCAGCGTTTGGACATGAAGGCGTCGCGGAACGCGGGTGCTGTATTGATGCCCTCCATCCTCGCGTTGTCTTCGCACAGGCCGTCAAGGACGCCCTCAGCCAGAGCCATAAAGTCCCGCGCGCTTCCGTACCACGGCGAACGGCCGTCCAGGACATCTCTGGCAATTCTGCGGTGCAGACGAGCGAATTGATCAAACCGCCCGCCTCCTTATAGCCATTCATGAAATGCGCAAAGCGCGCTGACTGACGCCAACGGAAGGGACGCGGCATTTGCGAGAAGTCGCCTTCCAGGGAGCGTCGCTCCCATTCCTTCAACTCGTCAGGTGTCTGGTGACCGCCGTGTTATCCCGATCATGCGAAGACGTTCGCTCCGGTGCGGGACGACTTCAAGTCCTTTTCAAGGGTGTTGGGAGGTTGGCCCTGCACAACCAAGGGGCACGATCAGCTTCTGCACCTTCAGACACATCGTGATAACCTGTCGGCCATGAAATCGGAGGCTTGAGAGAAACGTGGGCGGGCCCAGGAGACTAATTTCTGCCCATGGGAAGGCGATGTCCGCGCTAGCCGGAATGTCAGCTACCGAAGATCCGCCGCCTGAAGGCTGCCAGTCCGCTAATGGCCTCCCCAAAGCTGCCGGTCAACACAAGATCGCATTGGAACCGATCCTTCGCATCCCCCGTTATCGAATGGAAGGGACATTACTTGTCATTAGGAGATGAAGAATGAAGCGGCTTCTTTTTGCCACTGCCATGATGGCTGTTTCCAGCGGGCTTGCGTTCGCGGGGACGACGGGGACAACAGGGACGACGTCGAGTGGCTCCTCCACTACCACAACGATGCCGACGACAGATAACAACACGGATTCGACCACAACGAAGTCGACCAATTCGAACTCAGCGAAGGACTGTGCGCCGGGCCAGCAGAGTGGCAGTGCCAAGCAGGCCGCTCCTGGTCAACAGGATGACACCAGTGCCAAGTCCGCAGCCCCTGGACAGATGAAAACGACTGCCGAAGGTTGCTAATTGTGCCGGGAGAGGCCTGTTTGCACCGGCCGGAATGGATGCCTCCCGCTGCCGACCGGCGGCAACGGTCCGGCCCGTGCGCCCTTCGATCAGCGCGGGCCGTTTTTCTGAAAGAACCTCCCTTAATCGTCCAACGAGCCTGCAGCCTTTTCTTGGGCGAGCCGGAATGCATAGTTGGTTGCGATGTGATTGTTGAAAGCGGCCTTGGCGAAGGCAGATTTGAACGCGACAAACGCCTCAAGCGGCACGTCCAGGAAATCGTATTGCTTCCCCCCTGGCTCAACACCAGACAGAGAACCCTGGTCCGGGTCAATAGTCGAACTTGCGCATCGAGGTCGACGGCATGGTGCGTTTCAAGAAACCAGCGTGAGCCGCGGCCAGCCGGGTATGGACCGCCCTACAGGCTGAACTGTATTCGAAGATGTGACCGGGCGTAGAATGACGTCTCGTTCCGCCGCTTCGCGCGCCGCCCTGATCGGAGTTTTCGCGTTGACGGTGTGGGTGGCCGTCACGGCATCGCCTGCCATNAAATCGTATTGCTTCCCCCCTGGCTCAAAACCAGACAGAGAACCCTGGTCCGGGTCAATAGTCGAACTTGGGCATCGAGGTCGACGGCATGGTGCGTTTCAAGAAACCAGCGTGAGCCGCGGCCAGCCGGGTATGGACCGCCCTACAGGCTGAACTGTATTCGAAGATGTGGCCGGGCGTAGAATGACGTCTCGTTCCGCCGCTTCGCGCGCCGCCCTGATCGGAGTTTTCGCGTTGACGGTGTGGGTGGCCGTCACGGCATCGCCTGCCAGCCATCTCCTCAACACGGTATTTCGGCACTTTTGTTCCTACGCGTCGGTAGCTAGCAACTCCGCCCGGCATGGTGTGCCCCAGGAACCTCTTCCACAGTCGCTAGCCAATAGCGGGGCTCGAATTGATGCGGCTGAGCCCACAAATTGGTCGATCGCGCGGCCAATCGAAAGCCATGAAGAGAGGTGGAAACCCTGTAGTGCCGAAGTATCACGTTGAGGGGATGGATGGTGCTACGCAGACGGCCATACGGACAGTCAACGCCCATGTGGGCTGCGCTAACGCTTCGACGCGCCATCAAAGCATTGACCATGTTGGGGGGCGATCGCACCGCTGATGGCCAGCGAAGGCCAACAAGTGGTCCGGCTACCCTTGGAGCCAATCCGCATTTCTGGCGATTTTTCCCTGGAGCAATCAGTGCATTGACATGAACTCGGCCGTTTTATTGTTCCTTGCTGAGTGCAGGTAATCGTGCCGGAACTCAGCAAGAAAGGCCAGTCCTTCCCAATCATGGATGGTCAATTGGCCATTCACAAGTGATGTAAGGTGCTTCTCCCGAAGAGACTTGAGCGTGCGGTTGATGTGGACTGCCGACAGCCCTGTCGCCTCGCCAAGGTCAGCTTGAGTCACACCAAAAGCGCAGGTTTGATCGGACGCAAGTCCGGCATCTTCCATACGTAGCATGATTTCACAGAGAAGGTGGGCCACTCGGCCAAGCGCTTGGCGCTTCCCGACATTGACCACCCATTCGCGAAAAATCGATGCATCAACCAGTGTCGTTCGCCAAAGATTTGCCGCCAGCCTGGGGTGGCGTTCGCAGAGCAGCCGGATAGCCGAGTGATCTATGAAGCCAACACTGCAAGCGCTCACCGTTCGAACGTCGCTATCCAACAGATCGAGGTGCAGGCTCAACAGATCGGGCATGTCGCCAGGCACATGATAAGCAGTGACCTGACGCTTCCCGTCTCCTGTTACCTTCGAGGTGCTGGCTAAGCCAGCCAGGACCATTATGCACCGGGACGGCTGGTCGCCTTCCCGGACCAAGTTCTGGTTTGCGCCAATCGCAACGATCCTTATTCTTACCGCGTCGAGAGCTTGACGCTCACCTGACGTGAGGGTGAAGGCACGATGGAACTTGGCGGTTAAGGGGCTTTGATAAAGCATGTCGGCTCTCCGTTTGGGCGGGAGCGCTATGGTCTCTCAGTCACCCGCGGCCAGCAGAACGCGAATGATGCCCGACCTTATATCATAAACACCGGACCGACTTAACCTGTGATAAGTCTGGCACTGCTTCCGATGGTCCTTTCCCCATCGGCAAACACAGGCTCAACAGGATTGGTGCTTACGAGGGAAGCGGCCCATCATCGGGCCTCGAGTTGCGCAGCTGCGGCAGCAGCTATAATAGATCGTTCTCAAATTCGAGGACTCACACCATGACCGACGCCCCCGACCACGCCGCTGAACTGGTAGAACTCACGGCGGATGTGGTATCCGCGTACGTCAGCAACAATCCCGTGCCGGTCGCGGGCTTGGCGGACCTGATAGCCTCAGTGCACGGGTCGCTGTCTGGGATTGGCCATCGCGTGGCTGCCGCGACCGAAGAACCAGTGCCTGCGGTAAATCCAAAAAGGTCAGTATTTCCCGATTACATCATCTGTCTTGAAGATGGTAAGCGGTTCAAAACCCTTCGGCGACATCTGCGCGTGGATTTCGGTCTCACTCCTGACGCGTATCGAACGAAGTGGAACTTGCCATCCACTTATCCGATGGTCGCTCCCAACTATGCGGCCTCACGGTCTGCCATGGCGAAGTCGATCGGTCTGGGTAGGAAGGCACCGCAGCCCACGGCAACTGCAACGGGCAAGGCAAGGCCGACGGCTAAGGCTAAAGCGTAGCTTCCGCGATCACACCATTACCACCGCGGCACCAATCGGCGATGTATGCATCGCGGCGGACCTGTCCGCTCTTGGCCGGTGCCCACCCAGGTTCCCCAACCCATGGCGCCGGCCATTTGTGGCCCACACCTCAGCTTCGTATTGCTGCCCAATCTTTTCTTGTTGTAGGCCGCTTACGACGTTAATCTCCGCTTGGCCTGATTGCTGGGAGGCAACGCCATGGCTGACATAATTCCAATTCGCAAAGCACGCCCTTGTGTCGAAGTTGGCAAACCCTGTGGCGAGTGGTTTGTCCGCGTGATCGAGGAAGACCAGGAACTCACCCGATCATTCAAGCTCGAATCCTATGCCGTGGCCTTTGCAGAAGGCCAAAGGTCGCGTCTGCATCTCAACACGTTTTCGCGGCTGTAGAGCAAGCATATGCAGAGGTCCGCAGGGTTACTGGCGAATTTGGGCGATAGCATCGAAGCCATCGCCGGCCACATTGCGACCATGGAAACGCGACAACTGCACCAATAGCTCAAGTCGTTGCCATCGAGATCGGAAATCGCCAGCGCGGAAATGGTGATGGGCATCCTCGTCTATCGAGAGGTTGAACTGCGCCGCCGGCGGGGGACGGGCGGCAACGTGCTGCCCTTCCCCGGTCTCGGGACTCCACCTATCCAGCACTAGGCAGCGACGCCGGACCTGTAAGAGGCCATCGGATAGCGCATCCCTGTCGGTGATTGTTCACGTTCTTGAGCAGCACTTCATGCGGATCCTGCACGGCCTGGTGATTGTCGCAGATCGGCGACAATCGGGCCGACGATTGCCTTGTGCAGCCGTTCCGCCTCGATCTTGAAGCGGGCGAGCTGTTCCTGCGAAACGTGTTGTGAGGGGTTTTCGTCTTGACCATGGTAGCGAACTCCGTTGAGGGGATCGCCGCAAACGGTTCTTGCACAAAAAAGCCCGTCGCGGTGAGCGACAGGCTATTATGACATCAGGGGATTAGAACTTGTAGGCGATGCCGAAGCGAACCTCGTTGGTCTTCAGATCAACGTCGGCATTGACCAGACCACCAAAGGATTCTGTACCGAAGTCGGTATAGCGATACTCGCCTCGCAGCAGCAGATTGTCGGTCATGGCATAATCCAAGCCCACGCCTATCGTCCATCCTGTGAATGTATCTCCGAACGAAGGTCCGCCTCCATTATTACTTATGTCGACATCGCCAAACGCAACGCCACCCGCAATATAAGGAAGAAAGCGATCAACGGCATATCCTAGGCGCAGTCTTGCCGCCGCACTCCAGTTGAGTTCTTCGGTGGCGATGCCGCCCGGGATCGGGATACCAGGAGCGCTGAAGACTTGGCCGCTGCCATCAACATTCGCATATACGACGTCCAGCTCCGCGCCAATCACAATGTTATTGGACATCTGATAGTTGTAACCGGCGTAGACGCCACCAAGGAACCCGTCGGGATCTGTGTCGACAAAGCCCGGCCCACCGATTTCGTCTATGTTGCCATTCCCCCAAGCATAGCCTGCCTGTAGGCCGACATACCCACCCGTCCAGCTAAAGACCGGCGCGGCTTCTGCAACGATGGCATCGGCAGCATACGCCGACGAAGCCAGCAGAGACAACGACAGACCAAGAAGCAGCTTCTTCATAGGTGATCTCCTGTAACTAACCTTTTTGGTAGCAGAGCGCGCCGATTGATGCAGTTGTTTTTCTGCCACAGTTGGCCGAATTCAAATCGGCCGCCCGCACTTACATGAGAACCTTATGCCAACTCGCTGGTGGCGATCGGATCGCCCCTCGCCACAGTGGGCAACTGCTCGGCCACCCAAACTGTCCGGAACCTTCAGGCCGGGAACACTCATTCCGGTATCCCAGAATTAACATCGAGGAGGGTACGATAAAGGCTGTCGACCTCCTTGTCGTCGAACGCCTCGGTCAGCTCGCTTTCCGCAATCCCCTCAGCCTCCGCGTCGGCGATTAGGCGCTTTGCGAGCTGCTCGATCTCCGCTCGCTCTTTCGGCGCACCGGCGTCGGATAGATCGTGTTTTTTTATCCATTGGTTCAAAAATAGGACGGCCGGCTTGCTCATTCGGAAACACCTGGGGCAAAGTGCACGACGGCATCGACCAGCGTCCGATATAGGCTATCAACCTCTTCGTCGATCTCTTCGCGCTCGATCGTCAAGGCTTTAGCGTCGGCATACAATTTGTGTATGTACTCACTTACCGAAACGGCGTCGGTTTTAGCCGTTTCGGGGAAATTGTTGCCGATCCAGCGATCGAGAAAGTTGACGCCGCGTGTGCTCATGAAGCCTAAGCTCGATCCAGCGCTTAGGTTCCAGCAGGGCGCTCGACGGCAGCTTCGTCGACCTCGGCTTCCATTTCGTCGTTGACAGTCTTGGTCTTGCCGAAGGCGGCCACCGGCTCACCGTCAAAGCCCTGCAGCCACGCGTCGGCATGCTCTCCCCAGTAGGCTGGCACCGCACGTCTCCTTGCCATCCTTGCTCGCTTGGGCGTACATCCAGGCGTAGGTGGCGCGCTCCTGATCTTTCCTAGCCACGGCCATCTGTGTCATCCTCTCGGAAGTCCTGCAGTGAGGCGTGGCGCAGGTCATCCTCGCCGCGCAGGTGCTTTACGCGGCCGATCAGCCCCGGCTTGACCCATTGCGTCGCAGGCCGCTTCATGACGCCCTTGGGCGCCGTGCCTGGGTGCTCTTGGACGCGTTTCCATAGCCTCTCGCGCATTTCCCGGTTCAAGGTGACGAACGCGCTGCCGACATAGCGCCCTGTGCCCCGCTCGGCCATGAGAGCGAAAGCCGGCTTGCCCGCTTCACGCTCGACGCCGAGCAGATCGAACTCGTCGATCGCATAGCACTTGGCCTTCAGCCAGTTGGCTGACGGACCGCTGCGGTATTTGCTGTCCTTCCGCTTCGACACCATGCCTTCAAGTCCGGCTTGGTCGAGCAAGTGGAGGATCGCCTTGGCTTCGCCGGGCAGAGGCTCGCTGAACTGAATACGCCGCCCGGGCTTGATCATGCTGGCCAGGATCTCGCGCCGCACCTCAAGCGCCATGTCGCGCAGATCGTGCCCATTGAGGTGCAATAGATCGAAGGCGACGAAATAGAGGTCTTGCTGTCGGCGGGTGATCGCTTTGCGCAGATCGCCGAAGTCCGAAAAGCCAGCTTCGTTCAAGACGATGATCTCACCGTCGACAATCGCGCTTTCGGCACCAAGACTCTTTGCCTCCCCCACCAGGTCGCGATATTTCGCAGTCCAGTCGTGGCCGTTGCGCGTATAAATGCGTGTGCCGTCTTCATCGATGATCATCTGCGATCGGTAGCCGTCGAACTTGACCTCGTGGGTCCAGCCTTCACCCTCGGGAGGGTTCTCCACAAGGGTCGGCATCAACGGCTCGATGAACTTCAAACGCATGCACTGATCCGCCCTCCGGCGATTCAATAAGATTGAGCTAAAATAGTTCCGAAACCGGAAATCAGCCTCTTGGGTGCAACAAACACGTCAACTCGGCGTTGCGGGATGAGCGAAGGAGGAATCGATATGGCCGACGACAAGAGCAAGCGGGACTTTCGCGATCGGGACCGGGTCTCGGCCGATGAGGATTATGAAGTCGAGTATTTCGCAGCCAAGGCCGGGATCACCCCGCAGCAGGTCAAGGAATTGATCGCGAAGCACGGCAACCAACGCGAAACGCTGGAGCGAGAAGCGAAGGCTCTGCGGAAATAATGACCAGGCTATCGGATCTCGGCAGACCAATAATTGGGCACCGACATGACGGCCCGCCCGCGAGCGAACTCGCGCATTTCCTCCCTTGCCCTGTTTGCGGGCAACAGATCGATATGCGCGATTTTCGCCAGGTCGCTTATCATGCCGATCCGGATCACGATCAGCCTCTCGAACTAGACGCTTAGGAACACAAGTGCCGAAATACCACGTTGAGGAAATGGATGGCGATACCGTGACGGCTACCCACATCGTGCACGCGACAACGCCGATCAGGGCGGCGCGGGAAGCGACGGAGCGCGACGTCACCCTGCGCACCAGCGAACCCATTTGGATCAGGGTTGCCGACGAGAAGCGCGGGCACGTCTTCGAATACTGTTTCAGCCTGTAGCTGGCGATCCAACCCGGCTGAGTTTGGATGGCATACCATGCCGTCGACTTCGATACGCAAGTTCGACTATGACCCGAACACCAGGGTTCTCTCGGTTTGGTTTGTAGCGAGCGGGAAGCATTACGAGTTTTTGGACGTACCTGCTGAGGCCGTTGCCGCGTTCAAAGCTGCCTTTGCCAAGGGCGTCTATTTTAACAGCCACATCCGCAATCGTTATGCATTCCGGCTCGCGGCAGGGAGGGCAGCAGCCGCATCGGGCGATTGACAGAATTTCAGATTCGAGGCGGCCCGCGCCATCGCAGGGGAGCAACTGTGCGAATTGACCAGGTTCCGAGGGCAAACGAAAAGCCGGCCGGCCGGGCCAGCGGGCGCGTATTATACTAAGCTAGGTGCTGGGCCTATTTGCCCATCATCATCGCAGTTTTGCAGAAGTTTCATGGACCTGTCGGACAGGTCTGCCACGACGCGTGACCCACGGCGACGGGTCGGCAAACAGCGCACTCCTGCGCATCCACTGGGCTTACGAAGTCGGTCGGCTGCTCTGCGATCATAGTGCCTTGTCGGAGAACCGCGCTGAGCTCCGCGCAGTCACCGGTCCTGCAATACGGCCGGATCTATGATCAAAGCGCTGAGCAGGAGCCATTCGGGGTCTACGCCTGCCGCCCGGTATTTATTGTCACAAAAAGGGGAACAACGGCAGCTCGGCCGTGTTGGGAGCACAACATGCATTTCGTCAAAGTGCTTTTGGCTGCGATCGCCATCGGTCTCATCAGCCCGGGGGCAATGGCTCAGACCGCGACGACGTCCCCGCAGGAATTTGTCAAAGCAGCTGCGAGTTCAGACATGTTCGAGATCCAGTCGAGTGAGTTGGCGCTGCGGAAATCGAAGACATCACGAGTGAAGGAATTCGCTCGCATGATGATCAAGGACCACACGAATTCTTCCAAGCGGCTCATTGCGGCGGCAAAGAAGGACGACGTCGCAGTGGCACCGGAGATGACAAGCAAGCATGCTGCCCAATTGGAAGCATTGAGCAACGACAGCAGCGGGGCGTTCGATAACGCCTACGTCGACGCCCAGGTTGCAGCGCACCAGGAAGCCCTGACGCTGATGACCTCCTATGCGGAAAACGGTCAGGAAAAACATTTGGCGGCCCATGCGAAAAAGACCGCGCCGGCTCATCCGGCAGCATTTCAAACATGCCCAGCAACTGAGCAAGAGCGGTTCTCAGGGCTGAGTGGATCTGGCCACGACGTTGGTTCTTCGCGGCGCTGTGGAGTCTGTGCCAACCCTCTGGCACTGCCTCCGCCCCCAGGGACGCTGCAACCTTCAAGCGGTCGTCGATGCAGGCTCTAAAGGGTGCGTCGCTCAGGTAGTCCGGCGTGCAAGCACCAGCGTCGTCGAATTTGCCAAACGAACAGGAGACCTGACATGCCAAAGCAAAACGAGACCTCGCATTCGAGACGAAGTGACTTCGCCAATGATGAACCCATTCGCCCGGAGGATGCCGCCGTGTTGGACAGCCCCGTGGGCCACGAAGACAGGCACGGCGCGGAGCCAGGTTTCGGGGGAGCCGACGATGTCGACCAGCCGATCGGCGCAAGGCCCCGCAGCGAAATTACCGGTCGTCATGATGAAGGGGCAGGCGCCAATGAGACGATCGACGGCTTAAGCGAAACCGAGGAACTGACCCGCAGCTACGCCGAGGACATACCAACCGGTGACAATGATGAGGAGGAGGAAGACATCCCTGTCTTCGAAAGAGGCCGAAGCAACACCGAACTCTGAGCGCGCCAGGTTGAACCCCGCACGGTGAGGAACATGACAATGAGCACATTCGGACTTCGGGTTGCGTCTTTGGGGCTCCGGGCTTTTTTGGGACTGGCGGCCTCGCTGACTTTGGGCGTCGAGGCATCTGCGCAGACAAGTCAGCCCGCGCAGCAATCCGGCGACTCGTCGCAAACAGCCAAGCAGGGTCGACTGCCGGCGCAAGGATCGTCGCCGACCGCCAAGGATGATGTCGGCGTTGACGTCTCGCTCGGCCGGCCGGAGGTGAAGCAACAGGTTGCAAGACATCTGGGAGTGGCTGAGACCGAGTTGCCACTGGCGGTGCACGTGCCGATCGCGCTCGCTTCGCAAGTCTGCGGGCAAGAGGTATTTACCGCCCGCGCCAATGTAAACCGAAGCTGCACCGCGACGAAATTCATTCCGGAAATCGCCGAGGCGGCACGCAACCATCCACAAACCTCCGCGGTACCGGAGCAGTAGCACCGAAAATGTCCGAACCCGGCGCGACGGTCGTGCCATGCTTACCCGAGGGTAGCGCTCCAACCCGGGGTAAATCAGCCAGCCCCACCGCCGTCTGTTTTTGGCGGCATGCATGATGGCGTTCGCCGCCATCTCTTAACCAATGTGAATGCTGTTGCTCCGCAGCCACGCTACGAGATCCTGTCCGAAGCGGAGGCAGGCAGATGCCACTGGAATCCCTGATCGATCAATATGTGAGCAGCCGCAAGCGGCGGGGTCTTTTGTCGATACGGCACGCTCTCGAGGCGTTGAAAGAGGCCGTTCCGGCGCTGTCGATCGGCGAAAGCCATCTTGTCAATATGATCGCCGAGCGAGCGCTCGCCTTTGGCCTCGCCATCCACTTCGATCATTCCGGCGAGAATGCCGGGTAAGACATCCACGAGCGTCTGCTGATGCTACAGGACGAGGAACTCGGTGTTCGCGTAGCTTCATTGCCTGGTGGGCGGATCTTTCCGAGGCTGCTCCCATCCGTGTTCTGGGCGGGTGGTTAAAGTCGCCGAAGCGATGCCACGGCGTGCACCGAGCCCACCCCGGCGTTGGACAAGCTCCCCCAGCTTTCGCCAGTTGGAGCTTTCGTCTACTCGCAGCAGCCCTAGCGAGGCTCGATCAGCCTCCGCGTTGGGCGGTCTCGGGTTTTGCTCCAGCGGGCGGTTCGGGTCGGCGAATTGAGGTTGAAAGGAGAAGATGATGACGGACAACAAAACCGAGCGTGATTTTCGCGACAGGAACCGGGTCTCGTCCAACGAACGCAACGAACTCTTCCATTTTGCCCAGCAGAACGGCATCACGCCTGAGCAGGTGATGGAGCTCATCAAAGCCGCCGGGAATGACCGCGCCTCGTTGCGGCTGCGAAGGAATTGAAATCAGTTTCCCGGGGCGGCTCGCTTACGGCATGAAGCCTCGCTGCCGAGGAGAACCTTGAGCCGTGGTGAGAATTTGAGTGTAGCATCATCCTGACGCACACGCGGAGCAGGTCGAGCGTGAAAGTGAAAATTGTACCCCTGCCCAACATGCGGCAAGCGCTGGAGGTTCGAGGCTGCGCAGATCGGCTATGGTCACCCCGAACCATAATCCACTCCAACCCGAGTCCTGGACGCACGGCGTGGCACCGAGCCTACTTCCTGCCGTCGTTCAATAATAATCCCGCGCCGCAGTCAGCCAGCGAGATCACCGTCGTCTGCCGGACGCGTGTCGGCTTCCAAACTGACAACGCACAGCCTTTGTAGCGACGCTTTCCAGCCACGATCACCTGCGCAGCTTTGCCGCGCTCGCTGCGCACCAATAAATTCCATCTCCTTCCCTCACACTGATCTTGTTCAGGCGGTCGTTTTGCCGCTGCGGTAGGCGCTGTCCTTCCGCTTCGATCGCGGTAGCGCCCAGTATCAACGCTGCCAGATCAAACCGCACAATCAGCACCTCAAAGCTGATCAGCAGAAGCAGCAGTGAATCAGGACCTCGTCGATCAGGGTCAAATGGCCAAGCACATATGTCTGGGCACGGTGACCGTGGCATAGCCGGCGCTGCAATGACGGCGTCGGTGCCCGTCTTGTGGAGCCGGAAAGCCCAACTTAGAAAACAGTCGGCGGTGCCGATCTCGAAGAAATTCTAGCCCGGCACGGTGAACAGGCTGGGGGCCGCATCGCGATCTAGGGTTCAGCACAACTCCGGCGGCATCGAGACGATCGACCTCAGCCCGGTCGGCGGCCCTCGGCCACGTCCATGACCAGCACGCGCAGCATGGTCAGCTGGCGCTTACCCTCCATGGCGCGCCCGTCGGCGACGGTCTGTCTCTTTCGGCTCAGGAAAACGTCACTCTGAGTTTGCTAAACGCGGTGCTGGACCGGTTACCACGCGTCAGATCTGGATCATCACCTTGCCGGCCTCGATTCTCAACGGATAGATCGCGAGCTTGACGCAGACCGGCGCGCCCTTGACCTGGCCGGTCGCAGAGCGGCCAATGTGCTTCAAGGCATTCGATGACGTCGTCGATCACCAGCCCTTCGGCTAGATGCGCCTTCTCATGGGTCCAATATCCGTCGGTGGCGAAGAGCTCGTCATCGGGCGAGCGGCAAACCGCGAGGATCGAAGCAGATGACATCCTCTTCCTCGATGTCATCGACCGCGCACGCTTCAATCCAGTCGGCCATCTCCGGCTCCCGCACCATCCGCTATGGCTATTCAGCCGCCGCCGACATATCCACCTGGTGAAATTCGCCGCGATAGGGTCTGGCTGTCGGCGGCAATTCGCGCTTGAGATAAAAATCCTCGTACCGCAGCTGCTTCAGCAGCACCGGCCAGACCTCGCGATAGGCATGCCACATCGATGGGTTCGCTACCGGCAGGTCGTGCTTGATCAGCTCGTGCAGCCTCGGCAGCGCATGATAGGGCACCATCGGGAACATGTGGTGTTCGACGTGATAATTCATGTTCCAGTAGATGAAGCGGCTGACCGGGTTCATGTAGACGGTGCGGGTGTTCAGCCGATGGTCGACCACGTTGTCGGCCAGGCCGATATGCTGCAGCAACCCTGTCAGCACCATGTGCCAGCTGCCATAGAGGCGCGGCAGGCCGATCAGCACCAGCGGCAGCAGCGACCACGTGAACAGCGTCAGCCCGACTGTCGCCGCATAGATGGCGACATGCCAGCGCGCAGCGATCACCGCCTTGTGCTGCTCCATCTCGGGGATATAGCTCTTCTCTTCATCGGACAGCTTGCCGAACGCCTGGCGCACCAGCGCCGGCAGCGAATAGCGGAAATCGAGAATACCGGTGAAGGCGAGCGCCGCCCGCAGCAGATCTGGGGGGCGCATGACGGCGATTTCGGCATCGCGGCCGACGATGATGGTATCGGTGTGATGGCGGGCATGGCTCCAGCGCCATTGCACGGGGTTGCGCATCAGCATGAAGCTTGAGATCTGGTAGACGACATCGTTCATCCAGCGCGTCCGGAACGCGGTACCGTGGCCGCATTCGTGCCAGCGCGAGTCGCTGGACGAGCCGTAAAGCACGCCATAGACGAACAGGAACGGCACCACCCACCACGTGGCCCAGAACCATACGATGCCGGCGGCCGACACCAGGATCGCGGCGACCCAGATGATCGTGTCGCGGATCGCCGGCCCGTCGGAGCGTTGCATCAACTCCTTGATCGCCTTGCGCGGGACATCGGTGTGATACCATTCGGCCGAAGCCAATCCGGTCTCAATGGCGCGCTTGGTGCTTTCACCGACCAGGCTGTAGTCGCGCTTCCTGCTTGCCGTCATCGTCATCTCCGCTTTCCCGCCTGCGCTCCGCAAGGGCCGCCTGGGGCCGGCCGGGCCGCGCCTGCTTCCGTATTCCGGCGCACTTCCCGCCCGCCGCGGCAACCGATCGTGCGTTTCAAGCCGGTCACGCCTGCAGTCTCGCAAAAGCGCCCGACGGCGCAGGGTAATCCTGTTGCGGCTGCCGGGCGATCGATCCTATCCTCGCTTCCGCTTGGGCGATCTGGCCGGCACCGTCGAGCACCCGGAACACGGCGTCATAGGAGCGGCTTTCGCCATGGTCCAGCCAGATCATCTCGCCCCGTTCGCGCGCGGCGAGATTGCCCAGAACATGATGCGTCGAAGGTTCGATTCCCAACGCATATAGGCCGGCCTGGAAGTTCTGCCACTGATAGGTGCAGGGCAGCTGATCCTTGCGGGTAACGACCTCGAAGCCGAGGCCCAGGTGGTCATTGACGACGGCCACCGGCACCTCGCCCGCCGCATCGGAGCCAAGCTCGTGCTCCCAGACCTGCTCGCTGAACCCCAGCTGCGGCGCCGGCACGGTTCGGTAGCCGACTTTCTGCGCCTCGTAGCGTTCGCCGGCGTGCGCCGCCCAGACGACATCCCGGATCGGCGCCAGGTAGCGCGAACCCTCGTCGAGCAAGGGATGGCTGACATTGACGTGATAGAAATACATATGCGGCGTGCGGCTGAAACCGTGATTGACGACGCGGTCCGACAGGCGGATCTCGCTGCCGCCGACATCGGCCTCGATGCGGCGCAGCAAATGGAGATCCTCGCCGAACACGGTTGCCTGCTGGACGATGCCTTCCGCCCACAGCACGCAGCGGTCGCCGTCCCAGGCCTCGCCGTAGCCGGTCAGCCGCGCCGGCACGGTGCCGATGCGGCCATGCAGCGAGTGCAATACCCGCTTGCGCCCGGGATAATTGTAGCTTTCGGCCGGCACGTCTTGCCGGCCCAGTATATGATCGAGGCCGCAGGTGACGAGCAGCCCCGAGAACGACCGGCCAAAGGCGAAACCGTCCTCCCCTTCATGCTCGTGCAGTCCGGGGTGGCGAAAGCCGCTCGGCGAATGCCAGCCGATCGCCTGGCCCCGGAAGTCGCAATCGGCGATATCAAGCGCCCGGTCGACCAGCGCCGTGAAGCGCAGGCCGGAGCCGGTGCGGAACTCGAGCATCCGGATGCCGCGCTCCACGCCGTCGCCGAGCGTCATAAGCCGCACACCGGCAAACTGCGACAGCATGCCGGACCGCTCGGCCACCTGCCTTCGCGACAGCGTCTTGCCGTAAAGCTCTACCATGCGACGTCCTTCACTTTGCCCGCCTCCTTGAGCAAGGCCGACATGTCGGCGCCGGTGATGATGCTTTCCACCGTCAACAGGTCGGTGTCGGCGACCGTCTGTTCCGCGACGATTTCGCCGCGGCGCATGACGATGATGCGGTCGGCGACCTGGAACACGTGGTGGATGTTGTGGGTGATGAGCAGCACCGAGTGGCCGGCGTCGCGCACCTCCTTGACGAAGCGCAGCACGCCGTGGGTTTCCTCGACGCCAAGATTGTTGGTCGGCTCGTCGAGTATGATCACCTTGGCGGCGAACTGCATGGCGCGCGAGATCGCGATCGATTGCCGCTCACCGCCCGAGAGCGTGCTCACCAGTGCATCGGCATCGAGCTTTTTCGAAATGCCGACCCGCTTCAGCAGCGCCGAGGCGGCGTTGCGAAGCTTGGCGAGATCGAGCGGCGCGAACACGCCGAGCCAGCCGAAATTGACCGGCTCCCGGCCCAGGAAAAGATTGCGCGCGATGCTGAGGTCCGGCGCGAGCGATGTGTCCTGATGGATGGTCTCGATGCCGAGGTCCATCGCGTCGCGCGTCGAGCGGATCGATGCCTTCTCGCCGCGCACGAAGATGTCGCCGTGGTCGGCCGGGAAGACGCCGGAGATCGCTTTGATCAGCGTTGACTTGCCGGCGCCATTGTCGCCGAGCAGGGCAACCACCTCGCCTTCGTTGAGGGTGAACGAGGCGTTCTTCAGCGCACGCACGTTGCCGAAGGACTTTTGCAGGTCTTGCAGACGCAGCACTTCCATCGTCAGCTCCTTGCGGCGTTCTTCTGCAGCAAAGCGTGCAGGATGAGCATGGCGAGGATGATGACGCCGACGAAGATGTTGTATGCCAAGCCCGGCACGCCGATCAGCACGATGCCGTTGCGGATGGCGCGCAGCATCAGCGCGCCGACGATGGTGCCGAGGATGGTGCCGCGCCCGC
The DNA here is from genome assembly GCF_000503035.1 of Mesorhizobium sp. LSHC412B00. NCBI lineage: Bacteria > Pseudomonadati > Pseudomonadota > Alphaproteobacteria > Hyphomicrobiales > Phyllobacteriaceae > Mesorhizobium > Mesorhizobium sp. LSHC412B00. Next base: position 238,116 of record NZ_AYWB01000010.1, on the reverse strand, counting down.
CGGTGAGCGCCGTGCCGCCGACCACCACCATGGCGATCACTTCGAGTTCGTAGCCGGTGCCGGCCACCGGCGAGGCGGCCGAAATCCGGAACGCGCTGATCATGCCGGCCAGCCCGGCCACCACCGAGGTCAGGATGAACAGCCAGATCTTGACCGCGTCGGCCGGCACGCCGCGCGCCACCGCTGCGTTGCGGTTGCTGCCGATGGCGCTGATCCAGTTGCCGAGCTTGGCGTAGCGCAGGATGTAAATCGCCAGCAGCGACAGGCCGATGAACCACCAGAGCGAGGTGTAGAACCGGAACGAGCCTACATTGAAGCTGCCGGCAAGCAGCGTGACGAAGAAGCCGGGCTGGTCCCACGACTTCAGGGGGAATCCCTGCGTGATGTAGAGCGCCGCGCCGCGCACGACGAGCAGCATCGACAGCGTGACCAGGAACGAGGAAATGCCGATCTTGGTGACGATCAGCCCGTTGATGGCGCCGATCGCGATGCACAGCACAAGCCCGGCCAGGAGGGCGACGCCGATGTCGATACCGCCATTCTGCACCAGCAGCATCACCACGACGGGCGCAAGGCCGAACACGGCGCCGACCGACAGATCGAACTCGCCCGCCGTCAGCAGCAGCGTCATGCCGAGAGCGATGATGCCGAGCTCGGGCAGGAACGCCATCATGTTGGATATGTTGAGCGGCGACAGGAAGTTGCCGTCGGCGATGGCGAAAACCACGAGCAGCACGATGAGGATGATGAGCGAGGAGAATTGCGGCGAACGCAGCAGCGCAGACCTGCCCTTCGCTCGCTGCGTGTCGTCGTCTGCTGTGATTGCCATATCTGTCAGGACCATGCGTTTCGTCCGGCGCCCGCCATTTCGGGGCGGGCGCCGATTGTCGTCACTTGTTGTAGAGTTTCAGGATCGGCTCGACGCTCGAGGCGTCGTAGAGGCTGAATGTGTGAATGTCGTAGCCGACCGGCTCGCCAGAGGCCGCAAGCCCGAGCAGCGCCACCGGCATGAAGCCCTGCGCCGACGGGTACTGCCAGGCCGCAGCATTGACGAAGCCGGACTTGACCGCCTCGGCCGTCTCCTTTGAGTTGCCCCAGCCGACGACCGGGACCTTGCCGGCCGACACACCGGCCCCGTCGAAGACGCGTTTGATGCTTGCTGCCACGGAATCGCCCAGTGCAATGATTGCCGGCGGATTGTTGGCGACCATGTAGTCGGTCATCTTGGCGATGATGCCGGCCGGGTCGGTGCCGCAATCGACCACGTCGTACTTGATGCCGAGCGGATCGAAGACGCTGGCGATGCCCTCGGTCTCGAGCTGCTGGTAGCTGGCGCCCGGCACTTCGACCGGCAGGAACACCTTGTCGCCCTGCTTCACCATCTTGTGGTCGACGAGATACTTGGCCCAGATGACGCCCGCTTCCCTGAGGTCGGCCCCGACATAGGCCTGCCGCCCGGTCGCCGGATCATCGGTGTTGAAGAACACGATCGGTATGCCGGCGGCCTTGGCGGCCTTCACCTCCTCCGTCCACAGGCCGGGCTGAGCCGAGGTGGTAGCGATGCCGTCCGGCTTGGCGGCGAGCGCCGAGTTGAAAGCCTCCTTCTGCGCCGCCATGTCGCCGCCGCTGAACGAGATCTTGCAGGTCACCTTGAGCTGGTCGCAGGCCTTGGTCGCGCCGGCATTCCAGTCGATCCAGAACGCGTCCGAAGGGCCACCATGCGACAGCAGATAGAAGGTCTTCTGGCCGTCCTGCGCGAATGCCGGCAGGCTCAAGGAGACCCCGGCTACCAGCGTTGCCGCGGCAGCCACTTTCAATGCGAATTTCAACATTCATTCCTCCCTTGGTTGGAGTTGCGCCGCCATGCGCCGGCGGCGCAACCGGCGCTCACAGCCCGTTGGCGCGGAACTTCCCGTCGAGGAATTTCTTCGCGCGCGGCACGTCGTCTTCCGAGAGATGCTCGATGATGACCGGGATGTTTGGGTGCTTTTCCGCCAGCCGCTGGAGATAGAGATCGTAATTCAGCGAGCCCAGCCCGGGCGCCGGCAGCTCGATCTCGCCGACGCCGCGGAACGTGTGGCTCTCCATCGCATCCTCGTCGCCGATGTCGGCATGCTTTTCCGACTTGTCGCTGCCCGAACGCTTGACGTCCTTGGCATGCGCGATCTTGATCTTGTCGGTCAGCGTATCGAACACCTGGTTCAGGATCTGGTCCATCCGGTCGNAGCGTATCGAACACCTGGTTCAGGATCTGTCCATCCGGTCGATGTTGTGGGTTTCGAAATAGTTGGTCGGATCCATCAGCAGGCCGAGGCCCGGATGGTCGACCTGGGCGAACATCTTCACCGTCTCCTCGACCGAACCGACGACATTGTTGACATAGGTTTCGAGCAGGAACACCGCCCCATGGTCGTAAGCCGTCTGGGCAAGCTCCGAGATCACCTTGCGGCATTCCTCGAATCCTTCCTCGGTCTTGTTCTTGGGGTGATGCACCCAGTCGGATTCGGTGTTGTAGGTGCCGGTCTCCGAGATCACGTAGGGCGAGCCGAAGGCGCNGTGATGCACCCAGTCGGATTCGGTGTTGTAGGTGCCGGTCTCCGAGATCACGTAGGGCGAGCCGAAGGCGCGCGCATTGCGGATGATTTCCTTGAGATAGCCGACGCGCTTGTCGCGCTCGACTTTATCGGGGTGGATAATGTTGGTGTAGCCCGACACGCAGCAGATCGGCAGGTTGTTGTCGCGGAAGACGTCGCGCACCTGCTTGGCCTTTTCCTCAGTGATCTGCCCGGCCGACAGATCGATATCCCTGAAATGCAGGTCGAGCTGCACCGTGTTGAAACCGAGCCCGCGGATCTTCTTTGCCGTCTCTTCGAGCCCGTACGGGAAATAGCCCGTGAAAATACCTGCCTGCATCATGATGTGAACTCCTCCCTGTAAGCGATTCAGTTGGCTGATTTTATCGAGATTTCGGAAAGCTTGACGGTGCGGCCCTCGTCGATCGAGCGATAGCCGGCTTCGACCAGCGCCATCGTCTTGACGTTGTCGGCCACCGATAATGCCGGCGGCGCGCCTGTCTTCACCGCATGCTGCAATTGCTCCATCACGCCGATGAAGGCATGCGGGAACCACATCGTGTCCCAGCTCGGGCTGACNCCTCCTGGCGCGGTCCGGACCAGACATCCTCCAGCGACACGGCGAGCACGCCGGAGGGAAAGCGCAGCGTCGAGACGGTGATGCCGTCGCTATGCTCGAATGTCGTGCGCGGGTCCTTGCGTGTCAGGGTGGTGATTTCCGAGGGATCGCCGAACAGGAAGCGCAGCACGTCGAGATGGTGCACGCTCATATTGGCCAGCGTCAGCCGGTCGTAGTCTTGAAGGAAGGTCTGCCAGTGCGGGATCGCATGCATGTCGATCTGCGCAAAGACGATGTCGCCCAGCGCGCCGCGGTCGATGATCTGCTTCAGCACGCGCATCGACTGGTCGTAGCGCATGTTCTGGTTGACCGAGAGGATCTTGCCGGACTTTGCGGCTTCGTCGCGCAGTTTCACGGCTTCATCGACCGACAGCGCCAGCGGCTTCTGCGCCAGGATCGCCTTGATGTGAGGCTGCTTCAGCGCATGGCGGATCAATGCCGGCTGCTGGTCGGGCGGAAACGCCAGGTCGACGATCTCGACCTCGGAATCCTCGATCAGCTGTTCCGGTGTGTCGTGGACGGTCGGAATGCTCCAGCGTGCAGCTACCTTCTCGGCACTGGCCTTGGTGCGCGAAGCGATGGCGACGACTGGGAAACCGGCCTGCGCATAGGCGGCAAGATGGCATTCGGCCNCTGGCCTTGGTGCGCGAAGCGATGGCGACGACTGGGAAACCGGCCTGCGCATAGGCGGCAAGATGGCATTCGGCCATGATCATGCCGGCGCCGATGCAGCCGATACGGTATTCTTTCGTGCGGACCTTCACGTCCGGCTCGAAGCCTTCGCTCGCCATGTCTTCCTCCCGCAATTCTGTTTTCGCAGCCGCGATCATCTCGCCAACGCGCCTCCGTCCTGCCCGAAATAATGCACCCGGGCCGGCTCGCAGGATATCGCTACCACCGCATCCGGCCTGATGTCGGGCTGGCCGCGCAGCAGCGCCTTCAGCCGCGCCTCTCCGGCGGCGAGCGTTACCACCGTGTAGCCGCCAAGGGGCTCGACCTCGAATACGCGCGCCGGGCGGCCAGCGCCCCCTTCGACCCAGGGCCCGACCTTGATGTCCTCCGGCCTGAGCCCGATTTCGATCGCGTCGGCCGGAGCAGCGCGATCGTCGATGCTGACCGTGCCTTCGGCGGCCTCGAGGCCATCTTCGCCGCGAACGGATTTGAGGATGTTCATCATCGGCGAACCAAGCAGTCGCGCCACATAGGTGTTCGCCGGGCGGTCGTAGATCTCGGACGGGGCGCCGATCTGTCGGATCCTGCCATTCTCCAGAATCGCGATGCGGTCGGCGATCGACATCGCCTCTTCCTGGTCATGGGTGACGTAGATCAGCGTCTTGCCGAGTTCGCGCTGGATGCGCTTGAGCTCGACGCGCGTTTCCTCGCGCAGCCGCGCATCGAGCGCAGAGATCGGGTCGTCCATCAGATAGGCGTTCGGGTCGCGCACCAGGGCGCGGGCTATCGCCACGCGTTGCCGCTCGCCACCGGAAAGCTGCGCCGGCGGCTTGTGCAGAATATGGCCGATGTGGAGCTTGGCGGCCACATCGGCGACACGCGTTTCGATCTGGGCCTCGGCGACCTTGCGCTCGACCAGCGGGAAACGCACATTTTCGCGCGCGCTCATATGCGGGAACAGCGCCAGGTTCTGGAACACCATGGCGACATTGCGCTCGGCCGGCGAGACGGTGTTGACCGGTTTGCCGCCGATCAGGATCTCTCCGGCGTCAGGCGTCTCCAGCCCGAGCACCAGGCGCAGGATTGTCGATTTGCCCGCCAGCGGCGGCCCGAAGAAGCAGAAGAATTCGTTGTCATTGACGGTGAACGAGGCGTCGTCGACGGCGAGCGTCGTGCCGTAACGCTTGCTGACATTGCGAAAGACGATATCGGCCATGTCAACCTGCCTTCATCGCAATGCCGCTGCGGGCATCGAAGACACGCACGGACGATGCCACGGGGGCGACGACGGCAAGCTCGCCGATCGACAGTCCGACAGCATTGTCGAACACCGCCTTCACGGCGGTCTCGCCATCGCCGAGATGGACGATGGTCCTCGCGCCGATCCGCTCGACGAAGCTCACCGGCATGGCGAGGCCCTGCCCGCTCTGCACCAGCGACACCTGTTCGGGCCGGAAGCCGTAAAGCACCTCAGAGCGCGATCCGCGCAAGGTGGCGGCCAGCGCATCCGGCAGCGTCGGCGTGACCCCCAGTGGCCCGAGATCGACCACCAGGCCCCGGTCGCTCTCCGCCGGCCTTCCCTTCAGCAGGTTCATGCCCGGAGCGCCGATGAAGCGGGCGACGAAGACATTGGCTGGATTGTTGTAGACTTCCAGGGGCGTTCCCACCTGCTGCAGCACGCCGTGATCCATGACGGCAATGCGGTCGGCCATGGTCATGGCCTCGAGCTGGTCATGGGTGACGTAGACCATCGTCTGCCTGAACTGGCGCTGCAGCTGCTTGAGCTCGGTCCGCATTACCGCCCGGAAGGCGGCGTCTACATTGGACAGCGGCTCGTCGAGCAGGAAGATCGCCGGCTCCATGATCGCCGAGCGTCCGATTGCCACCCGCTGCAGGATGTTGACCGAGAGCCGGTCGGCCTTGCGGTCGAGCAGCGGCGTCAACTGCAGCAGCTCGGCGACGGCGCCGACGCGGCGGTCGATCTCGGCTGTCGCCGCACCGCGCATCCGCGGCCCGTAGGCAAGGTTCTGGCGCACCGTCATGTGGGTGAAGATGGCGTAGTTCTGGAAAACGAAGCCGACGCCGCGGCGGCCCATGGGCACGCCGGCCATGTCGCGCTCGCCAAACAGGATCTTGCCGCTGGTCGGCTCTTCCATGCCGGCGATCATGTTCATCGTCGTCGACTTGCCGCAGCCCGAAGGCCCGAGCAGCGCCATGAACTCGCCATCGGCGATGTCGAGGTCCATGGTCTTCAGCGCCGTGAACTCGCCAAAGGTCTTGACCAGGTTGCGCAGCTGGATCGCGCTCATGCCGGCACCAGCCTTGCGCGCGCCATGCGCTTCATGGCGAATACGGCAACGATCGAAAGCACGACCAGGATGGCCAGCGCGATCGCCGCCACATAGCCCCAGATCAGGTCCTGCGTCGTGACCTTGTAGATGTAGACGGAGATCGTCTCCGTGGCGACGCCGGGGCCGCCGCCGGTCATGATGTAGAGCGTGTCGAAGATCTTGAAGTTCTCGATGACGCGGATCGCCAGCGCGATGATGACGATCGTCTTCATCTTCGGCAGCACGATGGTGACGAAGCGCTGCCACGGGTTGGCGCCGAGCAGGGTCGCCGCCTTGATCTGGTCCTGCGGCACGCCGACCAGGCCGGCAAGCAGGATCAGGAACATCAGCGGCGTCCACTGCCAGATATCGGCGATGATCACCGCGATCAGCGCCAGTGTGGGGTCAGACAGCCAGGCGATGGTGACGCGGGAACCGCTGAGTGCCGACAGGATGTCGTTCAGCGGCCCGCCCGACTGGAACAGCATGAAGAACATGTAGCCGGCCACCGCCGGAACCACCATCATCGGCATCAGCAGGATCGAATAGAAGACCCGCTTGCCCGGAAAATCGTCCGCGAACAGCGTCGCCAATGCCAGGCCAAGCAGGAATTCGACGGGCACGCACACGACCATGACGATGGCCGTGCGCCTCAGCGCGCTCCAGAAGCGCGCATCGGCGGCAAGGTCGGTNGGGCACGCACACGACCATGACGATGGCCGTGCGCCTCAGCGCGCTCCAGAAGCGCGCATCGGCGGCAAGGTCGGTGTAGTTGGCGAAGCTGTTCCACATCTCCCATGCGTTCCACCAGCCGAGGCCGGAGAGCGGCGACCAGTCGGTGACGCTGATGTAGAGCTGCATCAGCAGCGGGAAGACGGAGATGAAGAGCACCAAAACCTGCGCCGGCAGCGTCAGCCGGAATCCCAGCCGCGCTCCCTCGTCCCGCAGCGCGGGCTTGCCAAGCGCGGCCTTTGCGTCCTTTGAGACAGTCACGGTCACCGCGCTCATTGCTTGAGCGCGCCGAACGTCAGTCCGCGCACCAGATGGCGCTGGATGGCGATGCCCATGATGACCGGCGGCACCGCGGCGATAAGACCGAGCGCGGCCTTGGCGCCATAGAGCTGCCCGGTCATCGAGGAGGACAGCGAGGCCATGTAGACCGGGATCGTCACCCATTCACGCGTCGTCAGCAGCAGCGCGATCAGATAGTCCGACCAGTTGAGGATGAAGACGAAGAGGGCGGCGCTGGCCAGCGGTGCGCGCATCATCGGCAGCGTGATGCGCGTGAAGACGCGCAGCCGCGAACAACCTTCGACAAGCGCCGCTTCCTCGATCTCGCGCGGCATGTCGTCGAAGAAGGTCTTCATGAGCCAGAAAGCGAACGGCAGGGTGACGATGCCGTAGATCAGGGCCAGGCCAAACCAGCTGTCGGTGAAGTTCAGGAAGGCCCACATGATCATGACCGGGATCATCACCGCCATTGGCGGAAACAGCCTGAGCTGGATCAGCGCCAGCGGCAGGTTCTGGCCGGAGCCGAAACGCGACAGCCCGTAGGCCGCAGCCGTGCCCGCCGACATTGCGATCGCCGTGCCGAACACCGAAGACAGCAGCGACGACAGGATCGGCTTCAGCGCGGTGCGGTCGAGCGCCACGATCAGATTGTTGTTGGACTCGCCGAAGACGAACTGGAAATTGCCGAGCGTCGGGTTCTTCGGCCACCATGTCAGGTCGGCGCCGGTCGCCGACCATTCGGCGATCGGCTTGAAGGCCATCGACACCATCCACAGGATCGGTACCAGCGTCACCGCCATCGCCGCGAAGATCGCGGCGTAGCGGAATATCTCGAAGGGGACGGAACGGTTCATCTGGCTGCTTTGCTGGTGGCGTTGACTGCGGCGGGGAGGAACAGATGCTCCTCCCCTCCAGCGCTGATCCAGGGAGACGGATCAGCTGATCGGGTCGAGAACCGTCGGCCAGGCCTCCTTGTTCGTCCTGATGGCTTCGAGCAATTTGTCCTCGCCGATGCGGCGGGCGATCTTCTTCCACTCCGCTTCCGTGTCGGCCATCGCCTGTTCCGCTGTCTTGGCCTTGGTCAGCGACGCCATCAGATTTTCGTCCAATGCGTTGTGGAAGGCGGTGGCGCCGGGATAGTTGATCGTCGGCACCGTGCGGGCGACGGTCTCGCGCACCACGTCGATGTGGTAGGCGTGGTAGGTCTGGCGCACCAGCGGATCGGAGAAATCCGAGAGCCGGAACGGATCGAGATAGCCGCCCGGATTGGCGCTCATCCAGGCATAGATGCGGGCGGAGCCCAGCCACTGCAGCAAAAGGTAGGCGACCTCCTGGTTTTTCGACTGCGACGAGACCATGCCGGTCAGCGAGAACCACAGCACGGAACGGCTGATCAGCTTGCCGTCGACTTCGCGGCCGGGCGGCAGCATCGAGCCGATCTTGCCGGTGACGGCAGAATCCTTGTTGCCGGCATTGTCGAGGAATTTCGGCAGGTTCGAGAAGGCGCAGGTCATCGCCGCGCCGCCCTTGGCGAAATTTCCATACTGCTCCGGCCAGCCCCAGGAGATCGCGTCCGGCGAGTGATGAACCAGCGAGCCGACATATTCGTTGGTGGCGGCAATGCCGTGCTCGGAATTGATCAGCGGCTTGCCGTCGTCGCCGAACAGGAACTGGTTGGGCGATGCCATCGAGACATAGCGCTGATACCAGTTGGTGTAGCCCCAGCCCTGGTTGCGCAGGTCGGTGGAGCCGAACAGGCCCTTGTCGGGCCGCTGGAAGAAGCCCGCGATGTCACTGTGCTGCTTCCAGGTCTTCGGCGGCGCCAGATCGTAGCCGAATTTGTCCTTGAACGCCTTCTGCTCGGCAGCGTCGCCGAACAGGTCGGTGCGGTAGACCCAGGTCTGGAAGTCGCCGTCCAGCGACACGCCATAGTTGGACCCGCGATATTTGTTGAGCAGCGACACGCCCTTGGCGCCGTCGACATAGCCGGTCTTGGGATCGTCCCATTCGGGCTTGTACTGGGCGACGAAGTCGTCGAGCTTGGCGATGCCGCCGGTCTCGGCAAGGTCGCCGAGGCGGTTCCATTCCGTCGAGTAGATGTCATAGGCCCCACCCTTGGTGGAGATGTCCTGCATCGTCTTGGTGAATTCCTGGCCGTTCGGCAGGCCGACGATCTCGATCTGGATGCCGGTTTCCTTTTCCCACAGCTCCTTGATCGACGGCGCACCCGCAGGGAAAGGCTGTGTGAGTTGGCCAATCGAGCCATCCGACAGGCCAAGCACGATCTTGGCCGGTGCCTTGCCAGCTCCCTTCAAGGCCTTGGCCGCCTCAACGGCACGGGCTTCCGGCGTGTCGGCGCCATATTGATAGCGCTCGGCGCCCTCGAAACCGGTGGGACCGCCTACCATGCCTGGCGCCAGCGCGTCGGCCGCAACGGCACGGCCGGGACGGATGAATTGCGGTGCGATACCGGCCGCAGCCACGAACGCCGCCGCCTTCCCTCCGGACGCCAACAAGCCGCGTCGCGATATGCGGATCAAATCAGACATTGGAATTCCTCCCTCAGGGCCGATGTTTCCTCCACGAGCCCGTTGAGGGATATTGACGGCAGCACCGGAAGGCTGTCAACATCATAAATACTCAAAATACATCGTAACACCGCAACCGCGGAGAAAATACGTCATGCAAAGGTCGACACACGGGCTCAATGCCTCGATTTGATGGGAAATCTGCCTTTCTGGCACGCGACTATCACGCCGGGCGACGCGATTTAGCCCAACCTCCTTGCGCATCGGCTAAGGCTCGATACATCATTTCCCATCAGAATCGCTGATGGCTGGCAGCTGTGGCCGTCGGACGGGCTAGCGGCATTGTGCGATTTGATGCATTGAGGAGATGAAGACGGTGCGTTCCACCTTGACTGACATAGCCCGGGAAGCCGGCGTTTCCGCCGCCACCGTCGACCGCGTGCTGAACAACAGGCCCGGTGTGCGGGCGCGCACGCGTGAGATCGTGCTCGAAATGGCGCAGCGCCTCGGCTACATCGCGGAAGGCCCGAACGGAGCGCCGCCCAGGCCCTCACCTGGAGAGGTCATCCGTCTCGACTTCGCCCTGCCGGCCGGCACCAATTCCTTCATCAAGATGCTGCATCGACACATCGAGGCGCAGGCCCTAGCGCGCCCCGATCTTGACGTCCACATCGCCACCATAGAGGGCTTCAACCCCGACCGGCTCGCCCGCCTGCTGCAAGAATTGCGTGGACAGACACAAGGCGTCGGCGTGATCGCGCTCGATCATCCAACGGTGCGCGAGGCGATCCGCTCGCTGTCAGCCAATGACGTCAAGGTGGTGACCATCGCCTCCGACATCCTGCATGTTCCGAGAGTGGCCTATATCGGCATCGACAACCGCGCCGCGGGGCGGCTGGCCGGCTATCTGCTCAACCGCTTCATGGGATCCGAACGCCCAAGCAAGGTGGCGCTGTTCGCCGGTTCGCTGTCCTACCGCGGCCATGAGGAACGCGAGATGGGATTCCGGCACATCTTGACCGAGGAGTCGCCCAACCTCAAGATCGTCGAGATGCGCGAAATGCTGGATGACCGAGAGAAGGCTTATTCGGAAGCATCAGCGCTTCTGGACCGGCACCCCGATCTTGCCGCGATCTACAATGTCGGCGCCGGCAACACCGGCATCGCTCGGGCGCTCAAGGAGCGTGGACGCGCCAAAGACATTCTCTTTCTCGGCCACGAGGTGACAGACGGCACCAAGGAACTTTTGTTGGATGGGACGCTCGATGCGGTCATAGATCAAAATCCGCGCGTCGAGGCGCGGGAAGCGCTCAACATTTTAAGCCACTCTGTCAGGCACCTGAACTATGAACCGCATCAACCACGACTTCAGGTGATCTTCAAAGAGAATATACCTGAAATCTGATCAATGGATCCGTGATCGTATCGCAAAGCACAGCGTTGGCGTCGCCACCGGTCCCAAATACGAACGAGAGCCCGAATGATCTCGTCAAAGCCGCCGATCTGGCACTATTCCGTGCGAAGTCGGAGGGCCGAGATCGGGTCGTGGTTGATGGTGCATGAGAAGGCCGTCGCCCGTTGCAACTCGGTCAGCCTTTCCGAACCTAAAAAGACCAAGTCCACTCATAGCACCGAAGTCGCGAACGATTGGGGCGAAGAGGGTTCTGGATGTCGGCACGAAGCCGACGAATGGCATACGCCCGTCCGTCCGCGACGATCACCTGAGGCATCGCCCCGGCCCCAGGCGCACGAGCAGATATGTCGCAGGCAACCTCGTGTGTTATACACGCACGCTGACTTTTTGGGTCGGACACGAGATCGATGGACCAGGAAACGCTTCTTGCCGCAGTCCTCTTAGCTGATGTCGTGGGCAGCACGCCACTCTATGAGCGGATCGGAGACGATGCCGCTCTACAGCAGGTCTCGGATTGCCTGGACACGATGCGCGAGATCGTCGCCAAACACGGTGGTGATTTCATTTACTCGAAGGGCGATGACATACTCAGCCTCTTCGAGAGCCCGGAAATGGCGCTGACGGCCGTCTGCCAAATCAGCCACCAACTGACTAAAGGTCCGTTAAGCGCCCGTATCGGATTGCATTTCGGGGCGGTCATTCGCGCGCGGGGCGCGATATTCGGTGACGTTGTCAATGTCACCGCAAGGTTGTCCACCACGGCGAACCCCGGAGAGGTGCTGATCAGCCAGAGCTTCTGCGAAGCCCTTTCCCCGAGAAGCCGCAAGGGCCTGCGGCTCCTCGACAAAATGGCCTTGAAGGGGAAGCAAGAGTTCTTCGATGTCTATACCCTGTGGAGCGACGATGGGGGCCCCGGTACGCAGATCACCAGCCATGGCGCCACTACAGATAGACGCTCGGTCCTGCCGCGGCAGATTCATCTGGTCATCCGCTACAGAGATCAGCTGCGATCCTGTCGAAACGGCGAATCCGTGACAGTCGGCAGATCGGCGGAATGCGATATCATCGTCGAGCGGCCCTGGGTATCGAGGCGCCACGCCGCCTTCACCATATTGAATGGCAGAGCTCGGCTTCTCGAACGAAGCTCTTCGGGCACATTTGTGTCCATGGGACTGGGCCATGAAGTATTCGTACGCCGTGAAGATATTATCCTCTTCGGCTGCGGCGTCATCTCGCCTGGAGTGAAGTCGGCACTCGACGAAGCCCAGCTTCTTCACTACGAAATTGTCTCGGATTGACCCGGCCCGGCTACTAGCTCGACCGGTTTCGAAGTGGTTCGCTGCGCCCTCAATGTCGCGCCGTACTCTTTGACAGCCATTGGAATCGACCGTTCACAAATGTGCCAAGGCCAATCCAGGAACGTCTGCTCTCGAAGTTGGACTGCGAAGAGCTGACCTCCGTTTCCCTCGCTGAGTTCGACGGAGCCGCGGGCCGGTGCATCTCCCTCGCAGCATGCGGAGTTCTATCTGCTCCTAAGCCACATTCGGCAGGTGGATGGCTTCGGCAGCAAGCTGGCCCGCTCGATCGATGACGCGCTAGGTCTTGCCGCGAAAAGGCCGGTGCGTGGGAATTGTGCTGGACTGTCGGCCAGACAATGAGCTGGCGACGGGAGCGGCCGGCTGAAGCGGGATGCCCGGACCAATTCCCTGCCCTGTGTCGCCTTGATATCCCCAGGTGCTGAAGGTCAGCACCGGCTGTTGCAGCCCGGGGTCGACGAACGCTTCATCAGACCATTTGCGCCGCAATAGCTCCTCGAACACCTGCGAAGGCTCGCGATTGGGCTACCGTCACGAAAATTGGCCCAGAAGCGCAGACCACTGACATATCGCGGCGTCGAGATGGAGCTCGATACCACCGTCTTTGCAGCACCGGGGAAAATTCCTCTTGGGCCGATCGAGTTCAAGTTGGTGCGCCACATGGCTCGAGAATCCTGAAAGGTGATCAGCCGTGATGAATTCATCGCAGCTGGCTGGTCGCAGAAAGCCAGTGTGAGCGCCCAGGTGGTCGACGTTCACATGAGCCAGTCGCGAAAGTTGTTGAAGCAGTCGTCGCAGAGTTGCCATTCGCACCCTGCGGCTTGCCGGCTATTCTCTCGAAGACACTGCGGGCTGACGATCTCGGCGATTGGGTTCAGAAAGGTCGCTGCGTGAGGCCGCATGGGGACCGACCCAATGGGAAAGGTCTTGGCAGCTAGGGGACTTAACGCCACCGACATTGCAGCCGGGCGCTGCTCTAATCGAGAGAAAATCTGGGCGTATAGAACAAGCGACATGAGCGTGTCGGATTGTTTGCATTCAAACGACCTTTGCGACGTTATCCGTGCCTTCGCCTTGCTGGTGCCGGAGGAAATCATGACGTCGCCCGACAATTCGGTCGAACTCGTTCGCGACAAGAAGTGGACGGTCCGCATCACCGCCTACGGCAGCACCCTGACGTTTCCGTTCGAAGCAGAAAGCTATGCACGTTCTTATGCCGATGGTCAGGCATTCCGTCTCGGCGTTCAGGTGGCGGAACTGAAGCGATGCGGCTGACACTTTGTCGACGCGTTGGCGGATAGCCTGCATCGCGATCGGAACGAATAGGTCGCTGATTGCAGCCTCGCGATTTTTCCATCAAATCCCGCCTGCAATCTTGACAACAACTCGGCAAAATCCCTCGCCGACTAGTGTTGTCATATGAGCTGGAGCTTTCCTCGCCGCCGGTGGTAGGCGGGATACGCTGCCGGGACAGCCCTCTTTTCGCATAGACGCGAACCTTGTGCTTTTCCGTCTCAAGGCTGATTGGCGGCTGGATGCGCGCGCCGTCTTTCATATTCTGCCATCAGCCCGCGCGGAGCGTGGAATCAACGGCGGGGAAGCGGATGATGTTTCCTGTTTGCGCTCGCGTAGCGCAAGAAACGCTGCGAAGAGCATGATAGCCATGCCGATGATGTCGATCAGGCTAACCTCCTCGCCGTAGGTGATGATGCCAAGCACGACGGCAATGACGGGTGAGACGAAGGCAAATGCTCCGGCGCGCGAGGCGCCGATTTCGTGCAGGAGCCGGATAAATAGAGTGTAGCCTATGAACGAACCAAACAGCACGAGGAACAGCCACCCGACCCAGGCCGGCCAGCCCCAATTGCCTTTTAGAGCCGCGGTCGCGCCTGGCTCCACAACGAGTGAGATGAGAATTAGGAATGCGCCCCCGAAAAGGGTGGTGAAGCCGGCGATGAAGTCCGATGAATATACCTCAAGAAGCGGCCGCGCGAGCACCGAACCCCATGCATAGATTAAAGCTGCCGACGCCACCGCTGCCATCGCCAGCAGCCGGACCCCCCTGCCCTGCTGGTCTGCGTGTGTCCAACTAGCATAGGCTTCGGGCCCGAACAGGACGCACAGACCGGCCGCGCCGAGCAAAATCGCAAAGAGCCTGCGGCCGTCATAGCGTTCGTTCCCCAGAAGCAACGCAAACCCAAGCAGCGTGACGGGGGTCAGCGAAAGCTCAAGAACAGCCGCGGTGCCCGTATCGACGTAGAGCATGCCCCAAAAGAGTGGGCCATAGCAAAGCGGAATCATGAACAACGTAACAACGAAAAGACGCGGCCAACTCCTTTTCGCCACCCGTGGTAGAGCAGCGCCCCTTAGGCGCGTCGCGCTGAGGATCAGCAAGCCGGCTACTGTAAAACGCGTGCCTGCGAACATCAGAGGCGGCACGGTGGCGATCCCTGCCTTGATACCGATCCACGTGGTGCCCCAGATCACACATAAAACAAGAAATGTCGCTGTGTTGCGGTTCATCGGAAGCAGCCTTCGCTGGGCGTTGTTGGTTCGTCGTAACGGCCAAAAGACGTTTATTTCGTTACAACGGCCTCTTGCCAATACGGTTCCGCCAACCGATGTTTCCGGGATGGATGGTGCGAAGACTATCGTCGACATGCGCATGGTTGGCGGTCACCCCTGCTTGGACTTCGTCAACACGGTCGACGCGCGACGCGATGTGTGGGGGCCAGACCTCTTGCAGACCTATGCCGACCTGGTCGTCTGGGCTGGACGTGCCGATTTGATCGACGTCGATGAGGCGCGAGCACTGCTCGCGGAGGCTCCCGCCCGCCCGCTCCTTGCGGAGGCGGCATTGGAAAAGGCCAAGATTTTGCGCGAGGCCGTTTACGCGGCTCTCCAGGCCGAGGCGGCAGGCGCCCGGGTGCCGGACGATGCCTTGCAAATCGTGCGCGATGCAGTCGCCCTAGCCCTGCCGAAGCGCTCGCTTTTCCCGTCCGGCGACCGCCTCGCTTGGCAGTGGACCGACGCAGCCAGTCTGAACACGATCGGCCACCGCGTGGCCTTTGAGACAGCCGAGTTTTTGGTGTCCAGGAATGACCGCCGCCGCGTGCGCGAGTGCACCGGGCCGAACTGCGGTTGGCTTTTCATCGACACCTCGCGTGGCGGGCGCAGACGGTGGTGCTCGGATGAGAGCTGCGGCACACGCAGCCGGGTAAGGCGCTTCAGGGCAAAAGCCGCAGGGAACATGGCTCCCGACAGCAAGAATTAGTATCTGACGCCAGGCCTGGATGACCAACGCAGCATAGTTGGCTTCACGCTATCACTGTCGCTGTTTGTCCAACGAAGCTGGTCTCGCGAGCGACTGTGGCCAAGAGTGTGGAGAACACAGCCGGCGCGGCAAGCCATCATCGCGTTCCAGAGCGGGTTGCTTCGGGGCCGCCTACCTCGCCACGCTTCGATCGGTCGATCTGCTCAAACTTGACGGGAACTCCGGTAGCGTTACGGCGTTTTTCTCAGTCCGAAACAAACAAGGATAGGTGCCATGGACTGGAACCGTGTCGAAGGCAATTGGAAGCAGGTAAAGGGCAAGGTCAAGGAACAGTGGGGCAAACTCACAGACGATGATCTGGACCGTATTGCCGGTAACCGCGATCAGTTGGAAGGCAAGATTCAGGAGCGCTACGGCATTGAGAAGGACCGCGCTCGGCGCGACATCGATGACTGGTATGGCCGGCAAGGCTGGTAGGTCGCCGGTTNACGGCATTGAGAAGGACCGCGCTCGGCGCGACATCGATGACTGGTATGGCCGGCAAGGCTGGTAGGTCGCCGGTTCCAAACTGAACTTGAAAAAGGGCTCCGAGAGGTACGGCGCCCTTTTTTGCCGCGTTTCTTGTCGCCTTTTCGTGAGTCTCACGACAAGGGCGCTCACCGAGAGACGTGGAACCGCGAAAGGTGCCCGTCGTTATCTGGTTCTCGAAATTACATTGGGGGATTAGTTGGACAGAGACGACGCCTCGGCGATCACAACTGGAGTTAGCGGCCTCGACTACATTCTTCGTGGCGGCTACGCCAGGAACCGCTCCCATCTCATCGAAGGGAAACCAGGTTCTGGAAAAACCACTCTTGGCCTCCAGTTTTTGATCGAGGGCGCCAAGAATGGCGAGACATGCCTTTACATCACTTTGTCAGAAAGCAAGCGCGAACTGCTCTCGGTTGCTGGCCGTCACGGCTGGGATCTGAAGGGGGTGCAAATTCTTGAACTTGTGCCGCCGGAGCTCAGTTTCGATCCTGCGCAGCTACAGACATTGATCCATTCCTCGGAATTGGAACTCGGCGAAACCGTGCAGTCTGCCATGGCCGAGATCGGACGCGTCAGACCCGATCGCGTGGTGTTCGATTCGCTCTCTGAAATTCGACTTTTATCGCAAGGGTCACTGCGGTATCGGCGCCAGGTGTTGGCATTGAAGAGCTTCTTCATGCTCAACAATGTGACGGTGCTTATGCTCGACGACCTGACCGCTGAGCAGGATGACCTCAATTTGCATTCGATCAGTCACGGCGTCATTCGGATGGAGCAGCTGTCGCCCGTCTATGGTGGAGAGCGTCGGCGGCTACGCGTGATCAAAATGCGCGGCGTGCAGATCCGGGGCGGCTTTCACGATTTCGTCATTCGCCCAGGCGGCGTTATCGCCTATCCGCGGCTCGTTGCAGCCGAGCATGAGGTGGCCGAGCATGATACGCCGGCCATGAGCAACAACCGGATCGACACCCTGCTTGGCGGCGGGCTGGCCCGTGGTACCAGCACGATGCTGATGGGGCCGTCTGGCGTTGGCAAGTCTACCATTGCCTGCACCTATTGCTATGCCGCACTCGAGCGTGGCGAGCGTGTGCTGGTGCTGTTGTTTGACGAGACAAAGCGCATCTTCTTGGCGCGCGCCGCCGGGCTCGGCATGGACCTGGAGCCGTTTGCCGAGGACGGCACGCTGATGCTTGAATCTGTCAATCCGGCTGAGCTTTCACCAGGCGAATTGTCTTCGCGCATCCAAGCGGCCGTCGAAGAATCCAATGTGCGGATCGTCGTGATCGACAGCCTAACTGGCTATCTCAATGCCATGTCCGAAGAACAACATCTGGTGCTTCAGATGCACGAGATCCTCACCTATCTCAATCAGAAGGCAGTGGCGACGATCCTGCTGTTGGCCAATCACGGGCTGTTTGGGCAAACGGCAGCGCCGGTCGACATGACCTATCTCTGCGATTCCATCATGCTTCTG
This sequence comes from Mesorhizobium sp. LSHC412B00, assembly GCF_000503035.1. Lineage (NCBI taxonomy): Bacteria > Pseudomonadati > Pseudomonadota > Alphaproteobacteria > Hyphomicrobiales > Phyllobacteriaceae > Mesorhizobium > Mesorhizobium sp. LSHC412B00. Next base: position 220,374 of record NZ_AYWB01000010.1, on the reverse strand, counting down.
CGCTTCTTCGAGAACGCAGGTCAGTTGAGACGCGCGATTTCCGTTGTCAAGAAACGTGTCGGCCCCCACGAAGAGACGATTCGTGAGTTTAAAATCGGCGGTAATGGCGTGGCCGTAGGTGAGCCACTGGAACAATTCCGCGGCATCCTGATGGGATCTCCGGAATTTGAAGGCAAGCCGACAGACCTTCTGAGGGATAAGGCGCTGTGATGTCGTCCAGCCCCGCCGTTCTCGTGCTGGCGCCGCTTGGCCGTGACGCGAGGATCGCGGCCTCCATCCTGGCTACAAACCAGATTGCCTCGCGTGTGTGCGGCAGCTTGGAAGAGGCAGTGCCGCTTCTCGACGAGGCTCAGTGCCTTGTCGTGGCCGAGGAGGCCCTGCTCAGTTCCGATCGAACGCAGTTTGCGGCCTGGCTTGAAGCCCAACCCGCATGGTCGGATTTTCCGATCGTGCTTCTGACGATGCGGGGGAACGAAGTCGACACGCGGATGGCATTTCTGGACCGCTATCTGATCGTGCTTGAACGGCCATTTCTGGCTTCGAGCCTCGCCAACTCGGTGCGCTCCGCCTTGCGTGCCCGCGCCCGCCAGCGTGAGGTCCAGTCCTACATCGAACAGAAGCGGGAGGTCGCCGATCGGCAGAAATTGCTCATCCGCGAGCTGCATCACCGCGTCAAGAACACGCTGGCCAACGTTCGCGCCATGATGGGCGCGACGGCCAAGTCGAGCGGCAACGTCGATGATTTCGTACGCGATTTTTCAGCCAGGCTCGTTTCCCTGGCCCAGACCCATTCGATGCTTACCGACGATTATTGGCAGACTGCCTCCCTGCACAAGCTGCTCGAAAGCGAGCTTGACCACTATGAGACGCGCGACAGGCCGCGTATCGTTCTGGAAGGCCCGAACGTAGCGCTAGTCGCCGACATTGCGGTCCCTGTCGGGATGGCTTTCCACGAACTGGCCTCCAATTCGTCGAAGTTTGGCGCGCTTTCGCAAACGGGAGGCCGCCTTGATGTCCGCTGGTCGTTAGGCGGGTCCGGCGATACACAGATCGTCAATCTTGACTGGCGGGAACGAGATGGGCCGAAAGTCGAGCAGCCCAGTCGCCGGGGGTTTGGCACGACACTTCTGGAAAAAGTCGTGACCGTGCAATGCAACGCCAAGATCGAATTGAACTACCATCGTGACGGCTTGCAGTTCACCATGGCCTTGCCGTTGCGAAACACGCGCCTTGTGCCGGCTTACTGAGCGGCAACGGAAAGGCTGGCTGGGCGCCGCGATAGGGATTAACTGAGCGTCACTCGGCAGGCTGGTCTAGCGCTTTAGCCAAAACATCAGTTCCGAAAAAGACCGCCTCTATATCTCCCATATGCCTCTGCAACATTGCGAGAGCTCCGGCGTGGTCTATGCGGCCGACCTTGGTGATGAAGTCGAACTCGTGCCGCGGCGCTGTGACCCGGGTCATGCGTCCTAGACGAAACCTTGGGCTCCCGGAGCGCAGTTTTGTCGCCTTCGTGGTCACCCCCCGCCATTTTGCTCACGATCCTCGTTGATAGCCCGGATGCGCATCTGAATCATCTGCGACCCGTCTGGGTTCCGACTGGCGTCGTAAAAAACCAAGAGGCCCGCAGACAGGCTCGATCGACGGTCAGCTATCCCGAACAGCAAACGAAATCACCCTTGCCTTTGGCCAACCAACTTTCGCCAGATCACCTTCGCAATGGCTGCGGCCCCAGTACGGTCGGACAGCCCGCGCCTCTGGCGGCCGAAGTGAGGCGCCGGGAACATACAACGTCGGTCGTTGTTTCTCTGATCAGGAGGAAAGATGATGGCAGACGATAAGAGCAAGCGTGATTTTCGAGATCGCAACCGTGTATCAGTCGATGAAGATTATGAGGTTGGCTATTTCGCCAAACAGCATCGTATCACGCCAGAACGCGCGAGCTAATCAGAGAACACGGCAACGACCGGAAGAGGCTCGGACGCGAGGCAAGGAAACTCGCTGATACCGGCTGATGGTCGCGACGCATCACGCGGCTTTTCGACGAGCGGGTCTGAAAGGCTGCGCGAGCGTGAAAACGTCTGGCCGGATGCCCGCCTCGACTTGCTTCCATGTGACCAGGTGGGCAATTGGGAAGCCGGGCCGCGCTCGCGGGGAAAAAGCGCCTATTGCGGTATTGCCCTGTCCGTTGCGGAGATAGTCGAGAAAGATCCGGCCTCCTCGGGCTGCGGGGTCAGCTGACAACAGGTATCGGTCAGGATCGGTATCAACCAGACGGTGGGCGAGCGACTTGGCCAGTTTCCGGGCGCTGTCATGGGTCATCTTCGCAACGAGCGGGGCCATCAAGTGGATGCCTTTGCCGCCAGTGACCTTTGGCCAGCTCTCCAAGCCTGCCGCTTCCAAGATGCCCCGTAGCGCCAGCGTGGCCTCGATCACATCGTCCCATGGAACGCCTTCTCCGGGATCGAGGTCGAGGACGAGCCGGTCCGCATGTTCGATGTCATCAATCGTCGCGTTCCACGGATGAAGCTCAACGGCATCCATCTCGACCAAGCCAAGCAGACCATCCATGTCATCTATCCATACCCGAATGCCTTCGCCGCCTTCGCGCTTTTGAACCCGGAGCTGATGTACGGACGCCGGTATCCGAGGTAGCGGTCCCTTGTGATAGAAGGTTGCGCCGGAGGCGTGGCGGACCAGCTTCAGCGGTCGCCGAACCAGATCAACTAGAGCTTGATCAGCGACCCGCCGCCAATAGTCTGCCAGCTCTTCCTTGGAAGGTGCAACCGCATCGGGTAGCAGCTGGAGAATGTTCTCGCGCGGGACGCCGTGTTGGCCTTCCGACCTCCGCTTGGAGGGCGACGGAGGCTTGGGCGGGATTGCCTGAAGGTCCTCGCGGAGTCCCTTGAAGACCGCCTCACGCAAGATGCCCCGGTCCGACACGCCACTGAATTGCACCTCGGCAAGAACGTCTGGTTCGACCCATGTCGCCTTGGGCTTCTTGATCGGCTCCGACAGCGGTGACTTGGCGGTTACAAGCGGATCAAGCCGCTCCCTAACGCGCCGGGCTGCGTCCAGCGTATAGCCGGTCTGGGCCTTCCCGGCATAAAGCAGCCGGTCGCCCTCTCGCCTGCCGATGTACAACGATGCGATGCGGCGCGGCTGCGCGCCAAGTTTCTCGACGAAAGCCACGATTGGAAAAGTGTCGCTCTTGACACATTTGACCTTGACCCAACTGGTCTGGACGCCCGAGCGGTAGTGAGCATCCGCTCGCTTGGATACGATTCCCTCTATGCCCATCCGGCAGGCATGGTCGAACATATCATTGCCGTTCACCTCCAGATGCTCGGCATAAGTCAGGATTGGCTCGGTTTCGGTCAGCAGCTTCTTCAGCGCAGCCTTGCGCTTCACTAACGGTTGTTCCCGTAGATCACGGCCATCGAGGTACAGGAGGTCGAAAGCGTAGAGAGTCATCCGCAGCGAACTTGGGTTGCCCAGCTCACGTTCCAGGGCTTGATAGTCCGGCAGGCCGGTGTCGCCCAGGACGACAGCTTCACCATCGATGATAGCGGATTTGACCGGCAGGCTTGCCGCGGCCTGAACAATCCTCTTGTAACGGTGGGACCAATCGTGGCCGCGACGTGTGAATGCTCGCGCCTTTCCGCCTTCAACGACCAGCTGCGTCCTGTAGCCGTCATATTTGATCTCGTGAAGCCAATCTCCGCCTTCGGGAGCTTTCTCGACCAGTGTGGGCGATTGGAACTCGATGAACGAAAGCCGGTCAATGGCACTGGTCATATGCTCGCGACTCCAGGAATCGCGACTCAAGCCCCAGCGCCCCTGTCGGTTCCGAGCCTTTTAGAAGAATTGCATCGCGACGATTGCTTATCCGCCTCACTTGTTGATGTGACGGCGCAGCAGTCTGATGTTGCGATTGTTCGCCTTAAAATAGACGTCGAAGATCGAGCCGAGAATTGGGACACTTCCTACGAGCGTATCCAGCAGCACGTTGCCTAGCATGCGGGCGACCAACCCATTTCCGGCACCGACGTTTCGAGCTCGCAAGACGATGTAGGCCGAGATAATGCCCGTCGCCGCATCTCCGAGTACGGGAACCAGACCTACGAGCGCATCCAGTCCAAAACGAATTGATGTGCCTGGAATGCGCCAGCGGGAATCGAGTAGCGCGGCCAATAGATCCAACTCGGCAAGTACGTTTGCTGTATGACCACCGTGACCGCCCTGCCCGATCATGCCAACTCGCGCGCCAGTACGATTTAGTATCTCTCCCTGATGGATAGCCGTCACCTTAGATATCGCTTTGACCGCCTGAATTCGCTTGCGTCCTGTGCGATGGCACGTCGTCGAGCAAGGTCGTCTCACCGGAGCTTTTCGGCGCCTCAACGGGCAATTCACCAGTAGGCGTCATCTTGCTGACGGCCTCAGGCAAATCTCGCGTGATCCGGCTTATGAGTTCCTCGCGCGAAAGGCCGGTCTGCATCGAGAGGGAAGTCAGGGTTTCTTCGTCTATGGCTGCTTCCACCTCGCTTGGCTGGATCGGCTCGTTCGGCCCGGTGCCTACCCACGAATCGACCTTCGATCCGGCGCCTGCCCCTCTGAACCGGTCGAGAATATCGCCAAGCGCGGTCCCCGAAACGCCTTTTGAAAGCTGATCCAGAATCCCGCCTTGCGGATCATTTGGGTTGCGATCACCCGCTCCACGGATCATGTCGCCGATCTTGTCGCGATTTTGGTATGCCAAGACGCCGAGCATCGCGATCGCCAATTTTCCCAGGTTAGCCATTGGTACCTCCACTGTTCAATGGACAAGGGCTCAACATCACAAAAGTTCCGACCGGCGACGATCTAATTGAATAAGGGCTGGCGTATCGACACAGACGTGAGCGGTGCTGCCTAACCGGCTTGTTTCCGTTTGCGGTGCGGCTTCGGCCTCGCAGACGCTGATCGTGCAAAGCTCGTTGCCTGCCTGATCGCGCATGCGCACTAACCATCCGGTCATATCGTCATCGCCCGATTACGCAACGGATCGCTTCGGCGCGAGCGGCCTCAAAACTTGGCGTCTCGGCAGGCGGAACCTGGCGAGCCTGGTCGGCGTCGCGATAGTAGAACGTATAAGCGAGATGGATCCCGCGCGCTGCCTTAGAGTATGGAACTACCACCCTCATCTTTGACGGGGGTTTGGCCAAACAGCGAACATCGGCTAGGCCTAAGACGATCGATCGAGGTCGACTCGCGCGACGGCGTAGGCGCCAAGCGAGATGCTTTGATCATCCAGCGGTCTTGCGGAACTTTCCATGAAGTCGGGATCGGTTGCCGCCCGCTCGAACTGCTCGGCGCCGAGAAGAGCAATGCGGGCGCTGCTCGGCGAATCCGAAAGCCTCACAGATTGCGTCTTGGCGGTAAGGTTAGCGACCCACAGGGTCACGCGGCGACCTTTTTCAGCCGCGATCGTCACGACGCCGTCACAGCCGGAAGTTCCTACGGACAGCAAGGTGGCTCCGCCGAGCTTTGAGAGACCAGCCAAGACATGGAAAGCGGGATAGACCGTTGGGCCATCCTGCTGGTCATACCATGGCTGCACGAAATCAGCCTTCCTATGGATTTGGCCAAAGGGGCCGGCGAAGTCACCGAACGCGACGGCATCGATTCCTTCGCGAGCGCAGGCCGCGAAATATCCGACAGTCCAAGCCGCATTGAACAGCCCGCGCTGACGAGGATCAATGCGCGATAGACAGACGCGAGCGTTCGCTTCATTCGGCGTAGTGGATTTTCCGTATGGGTTCTCACGGCAGCCGAGCTGGATGGGACCGATACGCAGTGGCAAGCGTTCCCCCATGAAAGCATGCGCGGAGCGGATTAGATGGGGGATTGCCTGAAGTGTCTCCATCACCGAGACATCATCTGCGGCGTGCACGCTGGGACAGGTGGTGAAGGTCACGTAGTCGAGCGCTTCGGCTGGCGGACGCTTGCGGTTGAGTTCGGTGAAGTAAGCGGCCATGCCGCCGCCCAGCGCGATGCCCGGGAAAGCCCGGCGAGCGGCGGAGTAGCTTTCGTGGAAGCTGGGCATAGTCGGCCACGGTGCTCCCGGCTGTACGGATGTCATGTCCTGCGCCGGAAAGACGGAGACAGCTTCTAGTTTGAGGCCGAGTGAGTGGACAGCATCCGCGACCGGCGCCAATTCGCCGAATGGATCGCGCGTGCCCTTGGTGATAATCTCGAGGACCACTCCAGCGCCGGTCAGCCGTGCGAGCGCGGCGTAGCTTTCTAGTTCGTCCTGGCCGTGTGCGATCCGGAGATCGACCTGGCAGACCATCCACTGGGGAGCCATTCGTCGTAGGAGCTCGGGGGTTTCGAGCGCGTGCTTTGCCTCGTCGGCGGCGACGCCGACGCCAGTGCGGGGCACTCGGCCGACCGGTCCGCCGATCGTCAGGTTGATGAGTGGATTGCGATTTTCAGACGTCCCGGCAGGGAGCGTTCCTGACACGTGAAGCCGGACGGCCTGCGTGAATTTCTGGCCCCTGGGCAGTCTGTAAGGCCACGGGCGACGCAGAGGGCGGACATATGTTTTATACGAGGCGTCAGACCAATTGCGTTGGTCCTCCATCTCAAAGGCATCACCCTCCATGGTGCATGTCGCCCAGATCCCAGGCGCGATCTCGTGCGACAACGCCCGGATGTCGGTGAACGGACATTTTGGATCGATGTGGTCCGGCAAGAACGATAGCTCGTCGTGACCATCCTCATGCAGCACCTTTATCGGCTTGCCGGCTAAGCCCTCGATCGGATGAAGGACGACGAAGCCGGTCCGATTCGTCAAAAGGTCGGTCTCGGGCTCTGCCTCCGCCACAAACGACAGCGCACCATCGCCACGGCCTGAGACGCGCGCCCGGTAAATCAGGCGGCCGGATGTTGCAGCACATGTTGCACGGTATTCAATGGCGAACGCATCCGGCCTCTCGTCGATCCGCAGATCATCGAGAACGGTGGTACATGTTCCCCAGTTTTCGTCCCGTACAAGAAACGAGATTCCGCGCAAGACCTCGATCGTCCCAACGTGGATGTAACGCAACGCCCCATTGTCGAACGCGACCGACAAGGATCCGGCGCGCAGCGTGCGCAGCGGTGCCTCGAGCTCTTCGGTGCCACACAAGCGGACTGCCAGGGAAGCTGCCGAGGTCAAATTGCGCGCTCCGTCGTGGCGTCGAAGATCGAGGCCCGGTTCATGTTGATGTCGATCGCAAGCTTCTCGCCCGGACGGCTGACATCGTGCGCCTGCAGCTCAGCCATCACCGGCGCGCCGGCCAGTCGGAATGTCGCGTAACTGCGCGAGCCGGTCGGCTGCAGCAGGTCGATCGTTGCCTCATAGCGAAACGTGCCCTGCTCCGGCGTTGCAGTGTGCGCACGAGTGACGTGTTCTGGCCTCAACCCGAGCAGCACCTGCTGTCCGTCCGCGACGCCCTTCAGCCCCCTGCCGCGCGCTAAAGGCAGCAGTGCATCCGCGAGCCGGATGGCAGCGGCGCCTGCGTCCAAGGCAAGGGTACCTGGCAGGAAGCTCATCCGCGGCGAACCCAGGAACCCAGCGACGAACGTTGAGGCCGGGTGCTCGAACAACTCGAGTGGCGCGCCCTGCTGCTCTATCAACCCGTCGCGCATCAGNCGCGCATCAGCACGATGCGGTCAGCCAACGTCATCGCTTCGATCTGGTCATGGGTGACGTAGATCATCGTTGTCGCAATGTCCTGGTGAAGGCGTTTGATTTCGCCGCGCATTTCGTCGCGAAGCTGTGCGTCGAGGTTGGACAGCGGCTCGTCGAACAAAAAGATGCGCGGGTTGCGGACTATGGCGCGGCCGATGGCGACGCGCTGGCGCTGGCCGCCGGATAATTGGCGCGGAAAACGCCCCAGCAAGGGAGTGATGCCAAGCATGCGTGCCGCCTCGGCCACGCGCACCTCGACCTCTGGCTTCGGCATCTTGCGAGCCTTGAGGCCGAAGCCAATGTTCTTGGCCACGCTCATATGCGGATAGAGCGCATAATCTTGAAACACCATTGCCACGTCGCGATCGCGCGGCCGGAAATCATTGACCACCTCGCCGCCGATCTCGATCGTGCCTTCCGATATCTCCTCCAGGCCGGCGATGGTCCGGAGCAGCGTGGACTTGCCGCAGCCGGACGGTCCAACCAGAACGGTGAACTGGCCGTCGCGAATGTCCAGGTCGATGCCGCGCACGGCATGGAACGCGCCGTAGCGCTTGTGCAAGCCGGTAATTTTGACTTCGGCCATGCGGGAGCTTTCCTAACCGCGAACGGCGCCGAGCGTCAGCCCGCGCACCAGATGACGTTGAGCAAGGACCCCAAGGGCGATCGATGGCACAAGGGAGACGATGGCAAGGGCCGCGGCTTCGCCATATTGCGCGCCCTGGAAGCCGATGAAGGCGCGGAAGACCGTTGGCAGTGTAAAGGCAGTTCGGCTGGTCAAGATCAGAGCGAAGAAGAACTCCGTCCAGCATGCAATGAAGGCGAAGACAGCCGCCGCGACGATGCCCGGTGCTGCGAGCGGCACGGCAACGCGCCAGAACGCCTCCCATCTCGTGCAGCCATCGACGAGGGCCGCCTCCTCCATCGACTTCGGCATGCCGCGGAAATAGGCGAACATCATCCACACCGAGACCGGCAGCGTGAAGACCGTATAGGCGATGATCAGGCCGACATGAGTGTCGTAGAGCCCGACCTGGCGATAGATCAGGAACACCGGCAGCACGATCCCGATCGGCGGCAAAAAGCGCTGCGACAGCACCCAGAAAGACAGATGCTTGCCGCCGGTGTCGTAGCGCGCCAGGCTATAGGCCATCAGCGTGCCGAGCAGCGCCGAAAGCACCGTGGCCGAAAGCGAAATAATCAGGCTGTTGATGAGCCCGTCGAGACCACGATAGGCGAACAGCGCAGCTTTGTAGTGGACAAGCGTCGGAGCGGCGGGGAACCAGACAGGCGGTACGGTGAGGTAGTCGTCGCTGGGCTTGATGGAGGTGTTGAACATCCAGTAGAGCGGCCAGAGCACGAACACCAGGAAGAACCCCAGCAGCAGAATTCGGCCGATCGGCAACGACCGGCGTTTCCTGCGGCGGGCGGGCGCGACGGCGGCCATCAGACCGGTTCCACCTTCAAGAGCCGACGCACCAGCAACGTCACGATGAGCGCCGTAAAGATCAGGAACAGCCAACTTCCTGCTGTTGCCTGCGACAGATGAAACTGCGTGAAGCCTATGGTATAAAGATAATAGGAGGCCGTGTAGGTTTGTGTTCCTGGGCCACCCCCTGTCATGATGAAAATGGTATCGAACATACGGATTGCGTCGAGCAGACGGAAGGTCAGCGCCAGCAGCATCATCGACCCGAGATGCGGGAGCGTGATCGCCCAAAAAACCTGCCAGGCGTTGACGCCGTCGAGTTCTGCCGCCTCATAGAGATTGGGTGGGATTGCGGTCAGCCCGGCGAGCAGGATGACGAACATGAACGGCGTCCACTGCCAGACATCGGCGATGATCAGCGAGACGTAGAGCCACGGGCGCTCCGTCATCCAGCCGATCGTAACCTCCTGCCCCAATAGTTGCGTCAGGACATAGTTGGTCGGTCCAAAAGGCCGCTGTAAGAGCAGCGTCCAGGCTTGGCCAACGATGACCGGGCTGATGAACAGCGGCACGATCAGGATCGACATGATCACACCGCGGCCCGGAAAGCTGCGCACCATTGTCAGCGCCACCAGGAGGCCGAGAACGAATTCTATAGCGACGCTGATGCCCGACAGCGATGCTGTCAGCAACAGGGACCAACGTGCTACGGGATCGAACACGACCCGCTCGAAGTTCTTCAATCCGACAAAGGCGTGGCCCGGCACCTGGAAGTCGTAGTTGATGAAGGATACCACCAGCGAGAACAGAAGCGGATAGATCGACAGTGCCAATATCAGCAGCACAGCGGGGCCGACCAGCAGCCACTTGAAATGACGGTCTGCCCATTGGGCAAAGGCAGACAGCCGGGGCGGTGCGCCGGCGGCCTTCAAATGACGGATCGTGGCGGTGGGCTGCATAGGCGTATCCTATCGCCGCTTAGCGGGGAGGTGTTGCGAGCCAAGCGCCCGCAACACCAATTGCTCCAGAGAGTCCGCCTCCCTTCAGAGGGTGACCGCCATGCCAAGTTTTTCCACCGTGTTGTCGGCGGTGGCGCCAGGCAGTTTCAAGAACTCGGTGTAGAAGCCCTTCTGCGAATCCACACCCAGTCGGTCGGTCGTCTCGTTCCACTCGGCGGCCGCCGTTTCAAGCGACGCCTTCGGATCCGCACCAGCCCACACCGCCGTGCACATGCGATCGATGCTCAAGAAGTAGTCCTGCGCGCCTGGCATGATCGGGTCGAGCAGACCGACGTTTGCCGAGTTGTTGAGGTTGGCAAGGTACTCCTTGGCACTCGGGAAGAGCGCGCCGTAGAGCTCGGACTTGAAGTGCGAGATGCGGTACGGGTCGCGTAGCGCGTAGGGCAGCATGCAACGTGCCAGCGAGACGGGTGGCGAGCATACCCACTGCATGAACAGATACGCCGCCTCAGGGTTGGGCGAGTCGGCCGACAGTGCCTTGTTGTAGCCGGTGGCATGTTCCGGATTTCCCGGAACCACGGCATAGCCGACCTTGCCGGCGATTTGGGACTGCGGAATGAAGTTGATTGCCGTGGCCGACTGCGAATAGTTCGCCGCCATACGGCCGCTAGGAGGCCAGGAATAGATCATCGCGACTTTGCCGGTCAGGAAAGCCGCCCACAAGGAGACGGCGTCGAGCTCGTTGTTGCCGGGGATCGAGGCCTTGTTTGCGGCGAGCATGTTTGTCAGCGTCTTGACGCCGGCATCCGAAACCAAACCTGCCTTCATGTCGTCGCCGAAGAGTTTTCCGCCGTTGGCCCGGTACTGCTGCAGAAAGTCGAACTGATTGCCGGGGCTGCCCGCCTTGCGGAAATGTCCCGCGCCATAGACCTTTGGCGCCATCTGGTCAGTGATGAACTGGGCGATCTGGGCATATTCTTCCCATGTCTTGGGCGGTCCAAGCTTGGTGTTGAACTTCGCCTGGTAAGCCTCCATCATTTTCGGATCCTCGAAAATGTCCTTGCGGTAGTAGAGAGCGAACATGTCGCCGTCGTCGAAGAACCCCCAGATCTTGCCCTTGTAGGTCGGCAGCGCCTTGTACAGGGGATGATAGTCCTCGAGGTCTGCCGGGTTCATGTATTTGGCGATGTAGTCGTCTAGCGGGGCGATGACGCCGCCATCGGCAAGCGACGGCGTCCAGGCCGGCGAGATGTCGAGGACGTCATAGGCACCCGAGCCGGCGATGTGCTCGGCGACCGCCTTGGAGTACTGGTCCGGGTTCGACAGCTCGACGACATTCGACTTCATCCCGGTAAGCTGCTCCCACATTGGCCCGCTGAAATTGCGCGGGTCGAGTGCCTGCAGGCCAGCCTCGTAGGTCATGTTGAGGGTGACGCCCGAATGCGCCTTGGCCGCCTCCGCCGCGCGAAAGGCGGAACCGTCCGCAGGCCCTTCCTTCGATGCTTTCAGGGCTGCGGCCTGCGCCTGGCCGAGCGGCGACGTGCCGTCCGCCAATTCCAATGTTTGCTGCGCCAGGGCCCAATCGGTCATCATCCCCAGCAGCGGGCCGGACACGGCCAACATGCCGGTCATCTGACCGAAGCGGGTGATGAAAGTTCGGCGGGTGGTTTCGCCGCGCATGAAGGCGTCGACCTCTGCTTCGAGACCTGCCTGAAAGTCACGTTTTTCACGATCGTTCATAGTGCTTGGTCCTCCCATTTTCCTTTTGCTTCACTCGTCCGCCGGCGCAGCGGTCAAGCATTTCCTCCCGTAAGGTCGCCGCAAACAGGCCGCGGCGGCGCGCCGAAAATCAGTGTCCTCCTAGGTTCCAAAGCGGGCGGCGAGCCCAGACAGCCTGGTCTTCCACAGCTCGCTCGAAAGCACCTCGCGATTGACCACGCCGCGCGGCTCGCGACCGCGCTGCACCTCCATTACCGCTTTGACGTCCGCGGCACCGTTGCCGGCAAAGCACTGGTCGGTCCAGCAAAGCGCGTGCGGCGCCAGGATGACATTGTCGAGTTTGAGGATCGCATCGTCTGCGTCGGGAGGCTCTTGTTCCAGCACGTCGAGACCGGCGCCGGCGATGCGGCGCTCCTGCAGTGCTTGCGTCAGAGCTTTCTGGTCGACGATCGGGCCGCGCGCGGTGTTGATCAGGTAAGCTGTCGGCTTCATCAGGGCGATCCGCTCGGCATTGACGATGTGGTGGGTCTGGGACGACAGGGGGCAACTCACCGACAGCACGTCGGCGCGGCGAAACAGATCCTCCAGCCCTACCAGCTCGACGCCCAGGTCGGCAGCGACCCCCTTGTCGGCAAACGGGTCATGGGCAATGAATTGCATGTCAAAGGGCTTCGCCAAGCGGAAGACCTCGGCACCGATGTTGCCGATGCCCAGCGACCCAAGCGTACGCCCGACGAGGCCGACCCCCATATGTTCGGAGCGCTTCTCAAAACCAACAGACCCTTTGCGGGTGAGCGCGTCCTTTGTCAGCAGCTTGCCGGTCAGCGCCAGCATGAAGGTGACGACGGATACGGCGACGGGCCGTCGCACGCCATCGGGCGTGATGACCAAGGCAATACCGGCTGCGGTGCATGCCTCAACGTCGACAGTGTCGTAGCCGACCCCGAAGCGGGCTACGACGGCCAGGCGGCCGCTCCTCGGGACACTCGTGGCATCGAAACGATGGGCGAGGAGGATCAGCGCATCGAAATCCTCAAGTTGGTCGGCGCGAAGCGGACTGTTTGACTCCAGGAACACCATCTCGACAGCTGTCGCATTGCGCAGCGGCTCCAGATCGAAATCTGGGTAGGTCGGCGAGCCGTCCGGCCTGCGGAAATCACCGGAAAGCGCCACCCTGAATTTCACGCTGTCCATCGTCTCCTCCGTTCCTATTGGCACCCGGCCCGGATCTTGGAAACCGCGTCGGCGATCGCGTCGTGCAGGACCCAAACGTCGCCTGAATAACAAATGAAATCGAAGCCCTGTGCGTAGAACTCGTGTCCCTGGGCGACGTTGGGCACCAAGCGTCCAAGCGATTTGTTGTGCTTCTTGGCGGCGGCAACGATTTTGGCCATTGCAGCAGTGAAAGTGGGGTGGGCGAAGTCGCCAGGAATGCCGAGCGAGACGGACAGATCGAAATGTCCGACCCACAGACAATCGACCCCGTCCAGTCCCGCGATGCCGTCAATGTTCTTGACGCCGTCGGCGGTCTCGATCAGGCAGATGAACGTCGAGCGCTTGTTGGCGGCCTCGAATTTGTCAGCGACCGAGCCCGGACGGTAACGGTCATGAGCGATCTGCAGCGCCACGCCGCGGGCGCCGGCAGGGTGGTATTTCATGGAGTTGATGATGTGCTGCGCCTGTTCGACGCTGCTCACCATCGGCGCGATCAGGCCTTCGGCGCCCATGTCCATGGCGCGGGCGAGGAAATGGTAGTCCTGCGACGGGACACGCACCATGACCGGCAGATCGGCCGCCTCGAAATAACGGATCGCACTCTTCAGCGTTTCCAAGCTAAATCCCGAATGCTCCATGTCGAAAAAGACGAAATCGCAGCCAGCGGACTTCAGGATGTGACCGATTCCCGGCGTGGCGAACTCGGCGACGAGCGTACCGAGCTTGACCCGCCTGTGAGAAGCTAACGCCCTGAGACTTGGCTCCGACATGCACTTCCTCCCGTTCGCCCCAATGGGCCAATCCGCCTATGTTCGCTTCAATGCGTGGCTTCAAGAACGAGGTCGCAGGTCGTCACCAACTTGGTCACGACGAGCGGCGCGCTCTGCGTATTGAATTCGTCGAAATGAGCGGTGCGGCAGTGGTCCTCGAATGCGGCCTCGCTATCGTAAATCTCATAGAGCAGGACCCGATCCAGTTCGCCGCGCGCCTCCGTCACGTCAAAGCGGCGACAGCCGGCCTCGGTGCGCATCGAGGCGGTCGCATTGGCGTCGACAAGTTCTCGGAATCTGTCCCGGGCACCAGGCCTCAGGCGGAAATCGACCCAGACGACAAATCCGGTCATCACTTGGGCCTCGCAAGTTGCAGATACCGCTTGGCCACATATTCGAGATGGCTGCGCATGGCCGTCTCTGACGCGTCTGGATCGCGCGCGGCGACGGCCTCGAAGATTTCGCGATGAGCCTGGTAAGCCTTGCGGTCTTCACCCTTGGCCAATGTGGTGCGACGCTGTTCGAGCAACCATTCAGCCAAGGCCGCGTGAATAGCTGTAAAGATCCGATTGCGGGTGATTACCGCCAGCACGTAATGGAAGTCTACGTCCGTGCGCTCGAAGCGCGCCAGATCGCCGATCGACTGCCGGTTGAGTTCGAGCGCCTCCTTGAGGCTGTCAATGTCTTCCGGGGTAGCATGCACAGCGGCGTTGCGGGCAAGACCGACCTCGAAAAACAAGCGCGCGCTCTGGAAGTCGTGAACGCCTCCCGGCGCCGAAATCATGTGCCGAGCCGGCCCTGAAAGGGCGTCAATCACGAATTGAGGAGTGGGTCGAGTGACGCGGGCACGCTCCCCCGATTTTACCTCGACAAGGCCCATTTTGCTAAGATGCAGCAGCGCCTCACGGATGGAAGGCCGCCCTACCCCGAACTGCCGCATGAGTTCCCGTTCAGATGGGAGACGGTCGGCTTCGGCCAACTCTCCCTCTCGGATCATCCGTTCGAGGTGCGCTGCCACCTCGTCCGAAAGCTTCCGCTGCTTGATCAGAACTCCGATCATGTGGCATACCTGTTATACCAGTCAGGTACGTTATGATCCCATAGCACCCTTGTCAACGATGTCTAAGCATCCGGTAGCCGAGCCGTTTAATCACTCCGCCGATGTCGAGGCGTCCTTTGCACACGCCTTCAACGTCTTCACCAAGGATATCGGTGACTTGAGGAGCGCGAGCACACTCTGCTCGGTGTTCCGATCGGGGACCGTCTTCGAACCCTGGGTCGGGTGGTCAGTTTCAACTGCGGTGTGGACCGCAGTGAGTGCCACCGGGCCGTGTGCTGGCCGAGACCTACCCAACCGCCTGCTTATGAGCCGCAACATGAGCCCTCGATGGCAAAGTAGACCTCGACCTGAGCAAGACCAGCGAATGGAAGTGGGTTCACAGCCGAGGCGGAAAACGCGAACTCTCGCTGGTGGACCCATTTGGCAATACGCCTGCTCCATCTCGTAATCTTTTTGCGCCGCCGCAATGCCGCAAAGGAAGGTGGTGTCGGGTCAGTTCTCTCTAGGCTCCAGAGCGCTCGTCACGTTGTGCCCATCCTCGTGCGGTGGGCGGCCGCCGCTTGAGGATGCGCATTTGAAACTGGTTTTCTCAAGATCTTTTAGTCCTGAGGGCCTCAGGCGGGGGCGCTTGCCATTTAGTTATCGTCACCTGCAAATGCCGAACCCGCACTCGACGCCAATCTACGCGTTGGCCAGTTTGCGACATCTGGTTTCGGCGATTCCGCTTTCAGTAGCGACGATCATGCTGGACGGCTGATATGAGGCGCGTTCCCGCCTGGCAGCTTAGGGGCAGCAAGCAGGACGTCGGCTTTCTTACCTCGACCTGGCCTAAGCAGTCATTCAATTCGTGGCCTCAAGCAGCTCATCCACGCTCCTCCTGACGCGGCGTGCCACCCAGCCGATGTCGGGCTGATGTGCGTGGACGGCAGTCGTCCTTTGACCACAGCTTCTGGCGGCGCCGATTGGCGAGCGCCTCGCTATCATTAGCGATGGAACGGAAAAGAAACCATTCAGCATCAGACTACCGCTTTTCGACACACCTTTTCGAATATGTCGGAACGAGCGCTTGTCGCGCAGCCCACGACGCCCCCCATGGTGAACCGGTTCCATGAAGAGTCTGACAATACGCCACCGCATCCTCGTCAGTTTCGCAGCCGTTCTGGTGGTCATGTCCGTGATAGCCCTCATCGCGTACGCCTGGTTTCTTCAGGCGGGGGAGGAGGCGACTGAGGTCGAGAAGGGCATCCTTCCGGACCTTTATCACAGTACCGAGATCATGACGGGCCAGATGGCGGCCCATAGTCTGCTTCAGGAATATGCCCTTCAGGACAACCCGTCAGACAGAAGCACGGTTGAAAACGCGATCACGACCAATCGCAACCAGGTGCAGCGGTCGATGGACGACTATGAGGCAACGATCGTCTCCGATATCGACAAGCAGAATTATGCAGCCGTCAAACAACTCGCCAACGAATTCCGTCTGGCTGAAACTGCTGTGCTGGAAACAAGCCGGGCTGCCTTGTCGAAAGGTGAAACTCCCAATGAAAGCCCAGCTATCAAGAACGAAGTAGAGCCGATCTTTGTAAAATTGCAGTCCGCTCTGCAGGCCATGGTTGAGGATCACAGAGGCGAGGCAAACAGCGCGACGCAGCGGATCAGCTCGATCGTCAGAACGGCCGAAGTCGGTTTGAGCGTTGGGTTGTTGATAGCCCTCGGGCTAGCCCTTCTTTTGGGTTACCAGCTGTTTCGCGCCATTACAGGTCCGCTCACCCGTTTGGTCGACGCGGTTCAATTGATGCGGCAAGGCGACTTCAGCGAACGGCTCGATCTGAGGCGCCGAGACGAATTCAGCGTGCTTGCCGACGGCTTCAACGCAATGGCGGACGATCTCACAACCCTCATTGGTCAGGTTCAAAGGTCCAGCATACAGGTCGGCACGTCGATAACTGAGATCGCCGCCACCTCCAAGCAACAGCAGGCAACTGCGACTGAAATCGCAGCGACCACAACAGAAATCCGAGCGACAGCCAAGGAAATCTCCGCCACATCAAACGAACTGGTCCGCACGATGAACGAGGTCTCCACAGTTGCCGAACAAACCGCTGCCGTGGCTGGCGGGGGGCAAGCGGGGCTGACCCGTATGGAAGAAACCATGCAGCAGGTCATGGAAGCGGCTGGCGCGATCAATTCCAAACTGGCGATCCTGAGCGAGAAAGCCGGCAGCATCAATCAGGTGGTGACGACCATCACCAAAGTGGCCGATCAGACGAACCTGTTGTCGCTCAACGCTTCCATCGAGGCGGAGAAGGCAGGCCAATATGGCCGGGGTTTTGCAGTGGTGGCGACGGAAATCCGAAGGCTCGCGGACCAGACAGCTGTCTCCACCTACGATATCGAGCAAATGGTCAAGGACATCCAGTCGGCAGTCGCGGCCGGGGTGATGGGCATGGACAAGTTTTCCGAGCAGGTCCGTCGGGGTATGCAGGACATCCAGCAGGTCGGCGGGCAACTCTTCGAGATCATTCAGCAGGTTCAGGGGCTGGTGCCACGTTTCGAAGTCGCCAATGAAGGCATGCAAGCACAGGCGACCGGCGCGGGGCAGATCAGCGACACGCTAACCCAGCTAAGCGAGGCAGCTCAGCAAACAGTCGAGTCCCTTCAGCAATCGACGCTCGCGATCGACGAGCTCAATCAAGTCTCAGGCGGCATGCGAAGTAGCATATCGAGGTTCAAGCTACGAGCATAGCGAGCCGGCAGTAGGAGGTGACAATGCTATTCCTCGCCTTCAGCATGGGTCCGGATCGCTACTTGATCGATGTCCACAAAATTGAAGAGGTGCTGCCCTATATCGACGTGAAAGTTCTTCCGGGTGCGCCAACTGGTGTGGTGGGTTTGGTCAGCTATAACGGAATACCCATCCCCCTGATCGATGTCACCCTTCTTGCGCTTGGCCGACCATCGGAGCGCCTATTGAGCACCCGGATCGTTGTGACGCGCTATCCGGCGGATGATGGCGAGCGACGCCTGCTGGGGCTGATCGCGGAACGGGTGACGGATACGATCGAGCGAGACCCGGCCGATTTCGCGCCGTTCGGACTGGAACCAGGAACCCCGCCCTATCTTGGGCCGGTGGCTTCCGATGGTTTGGAGATCATTCAGTGGGTCAAAGTGGAAGCGCTGCTTTCGGAAGAGATTCGTACCGCTTTGCTCCGCCAGGCGGCAATAGGTGATCAATGACCGGAGCAATAGAAAAGCTCCTGACGGAAACCATTGGACTGGACAGTGCCAGCGTTGGTCCGACAGTGGTTCGTCAGGCGGTCAGAGAACGGATGGAAGCATGCCGGATAACCAACCCTCAGGCCTATAGGCACCACTTGGCCGGTTCCTCGCAGGAGCTGCAGGAGCTGATCAATGCGGTGGTGATCCCAGAGACCTGGTTCTTTCGCGACCGAGAAGCGTTCACGATGCTGGCGCGGCATGCGCGCGCGCACAAGCCTGCTCAGCCGATAAGAATCCTAAGCCTGCCATGTTCAACCGGCGAAGAGGCTTACTCGGTCGCCATGGCCATGTTCGATGCCGGCTTTGAGGCGCATGAGTTCAAGATCGATGGCGTGGACGTCAGCAGCCGCAATATCGCGACGGCTGAACACGCCATCTATGGCCGCAATTCGTTTCGCGGCAGCCATTTAGAATTCAAGGATCGCTATTTCGAAGCGGCCGAGGGCGGGTTGCGGCCTGTTGCTGGGGTGCTGAAACAGGTTCGGTTCATGGTAGGAAACTTGTTCGGTTCTCACGCGCCTTTCGGGCAAGAGGTCTATGACATCCTGCTTTGCCGCAATTTGCTGATCTATTTCAATCGAGAGCTGCAGGATCGCGCATTGATCTGCCTGAAGGACCTGCTGGCCAAAGACGGACTTCTTCTGGTCGGTCCGGCGGAAGCAGCTCTTCCAAGGGTGCATGGCTTTCTTTCCGCTGAATGGCCATTGGCCTTCGCCTTTCTGAAATCGGAGCCCGTCAAGACCACGGCGCCGAAGGTTTCGGCCGCCGTCCCGGTGCGGACGCCAAGCCCTAAGGTCAACAAGACCGAGCCTCTTCGTCCGTTCCGACCGACAATTGGCAATGAAGGCCGCGGGCAGGCTCCGGCCAAGCCGCTTGCACACGCCTCGGAAAGCCTCATCGCGGTTGAACGGATCGCCAATGCAGGACGCGTAAAGGAGGCACAGGAGGTCGCCCTGGCGCATCTCAGGGAGTTCGGTCCTTCCGCAGAAATCTTCTACCTGCTGGGCCTCGTCCAGGATGCGGATGGTTCTGCACCCGAAGCCGCGCAAAGTTATCGCAAGGCGCTCTATCTCGCGCCAAATCATCGAGAAGCTCTTGTCCACCTGGCCTTGCTGCTTAGCAAGCAAGGCGACCATAACGGCGCCGAGGCGCTGGCCGGCCGGCTGGGTCGGGTCCAGAAAAGGAGCGGCAGTTGATGGCGGCTTCGACAAGGATCGCCCAGCCGGTGGAGGAGATCGAAATCAACGACTGCTGGCGGCAAATAGGCGTACGGGGTGACAAGTCATGTCCGCTACTAGAGCAGCATCTCCACTGCCGCAATTGCCCGACCTACAAGAAGATCGCACGACGCCTCCTCGACCGTGCAGCTCCCTCGGCATCTCGCGACGAATGGCCTGACAACGCTGGTCGTGCAGGGATCGATTCGGCAGACAACGACGCGCTGCAGACGGCCGTTCTCTTCCGTTTGGGGGAGGAATGGCTGGCACTTCCAGTCGGTATTTTTCATGAAGTGGCTGAATCTCGTCGCGTTCATTCACTTCCACATCGCAGGAACAGTGCACTGCTCGGCATTGCGAATGTCCGTGGTGAATTGCTCATTTGCCTTTCCCTGGCCGAATTGCTCGGGATAGACGAGCGCAAGGAAGGGGAACAAGGCACACGAACCAAGGTATTTCGCCGCCTTGTCGTGGTAGGCGAGCGCGACAAGCGGGTTGCTTTTATGGTTGATGAGATCCACGGCTTACATCGGTACCAGGAACGCGACACTCTCGCTGTTCCGGCCATGATTGGGAAGGCACTGTCTGCCGCTACGGTTGCCGTGCTGCCATGGCAAGGACGAGCCGTTGGCTGTCTCGATCCACGACAACTGCTCACGATGCTGGATCGGAGCATCGCATGACAGATGAAGACTTCAGCCAGGTTTCGATGCTCAGCCTCTTCCAGGCCGAACTGGAGATGCAGTCACGGGCTCTGACCTCTGGACTTCTGGCACTCGAACGCGATCCTATCGCCGCCGACGCCCTAGAAGCATGCATGCGTGCCGCGCATTCCCTGAAAGGAGCTGCCCGCATCATCGACCTGATGCCCGCAGTCAAAGTTGCAAATGCGATGGAAGACTGCCTGGTCGCAGCGCAACGCGGGCATCTGAGGGTGCGACGGGAGCATATAGACGCGCTTCTGCAAGGTTCTGACCTTTTGAAATTGATCGCATCGGGATCATCGAGCGAGAGCGCCAACTCAGAAGTCGAAACCTTTCTCGCGAAGTTCGAGGGGTTGTCCCTCCCCCAGGCAAAGCCCGGGCCCCAAGATTCTGCAGCTGATTTCGCAACTCCAGATCATGCCCAGGAGCAACTGGCGACGACCTCTTCAGCGAACCTCCTCGTTGGGGCGGTGCCGCAAGCCCACGACAGCATCGGCTCTGATAGAATGGTTCGGGTGACGGCAGACAGCCTGAACCGATTGCTCGGGCTGGCTGGCGAGTCGCTGATGGAAGCTCGGCGGCTCAGGCCATTCGCTGACGGGCTGCTACGGCTGAAGCGACTTCAATCGGACCTCGCAAGTGCATTCGACAATCTTCATGCAGCGCTGCCGCCGGTTTCAAACGATGCGGCGGTGGTGGAGGCGCTGGCTGAAGCGCAGCGAAAGCTTCGGTTGAGCCAAGCGTTCCTGGCGGAGCGTTTCGATGAGTTGGATTCAGTGGATCGGAAAGCGACCGATCTTGCCAACAGATTGTACGACGAAACGTTGGCGAGCCGGATGCGGCCTTTTGAGGACGGCGTGCGACACTATGCGAGAATGATCCGCGACCTCGGTCGTACCCTTGGCAAGCGGGTGCGACTGGAGATCGTAGGCGGCTCGACCGGCATCGACCGCGATATCCTCGAGCAGCTCGATGCCCCTTTGGGGCACCTTCTGCGCAACGCTGTAGACCATGGGCTTGAACCGCCTGAGGAGCGCCTCGCGATGGGCAAACCCGAAGAGGGGCTCATCAGGCTCGAAGCGAGGCACAATGCCGGGCTGCTGCAGATAGCCGTGGTGGACGACGGCAGGGGGATAGAGCTCTCGAAGCTGCGCGAGACCGTCGTCGCCCGGCAACTTGCAACCAGGGAAAGTGCTGAAACACTCAGCGAAAGCGAATTGCTCGCATTTCTGTTTCTGCCAGGCTTTTCCATGAAAGCGGGCCTTACCGACGTCTCAGGTCGCGGTGTGGGGCTCGATGCAGTGCAAGCCATGACGAAGGAAGTCCGGGGAGTCGCAAGCGTCTCCTCAGAATTTGGCCACGGAACCCGATTTCAACTGCAATTGCCGCTGACATTGTCGGTCCTGCGCACGCTGCTCGTCGATGTCGATGGAGAGCCCTATGCTTTTCCACTCGCTGCCATTTCCAAGACTTTGAAACTGCAGCGGACGGAGATCAACGTCCTGCAGGGCCGGCCGCATTTTCGATTGAACGATCGACAGATCGGGCTGGTCACCGCTCGCGAGGTGCTCGATCGAGGTGAGCCCGGATCGGAACCGAACGAACTATCGGTCGTCGTCGTGGATGCGGGTCGGGGCGATGCGTACGGCCTGATCGTTGACCGTTTTCTCGGGGAACGCGAGTTAGTGATCAGACCTCTCGATCCACGGTTTGCCAAGATCAAGGACATCAGCGCAGCGGCCCTGATGGAAGACGGTTCGCCTGTTCTGATCTTCGACGTCGACGATCTGATCCGATCGGTGGAAAAGCTTGCATCGTCCAGCGGATTTCGAGCTCTTCGGCGCGCCGCGGGCGGTCCCGAAGCGAGCAGGCGCAAGCGCGTGCTCGTGATTGACGATTCACTGACGGTTCGCGAACTCCAGCGCAAGATGCTCGGCAATTACGGTTATGAGGTCGAAGTGGCGGTAGACGGCATGGACGGGTGGAATGCCGTCCGGTCTGGTCCTTTCGATCTCGTCGTCACCGACATCGACATGCCTCGCATGGATGGCATCGAGCTGGTGAGTTTGATCAGAAAGGACGCTGATCTCAAGAACACACCCATTATGATCGTTTCATACAAGGATCGGGAAGAAGATCGCGCGCGCGGGCTCGACGCAGGTGCGGACTATTATCTGACCAAGAGTAGTTTTCAGGACGAGGCGCTGATCCATGCCGTCGTGGACATGATTGGCGAGGCGGCTGAATGAGATCGAGATTGGAAGCCAGCGAATGAGAATCGGCGTAGTTAACGACATGCCGATGGCGGTTGAACTTCTGCGTCGACTGGTTCTGTTGACCGGCGAACATCAGGTCGCGTGGATCGCGACTAATGGGCGTGAGGCGGTCGAGGTCTGCAGACGTGATCTGCCGGATCTGATACTCATGGATCTAGCGATGCCAGAGATGGACGGCGTGGAAGCGACGCGCAGAATCATGGCGGAAACCCCGTGCTCAATCTTGCTGGTGACCGCCAGTATCGAAGCCAACCTCGCCGGCGTCTACGAAGCAATGGGTCATGGCGCGCTTGACGCAGTCGATATTCCGTCAGTGGGCATCGAAGGCAACGCGTCCTCGCAATCCGCCCGGCTTTTGACGAACAAGATACGAACGATAGGCAAGTTGATCGGCGATGCGCCTACCCAGGCAAAAAGGCGGATGTCACGTGCGGCTGAGCCGTCAACTCGACACGTGATAGCAATCGGCGCCTCTGCGGGCGGGCCGGCTGCCGTTGCCGCAGTCCTGAGCGCGTTTCCCGTTGATTTTCGCGGCGCGATTGTGCTTGTCCAGCATCTCGATGCTCAGTTCGTTCCAGGCCTTGTTGATTGGCTAGGGCAGCATACGCGTCTCCCGATCCGTCCGGCGGGGGAAAGGGATAGTCCACAAGCGGGCACCGTTCTCGTTGCCAGTTCTGCGGATCATCTGGTTTTCAAGTCAGCTCAGCAACTTGGCTATACGCCCAGCCCCAAGGACAATGTTTATCGGCCGTCGGTAGATGTGTTCTTCGAAAGTGCGGCGCAATGGTGGCCTGGCTCGGTGATTGGTGTTCTGCTCACAGGCATGGGCAGGGATGGTGCGCGCGGGCTGAGACAGCTCCGTGACAAGGGACATCTCACAATCGCGCAGGATAGAGCAACAAGTGCCGTCTATGGCATGCCGAAGGCCGCCGCCGACATCGGCGCGGCTGTTGATATTCTTCCTTTGGGTGCGATCGGCTCACGTATAATCGAAGCCTGCGAGCGCTCCACGTGAAAGGCCCCTTCCGATGACGCAAGAACCAGAGTTGGTCCCGCCACTCGCAGATAACTATTCATCCATGGTTCTGCTCATCGATGATCAGATCATGGTTTGCGAGGCGGTCAGGCGCGCCCTAGCCAACGAGCCCGATATTTCCTTACACTTCTGCACCGACCCGTTGAGAGCGATGACGGTCGCGGATGAGGTAAAGCCAACCGTCATCCTGCAGGATCTCGTCATGCCCGGGGTGGATGGGCTACATCTGGTGCGAGAATACAGGAAGCATGCGTCGACACGCGCGGTTCCAGTCATTGTGCTGTCGAGCAAGGAAGATCCAGCCACCAAGGGCGAAGCCTTCGCTGCGGGCGCGAACGACTATCTCGTCAAACTGCCGGATCGTATCGAGTTGATTGCACGCATTCGATATCACACGCGGGCCTATCTGGATCACGTCCAGCGAGACTCGGCACACCGAGCGCTGAGGGAAAGCCAGCGACAGCTGATCAGTGCAAATCTAGAGCTTGAACGTCTGACGCGGATCGATGGCCTGACAGGTCTCGGTAACAGGCGCTATTTTGACGAATATCTGGCGGCTGAATGGAAACGCGCTTTTCGCGCACAGTCCCCACTGTCGCTGTTGATGATCGATGCCGATAACTTCAAACGATACAACGATACCTATGGCCATATGGCCGGCGACGATGTGCTGAAGCAAATCGCCCGCGTAATCCAGAGCGGTTCCGGCCGCTCCACCGATCTCGCTGCGCGGTACGGAGGCGAAGAGTTCGTCATCGTGCTGGTCGACACCATACTGGAACAATCCAGTGCGATCGCCGAGCGGCTCGTCCAGAGCGTGCGAGAGTTGAACATACCCCACGGCCCGGATCGCGTGACCATCAGCGTCGGCGTCGCAACAGCGGTGCCCACCGAGAACGAGACGCCAAACGATTTCGTCAATGCCGCCGATTTGGCTCTGTTTCGTGCCAAATCGGAAGGACGAAATCGTGTTGCGCTTCATATGTCCCGCAGCTAGAGAAGCTCACATCTCAGTCAACGAAGCGCGCCCTGTTCGATTTGAGGACGACCTTGGCGAAGTCGGGCATCTCGAGACCTTGCCGCACCAGGCCATCAAGAGTTTTCTCAGCCGCCCTGATGGCGGAGAGCCGGGCCAGCACAGTCTCAGCCTCCAGGCGAGGCACCACGGCGACACCGTCGCGGTCGCCGACCAGTATGTCTCCCGGCGAGATAGTCACTCCTCCCAGCACCACCGGGAATCCGACCGTGCCTGGACCATTTCGCGCAGGCGAATTCGCAATGACCCCGGCACAGTAAACCGGCAACCCGACCGCCTCGATCCCGACAACGTCGCGCACCAGACCGTCAGTGATGAAGCCGGCGACCCCCTTGTTGCGCGCCATGCCGAGCACGAGATCGCCAGCTACCGCGGTACCGGCAAAGCTGTCGGTGGCCGCGACGATGACATCGCCACTTGCTGCGGCATCCAGTGCTCCAAACAGGGCGAGGTTGTCGGCGGGACCGCAGTGACAGGTCACGGCGACGCCGACCATCGTCGCAGTAGCTGGCGACAGTGGCTTGATCGCATAATGCAAGGCGCCGCGTCCCCCCATCGCGTCTACGACCTGGCTAACCGGCACGCCCGCAAAAGCACTGATGATTTCTGCTGCGGGCCGTTCGAAACGGCGCTTGATGGTGAGCAGTGGTGGGTCTTCAATCATGTAGCGGCCCCATTCCCTGAACGAACGAAATACAGTCCGGCCCGAGGTCGCGCAGGCTCCGCGCGCCCATCAGTCCCATGACGCGGTCGATCTCCTTGCGGTAGAGTTCGAGCACGTGGCGTACCCCCTCCTCGCCGGCGACCGCGAGCCCCCACAACTGCGGCCGCCCGATCAGACAGCACGAGGCGCCGAGCGCCAGGGCCTTGACGACGTCAGAGCCTCGCCTGATGCCGCCGTCGATAAGCACTGGTACGCGGCCGGCGACAGCCGCGACAACTGCCGTCAACGCGTCCAGGGATGCGGCGGCGCCGTCAAGCTGACGTCCCCCATGATTGGATACGATGATGCCGTCGATTCCTCGGGCTACAGCCTCGGCGGCTTCGCTGGGATGCAGGACGCCTTTCAGCAACAACGGTCCGGACCAGACAGTGCGCAGCCAGTCGACATCGGCCCAGGAGAGTCCGGGATCGAGCATTGCGGCCATTCGGCCCGCCAATGCACCGACCGTCGCCGTATCTCCGGGGCGCGCGTAGTTGCCGAAAGTCAGTTTCGGGAGTCGGGTGCGCATACGAAGAAGCCACGCCGCCTTGGTGGCGGCCGCGAGGGTTCCGGCCACACCGAAGCGCGGCGGGATGGCAAAACCGTTGCGGATGTCGCGTTCACGGTTGCCAAGCATCTGGTTATCAATGGTGAGCACCAGCGCGTCGTAGCTTGAGGCACGCGCCCGATCCACCATTTCTCGGGTGAAGCCGCGATCGGTATAGACGAACACCTGCATCCACCGTGGGCTACTTCCGGTGGCTGCTATATCCTCCAGCGTGCAGACCGATCCGTGGCTGGCGCAGTAGAATGTCCCTGCGGCCGCTGCGGCTCGGGCGGCTGCGCGCTCGCCGTCGGGCCAGAACAGCCCAGCCAGGCCGGTTGGCGCGATGCCCAGCGGGATGGCAAGTTTCGCGCCGAAGAGGTCAAGGGAAAGGTCTCGCGTCGTTGCACCGTTGAGTGGTCGCGGCAGAATGGCAACCTCGTTAAAAGCTTGCTCGTTCCGGCGCAGCGTTCGCTCATCCTCGGCACCGCCATCGGCGAAGTCGAACACCGGGCGTGGCAAAGTCCGCCGCGCGGCGACGCGGACCGCGGCCACGCTGTACAGGCACTTCAACGCCGCCATCGAAGCGGACGATGCCGCACCGCCGGCACCGCGGTCATCGCCTGTGTTTGAGGCGGACGAGGAGCTACTCACGGTTGCTTTCCGCCGATGCGACCATGATGCGTCGGTCCACCGCCTCCCGGAACACGCACGCAGGAGAGTGTTCCCTCAAAGGAGGGATCGCTGCCGGTCGCCAGCACGCCGGCATTTGTCACCCAAAGCATCTCGCCCGAGAAGACGCAGTTGGTCGTTGCCTGGCCGCAGACGAAGAAACCCTCCGCTGTGCCGTTGGGCTTCAGAACGTGAATGCCGTTGGCGGCAATATCCGTGACATAAAGGCGGCCATCGGCTCCGACCTTCAGCCCGTCCGGGATCGGATTGGCCCCAGGCAAGCGGCCCAGGTCTTCGACGGAACCATCCGGACGCTGCCGCTTGACGCGCCCCGTATAGGACTCCCCCCAAATGATCGAGCCGTCGGCTTCGATCGCCACACCATTGGGGAAGGTCGGCTTGTCGAAACCGAGAGCAAGGTAAGCACTGCCATCGGGGTTGACGGCAAAGATGTAGCTTGGGTCCGGATTCCCCGGGTTGTATGTGCCGGGATCGCTGAAGATGAGCCGGCCGTCAGCAGCAAATACAAGATCGTTTGGCCCATTGAGCCGAATGCCCGCGACTTCGCTCAGCAGGATTTCCGGCTTTCCGCCTTCGGCAACCCGCTGGATCGATGGCGTCGTCATGTCCGCGGCCCGCCAAGGTCCGGTCGTGCCGCCGTTCTGGCAGACATAGAGCAGGTCATCCGATCCGAGAACGCAGGCGTTGGGCGCTCCGGCAACATACGCGAACTGGCGAGCACTTCCGTCGCGATCTATGGCCGTCAGCTGGCTGCGATAGCTTTCGACGATGACAATTCGGCCATCGGGCAGCACCGTCGGGCCCTCGGGCCAGCCAAGGCCGGTCGCGACAACCTCGACGGCCAGCTTTTCAACCTCGTTCATCGTGCGACCCCCAGAACGGCAGCCTATCAAGATTTGTCGGGTATAATCCAGCCTGGCGGTCTCCGGACCCGGCGACTCAAAGATAGCTTGGCTGACGTGCGCGTTGCTGGCCCCCCCTAAGCCGCCCCCCCCCGGCGCCGGTGAACCCCGACGGGCGGAGGCCTATGGCTACAGCGCGAGCCGATCGGTGTCTACATAGCTCGGTAGCACTGGCTTGCTCCTCCAGGTTGGGTGGCAGGATTAGGTGCTGCTGAGGCCAGCGTGCCAGGAACAAGTGCAGGTGGAGAAGGTTGAATCTCAGTTCCTCTCCCTCTAACACTCACAAAGTCCAATAATTCTCTGCTCCGCTGCCAGGCGCTCTGGAGCCCGAGCGTTTGCAGGGCGTGCGTGTGGCCAAAAGCTGGGGAGCGCCGCAGCGCCCAGGCGTGCAAATTGCTCTCTGAACGCCGATCCTTCTCCGAAGCTGGGGAGTAGCCCCAAAATCCAACAGCAATATCATGCCTCAACGGCGGTTTTGCCACTGCCAGTTTTGCGGTTCGCTCGCCTGTCAAAAGGGACAGTCTTTCGGGTCACGATCCGGAGTGGGTTTGCCAAGGCTCCCGGAATCGAGGTGGCCCACTTTTGCGTCGGGGCTCCGCCACTCTTCAGATCAACAGCAACCAGCACCAATACGCACCAATCACCATTTGCACAGCGAACGCGGTGAACCTGAGACTGACCGCGAGTTGGCTGGTTGAGACGAGGTGGATCACCGACTGCACTATACGTGCGCCTAACATCGTGGAGGCCAAGGGATCCGTGACATCTGTCTTTGAAATGATGATCGCGACTCCGAGCAGACCTCCGAAGATTGGAAGCCCTTCAATGCAGTTGGCGTGGGCACGGGCTAACCTCCGCATAAACGGGGAGAGGGCTCCGTTATCTGGCGTAAAGCCGTTTGCCGGGACTTGCCCAGAGATCACCAGGTAGCTCCGGATAACTTCCATCACGATCAGCAGGGCCAGCGCCCACGAGATGAAGCCAGTCAATGCGTAAGCACTCGCCGACATGTGCCCTCCCCGTTGCTAGCACTCTAGGTCGTTGTAGCCGATCAACTAGTCTAATGCTATTCGACGAGGAGGGGCGGCCTGTAGTGGGGCCGAAACGGAATAGCAGCTTTTGGACGTTGTGCCCGGAATAGCTGCCGTTCAGCCAATCAGCAGGATTGACCGCTTTCGCCCTTTAGCGACCCTTCCGCGCCAGATCAGTCGATGCTTGAAGCTGCCATTCGCAGAGTGAAAGCGGCGTCGAGCATGGTCAGAAAGGCGCGCACGGCGGGGTTGGCGCGTCGGCTTGCCGGCCAGAGCACGGTGACATTGTTTCGCTCGACCGCGAACGTGGACAGCACTGGGACCAGTTCGCCGCGCTTCACATAGGGAGCCGCCATGAAGGAGGCGCCTATGCCTATCCCACCGCCGGCTGCCAGCATGATGAGCACGGCATCGCTCGCATCGGCGACCACACCGGAATTGGGCACGATCTCGATTTCACGGTCGCCAATCCGGAAGGGCCAGCGAAAGGCCTGGCCTGTGCTCTGATAGCGAAGATTGACGGTGTCGTGCCCTTTCAAGTGATCGGGATGGGTCGGTGTGCCGCGTTCCTCGAGATAGGCTGGCGAGGCGAAGCAGCAAAGCCGATGGGGTGCGAGCTTGCGTGATAGTAGCCGGGTGTCAGCCAGATCACCGATGCGTATGGCGACATCGATCCCTTCCTCGATCATGTCCACCAACTGGTCACCCAGCCTGAGATCGACGATCAGGTTCGGATGGAGCCGACGGAAAGCCGGTAAAGCAGGAGCGATCAGATGGAGTCCGATCGGCAGCGACGCGGCCACGCGCAACGTGCCCGATGGTTCGGAGCGCGCGGTCATTGCCGCCTGCTCTATTTCCTCCGCCTCGCGTAGCAGACGCAGCGCGCGCTCATGCAGGTCGCGCCCTTCGGGCGTGAAGGTGAGCGAGCGCGTTGTACGGGTAAACAGCGACACTCCTAAATGCCGCTCGAGCCGCTGGACGCTCTTGCTGACCGCCGACGGGGAAATCGACAGCGCGCGCGCCGCTGCCGTGTAGCTGCCCAGCGATCCCGCACGCGCGAAGGCGATGATGCCGGTGAGCCGATCCAAAGTGATATGTTCCGCCATGGCATTACTTAACCGCCATCGGCACCGATTATCAACCGGCGGTCATGCCGTTAGATTCGCTCCAATGACATGGATGAGCGGAGATTTCACCAATGAGCGATAAGATGAAGGCAGTCCGTCTGCACGCATTCGGTGGTCCCGAGATGCTGGTGTACGAAGACGCGCCTAGGCCGGGTGTGAAGCCCGGCGAGGTGCTTGTCCGAGTCCAGGCGGCCGGGCTTAATCCGCCCGACTGGTATCTGCGGGATGGCTATCGCGCACTGCCGCCAGAATGGCGACCCAACGCGTCCTTCCCACTGATTCTCGGCACAGACGTGTCGGGCGTCATTGAAGCGGTTGGCGCTGACGTCGCTGATTTCAGCATCGGTGACGAGGTCTACGCAATGGTTCGCTTCCCCGATAACTTGATGACGGGTAGCAATGCCTACGCGCATTATGTCAGTGTGCCGGCATCGCATGTTGCGTTGAAACCAGCCGGCATCGACCATATTCATGCGGCTGGTGCGCCGATGTCGCTTCTGACGGCATGGCAGTTCTTGATCGAACTTGGCCACGACGAGCCGAATCCGTTCCAGCCCTTACCGCATGAGCCGGTGCCCCTCGACGGCAAGACGGTGCTCATAAATGGTGCCGGAGGCGGTGTCGGGCATCTGGCCGTCCAGATGGCGAAATGGCGGGGCGCTCGCGTCATCGCGGTGGCATCGGCCAAGAACGAGGCGCTGATGCGCGATCTCGGCGTGGATCAATTCATCGACTACAAGACAACCGCGGCGGAAGATGTCGTCCGAGACGTCGACCTTGTCCTCGACGCGGTGGGCGGCGCGGACATGGAGCGCTTCTTCCATGTTCTGAAGCCGGGCGGCGCGCTGTTCCTGGTCAACCCACTGGGCTTCGCTGGTCACGAAGAGACAGAGAGGCTGGGGATCACGGTCTCATCCACACAGGTTCGATCCAATGGCGCGCAGTTGGCAAAAGCCGCCCGCCTGCTCGACGACGGCCTTGTGCGTGTCGTCATCGACAGCACATTCCCGCTGGCCGAGGCATCGCGCGCACATGAGCGCGCCGCCGACGGCAGTATTCACGGCAAGATCGTGCTGGCCGTCTGAATTGTTGCTTTCAGTCGCCCGACCATCGGGAGTGCAGACGGTCGGGCGGGATTACGCCGTTCAGCCGACGAAGACCACCGACCGACGTCCGGCTGAATCGTGCTCGACTACAAGTGCCGCGATGGCTGCGGCGATCTTCGCGCCGCCTTGCACTGACGGTTCGATAGGATTGGCGAAGTCCGCGTCCTCATTCGATACCAAGCGCAGGTCGACGAGCGGCATACCGCGCGAGAACGCCGCCCGGGTGATGACGTCGTTGAGGACCGTCAGGGCAGCTGCGGCAAGTCTACGACGCTGTGGGTCGGGAAAGCGCGCCTCGTAGATCGTGCAGATAGCGGTGGGTAGGTTTTGGCCCAGCGCCCCCTCGAGCATCGTACAGTAGTCGTGCTCGAATTCCTCCCGGACATCGCTGATCCTGTCCAGAACCTCGGCCACCGAACGGGCCCCCTGCTCCAGAATCCCTGCATGACGAAGAGCATCATTGCCACCGACGCTGACGACAAGATGGCTAGCATCCTGGGGGAGCCGTTCAAGCTGCCGCTCGACGCCGCTTGTGACGGCGCCGTCGACGGCGTTTAGCGTTGCACGCCACCCCTCCGGCAAGCGCTCCCGCAGCTGCCGCACTACGTCCGGCCCGCGCGCGACATAGGCAGCGTTGTCAAAGATCGAATCCCCGAGAAGGACGACGTGTGGCATCGGATGCTCCGTTGAGGCCTCTGCCAATGCTGCATCAGCAGAGGAGGTAAGGTGGTGGGTTGTGACCGCGGCAGCGAGCACGGTCAGGAGATCACGGCGAGTCAGGCCACCTGCAGAACGGAGCGGCATCTCAGCCGTCCAGGAACGCCAGAAGCGCGGCATTCATCGCGCTGGCCTCTTCGCGCTGTGCCCAATGCGTCGCCTTCTCGAACGTCTGCAGGCCCCGATCGTTGCAAAGGGCCAGACTGCGCTCGGCCAGGCCATATTCCAGAGCTTGGTCCTGCATCCCCCACAGTACAAGGGTCGGTGTCGTGATCCGCTGCTTCAGGCTTGGGCGGAAGCGCAGCGCCCGATACCAGTTGAGCATGACGGTCAGCGCCCCCGGCCGTTCCCAGGCCTGCCGATACTCTGCGATTTCCTCCGCCGTGAAGGCATCTGTTCGGCTGGATTTGATGAGCGCCCGTGCCAGCAGAGCCGAGTGCCCTGCTCCCAGAACAGCCTCCGGCAGCAAGGGGAACTGGAAGAAGGCGGCATAGCTGCTCCGCAGGAACTGGGTCGGAGATCGCAAGGAATGGGCAAGCAGCACCTCGGGATGGGGCGCGTTCAGGATGACGAGCCTTTCCAGGCGGTGCGGCAGCTTTGCGCCTGCCGCCCAGGCGACGATACCGCCCCAGTCATGACCGATGAGGTGAAACCTTCCGATGCCGAGCGCGTCGGCGATGGCAACGACATCGCCGACGAGCTTGGGGAGCGTGTATTCACGGATGGCTTTCGGCTTGTCACTGGTGTTGTAGCCCCTCTGGTCGGGAACGATGACCCGGAATCCAGCGGAAGCGAGCGCATCGATCTGCCGTCTCCAGCCGATCCAGAAGTCGCCGGGAGCAGTCTGTCCCGGTCCAGCCGCTAGGCTGGCAGCAGCGGAGGCGTCGATCAAAGTTAATATCTCGCGGAGTTGACGAGGAGTTCTGATAAGCAAGTTTCAATTTCGCGCTTTTTCCCGCAAATTCGAGAGCGTGAGGAATTGAAACCATTCGTTGATTAATCAGGCGTTTTCGCCGGCCTGTCACGCCGGAGGTCGCGGGTTCGAGCCCCGTCACTCGCGCCATTTCTCCTCAGGAGAAATGTGACATAATCGTCTAGAATCATGATCTTGCATGAGGCAATTCAGATCCGGTCGGATCTGAATTCGATCTCTCCCCCAACGACGTCACCCCTTGGCCAGCAGCGCCTCGACCTCATGCAGCGTCGGCATGGATGGCGCCGTACCCGGCCGCGTCACCGAAATGCCGGCGACGGCGCAGGCGAAGCGGACGGCTTGCAGCGGCTCCACGCCTTTGGCGAGTGCGGCGGCCAGGCCGCCATTGAAGGCATCGCCCGCACCGGTGGTTTCGACCACTGCGCCGGCATTGACCACCGGGACATGGACGGACCGAGCGGCCGTGTGCAGCAGCGCGCCTTTTTCGCCGAGCGTGATGATGACCGAGCCGACGCCTTTTTTGAGCAGGCTGTCGGCGGCGCGGCGGGCGTCGTCGATGGAGGCGACCTTGATGCCGGTCAGTTCCTCGGCCTCGGTCTCATTGGGGGTGACATAGTCGCAAAGCGTATAGATGCGGTCCGGCAGTTTTGCTGCCGGCGCCGGATTGAGGATGGTGGTCACCCCTGCCCCGCGCGCGATCTCGAGTGCGCGCAGTGCCGCGTCGATCGGCTGTTCGAGCTGGGTGACGAAGACGCCGGCTCCACGGATCAGGCCGGCATTGGCCTCGATGTCTTCAGACGAGATCAGCATCGCCGCACCCGGGCTGACGATGATGGCGTTGTTGCCGGTCGTCTCCTCGATGAAGATATAGGCCGCGCCGGTATAGCTTTGCGGCGTGTCGATGACGGCGGATTTCACGCCCGCCTCTGCCCAGGTCGCCTTGGCCATGTCGGCGAAAGCATCGACGCCAAGCCGGGTCAGGAAGGTGACGTCCGCGCCGAGCTTGCCTGCCGCCACCGCCTGGTTCGAGCCCTTGCCGCCAGGTCCCAGCTTGAAGGAATTACCAAGAATGGTTTCACCCATGCGCGGCTGTCGATCGGCCCGGTAAGCGGTGTCGGCGACGAAAACGCCCAGAATGACGACAGGTTTGCCCGACGCCATGGCCCTACTCGGCGTCCGGCGGCACGACGCCCTTGCGAAAGGCGAAACAGCCATAGAAGCGGCGCTCCCCGGTCTGGATGACGCAATAGGCTTTCTTGGCGCGCTCGTAGAAGGCGTAGCGCTCGACCGAGATCATCGGCCAGGCCTTGCCCTCGGCCTTGTCGATCTCCTTTTGCACCTCTTTTTGCACCGGCGGGATCTCGTCCGGCTTGCCGACGATCTCCATGCGCGCGGCCGCATCGTCGACGAAAGTGTCCAGCGGATAGAGCGACAGCACCGCCTTGACCACATCGGCCGCCGAGGCGTCGATGTGCAGCAGCTTGCCGAGCACGGTCTGCTTTGCCACCGAATCGGCGGGGAAATTGGTGTCGGCGATGATCAGATCGTCGCCGTGTCCCATTGCCCTGAGCGCCTGGAGCACATCGGCATTGAGCAATGGGTTGATCCCTTTGAGCATGGCAGTCCTCGTCAAACAGGTTTGGTCAAAGTCGATTGGAAATCAGAGCCGGTTGCCGGTCTCGGCGTCGAAGAGATGGACCTGGTCGAGGCGCGGCTTGAGATTGAGCGTGTCGCCGGGCTTGAAGTCGTGGCGCTCGCGAAACAGCGCCACCATCTCGCCGCTGTCGCCGAAGCGCACGAAGACCAGCGTTTCGGAACCCGTGGGTTCGACCACCGAGATCTTTGCCGGCACGCCGTCGGGATGGATTTCGAGATGCTCGGGCCGCACGCCATAGACCACGGCCTGGCCCTCCTTGGCGGCGCTGCCGGCAGCAATCGGGAACAGCGTGCCTGCTATCTCGACCTTGTCGCCCTTGCGCACCACGCCTTTGAGCAGGTTCATCGACGGCGAGCCGATGAAGCCGGCGACAAACAGATTGGCCGGCCGGTCGAACAATTCCAATGGCGCGCCGACCTGCTCGATACGGCCATCGCGCATGACGACGATCTTGTCGGCCATGGTCATGGCCTCGATCTGGTCGTGGGTGACGTAGATGGTGGTGGTCTTCAGCCGCTGGTGCAGTTCCTTGATCTCGGTGCGCATCTGCACGCGCAGCTTGGCGTCGAGATTGGAGAGCGGCTCGTCGAACAGGAAGACCTGCGGATTGCGCACGATGGCGCGGCCCATGGCGACGCGCTGGCGCTGGCCACCGGAGAGCTGGCGCGGATAACGTTTCAGGTACGGATTGAGGTCGAGAATGTCGGCGGCGCGCTTGACCCGCTCGGCGACCACGGCCGGATCGGTCTTGCGCAGCTTCAGCGCAAACGCCATGTTCTGCTCCACCGTCTTGTGCGGATAGAGCGCGTAGTTCTGGAACACCATGGCGATGTCGCGCTTGGCCGGCGGCAGATTGTTGACGATGCGCTCGCCAATGGCGATCGTGCCGCCGGAGACGGTCTCCAGCCCGGCCACCATCCTGAGCAGCGTGGACTTGCCGCAGCCCGACGGGCCTACCAACACCACGAACTGGCCATCGGCGATATCGACGCTGACCTCGTGCAGGACCTTGACGGTTCCGAACGCCTTGGCCACATTGCTGATCGCGACTTGAGCCATCGTCCCCCCTTTTCTCGCGGTGAAGCTAGCCATTGCCAACGGCAAGGGCAAGTCGGTATGTTATCGATAAAAAGCCATTCGTGTTGACAAGGTAATCGATTACGCAAATATTAGCTGTTGCCAATCCGGCAGTCGGATTTTTATCCGAAAATCGGAGCTCCAGGCGACGCAGGGTGGGGTCCCACGTCCCCGTATGATAAAGGAGAACCGCCGACGTTTCGGCGTCGGAGGGATTGGCATTTAATTCACGACTGTTGTTCTGGGAGGAATAGATGAGAGTCGGTCTGTACGAAAAACTCGTCCGCGCGGGTGCCACCCGGCGTGACATACTCAAAGGCGCGGCCTCGATGGCCGCGATCGCCGCCGCATCGGGCGCTGGGCTCGGCGCTTTCACCCGCCCGGCTGAAGCCGCCAGCGAGCTACGCTCCAAAATTCTGCAGATCCCCGGCGTCGGCAAGGGTCAGCCGACGGATGCCGATTTCCAGAAGGTCGGCGAACTCTGCCTGGAAGCCACCAAGGCCAACGTCAAGGAAGGCGAATTCGCCGGCGTCGAGCTCACCTTCATGGGCCTCAACAACCAGAACCTGCACAATGTGCTGTTCCGCGGCTTCCTGAAGCCGTGGGAGGCCTATACCGGCGCCAAGATCAGCTGGATCGACCTGGCGCAGGCCGACTACAATGCCCGCCTGCAGCAGTCGATCGCCACCGGCACCGTCGACTTCGACATCATCGAGATGGGCGCGCCCTTCGAAGGCGATGTCTGCGGCAAGGGCCTGACGTCCGAGATGCCCGACTGGGTCAAAGAGCAGATCGACATGAAGGATGTCGTGGCCTATCTGCAGCCGCCGGTCGGCACCTGGGACGGCAAGCAGTACCGGATCACCGTCGATGGCGATGCGCACAACTTCAATTACCGCACCGACGTTTTTGCCGATGCCGACCTCGCCAAGGCGTGGAAGGACGGCGGCGCGGCCACCGAATGGGGTGTGCCGAAGACCTGGCAGGAAGTCCAGGCCGTCACAAAATTCCTCAAGGGCAAGAAGTTCAAGGATCAGGACGTCTTCGGCTATCTCGATGCGCCCAAGGCCTGGGGCGGTTTCGGCTTCTACTTCCTCGGCAGCCGCGCCACCGCCTATGCCAAGCATCCCGACGACAAGGCCTGGCTGTTCGATGCCGACACGATGAAGCCGCGCATCAACAATCCGGCCTGGGTGCGCGCCATCCAGGACGTCATCGACGCGCTGCCGTCGGAGCCCGCCGACCAGATCAACGCCGACCCGAACACGACAGCCTTCCAGCAGTTCCTGGCCGGCACCGGTTCGATGGTCACCTGGTGGGGTGACGTCGGCTCCAACGTCAAGACCAATGATAGCTCGGTCATCGGCGACGTCACCGGCTTCTCGATCCTGCCGGGGTCCGACGACGTCTACAATGCCAAGACCGGCGCTTGGGACAAACTCGCCAGCGGCCCGAACTATGCGCCGAACTGCGCCTATCTCGGCTGGGGCGTCTACGTCATGGCCCGCGTCGATACTGACGAAAAGAAGAAAAAAGCGGCATGGTCGGCCGCCGCTCATCTCGGCGGCAAGGACCTGTCAATCTGGACGGCGATGTATCCGTCCGGCTTCCAGCCCTACCGCAACTCGCATTTCGACATTCCCGAATGGGTGGCGGCAGGCTACGACGAGGCGTTCATCACCTCGTATCTGAAGTCGGAAGCCGACAGCTACAACCATCCGAACGCGGCGATCGAGCCGCGCATCCCCGGCATCTTCCAGTATTATTCGGCTGCCGAGGACATTCTGGCCAACACATTCGCCGGCAAGATGAAGGCGCAGGAAGGCGCCGACGCCATTGCCGCGGCCTGGGAGAAGCTGACCGACCAGATCGGCCGCGAAAACCAGATCAAGCTCTACAAGGCCTCGCTCGGCGTGTAGGCTGATCCTATCGTGACAACAGGTCCGGCGGTGCAAGCCGCCGGACCTGACCGGCTCGGGCCGGTCGCAGGCTTGATTTTTTAAACGGACGGGGACGCGTGGCAGACCAGACCACCAATGCATGGCCGGCCAACGCCGGCCCAGCCGATCTGATCTCGCCGGCCCGCAAGCGGGCGGGTTTTGCCCTGATGGCGGCCGCCACGCTTGGCCTGCTGGCGGTGATCGCGTTTGAGATCCTCTACAAGAACGAGATCACCACGCTCGGCTTCGAGACCTGGCGTCCGATCGTCTACGCCTATGTTCTGTGGGGCGTGGCGCTCGGCATCGGCCAGGTGCTGACGCGCGGCGAGGACGGCCAGCGCGCGCTGTTCCTGCTGCCGGCGCTGCTGTTCACCATCGCCATGGTGATCTTCCCGACGCTGTTCGGCTTCTATATCGCGCTGACCGACTGGAACCTGTCGTCCTTTTCCGGCCGCAAGTTCAACGGGCTCGACAATTTCTGGCAGATGCTGGCCGATCCCTACTACCGCAACGCGCTGTTCAACATGGTGCTTTATGTGCTCGCCGTGCTGGTTGAGTATGTGATTGCCTTCGGCCTGGCGCTGCTGCTCAACGCGCAGATCCGGGCGCGCAAATTCTTCCGAGTCGTCTTCCTGATGCCGCTGATGCTGTCGCCGGTCGCGGTATCCTGGATGATCGGCAAATCGCTGATGGAGTACCGTTTCGGGCCGGCGGCGACGCTGGCGCGCCATCTCGGCTGGGAGAACCCCGCCTTCTTCTCCAACCCGATCACCGCCCGCATCTCGATCATGGTGCTCGACGCCTGGACCTTCATCCCGTTCATGATGATCATGCTGCTTGCCGGCCTGCAGGCGATGTCGCGCGACGTGCTGGAAGCGGCGCGCGTCGATGGCGCCACGCCCTGGCAGACTTTCTGGCAGGTCACCTTCCCGCTGATGCTGCCGGTGTCGGTCACGGCGGTGATCCTGCGCATCATCTTCAAGTTGAAGCTCGCCGACATCATCATCACCGTGACCTCCGGCGGGCCTGGCGGCGCCACCGATTCGGTGTCGAGCTTCATCTACCGCGAATACCGCGACCGCTCGAATGTCGGCTACGGCACCATGCTGGCGATGGCCTATCTCGTCATCATCGTCGTGTTCGTGACCTGGCTGTTGAAATTCGCCAATCGCTTCGTGCGCAACGTGAACTGACGAGGCACAATGAGCGTCCAGACCACCGACTATGCTGCCTCGGAAATCCGCTCACCGCTGGGTTTTCTGGCCAATCGCATCTTCATCTATGGCGCGCTGGCGTTCTGGGCCTTCATCTGCCTGTTCCCGATCTACTGGACCATCACCACCTCGTTCAAGACCGCGGTCGACGTCACGCAAGGACACCTCATCCCGTTCGTCGACTTCCAGCCGGACTGGAAGGGCTGGCGCTCGCTCGGCCTGTCGCCGGATTCGATCTTCCAGACCTCGACGGTGCGCGAGGAGTTTTTCAAGCGCTTCATGAATTCGGTCATCACCTCGGTCGGCGCGTCGAGCCTCGCCATCGTCATCGGCAGCCTCGCCGCCTATGGGCTGACCCGCTACCGCTATCAGTTCGCCTGGTTCAAGAACGAGGACATCTCCTTCTTCTTCCTGTCGCAGCTGATCCTGCCGCCGGTGGTGCTGGCCCTGCCCTTCCTGGTGCTCTACCGGGAAGTCGGTCTGCTCGACACACGCATCGGCCTGATCCTGCTCTACACGCTGATGGTGCTGCCGATCGTCATCTGGATCATGCGCGACCAGTTCAACTCGATCCCGGTCGAGCTCGAGGAGGCAGCGCTGGTCGACGGCCTCTCGATCTGGGGCGCTTTTTTCCGCATCGTCATGCCGATTGCGCTGCCGGGCATGGTCGCCGCTTTCATCCTGGCGATGGTGCTGTGCTGGAACGAGTATTTTTTCGCCGCGCTGCTGACCTCGACCGACGCCAAGACCATCCCGGTCATGGTGGCGAGCCAGACCGGCTCGCAAGGCATCAACTGGTGGTCGATGGCGGCGCTTGCCACCGCCGCGATCGCACCGCTGGCGGTCATCGGGATTGCGCTTGAGCGGTATCTGATCATGGGCATGACGGCGGGCGCGGTGAAGTAGGGCGAGAGGCGGCGTGCCCCTCTACTGTTGACCTCGGCGGGACAGCACCCCCCCTCTGGCCTGCCGGCCATCTCCCCCGCAAGGAGGGAGATCGGCAGCTTTGGCTGCATCGCTTTTCTTGCGACGTAGGTGATTGGCGAAAGCGGAAATGACATCTGATCTCCCCCCTTGCGGGGGAGATGTCCGGCAGGACAGAGGGGGTGTGAAGAATCGCTACAGAGCGACTTTGTCTGCTAGCGCCCCAATATCGCCCTCAGGTGATCCATGATCATCGCGACGCCCTTCTGCCCTAGCTCCGCCGAGGCCTCCGGCGCACTGGCCGTATACCACGCGGTATTCTCGCCAAAACGCCCGGCATCGACCGCTTCCGGACACAGTGCCAGCATCAATGATGTCTCGCCAACACCGGCGTGATCGAACGGATACTTCCCGTTCATGGCAGCCGACATTAGCGGGTGCACCTGCACCCAGTTGAAGAAATTCTCGCCGGCGGCGTGCCCGGCATAATAATCGGCCATCTCGTCTGAGCCCCACCAGCCCTCGCCGCGCTGCTTCTCGAGGAAGCGGAAAATCGCCTGGCGGCCGGCGGCCTTGAAGGCGAGATCGGTCGGCATGCCGGCGGCAAAGTTCTCGGTCTGGTGGTGGATGATGGCGTTGATGTTACGAAAGCCGATGCGCAGCAGGCTGTAGAACAATTCTTCGGCGAACGGCGCCAGCTGGTTGCCGCCGACCTGCACCGAGCCGTTGCCTTCAGGTGCTGCCACCACATAGCTCGCCGCACCGTAGTAGAAAGCCGGCAGGATGACGATGTCGGCCTCCTTCTCGTAGAGCTCCAGCGTCTTGACGACGGCCAGCGTGTCCATGCCGACGGCCATGTGCTCGCCGTGATATTCGAGCACGCCGAGCGGGAGAGCGACCGGCCAGTTCTCGGCGATCGCCTTGCGGATCTGGTGCGGCAACATCAGTTCGTAGCGCATGATCTATTCCATGTTGGTGTGGCGGGTGCGCATGGCCTCGGACGACTGGCCGGTCAGCGCCTTGAGCTTCAGCACCATCACCTCGAACAGCAGGAACAGCGCCCCTTCGAAGACCGAGCCCATCGGCAGCAGCGATGTCTTTTGTGGCCCCTGGTCACGCGCCATGGTCTGCGCCGGGATCAGCAAGGTGAAGTCGGCAAGCGCGACCGCACTACTGCCTGCCTCGGCGGTGAGCAAAAGCACGGTGGCGCCGGCCTGGCGGGCGACTTGCATCAAGGTAAGCACCGTCGTCGTCTCGCCCGGGCCGGAACTGACCAGGAAGACATCGGCTGGGCGAAGCGGTGGCGTGTTCATGTCGCCGACCACCGACACCTCAAGGCCAAGGTGATAGAGGCGCATGGCGAAACCCTTGAGCTGCAACGCCTCGCGGCCGCAGCCATAGACGACGATCTTTTGCGCGCGGGCCAGGGTTTCGCAGGCGGTGTCGATGCCGGCTTCGTCGACGCGCGCCAGTACGGCGCCCAGCTCTTGCAGGGCGGTCGAAAACATATCCGAGCCGGCATTCGTCATGAGAGTCCCATCTGTCCGGCTGGGTTTGTGGCCGGTGATTTCGGGTTGCGCGCTTTCGGAAAAAGGCTTGTTTTTGTTCATGCTATCACCGCGAAAATGCCTGTCCAACGGCCATGGCGGCTTTTGCTGAGCCAGCGGCGTGATAGTGTCATGTCAGACAATCAATCCAGGAAATCAGCACGACATGAAGACACGGCATTTCGACCGCATCGGCAATGGCGGCCTCGACTTCACCGAGCTTGGCTTCGGCAGCGCGCCGCTCGGCAACCTTTACCGCGCCGTCCCCGACGCGGATGCCAACGCCACGCTGGAGGCGGCGTGGGCGACCGGCTGCCGTTACTACGACACCGCGCCGCTCTATGGCCTGGGCCTTGCCGAAACACGGCTCAATGCCTTCCTGCGCGGCAGGAAGCGCGACGATTATGTGCTGTCGAGCAAGGTCGGTCGCCTGTTGCGCGCCTGCCCGCCGGAGGAACGAACCGGCATCGGCAAGTTCTTCGACACACCGACGCGCAAGGAGGTCTACGACTACAGCTACGACGGCGTCATGCGCTCGTTCGAGGCGTCGCTGGAACGGCTTGGCGTCGACCGCATCGACATCCTTTTCGTCCATGACCTCGACATCTTCACCCATGGCAGCAAGGAGGCGTCAGACCAGCGCATCGAGGAATTCATGGCCTCGGGCTACAACGGACTGGTTGCGCTGCGCGACCAGGGCGTGATCAAGGCCTTCGGCGGCGGCATCAACGAATGGGAGGTTTGCCAGACGCTGGCGGAGCGTGGCGACTTCGACCTGTTCCTGCTGGCCGGGCGCTACACGCTGCTGGAACAGGAAGCGCTTGCCACCTTCCTGCCGCTCTGTGAGCAACGCGGCATCGGCATCGTTCTCGGCGGTCCTTACAATTCCGGCATCCTGGCGACCGGGCCGAAGCCAGGCGCCTATTACAATTACTCCGAGGCGCCAAGGGACATCATGGATCGCGTCGGGCGCATCGAGGCCGTCTGCCAGCGCCATGGCGTCAGGCTGATCGAGGCGGCGCTGCAGTTTCCGCTGCTGCACCCTTCCGTGGTGTCGGTCATCCCCGGCGGCCAGCGGCCGAGTGAAGTCGAAAGCAACCGCGCCCTGCTCGATGCCAAGCTGCCTGCGGCGCTGTGGGCGGACCTCAAGCAGGAAGGCCTGATGCGCGCGGATGCGCCGGTGGGCTGAAGGCTCGCCTCAGCGGGCTGACGGCCTGCCGCCATCGAGGCAAAAGAAAAGCCGGGCGAACCCGGCTTTTCAACATTCTCTGAAAAATTTTTAGTTGACCGCGTCCTTGAGGCCTTTGCCGGCCGAGAACTTCGGCACGGTACGCGCCGGAATCTTCACTTCCGCGCCAGTCTGCGGGTTGCGGCCAGTCGATGCCGCACGCTTGGAGACGGTGAAATTTCCGAAGCCGACGAGCCGTACATCGCCGCCCTTCTTCAGTTCGCCAGTGATGACGGAGAACACCGCCTCAACCGCCGACTGTGCGTCACCCTTCGAAATGCTCGCGGATTCAGCGACAGCGGAAACCAGTTCGTTCTTGTTCATAAAAATTCCCTTCCATGAGAAAACCGGAACTTTCGACTCATCCGGCAGGAGAGGGACTTTAGAAAGAAGCGCTCGCAAACCCAAGTCAAAAAGCCGGAAAAAAGTTGAAAAAAGCCCGGAAATGGTGGGTTTTTCACATGAAAAAGCCGGGCTCAAGGCCCGGCTCTCTCTTTGTGCACTGCAACTTTAGTAGTTTCTAATGTGCAAGCGACTTTCCAGCATCGTCAACGGTATCGGTGGAAGCCGGCGGATTGACTGGCTCGACCCACTCGATTGGCTCCGGCATGCGCGCCAGCGCGTGCCTCAGAACCTCGCCGACACGTGAGACCGGAATGATCTCCATACCGTTCTTCACATTGTCCGGTATCTCCGCCAGATCCTTGGCGTTGTCTTCCGGGATCAGCACCTTCTTGATGCCGCCGCGCAGTGCGGCGAGCAGTTTCTCCTTGAGGCCGCCGATCGGCAAGATGCGGCCGCGAAGCGTTATCTCGCCAGTCATCGCCACATCGGCCCGGACCGGAATACCAGTCATGACAGATACGATGGCCGTCGCCATGGCAGCACCTGCAGACGGACCGTCCTTCGGCGTGGCGCCTTCGGGCAAGTGGACGTGGATGTCACGCTTGTCGAACAGCGGCGGCTCGATGCCGAAATCGATGGCCCGCGAGCGGACATAAGAGGCCGCCGCCGAGATCGATTCCTTCATCACGTCGCGCAGATTGCCGGTCACCGTCATGCGGCCCTTGCCGGGCATCATGACGCCTTCGACCGTCAGCAGCTCGCCGCCGACTTCCGTCCAGGCAAGACCGGTGACGACACCGACCTGATCGTCAGCCTCGACCTGGCCGAAGCGGAAGCGCGGAACACCGAGGTAATCAGCGAGGTTCGCCGCCGTGATGCTCACCGTCTTCTTCTTCGTCTTCAGGATCTCGGTCACCGCCTTGCGCCCGAGCTTCATCAGCTCGCGCTCCAGGCTTCTGACGCCCGCTTCACGGGTGTAGGTCTGGATGATGCCGCGGATCGCGTCTTCGCCGACGGAGAATTCCTTCGGCTGCAGGGCATGGTCGCGGATCACCTTGGGCATCAGGTGACGCTTGGCGATCTCGATCTTCTCGTCCTCGGTGTAGCCGGCGATACGGATGATCTCCATGCGGTCCATCAGGGGCGCAGGGATGTTCAGCGTGTTCGCCGTCGTCACGAACATCACGCTCGACAGGTCGTATTCGACCTCGAGGTAATGGTCCATGAACGTCGAGTTCTGCTCGGGATCGAGCACCTCGAGCAAGGCCGATGACGGATCGCCGCGGAAGTCCTGGCCCATCTTGTCGATCTCGTCGAGCAGGAAGAGCGGGTTGGACTTCTTGGCCTTCTTCATCGACTGGATGACCTTGCCGGGCATCGAACCGATATAGGTGCGGCGGTGGCCACGGATCTCGGCCTCGTCACGCACGCCGCCAAGCGCCATGCGGATAAATTCGCGGCCGGTCGCCTTGGCGATCGATTTGCCGAGCGAGGTCTTGCCGACGCCGGGAGGGCCGACGAGGCACAGGATCGGCCCCTTCAGCTTCTTCTGGCGGCTTTGCACGGCGAGATACTCGACGATGCGGTCCTTGACCTTGTCGAGGCCGAAATGATCGGTGTCGAGCACGTTCTGCGCAAACGCCAGGTCCTGCTTGACCTTGGAGTTCTTGCCCCACGGGATCGACAGGATCCAGTCGAGGTAGTTGCGCACGACGGTCGATTCCGCC
This sequence comes from Mesorhizobium sp. LSHC412B00, assembly GCF_000503035.1. NCBI lineage: Bacteria > Pseudomonadati > Pseudomonadota > Alphaproteobacteria > Hyphomicrobiales > Phyllobacteriaceae > Mesorhizobium > Mesorhizobium sp. LSHC412B00. The sequence continues at coordinate 176,541 of NZ_AYWB01000010.1, read as the reverse complement.
GACATCGGCGACATCGTCCGCAGCTTCTTCAACTCGGCTTCCGCCTTTTCGCGGGCCTCCTTGGAGAGCTTGGTCTTCTTGATGCGCGCCTCGATCTCGGCGGCCTCGTCGCGGCCGTCCTCGCCTTCGCCGAGTTCCTTCTGGATCGCCTTCATCTGCTCGTTGAGGTAGTATTCGCGCTGCGTCTTCTCCATCTGGCGCTTGACGCGCGAGCGGATGCGCTTCTCCACCTGCAGGACGGAGATTTCGGCTTCCATGAAGCCCATCGCCTTTTCCAGCCGTTCCTTGACGGACAGCGTGGCCAGCATCTCCTGCTTCTCGGGGATCTTGATGGCGAGGTGCGAAGCAACCGTATCGGCGAGCTTGGAATAGTCGTCGATCTGGCTGGCGGCACCCACCACTTCAGGCGAGATCTTCTTGTTCAGCTTGACGTAGTTTTCGAAGTCGGTGACGACCGAACGGGCGAGCGCCTCGACCTCGACCTCTTCCTCCTCCGGCTCGACCAGCGCCGTGGCGGTAGCTTCGTGGAAGTCCGGACGGTCGGTGAACGAGACGATCTTGGCACGCGAAGCGCCTTCGACCAGCACCTTGACGGTGCCGTCGGGCAGCTTCAGCAATTGCAGCACATTGGCGAGCGTGCCGATGTCGAAGATCGCATCGGGCTCGGGATCGTCATCGGCGGCATTCATCTGGGTGGCAAGCAGGATCTGCTTTTCCTGACCCATAACCTCTTCCAGCGCCTTGATCGACTTTTCACGCCCGACAAAGAGCGGAACGATCATGTGCGGGAACACCACGATGTCGCGCAGTGGGAGGACTGCGAAGACGCCGTCGCTGGGAGCCTTGGATATTTTGGCCATTGTCCAACCTTTCATGTCGCGGCCGCTAATTGAGCCAACCGCGAATCTCATATTAACGACCGGGGATCGTTCCGCCTACCACCGTTTGTGACGGGAGTTTTACAGCACAGAATTCGGCACCACGGCCTTCCGATGTTAGTTGGATGCACGAGGGGCAAAGATCAAGGGTCGACACGTTCGTTCATCCACTCCGTCACAAGGATCGGTACCTCACCACAGCAAAACGGCGCCCCGCGGGCGCCGTTCCATAAAAAGGTTAGGCCAGATGCCAGATCAGGCGCTGACGTTGCCCTTCTTTTCCTTCTGCTCGGAATAGATGTAGAGCGGCCGGGCGCTGCCGGTCACCACTTCTTCCGAAATCACCACTTCGCGCACGCCTTCCAGGGCGGGCAGTTCGAACATGGTGTCGAGCAGGATCGCTTCCATGATCGAGCGGAGGCCACGGGCGCCGGTCTTGCGCTCGATGGCGCGCTTGGCGATCGCCGACAGCGCATTCTCATGGAAGGTCAGGTCGACACTCTCCATCTCGAACAGCCGCTGATACTGCTTGACCAGCGCGTTTTTCGGCTCGGTCAGGATCTGGATCAGCGCCGGCTCGTCGAGGTCTTCCAGCGTCGCCAGGACCGGCAGACGGCCGACAAACTCGGGGATGAGGCCGAACTTCAAGAGATCCTCGGGCTCGACCAGGCGGAACACGTCGCCGGTGCGGCGATCCTCGGGCGAAGCGACGATGGCGCCGAAGCCGATGGAAGTCTTCCTGCCGCGATCCGAGATGATCTTGTCCAGCCCGGCGAAGGCGCCGCCGCAGATGAACAGGATGTTGGCGGTGTCGACCTGCAGGAACTCCTGCTGCGGATGCTTGCGGCCGCCCTGCGGCGGCACGGAGGCGACGGTGCCTTCCATGATCTTCAGAAGCGCCTGCTGCACACCCTCGCCCGACACGTCGCGGGTGATCGATGGGTTGTCGGACTTGCGCGAAATCTTGTCGATTTCATCGATGTAGACGATGCCGCGCTGGGCGCGCTCGACATTGTAGTCGGCCGACTGCAGCAGCTTCAGGATGATGTTTTCGACGTCCTCGCCGACGTAACCGGCTTCGGTCAGCGTCGTCGCGTCGGCCATGGTGAAGGGCACGTCGATGATGCGGGCCAGCGTCTGGGCAAGCAGCGTCTTGCCGCAGCCGGTCGGGCCGATCAGCAGGATGTTGGACTTCGCCAATTCGACGTCGTTGTTCTTGCCGGCATGCGCCAGGCGCTTGTAGTGGTTGTGGACAGCCACCGACAGCACGCGCTTGGCGTAGGGCTGGCCGATGACATAGTCGTCGAGAACCTTCAGGATCTCCTGCGGGGTCGGCACGCCCTCGCGCGACTTCACCATCGAGGTCTTGTTCTCCTCGCGGATGATGTCCATGCACAGCTCCACGCACTCGTCGCAGATGAACACCGTTGGGCCGGCGATCAGCTTGCGCACCTCGTGCTGGCTTTTGCCGCAAAACGAGCAATAAAGCGTGTTCTTCGAATCACCGCTGTTGTTGCCGACTTTGCTCATTTTCCTGTCCTTTCATGGCCGCCCGCCGATGGTCTGGCTGAAAGGGCGCATATTCTATCTATCGCGGGAATTCGCCGCCGCCAGTGTCCCGGCTCCCGCAACGCATTCCGTACGAAACACAAATCAGAAAACGTCGCAATGATTCGCGCCAACCCTGCACAAAGCTAAGCCGTCGAAAATCAACATAGCCTTAACGTAGGCAATCCCATCCACCGAGGGAACAGCCAATTGTGGCCGAAATGCCGCAAATCCCAGCAAAAGCGCGTTATCCAGCCACGCAACTGCCATGCAGCGCTTATGCCGCAGCGCCTTCGACCGGCTCGCGCGACGAAATGACCTTGTCGATGAGGCCGAAATCCTTGGCTTCGTCGGCTGTCATGAAATGGTCGCGGTCAAGCGTCTTTTCAATGTCTTCGTAGCTCTTGCCGGTGTGTTTGACGTAGACCTCGTTGAGGCGGCGCTTCAGCTTGATGATGTCCTGCGCGTGCCGCTCGATGTCGGAGGCCTGACCCTGGAAACCGCCGGAAGGCTGGTGAACCATGATACGGGCGTTCGGCGTGGCAAAACGCATGTCCTTGTGGCCGGCGGTCAGAAGCAGCGAGCCCATCGACGCCGCCTGGCCGATGCACAGCGTCGACACCGCCGGCTTGATGAACTGCATGGTGTCGTAGATCGCCATGCCCGAGGTCACCACGCCGCCCGGCGAGTTGATGTAGAGATTGATCTCTTTCTTCGGGTTCTCGGCCTCGAGGAACAAAAGCTGTGCACAAACCAGCGTCGCCATACCGTCTTCGACCGGGCCGGTGATGAAAATGATGCGCTCTTTCAGCAGGCGCGAGAAAATGTCGTAGGCCCGCTCGCCGCGATTGGTCTGCTCGACCACCATCGGAACGAGGTTCATGTAGGTTTCGACGGGGTTCTTCATGGACTACCCTTTTTGGAGATGGGGATTCCGGCGCCGGAACATCGGGCAGAATCGGTTCTTGATGGTTAGAATGTAAATAGGATGCCGGCTCACCCTAGCGCAAGGCCGCCTGCTCCTAGCCATCTGGTTAAGTCGAATCAAGGTTTCCGCGCAAGGGAAAGTCCGAACGCGGCCAGCGGCGTTTTTGCGGTGTAGCAATTCCTTAACCGCGTCGCTTAACGAAATGCGGCGAAACCGCTTTCCCCCGGAGAACCTTCCCCTACAATTCAACATTGAACCTCACGTTTCGGGTTCAAACAGGGGGAGTGCCATGATCAGGAAAACTGCTTGCCTCGCCATCTCCGGCCTTGCCGGTCTCGGCATGGTGTCCGATGCGGTTGCCGGCGGCCGGGCCGCCGAATGCTATGAGCCGGTGCACAGGCCGGCGCTCTATGACACCGTCTATGAAGACGTCATGGTCAGTCCCGGCGGGCAGTTGGTCGACTATGATCCGCCGATCTATGGCACCATGGAGCGCGTCGAGCAGATCGCGCCGCCCCGAGTCACCTATGACATCGTACCGGCGAGAACCCGCACCGTTTACCGCACGGTCCAGGTCGACGATGGCGGCTATGCCTGGGAATGGCGCGTCATCCACGGCCGCAAGGTGCTGTGCAAGGTGTGGCGCAAGGCCCGCTACGCGCGTGTGGCCGAAACGGTGGTGGTTGAACCGGAGCGCACCCGCCGGGTTGTGCTGCCGGCCGAATATGAGAGCGTCGCCCATGAAGTGCTGGTGCGGCCCGAGCGGCGGCACGTCACCCAGATAGCGCCGTCATACCAGAGGATGGCGCGCCGGGTGGTGGTGCAGGAAGGCTCGACCAGCTGGCGCCGCGTGCATATTGCCAGGCATTGCGAGGATTAGACTTCGGTACTTCGCCGAGGTCCGCCTCGGTTGGCTCAATCCATAGGGCCGTCGGGTGCCAACATCCGGTCTGGCACCAAGCCGGCAAGCCGCGGTAATGGTCTGGCATGACCACATCCATGCCGCCCTACCTCGCCTTTGATCCAGCCACGCGCCGCCTGCGGCTCGACCCGCACGAACCGGCGTTTTTCCAGAACCCTTACGACGCCTATGCCGTCCTGCATGGCGCATCGAATGCCTTCTTCTGGGAGGAATTCGGCTCCTGGTGCTTTGGCGGCTTCGACGACGTCAACCGGCTGTTGCGCGACCGCCGCTTCGGCCGCCAGAACCCGGCCGGCATTCCCGACAGCCGCGGCATCGGCGAGGATCGCTCGCATTTGGCCGCTTTCGACGGCATCGAGAGCAATTCGATGCTGGAGCTGGAGCCGCCGGTGCACACCAGGCTCAGAACCCTGGTCAACCGCGCCTTCGTCTCGCGCCAGGTCGAGCGGCTGCGGCCGCGCGTGGAGGCGCTGGCCAATGAGCTGATCGACCGTTTCGAACCGCGCCACGTCGATCTATTGCCCAGCTTCGCCGCACCTTTGCCGATCACCATCATTGCCGAAATGCTCGGTGTGCCGGTCGAAATGGGGCCGCAACTGCTCGACTGGTCGCACCGGATGGTGGCCATGTACATGCATGGCCGGACGCGCGAGACCGAGCAAGCGGCCAATCGCGCCGCGCGCGATTTTTCCGACTTTTTGCGCGGCTATGTCGCCGAGCGGCGCAAGAAGCCTGGCGACGACCTGCTATCGCTGCTGATCGTGGCGCAAGAGGATGGCCAGAAGCTGTCGGAAAACGAGTTGGTCTCGTCCGCCATCCTGTTGCTCAATGCCGGCCACGAGGCGACCGTCCATCAAACCGGCAACGCCGTGCGCACGTTGCTGGCGCAAGGCGGCGACCCCGGCCGTTTCTTCACCTCGCCGGAAGCAACCGCTGCAACGGTCGAGGAGTGCCTGCGCTTCGACGCGCCGCTGCACATGTTCACCCGCTACGCCTATCAGGAGGTCGAGGTGACATCGGGGGTTGTCGTACAACCGGGCGAGACGATCGGCCTGCTGCTCGGCATGGCCAATCATGATCCGCTTGCCTTTGCCGAACCTGGCGCCTTCCGGCCCGGCCGACTAGACCAGAAGAATGTCTCGTTCGGCGCCGGTATCCATTTCTGCATCGGTGCGCCGCTGGCGCGGCTGGAGTTGCAGGTGTCGCTGAAAACCCTGTTCGAGCGGCAGCCGCAACTCCATCTTGCGGAGCAGCCGCGCTTCCGCGACACCTATCATTTCCATGGGCTGGAAAAGCTCACTGTGAGCTTGTGAGGACGGCGGAGCCGACGCATGCCCGAGAAAATGAGATTCGCCTTTCTACAGGAACCACCCCTTCTGCTTTATCGACGGATCGGGACGTCTGGGCGGCAGCGATGCCCAACTGGCCAAGAGGGTCTGCCTGACGCTCGGGCTGGAACTTTTGCCCATCGAGACCGAGTTTGCCGAGCTGCTGCCTGGGCTTGCCGAAGGGGTGGGACATGACCACCGGCCTGTTCATTTCCGAAGACCGCCGGAAGCTGGTCGACTTCACAAGGCCGATCTGGATGCTGGCGGATGGATTGCTGGTCGCGAAAGACAATCCCCGCGCCTTTGATGGCTATCGGTCCGTCGCCAATGATCGGACGGCGCTGATCGGCGTCATATCGGGCCAGATCCAGCACCGGACGGCCCTGCAAAACGCTATTCAGCCCGAACGGCTAAGGATATTTGCCACCCAGGCCGAAGCAGCTAACGCCGTCGCGGCCGGCGTGGTGCATGCCTATGCGAGTGTAGCGCTCGCGCATCGCGGCTATCTGAGCCGGCGACCCGACGCGCCTCTCGACGTCGTCGACGTCCCGGCAGTCGAAAAACAGCCAGCGCCCGGCGCTTTCGCTCTCGCCAAAGGCAGTGCCACCCTGCTCCAGCGCGTCGACTTATGCCTCAGTGATTTGCTTGGCAGTCCCTGGCACAGGGAGATGATGAGCGGATACGGCTTTTCCGACACTGACATCGATCGGCTTTTGTGAAGTCCAAGCGCACCGCGAGATCAGAGCTTGACCACATACTCCTTGCGGGTCGTTTCAAGCACTTCCCAGCTGCCCCTGAAGCCTGGCCTGAGCACGAAGCTGTCGCCGGCCCGGACCGTGCGCGCCTCGCCGCCATCCTCGGCAACCACCGAGACGCCGGACAGGATGTGGCAGAACTCCCATTCGTCATATTCGATGCGCCATTTGCCCGGCGTCGCTTCCCAGATGCCGGCATAGAGGCGGCCATCGCGCTCCTCGACATTCCAGGTGCGGAACTTCGGATCGCCCGCAATCAGACGATCCGGCGCCGGGGCGCCATGTTCGGCGTCGACGCTGTCGGTCGATATTGCCAAGTAATGCGCGGACAGGGTTTGCCTCCAACAGATTAGTGACTAGTGAGTAGTGCAGAGTAGTGACTAGTGAGTAGTGAGTAGTGAGTAGTGAGCGGAAAGCGCTCCCTCGAGCGGGTGGCTGATCACTAATCACTGCTAACTAGTGAATACCGACTACTACTCACTACTCACTACTCACTACTCACTACTCACTAAAAAAATTCAAACCTTGGTCAAAGCCTGTTCCAGATCGGCGACGATGTCGTTGACATCCTCGATGCCGACGGAAAGCCGGACCGTGTCCGGTCCGGCACCCGCCTTGACCTTCTGCTCGTCGGAAAGCTGGCGATGCGTGGTCGAGGCCGGATGGATGACCAGCGACTTGGTATCGCCGACATTGGCGAGGTGCGAGAACAGTTCGAGCGCCTCGACGAACTTGATGCCTGCGTCGTAGCCGCCCTTCAGGCCGAAGGTGAAGACAGCACCGGCGCCTTGCGGCGAGTATTTCTTCTGCAGCGCGTTGTTCTTGTCGCTGGGCAGGCCGGGATAGTTGACCCAGGCGACCTTGGGGTGGTTGGACAGCCAGCCGGCTACGGTGATCGCATTGTCGCAATGGCGCTGCATCCTGAGTGGCAAGGTCTCCAGCCCGGTCAGGATCAGGAAGGCATTGAACGGCGAAATCGCCGGGCCGATGTCACGCAGGCCAAGCACGCGCGCGGCGATGGCGAAAGCGAAATTGCCGAAGGTTTCGTGCAGGACAAGGCCGCCATATTCGGGGCGCGGCTCCGACAGCATCGGATATTTGCCGGATTTCGACCAGTCGAACGTGCCGCCATCGACGATGGCGCCGCCGATCGAATTGCCGTGGCCGCCGATGAACTTGGTCAGCGAATGGACGACGATGTCGGCGCCATGCTCGATCGGCCGCACCAGATAGGGCGAGGCCAGCGTGTTGTCGACGATGAGCGGCAAGCCGTGCTTGCGGGCGATGTCGCCGATTTTCTCTATGTCGACGAAGGTGCCGCCGGGATTGGCCAGGCTCTCGATGAAGATCGCCTTGGTCTTGTCGTCTATCTGGCTTTCGAAGGTGGAGACGTCGTTGGTGTCGGCCCAACGCACCTCCCAGCCGAAATTCTTGAAGGCATGGCCGAACTGATTGATCGAACCACCGTAAAGCCTTGTGGCGGCGACGAAATTATCGCCAGGCCGCATGAGATTGTGGAACACGATCACCTGTGCGGCATGGCCGGAAGCAACGGCAAGTGCAGCCGTGCCGCCTTCGAGCGCCGCGATCCGCTCTTCCAGCACCGCCTGGGTCGGGTTCATGATGCGGGTGTAGATGTTGCCGAAGGCCTTCAGCCCGAACAGCGAGGCGGCATGGTCGGCATCGTCGAACACAAAGGAGGTCGTCTGGTAGATCGGCGTGGCGCGTGCGCCCGTCGCCGGGTCGGGCTTGGCGCCGGCATGGACGGCGAGCGTGTTGAAACCGGGCGTGCGGGTCATCGAAAACCTCCCTGAGCGGTAAACGTGTGAATGATGAAATGGTCAATGGTGAGCGATGAATGGTGGTCGCAAAGTCGGCCAGTCCCACCTTGATTGCAAGCCGCTCATATGCGGCTTTACCCGGCTTCCAGGAAAATCCTTCTATTCACCATTCACCATTCACTGCCTTACTTCTGGCGCACACCGAAACTCTGGAATCCCGACCGCATCAGCGGCTTCTTCGACGAAAGCACACCGGAGTTGACGCCGGTCCAGCCGATCTCGCCCGACAGCTTGCCATATTCGATCTTCGGGCAGCGGTTCATCACCACCTTGATACCGGCCGCCTCGGCACGCGCGGCCGCCTCGTCATCGCGCACGCCAAGCTGCATCCAGACGACTTTCGGCAAGGGGTCGAGCTTCAGCACCTCATCGACAATGCCGGGCACCGCTGCGGAGGCGCGAAAGATGTCGACCATGTCGACTGGTTCAGGCAGATCGGCAAGGCTGGCATAGGTCATGCGGCCGAGGATTTCCTTGCCGGCCTGCCCCGGATTGATCGGAAACACCGAAAAGCCCTTGGCCAGCAGGTATTTCAGCACGAAAAAGCTCGGCCTGACATCGTTGGCCGACGCGCCGACCATGGCGATGGTCTTCACAGAATTGAGGATGCCGCCGATATAGGCATTGTCGTAGCTATCGTGATTCACTCGTCGGTCTCCCTCAGTGCTTCCTCCATAAAGGACTGCGGGTCCGTGCAGAAGTCGCGCATCATGCGAAAATGATCGGTATCGGTGAAATCTGTGGGGTCGAGGCCGAAGCGGCTGATGCGGAACAGCCGCGCGCCCGGACAGGCCATCAGCAGCGGCGAGTGCGTCGCCATGATCACTTGAGCCGTGCCGGACCGGTCCATGCGCCGCAGCATCTTCAGCAGCTCGATCTGCCGCGATGGCGACAGCGCGCTTTCGGGCTCGTCGAGGATGTAGATACCTTGCCGGCGGCAGCGCTCCTCGAAGAAGCGGATGAACCCTTCACCATGCGACCAGGACAGGAAATCCGGCGGCGCCCCGCCAGATTCCAGCGCCGCCTGATCGAGATAGCGGGCAACCGAGTAAAAAGATTCGGCGCGGAAGAACCAACCCGCTGTGACCTTCGGCAGCCAGTGGCCGCGCAACGTGTCGGCAAGCGCTGCACCACTCTCGTCGATGGCGCCGGAGTGGTCGACGGGCATGTAGCCCTTGCCGCCGCCGGCTTCGTCGTAACCGGCCAGCGCGCCGATCGCTTCCAGCAGCGTCGATTTGCCGGTGCCGTTTTCGCCGACAATGATGGTGATCGGCGTGGTGAATTCGAGCTCGAATTCGCGGCCGCGGAACAGAGGCAGGTTCCAGGGATACTTGTCCCAATCTTCCACGCGCTCGGGGTCAATCAGGATGCGTTTGAGATAAGGCGCCTTAAGCCGGGTCAGTTGCTTGCGATAGCCCATGCGGACGCTCAGTCCGGCAGCGAGATGGTGCCGTCATCCGCGATCGGGAAGGCCGGATTGTGTGCGACTTCCCAGACATGGCCGTCGGCATCGGCGAAATATCCATACCAGCCGCCCCAGAAGGCGCGGCCTGCCGGCTTGACGATCCTGCCGCCGGCCTTCTCGGCGGCCGCCAGCACGTCGTCGACTTCGGCATCGGAGCGGGTGTTGTAGGCGAGGTAGACCGCCGACGGTGCTGCGGCGAAGGCAATGCCTGAATCCTCCTCGGCGCTTGGCCTCGGGAACAGGCCGAGAATGGCGCCGCCCATCTGGAAGAAGGCGACGCCATCGGTGATGCCGGCGTGGCGCTTCAAGCCCATGCCTTCGTAAAAGCGCACGGCGCGCTCGAGATCGTCGGTGGCGATGGTGATGATGGAGATGCGCGGTTCCATGGATCGAAAACCTATTCGTCCGTCCATTCCGGTTTGCGCTTGCCGATGAAGGCGCCGATGCCTTCCTCGGCGTCGCGGGCCAGCATGTTCTCGACCATGACGCGGCCGGTATAGGCATACGCGTCCGCCAACCCCATCTCGGCCTGCGCGTAAAAGGCTTCCTTGCCGGTCTTGACCACCAGAGATGATTTGGAGGCAATGGTTTGCGCGTATTTGGTGACGATCTGATTCAGGTATTCGCGCGGCACGACGCGGTTGACCAGGCCGAATTCCTTGGCGGTTGCGGCATCGATGGTCTCGCCGGTGAGCAGCATTTCCATGGCGTGCTTGTGAGACACGTTGCGTGACAGCGCCACCATCGGCGTCGAACAAAACAGGCCGATATTGACGCCCGGCGTGCAGAAGGTCGCTTCATGCGAGGCAATGGCGAGGTCGCAACTGCAAACCAGTTGCAGCCCCGCAGCGGTGGCTAGGCCATCGACTTCGGCGATGATCGGGAGCGGATGGCGCACGATCTGCTGCATCAACGCCGCGCAAGCCGAAAATGTCTGCTCGAAAAACCCCTTGCCCTTGTCGGCGTCGGCGCGGCGCGCGGTCATTTCCTTGAGATCGTGACCGGCGCAGAAGACTTTCCCGGCGGCCGCCAAGACGATGACGCGGACCGATTTGTTGGCCTTGGCACGGTCGAGCTCGGCGCTCAATGCCGCCATGACGGAAAGCGACAAGGCATTGGCGGGCGGATTGGCGAGCGTCAGGCGCAGCACGCCCTTGTCCAGCCCGGCGATGACCGGCCCGTCTATGGCAACAGGTTTGATCGAAAGGATTTCGGCCATGACAAGGGTCTCCGCGATTCCGCCGGGCGCCGCCAGACTATCTAATATCGGATCGAGTTTCATCAACACCCATCGCTTGCGCCAGAGGTGTTGCCAGAAGCGCATCATTGCGTTCATACAGGCCCGGCATAGAACGAGAGACCGACATGCCCGCCCAGGACAATCTCAAGCCGGTGCTGACGGCGGCTGAAGTCAATGCGCTGATGGCCAGCGTCTACCCCCAGCTCAACGACGAGTTCACGTCGTATGAGGCGCTCGATGTGTTTCCCGGCGGCTGCACGGTGCGGCTCAACGCCAGCGAACGGCATTTGCGTCCCGGCGGCACGGTGTCCGGGCCCTCGCTGTTCACGCTGGCCGACATTGGCGGCTATGTCTGCGTGCTCAGCCATGCCGGGCCGGATGCGCTTTCGGTTACCGTCAACCTCAACATCAATTTTGTCCGCAAGGCCGAAGCCGGGCCGATCGACGGCCATTGCCGCATCCTGAAGCTGGGCAAGAGCCTGATGGTGTTCGATATCGACATCGTCGCCGGACCGAAGGGACACACGGTAGCGCATGCGACCGGCACCTATTCGATCCCGCCGAAGCGCGCCGCCGATGTGGTAAAATAATACCTTTTGATCAAACCTTTGTTTTTATTACACTTTACGAGCAGACGTGCTTTTCCCGCGCCTTGACGTGCACCACCCCCTCGCCTATAAGCCGTCACGAAGCAGCGGCCCGCAAAGGCCGCCGTTTTGTTATTGGCGGCGGGCAAGTGCCTTGTCGCCAATCCAAGCAACAAGAAACGCCTTCTTCGGAAGGTCAAAATCGAAAGCAGAAAATCCATGGCAACCTTTTCGCAGAAGCCTGCGGATGTGGTGAAGAAGTGGGTGCTGATCGACGCCGAGGGTCTCGTCGTCGGCCGTCTCGCCACTGTCATCGCCAATCATCTTCGCGGCAAGCACAAGCCCACCTTCACCCCGCATGTCGACGACGGCGATAACGTCATTGTCATCAATGCCGACAAGGTGGTGTTCACCGGCAAGAAGTTCACCGACAAGGTCTATTACTGGCACACCGGTCACCCCGGCGGCATCAAGGAGCGCACCGCGCGCCAGCTGCTCGAGGGCCGTTTCCCCGAGCGTGTCGTCGAGAAGGCCGTCGAACGCATGATCCCGCGCGGGCCGCTCGGCCGTCGTCAGATGAAGAACCTCCGCGTCTATGCAGGCACGGAACATCCGCATGTCGCCCAGCAGCCCGTCACCCTCGACGTCGGCGCGCTGAACGCCAAGAACAAGAAGGTTGCATAAGATGGCTGAGCTTTCCTCGCTCGCAGAATTGGGCGCCGCCACCGGCAACACCAACACCCAGCCGGCAGCACCCGTCCATGTCCAGAAGCTCGACAAGTCGGGCCGCGCCTATGCCACCGGCAAGCGCAAGAACGCCATCGCCCGCGTCTGGGTGAAGCCGGGTTCGGGCAAGATCGTCGTCAACGACAAGGAATTCGCGACCTATTTCGCGCGTCCGGTCCTGCAGATGATCCTCAACCAGCCGATCATCGCTTCCAACCGCGCCGGCCAGTACGACATCGTCGCCACCGTCATCGGCGGCGGCCTGTCCGGCCAGGCCGGTGCCGTTCGTCACGGCATCTCCAAGGCGCTGACCTACTATGAGCCGGCACTGCGCGCCGTGCTCAAGAAGGGCGGCTTCCTGACCCGCGACAGCCGCGTCGTCGAGCGCAAGAAGTACGGCAAGGCGAAGGCCCGTCGTTCCTTCCAGTTCTCGAAGCGCTAAGCGCTGCGACGTTCCAGACATCGAAAGGCCGCCTCCGGGCGGCCTTTTCTTTTGGGTCTCGGCAGTCACCCCACCCGGCGCTTCGCGCCGACCTCCCCATCGAGGGGAGGTAGGAGGTCGCGGCAGTTTTGCCGCCCGGACAATCCACGATGGTCCAGCGGCTAGCAAACCAGTTCGACCATAAAAACGCGGCACCCTACCTCCCCTCGATGGCATAGGCGCTAAGATAGCTTTGGCATGGACTGAAACTTGCGCTTTCGTGGTGGTTCGCGCCAGCGATATCGCAAGGCATGGAGTTTTNCATAGGCGCTAAGATAGCTTTGGCATGGACTGAAACTTGCGCTTTCGTGGTGGTTCGCGCCAGCGATATCGCAAGGCATGGAGTTTTTGGCGCAGGGCCGCCAAGGAAGGTTGAGGAAAGATGGTCGCGATCAGAGAGGCGACGATCTGGCGGGTTGCGCGCCACAGCAGCGGGCGCCCGTCGCTCAAGGGGGAGAGACACCCAACTCCTGCGAGAGGGGTTCGGTCACAAGCGCGATGAGGAAGTGTGCAAGNTTGGCGGGAGGAGAGCGCAGCCCGATCAGGCTCTTCAGGCGCTTGAAGGCGAGTTCGATGCGCCAGCGCATGCGGTAGAGCTTGAGGACCGTATCGGCGGGAAACTCCTCCCGGTCAAGCGAGGTCACAAGCAGGACGAAGCCGGCCGCAATCAGCGTCTGCGGTTGAACCTTGTTGCCCTTGGCCCTGGCTTCCTTGTTGATTTTGCGCCGCGCTTCTTGTGCCGCGGCCTCGGATTTGCGCAAGGCGATCAGGCGCATCTTCACAGGCTCGCCCTTCTTGAGTGCCAGCCGGGCAGGCGTTTCGCAGACTTCCTCCCGGCAGNGACGTGTGCTCTTCCGATCTGCGGCCTCGGATTTGCGCAAGGCGATCAGGCGCATCTTCACAGGCTCGCCCTTCTTGAGTGCCAGCCGGGCAGGCGTTTCGCAGACTTCCTCCCGGCAGCTCTCCAGGTAGCCGATGAGATCGAACGCCCTGCCGTTGGCGTCGAGCCATCGCGCGTTTTTCCACGACGCGCGCACAACAACATCGCCGCCTTGCGCCATCACCTTGGCGATCCGCTCGGCCTGCAGATAGGCGCGGTCACCGATGCGGATCTCGCCCGGCACCACCGGCACGCGGTCGATCAACTCGGCCTCGCTCTGATCGGTGATCTCGATGAAGTCGAACTGCTCGCGCTCAAGCTCGAAGGCGCAGTGCATGCGCCAAAGACCATTGTTCTTCTTCTCATACGCACCGGCCTTGGCAACCGCTGTCGCATCGAGGATGCGAACCAGTCGGCCTTTGGCCAAACCTGCATCCTNCATACGCACCGGCCTTGGCAACCGCTGTCGCATCGAGGATGCGAACCAGTCGGCCTTTGGCCAAACCTGCATCCTCGCGCTTCAAAAGGTGCCCAATCAACTGCTGCAGCCATGGTCCTGCATTGCGCAGCCGGCCAAGCAACGCCACGTCCGAAATGTCGGCNCTGCGATCAACTCTTCGCCGCCCAGAAGCTCAATCGTCTCGGCCCAGCCGTCATCAACAAGCGATTCGTGTGTCATCGCAGCGTAGAATCACACCCGATTCCGCAAGGCAATACCTATCTTAGCGCCTATGCCCACAAGGGGGAGGGTAAGTGCGTCTAGCCCGCAGCCCGTGCCGGCTCATCCTGCTGGAACGCTGCCAGTGCAGCCTTCAGCCCGTCAGGTCCCTCAGCAATCGTCTGCGCCATCGGCGAAAACCCGGCCCCGAGCATCTTGCGGCCCAGCATATGGTCGCCCGGCCTGTTGACGGATTCGATGCCGAGCAGCCGGCTTCCAGCATAGTGGTAGATCGAGAACTTGTTCTCAGCGAGGTCGCCCAGCACGACATGGCTGTCGCCGCCCGAGGTCAGCCCGACCATCTGCAGTTTCATGTCGCCGATGTCAGACCAGAACCACGGCACCGCCGCATAGGCGTCCGTATGGCCGGTGATCGTGCGTGCGGCAAGCCGCGCCTGGTCGGTGGCGTTCTGCACCGATTCCAGCCGCACGTCGCCGCCGGTCGACCAGTGGCGGTAGGAAGCGGCGTCGCCGATGGCCAGAATATCAGGCACTGAGGTGCGCATCTGTTGGTCGACGCGGATGCCATTGGCGACAGTCAGTCCGGCAGCCTGCGCAAGTTCGACATTCGGCACGGCGCCGATGCCGACGATGACCATGCGCGCGGGCAGCCTTTCGCCGGTGGAGGTGATGGCGGCGCAGACATGGCGGTTTTCCCCTTCCAGCCTGGCAATGGTGGTGCCGGTGAGGATACGCACGCCGATCGCCTCCAGCCGTTGGCGGACATGGCTCGCCACCACCGGCGCCACGGCGCGGCCAAGCAGCCGGTCGACAGCCTCGACCAGGGTGACGTTGCGGCCGGCGGCCCTCAGCGTTGCCGCGATCTCCAGCCCGATGAAGCCGCCGCCGAGGATGACCACGTCTTCGCTTTGGGCGCTGAGCGCGCGGATCAGCCGCGCATCGGCGATCGAGCGCAGCGACAGCACGCCCGAGAGGTCGGCGCCCGGCAGCGGCAGAAGCCGCGGCCGCGAACCGGTGGCCAGGATGAGCCGGTCGAACGGCAGCACGCCGCCGCCCGCTATGTCCAGCTTGCGGCCTGCCGTATCGATGCTGTCGATTCGGACGCCCGGCCTGAAGTCGATGGCGCTGCCGGTGTAAAAGGCCTCGCCGCGCAAGGGTTGCGGCTTGGCATCGGCGTCCTTGATGAAGGTCTTCGACAGCGGCGGCTTGTGATAGGGCAGATCGGTTTCGTCGCCGATCAGTATGACAGGCCCGTCATAGCCTTCCTCGCGCAGGCTGGCGGCCGCTTGCACGCCCGCATGACCCGCACCGACAATGACGACCCCGTTCTTCATCGCAACCCGAATTCCTGTTTCAAATCTGGAGCATGATGCCGAAAAGTGTGAAGCGGTTTTCGGACGACATCATGCTTTGATTGTGAGCCGTTCCGCCAGATGGCGATTGTCTGCCGCCGTCGCAAGAGCCCCGGTCCGGGTCGCACCCGGAACGGTCGCTTGTCAATCGCGGCATCTCTCACCTTGGCTGCTGGCTACGATTTAAAGTTGATAGTGCTAGTTTAGAATAATTCTAAACTGTTGTTTCAATTGAATTTTCTAGGGTTCACCAGTTGACTTCCGGCCTCGCCATCGTTTTATGGAGGCTCGCGCGTCAGCGCATCCCTTTGATGTTTGGGCCTTGAACCCGTTCGATTGGAGGCATTTGGTGTCTTTCTCCCGTGAGCCGCAGAGCGGCGCGGCATCTGTGGTGTCCAACGGCATGCCTATGTCCCGGCACCGTTTGGCACGCGCGCCTTTTACCGAATCCCCTTTGAACTGGAGACTGATGATGACAGCGCGATATGGCGGCAGACTGGCTGCGATCGGTGCCACGGCTATGTTGACGGCGGCGGTTTTCATCCTGCCGGCCAAGGCGGCGGAGATCGATGCCAAGGCGGTCATCAAGACCTATTCCGACATCGCGCTGGCCAAGTACGAGGATTCGCTGACCACGGCGCAGGCGCTCGACAAGGCTGTCGACGCGCTGCTTGCCAACCCGTCGGCGGACACGCTGAATGCCGCCCGCGATGCCTGGAAGGCGTCGCGCGTGCCCTACCAGCAGACCGAGGTCTACCGCTTCGGCAACAAGATCGTCGACGACTGGGAAGGCAAGGTGAACTCCTGGCCGCTCGACGAAGGCCTGATCGACTACGTCGCCAAGAGCTACGGCACCGAGTCCGACGCCAACGCGCTCTACACCGCCAATGTCATCGCTAACAAGGACATCGAGATCGACGGCAAGAAGGTCGACGCCTCGAAGCTTTCGCCGGAGTTCCTCGCCGGCACGCTGCAGGAGGCCGGCGGCATCGAGGCCAATGTCGCCACCGGTTATCACGCCATCGAATTCCTGCTCTGGGGCCAGGATTTGCACGGCACCGGCCCGGGCGCCGGCGAGCGTCCGTACACCGACTACGACCTCAAGAACTGCACCGGCGGCAATTGCGATCGCCGGGCCGAGTATCTGAAGTCGGCCAGCGATCTTCTGGTCTCCGACCTGCAGGAGATGGTCGGCAACTGGAAGGAAGACGGCGCCGCCCGCAAGAACCTCGTCGATGGCCAGCCGAACACCGCTATCTCGGTGATCTTCACCGGCATGGGCTCGCTGTCCTACGGCGAACTGGCCGGGGAGCGCATGAAACTCGGCCTGCTGCTGCACGATCCCGAAGAGGAGCACGACTGCTTCTCGGATAATACCTACAACTCGCATCTCTATGACGCCATCGGCATCCGCGCCGCCTATCTCGCCAGCTACACGCGCATCGACGGCACCGTCGTTTCAGGCCCGTCGGTGCACGATATGGTCAAGGCGGCCGATCCGGCGATCGACAAGGAACTGTCCGACAAGCTCGATGTCTCGGTCGCCAAGATGGAGGCGATCAAGGCGCGGGAAGTGGCCGGCGAGGCCTACGACCAGCAGATCGCCGAGGGCAACACCGAAGGCAATGCTACCGTGCAGGCGGCAATCGACGCGCTGGTCGACCAGACCAAGTCGATCGAACGCGCCGTCGGCGCGCTGAAGCTGAACAACATAGCCTTCGAGGGGTCCGACAGCCTCGACGCACCGGACAAGGTGTTCAAGTAGCACCCCAACCAACTACCAGCCAAACGGCGCGGAGGGGCGCCGTCAGCCAGAGCCAATCCATGCTGATCTGCCATTGCAACATCATCACCGAAAAGGAGATTGAGCAGACGATCGTCGATCTGCTGGATCAGGACCCCTGGCAACTGATCGTGCCGGCGAAGGTCTATCACACGATGCAAAAGCGCGGTCGCTGTTGCGGCTGCTTCCCAAATGTGGTCGAAACGATCATTCGGGTCACCGAAAATTACCACACCCGTTCGGAGGCGAGCGGCGTGGACATCGTTTCACACCTGGATCGCGTCAGAGGCCTGCGCGTCCAATATGGGAGCAGAATCCATGAAAGGCGAACCGCAGATCATCGAGCGGCTTAACGAGGCTCTGTTCCTGGAGCTTGGCGCCGTCAATCAATACTGGGTGCATTTCCGCCTGCTCGAAGATTGGGGATATGCCAAGCTGGCAAAGAAGGAACGCGCCGAATCGATCGAGGAGATGCACCATGCCGACCGGCTGGTGGCCCGTATCATCTTCCTCGAAGGGCATCCCAATTTGCAGTCCGTGGCGCCGTTGCGCATCGGCCAGAACGTCAAGGAAGTGCTCGAATCCGATCTCGCCGGCGAATATGACGCACGCACCGCCTACAAGCGTTCGCGCGAGATCTGCAACGAAGCCGGCGACTACGTGACGATGAAGCTGTTCGAGGAATTGCTGGCGGATGAGGAAGGTCACATCGACTTCCTCGAGACGCAGCTCGACCTCCTTGCCTCGATCGGCGAGGAAAAATACGGCCAGCTCAACGCCGCATCGGCGGACGAGGCGGAATAGGACCATGCAGGAATGCGGCGCCCCATAGATATTCTGCGCCGCTTGCGGCGGGCCGCCGGCCCGCTGCTCCTCAAAAACCCGCGATATCAGGCCTTTCGCGGGCTTTCGGTTGTAACCCTGGCGGCAATTTTGGCCCCGGCCCTGGCCGGATCGTCGGAACCGGTCGGCCTCGCCACGAGCCGCACCGACCTGACGCCGAAGGACCAGGCCCGCGTCCTTGCAGTTACCAGGCCAACCCAGGATTTCTCCAAGCCCGAATCCTTCGAAACGATGCAAGGCGGCGCCGGCACGTCGCGCAAGCAGGTCGACCGCGACGCCTTCTCGCAACCCTCTGAAAACATTACCTTCGAGGAACAGGGCAATTTCAAGCTCGGCAATGCGCTTTTCCGCAAGAACTGGGTGTCGTCGCCATCCTCGACCCAGGCCTCGGACGGTCTCGGACCCCTGTTCAACGAGCGCGCCTGCCAGAATTGCCATTTGAAGGATGGCCGCGGCCGCCCGCCGGCGGCCGACAGCCGCACCACGTCGATGTTCCTGCGGCTAGCGCGCGATGCGAGCACGGCCGAGGAAAAGACCGAGATCGCCGCGCACAAGGTGCTGAACTTCCCCGATCCGGTCTACGGCGCGCAGTTGCAGGAACTGGCGGTGCCCGGCCTCAAGGGCGAAGGCCGCATGTATGTCGATTATCGCGAGGAAAAGGTCACGCTCGGCGACGGTAGCATCGTTTCGCTGCGCAAGCCGAGCTATTCGGTCGACGGGCTTGGCTACGGCCCGCTTGACCCGCGCACCACGCTGTCGCCGCGCCTGACGCCGCCAATGATCGGCCTTGGCCTGATCGAGCAGATCGCGCCGGCCGACCTCCTTGCCCATGCCGATCCCGACGACCGCGACGGCATTTCCGGCAAGCCCAACATGGTGCGTGACCTCAGCAGTGGGCAACTGACGCTTGGCCGCTTCGGTTGGAAGGCCCAGACCGCGTCGATCCGCCAGCAGGCGGCGGACGCCTTTGCCGGCGACATCGGCATTTCGACGCCGGAAGAGCCCAGTCACTGGGGCGATTGCACCGCAGCCGAAGAGGCCTGTTTGGCCATGCCCAATGGCGTGCAGAAGCGGCTCGGCCCGGTCGAGGCGCCACCACCGGTGATGGACCTCGTCACCTTCTATTCGCAGAACCTTGCGGTGCCGGCGCGGCGCGATGTCGGCGCACCCGCCGTGCTCGCCGGCAAGAAGCTGTTCTACGAGATGGGCTGCATTGCCTGTCATACGCCGAAATTCGTCACCATGCGCGGGAACAAGGCGCAGGCGTTCCAACTGATCTGGCCCTATTCCGACTTTCTGCTGCACGACATGGGGCCTGGCCTTGCCGACGGCCAGGCGGTGGGCGATGCCACGGGCAGTGAATGGCGCACCCCGCCGCTATGGGGCATCGGCCTGACAAAGACCGTCAACGGCAACGCTTTCTTCCTGCATGACGGGCGTGCGCGCACGCTTGCCGAAGCGATCCTGTGGCATGGTGGCGAGGGGCAGAAAGCGCGCGATCGCTTCGCCGACGCCAATACGGCCGACCGCGATGCTCTCATCAAATTCCTGGAGTCATTCTGATGCTCAAGCGGGTTTTGCCTGTTCTACTCCTCCCATTGGCTCTGTTCGGTGCGTCCCCGGCATCGGCCTCGGTGAAAGCCTCCGACGTGATCCAAAGAGCGATCGACGGCTTTGTCCGCCCCGCCTATGCCAGCCTGCATGGCCATGCCGGCACCTTGGCGAAGGCCATGGACGCGCTCTGCCAGGCGCCGTCGCAGGGTAACCTCGATGCCGCGCATGCCGGATTCTCGGCCACGGTCGCAGCCTGGTCGTCGGCTGAAATCATCGGCTTCGGGCCAATCAAGGAGAACAACCGGCTGGAGCGCATGCTCTACTGGCCGGACCGAAAGAGCATCGGCCTGAAGCAGGTGCAGGCGGCGCTGGCCGGCAAGGATCCGACCGCCACCGATCCGGCGCAGCTGGCGGGCAAGAGTGTCGCGATGCAGGGATTAGGGGCGCTTGAGTTCGTGCTTTACGGCGACGGCGCCGAGACGCTCGTCGGCAAGGACGAGCCCTATCGCTGCGCCTATGGCGCGGCGATCGCCAAGAATATCGAGACCATGGCGGCCGATGTCGACGCCGCCTGGAAAAAACCGGACGGTTTTGCAGGCCTGTGGGCCAATCCCGGACCCGACAATGCGCTTTACCGCGACGGCACTGAAGCGGTGACCGAATTGGTCGGCGTGTTCATCAATGAACTCGAAATGGTGCGCGACGTGCGCCTCAAAGGTTTTCTCGGCGCCAAACCGCAGGGTGACAAGCCGAGGCAAGCGATCTACTGGCGCTCGCAAAACACCGGCCTTTCATTAGCCGGCAACCTCTCCGGCATTGATGCGCTGTTCCAGGCCTCGAAGCTCGGCGACGCGCTGCCCGAGGATAGCAGATGGATGGCGGAATCCATCCATATCCAGCTCATCAATGGCGTTGCCACTGCCAAATCCATCCAGGGTCGGATCGACAAGACGCTCGCCGATCCCGCGGAGCGCGGAAAACTCGAACATTTCGCGCTGATCACCTCCAGCCTGTCGGGCTTGATCGGCACCCGGCTAACCGCCGAGTTCGGCCTGACCGCCGGCTTTTCGTCACTGGACGGGGACTGACCAATGGTTGCGACACGCACGCCGCTGATGGACCGCCGCGATTTTCTCAGAGCTGCCGGCGCCGGCTTCGTCGCGTCAATGGCGCCGCGGGCCTGGGCGGACACGCTTGCCGCCGATGCCGTCTTTGCCACCGCCTTCGTCAAGCGCGACGGCAGCTTTGGCGCCGCTGTGTTGTCGGAAGCCGGAAAAGTATTGCATGCGATCGACCTGCCCGACCGTGGCCACGACGTCACCTTCGATCCGGTCTCGAAGCGCTCCGTGGTCTTCGCCCGGCAACCCGGCACCTTCGCCGTGGTCTTCGACCATGCCGGCCGCGAGCCGCCGCTGACCATCGTCAGCATCACCGGTCGGCATTTCTTCGGCCACGGTGTGTTTTCCACCGACGGCGCGCTGCTTTACGTCACCGAAAACAATTTCGACAATGCCGCCGGCGTCGTCGGGATCTACGACGCACGGGCCAAGTTCAGCCGCATCGGCGAGTTTCCGACCTATGGCATGGGGCCGCATGAGCTCTTGCTGCTCGGAGACGGCCGGACGATCGCCATCGCCAATGGCGGCATCGAGACCCATCCCGACTATGGCCGCGCCGAGCTCAACATCGCCACCATGAAGCCGTCCTATGTGCTGGTCGATCGCACAACCGGCGATCTCATCGAAAAGCACGAACTGCCGCCGGCTCTGCACCAGCTGTCGATTCGCCACATGGATGCCGACCCCACAGGCACCATCTGGTTCGGCTGCCAGTACCGCGGGCCGGGCACCGAGCGGCCACCGCTGGTCGGCCGCGCCACGCGCGGCAAGGGGCTGCAGCTGCTCGACATGCCGCAGGACGTGCTATCCGGCTTCCGGAATTACATCGGCTCGGTCGCCGCCAACCCGATTGCCGGCACGGTCGCGGTGTCTTCGCCGGAAGGCAATTCGCTGGCCGTCATCGACGCCGCCAGCGGCAAGATCGTCGCCACCAAGGCGCTGGTCGAGGTCTGCGGCCTGGCGCCCGACGGCCCGGGCTTCATGGCAACCACGGGTGCCGGCGAAATCATCGAAGGCAGCGGCGCGACGCGCTCCGAGCCCGACTATGTCTGGGACAACCACATGCTGCGCATCGCGCCGGCGGCGTAAGCCGTCCGGCCTGCACCGAAGCGAAGCCGCTTAACAATTTACGCGCTGGCTCTTGCGGCGGCGCGCCGTGGCGGGCAGAGGGAGACTGTTTTTCGAACCGGTCGCCCATGAAACTGCTCGCCATCGACTGTGCCGCCAATCTCTGCGCCGCTTGCGTCTATGACGCATCGGGCGACAGAGAGCTCGGCCGCTCGGTACTCGATCTCGGCAAAGGCCACGCCGAACACCTGATGGCTGTCATTGACGAAGCGTTGAAAGCGGACGGCACCGATTATGCCGGCCTTGGCGCCGTTGCGGTCTCCATCGGTCCGGGTTCCTTCACCGGCCTGCGGGTGGGCGTCTCGGCGGCGCGCGGCCTGGCGCTGGCGCTGAAGATCCCGGCGATCGGGGTAACGACACTGGAGGCGCTGGCGGCCGAGGCGAGGGCGGCATTTCCCGGCCGCCCGATCCTGGCGGCTCTCGATGCAGGCCGCGAGGAGATCCATGCGGCGTTTTACGATGCGGAAGCGATTTTGCGCTATGGTCCGGCTGTGACCACACTTGCCCAAGCCGCGGGAATGGCGGCGGACAATCGTCCGGTGCTTGCCGGCACGGCCGCCGTGCAGATCGCAGCCGCGGCCGGTCGCGATTTCGATATCGGCCCGACGGCTGCCACCGCCGACATTGCCGTCTACGCCCGGCTCGCCGCTGCAAAAGGTGAGGGCGACAAGCCGAAGCCACTCTATCTGCGCGGCGCCGATGCCAAGGCGCAGGCCGGGTTCATCCTGTTGAGGCAGGAAAAGTGATGCGCATCCCTTTCCTCCAGCCGCGCCGCAGGGACTATGCGCTCGAGCCGCTGACCATCGCCGACAGCCCGGCAGCGTCGGTGCTGCACCGCGAGGATTTCGTCCGGCCCTGGACCGATGGCGAGTTCGCCGCGTTGCTCGAACAGGAAACCGTGTTCGGCTATGCCGCGCGCGAAATCGGCCAGGGCGCCAAGCCGCCGGTCGGCTTCGTGCTGGCCAGGCTTGCAGCCGGCGAGGGCGAGATTCTGACCGTGGCGGTGGCGCGCTCGCATCGCCGCCAGGGGCTCGGCTGGCAGTTGATGGACGCGGTACTGCGCGAATTGCATGCGCAGCGGGCCGAGGCGCTGTTCCTTGAGGTCGACGAGACCAATGTCGCTGCCATCGCCCTCTACCGGCGGCTGGGTTTCCGCCAGGTCGGCCACCGCGCCAATTATTACCGCTCGACCGAACATGGTCCTACCGGCGCGCTTGTCATGCGCCGCGATCTTCGCTAGCCAAAGTTTTGGGGCAGGGCCAAGCTGCATGATCGGAAAAATCAGGATTTTCCTGGCGCTGAGCCTCGTTGTCATCGGTTCGCTGGTCCTTGTGCCTTTGCAGCTGCTGTCGATGAAGACCGGAATCTGGCGCGAGACGGTCATTCTGAAGGCCTGGCACAGCCTCATCGTCCGGACGCTCGGCCTGCGCATCCATGTCAAAGGTGCGCTGTCCAGCCAGCGCCCGCTGCTGGTCGCCTCGAACCATATCTCCTGGACCGACATCATGGTGCTGGGCTCCTTTGCCGATGTGACCTTCATCGCTCGGGCGGACATGGAGGGATGGCCGCTGATCGGCTGGCTGTCGAAACTGCAGCGTACGGTCTTCATCGAACGCGAGCGCAAGCGGACAGCTGGCGACCAGGCCAGCGAGATCGCCAGCCGCATGGCCAAGGGCGACGCCATGGTGCTGTTTGCCGAGGGCTCTACCGGCGACGGCAACACCATCCTGCCGTTCAAGAGCACCTTGTTCGGCGCCGCCTCGATGGCGATTTC
This sequence comes from Mesorhizobium sp. LSHC412B00, assembly GCF_000503035.1. NCBI lineage: Bacteria > Pseudomonadati > Pseudomonadota > Alphaproteobacteria > Hyphomicrobiales > Phyllobacteriaceae > Mesorhizobium > Mesorhizobium sp. LSHC412B00. The sequence goes on along the minus strand of NZ_AYWB01000010.1, from coordinate 152,731 downwards.
GGAAGGCACGGCCGAGCAGGTCTTCATCCAGCCGCTGGCGATTGCCTACACGCGGGTGCACGGCGTGCCTCTCGGCCGTCGCCACCGGCCGCTCGCTGCCTGGATCGGCGATCAGGACCTGATGCCGCATCTCAAGGTGCTGATGGCCGAAGGCGCCATTGACGTCGAGGTGCATTTCGGCGAGCCCATCGCCTTTTCCAAGGGCTCGAACCGCAAGGAAACGTCGAGGATGATGGAAAGCAAGGTGCGCGCCATGATGCAGGCCGCGCTCGCCGATCCCCGACCGAGCCGCTAGCGCAGGCCGGGCGCCTCCAGGCCGATGCCCGAGAATCGTCTGTTTTTTGTCACGGAAAGGCGTTAGAAGCCGCCGGATGGATTTGAACACGATAGAGCGGAACGAAACCGACAGCGCCTCGCAAAGCGCTGCTGCGGCGTCCGCCCCGGCCAAAAAGGTCTTCGTCAAGACCTATGGCTGCCAGATGAATGTCTATGACTCACAGCGCATGACCGATGCGCTGGCCGCCGACGGCTACACCGCGACCGATGTCATCGCCGACGCCGACCTGGTGCTGCTCAACACCTGCCATATCAGGGAGAAGGCGGCGGAAAAGGTCTATTCCGAGCTCGGCCGCATCCGCGACATGAAGGCTGAACGCGCAGCAGTTGGGCGCGAAATGCTGATCGGCGTCGCCGGTTGCGTCGCGCAGGCCGAAGGCGCGGAAATCATCCGCCGTTCGCCTGCTGTCGATCTGGTCATCGGCCCGCAGACCTATCACCGGCTGCCCGATGTGCTGGCCCGGGTGCGCGGCGGCGAGAAGATCGTCGAGACCGAATACGCCATCGAGGACAAGTTCGAGCATCTGCCGCAGCCGAAGCGTGCCGAAATGATCAAGCGCGGCGTCACCGCCTTCCTCACCGTGCAGGAAGGCTGCGACAAATTCTGCACCTTCTGCGTCGTGCCCTATACCAGGGGCTCGGAAGTGTCGCGGCCGGTGGCGCAGATCGTCGCCGAAGCCGAGCGGCTGGCCGATGCCGGTGTGCGCGAGGTGACGCTGCTGGGGCAGAACGTCAATGCATGGCACGGCAAGGGTGAGGATGGCATGGAATGGGGGCTTGGTCGCCTGCTGTTCCGGCTGGCCGAAATTCCTGGCCTGGCGCGGCTGCGCTACACCACCAGCCATCCGCGCGACATGGACGACGAATTGATCGCTGCCCATCGCGATCTCCCGGCTTTGATGCCTTATCTGCACCTGCCGGTGCAATCCGGGTCAGACCGCATCCTCAAGGCGATGAACCGCAGGCACACGGCCAAGGACTATCTGGCGCTGCTCGAGCGCATCCGCGCTGCACGCGGCGACATCGCGCTGTCCGGTGACTTCATCGTCGGCTTCCCCGGTGAAACCGAGGCGGATTTCGAGGCCACGATGGGTCTGGTGCGCCAGGTGAACTACGCCTCGGCCTTCTCGTTCAAATATTCGCCGCGTCCCGGCACGCCGGGCGCCGATATGCCCGATCACGTGCCGGAAGCGGTCAAGGATGAACGCTTGCAACAGCTGCAGGCATTGTTGCTCAAGCAGCAGCAGGATTTCGGCCTGGGCCTGGTCGGCAGCACCATCGAGACGCTGATCGAGAAGCCCGGCCGTCAGGCCGGCCAGAAGGTCGGCCGCTCGCCTTGGCTGCAGCCGGTTATTGTTGATGAAAAGGCCGGCGAAATCGGTGACATTATCCGGGTGCGAATCACGAAGACGGGCTACAATAGCCTGTTCGCCGAGTTGGCTTGATGGCCTCGGCAGATGAGGAGAGACGGTTGAGCGCTGCTGAAGTGAAGACTCTGCCCCAGAACCAGACATCCGGGGCCTCTGACATGGCGCACATCGTTCTGACTTTCGACAACAACAAGCTTGCCAGCGCCCTGTACGGCCAGTTCGACGAGAATTTGGCCCGGCTCGAGCAGAAGCTCGGCGTCGACATCCGCTCGCGCGGCAACCAACTGACCATCAAGGGCTCGGCCTCGGCGGCCGAGCAGGCGCGCCGCGCGCTCGACAATCTCTACGGCATTCTCCAGAAGGGCACCGATATCGGCCAGTCCGACGTCGATGGCGCCGTGCGCATGGCGATTGCCGCCGACGACCAGCTGACGCTGCCGACGCTGGAACGCAAGGGCAAGGTCTCGGCCGCCCAGATCTCCACCCGCAAGAAGACGATCTATGCCCGTTCGCTCAATCAGGACGCCTATATGCGGGCACTGGAGCGTTCGGAACTTGTCTTCGGCATTGGCCCGGCCGGCACCGGCAAGACCTATCTGGCGGTGGCGCATGCGGCGATGCTGCTCGAACGCGGCATGGTCGAGCGCATCATCCTGTCACGGCCGGCGGTCGAGGCCGGCGAGCGGCTGGGTTTTCTGCCCGGCGATATGAAGGAAAAGGTCGATCCGTATCTGCGGCCGCTCTATGACGCGCTTTACGACATGATGCCGGCCGACAAGGTCGAGCGCGCCATTGCCGCCGAGGTCATCGAGATCGCGCCGCTGGCCTTCATGCGCGGCCGCACGCTGGCGCATGCCGCCGTCATCCTCGACGAGGCGCAGAACACCACGCCGATGCAGATGAAGATGTTTTTGACCCGCCTCGGCGAGAATTCGCGCATGATCGTCACCGGCGATCCGACGCAGATCGATCTGCCTCCAAGCACCAAGTCGGGCCTCGTCGAAGCCTTGCGTGTCCTTGACGGCGTGGCCGGCGCGGTAACCGTGCGCTTCAACGATGTCGACGTTGTGCGCCACCCGCTGGTGGCCGAAATCGTCAGGGCCTATGACCGCGACGCCAAGCTGGCGCGCGGCCTAGGCGCCGAGAGCTGATGTGACGATGCGGGCTCATGCCTGAAGACATAAGACCTGGCGGCGGGGACAGTTCGGTTCCCGTCGAGATCGATATGTCGGTCGAGGCCGGCGACTGGCCCGATGAGGCGGCGCTGACGCGTCTGGTCGATCGCGCCGTGTCGGCTGCCTTTGCCGAAACCGCTGCTGCCGGTCCTTCCGAACTCAGCATCGTCTTTTCCAACGATGCCCATATCCGTACCCTCAATGCCGGCTGGCGCGACAAGGACAAGGCGACCAACGTCTTGTCTTTCCCGGCTTTTCCGTTCCCCAGGGGTGGCAAGCTGCCGCCCATGCTGGGTGACATCGTGCTGGCCGCCGAGACGGTGGCGCGCGAAGCAGCCCTGGAAGACAAGCCCTTCGAGAACCATATCACCCATCTCGTCATCCACGGCCTGCTGCATTTGCTGGGCTACGATCACGAGACCGATGCAGAGGCCGAGGAGATGGAAGCCATCGAGCGCTCAGCGCTCGCAAGGCTTGCCATTCCCGATCCCTACACGTAATGACAAAAGACCAATTGACCGGACGACGATGAACGACAAACCAGAAACTGCCGCCCGCCCCGAGGCTGGCAGTGCGACAAAGCCTTCCGATACGACGGAAGAGGGATCGAGTCCGAGTCCCAGTTCCGGCAGCCCCGCTTCTGGTAGCATTGCCAGCGAGCCATCGCCTGCCGGTCCGTCCCTGTTCGACCGCGTCTTGGGCCTTTTCAAGCAGCGGAACGGCACCAGTCTGCGCGAGGAAATCGCCGGCGCGCTTGCCGAAACGACCAGCGATGCCGGGTCTTTCTCGCCTGGCGAACGCGCCATGCTCAACAACATATTGCGCCTGCGCGAGGTACGCGTCGAGGACGTCATGGTGCCGCGCGCCGATATTGAGGCCGTCGAGATCACCACGACGTTGGGCGATCTGCTCGGTCTGTTCGAGCAGTCCGGCCATTCCCGCATGCCGGTCTATTCCGAGACGCTCGACGATCCGCGCGGCATGGTTCACATCCGCGACGTGCTGGCCCACATCACCAAGGTCGCCCGGGTCAAGAAGGGCAGAACATCCAGGAAGACGCCGGCAACGACGCTTCTCGACCTCGCCCAGGTCGATCTCGGCCGCACCATCGGCGACCTCAATCTGATCCGCCCGGTGCTGTTCGTGCCGCCCTCAATGCTTGCCTCCGACCTGATGGGCCATATGCAGACGACGCGAACCCAGATGGCGCTGGTCATCGACGAATATGGCGGCACCGATGGTCTCGCCTCGCTGGAAGACATCGTCGAGATGGTCGTCGGCGATATCGAGGACGAGCATGACGAGGACGAGCCGCTGATCACCCAGACCGGCGAGGGCGTGTTCGTCGTCGACGGCAAGGCCGAGATCGACGAGGTCGCCAAGATGATCGGCGAGGACTTTACCGCTGGTGAGCATGGTGAATATGTCGACACGATCGGCGGCATGATTTTCAACACGCTCGGTCGCGTGCCCGCGCGTGGTGAGGTTGTGCAAGCCATCCCCGGCTTCGAATTCCACGTGCTCGACGCCGATCCGCGCCGCGTCAAGCGGGTGCGCATCGTCCAGAACCAGAAGGGCGAGCGTCGCCGCCGCGTGACCGCCCCCCGCACCGAGCAGGCCTAGGACAGAACGTTGCCCGGCCGATGACGATCGACGATCCCTTCAAGCACTCAACCTTTGGCTCGGGTGTCTTCTACAAGGACCCGCGAGCCGCATTGAAATGGCTCGAAACGGCCTTCGGCTTCGAGCCGAGCATGGTGGTCAGCGACGCCGACGGACGGCTGGTCCATGCCGAAATGCGCTTTGGCGACGGCTACATCATCGTCGATTCCGAATGGGCCGATCATATTGCCAGTCCGGTAAGCGTCGCCGGCAAGAACACTCAGTCGGTCTGTGTGCGTCTGAAAGACGGCCTGGACGTGCATTGTGGGCGGGCAATGGCGGCTGGAGCCCAAATCGTCGAGGAGCCTGCCGACCATTTCTACGGCGAACGGCAGTATCGGGCGCGCGACCCCGAAGGGCATGTCTGGACCTTCACCCAGACCTTGCGCACGGTGCCGCGCGAGGAGGCCGAGCACCTGAGCGGGCTCACCATCGAGGGATGGCACCGATAGCGCAGCGATCGGCCGGTTCGCGTTTCAATAAATCTGATAAATCTTGGCTCCTGATTCGCGCGACCTGGGAAGTCTGTATGGAGCGCCTTGCCGGCCGGATAATTCTGCTTTGGGGCTGGCGGCGCGCGCTGGTGGCGTTTCTTGCCGGGGCGCTGGCGGTGCTCGCCCAGGCGCCTTACGATTTCTTCGCCGTCTGTTTCGTCTCGTTTCCACTGCTGGTCTGGCTGCTCGACGGCGTCACCGGCGAGGCTTCCGACGGCTGGCTCAGGCGCCTGCGGCCGGCTTTTGCCATCGGCTGGTGGTTCGGCTTCGGCTATTTCCTCGCCGGCCTGTGGTGGATCGGTGAGGCGCTTCTGGTCGAGGCCGACAGTTTCGCCTGGGCCTTACCCTTCGCGGTCGTCGGCATTCCTTTGGCGCTGGCATTTTTCTACGGCTTCGCCACCGTCGTCGCGCGGCTGTTATGGACCAACGACATTGGCCGCATTGCCGCCCTTGCCTCTGCTTTTGGCCTGACGGAATGGCTGCGCGGCTTCCTGTTCACCGGCTTTCCCTGGAATGCCGTCGGTTATGCGGCGATGCCCGTGCCGCTGTTGATGCAAAGCGTGTCGGTGACCGGCATGGTCGGCATGAACGCGCTGGCGGTATTTGTCTTCGCCATGCCGGCCTTGCTTGCAGCACGCCGGCATGTCCGTCTCGGTGTGGTCCTGCTTGCCATTCTCGTCGCCGCCCATGCTGGCTTCGGCTATGTCAGGCTCGCGACCCCCGACAAGCCGACAACCCGCACTCTCGATGTCCGTATCGTGCAACCGGATGTCGACCTCAGCGAAAAATGGGACGCCTCGGTGCGCGACCGCATCTTCGCCACGATGATGGGCCTGTCGGCCGCAGCGCCCGATCCCGGCAATAGCAAACCGCAGTTGATCCTGTGGCCGGAGACCTCGGTACCCTTCCTGTTCACTGAGCGTCCGGACGCGCTGACCGCGCTCGGCGACATGCTGCAGCCTGGTCAGATGCTGATTGCCGGCGTCGTGCGCGAGGAGCGCGGATCCGGGGCGGATGCCGACAGCCGCTACTACAATTCGGTGGTGGCGATCGATGACAAGGGCGAAATCGCTGATGCCGTCGACAAGGTCCATCTGGTGCCGTTCGGCGAGTATCTGCCGTTTTCCGGTCTGCTCAGCCGCTTCGGCATCGGACAGCTCGTCGCCGGGCCGATGAACTTCGCCGCCGGCAACGAGCGCCATCCGATCGCTCTGCCCGGCGGCATCAGCGCCTTGCCGTTTATTTGCTACGAGGTGATCTTTCCTGATCTTGTGACTGTTGACGCAACGTCATCCCAGCTTATTGTAAACGTCACCAACGACGCATGGTTCGGCGACACGCCTGGGCCGTACCAGCATTTCAGGCAGGCTCAGATTCGCGCGGTGGAAAACGGATTGCCGCTGTTGCGCGCCGCCAACAACGGCATTTCCGCCGTTGTCGATACGCGGGGACGCATCGTCGACGCATTGGCGGTCGATGCACGTGGCGCCATCGACGTGCGGGTGCCGATCTCCGGCCAAGCCTTCATCTCCGCCGCGGGGCGGCGCATTAACGGAATGCTGATCATGTTGGTGTTTGCCGCAATCGCCCTCAGCTTGAACGTAAGGCAACGGCTACGGGTGAATTGACAGTCGACACATTAGAAACTCATACTGTTGCCGCCTAATTTTCTCGAAGTCGGTTGGTGTTTCTGTTGGGGCAGTTGGCTCCGGCTTCGTTTGGGCGAGAAAAATAGAAAAGGCCGGAAAAATTCGGCGAGGAAAAAATGACAGAAGAAAACAAGAAGAAACCGAATCCGATCGACATCCATGTCGGAAGTCGCGTCCGCCTTCGGCGCAATATGCTTGGAATGAGCCAGGAAAAGCTTGGTGAAAATCTCGGTATTACGTTTCAGCAGATCCAAAAATATGAAAAAGGAACGAACCGCGTCGGCGCCAGCCGTCTGCAGGCAATAGCCTCGATACTCAGCGTGCCTGTCGCCTTCTTTTTCGAGGATGCGCCAGGGCAGGAGCCGGTGGGTAATAGAGGATTTGCCGAGGACACTTCGATGGCTTTCGCCGTCGAATTCTGCGGCAGTCCGGAAGGGCTTCAGCTCAACCGCGCGTTCGTCAAGATCGCGGATGTGAAGGTGCGCCGCCGGATTATCGACCTTGTGAAGTCCCTTTCTGCCGAAGATGCCGAGTGATTCGGTGGGTCGATTGACCCATTGGCCCCAGTAATCCCCCGGGCCCGAGTAGCCCAGAGGCTCGACTGCCGGCGGCGCCAAGCCGCCGGTGGTACAAGATATATTGCTGCGGCACTCATGCCAGAACCGCGGCACCGCTTGACGAGCGGCGCCCGGCACCGTTAACACGTGGCGCGCCAAAATCGGCAGCCCTGCCGATCGTTTTTTCAAGAGGGGACACCCGTGACGCGGCAGAACTACTTCTTCACCTCGGAATCCGTGGCCGAGGGTCATCCCGATAAAGTCTGTGACCGCATCTCGGACGAGATCGTCGATCTGGTCTATCGCGAGGCCAAGAAGACCGGCATGGACCCGTGGAAAGTCCGCGTCGCCTGCGAGACGCTCGCAACCACCAACCGCGTCGTCATCGCCGGCGAAGTAAGGGTTCCCGATACTCTGCTGAAGCGGGACAAAGCCGGCAACATCCTCAAGGACGCCGCCGGGCATTCGGTCGTCAACCCGGCCAAGTTCAAGTCGGTCGCCCGCAAGGCGATCCGCGAAATCGGCTACGAGCAGGCCGGCTTCCACTGGAAGACGGCAAAGATCGAGGTTCTGCTGCACGGCCAGTCGCCCGACATCGGCCAGGGAGTCGACAACGCCGCCGACCGCCAGGGCGAAGAGGGTGCCGGCGACCAGGGCATCATGTTCGGCTATGCCTGCCGCGAGACCCCGGACCTGATGCCGGCGCCGATCTATTACAGCCACAAGATTCTCGAACTGCTCGCCGCTGCCCGTCACGAAAACAACGGCGAAGCCGGCAAGCTCGGACCCGACGCCAAGAGCCAGGTCACCGTTCGCTATGTCGATGGCAAAGCCGCCGAAGCGACGCAGATCGTGCTGTCGACGCAGCATCTCGACGCGACCTGGGATTCCAAGAAGGTCCGCAAGGTGGTTGAGCCTTACATCCGTGAGGCGCTCGGCGACCTCAAGATCGCCGACGATTGCATGTGGTACATCAACCCGACGGGCAAGTTCGTCATCGGTGGACCGGACGGCGACGCCGGCCTGACCGGCCGCAAGATCATCGTCGACACCTACGGTGGTGCTGCCCCGCACGGCGGCGGCGCCTTCTCCGGCAAGGACACCACCAAGGTCGACCGCTCCGCCGCCTATGCGGCGCGCTATCTCGCCAAAAATGTAGTGGCGGCCAAGCTCGCCGACCGCTGCACCATCCAGCTGTCCTACGCCATCGGCGTTGCCCAGCCGCTGTCGGTCTATGTCGACCTGCACGGCACCGGCAAGGTCGACGAGGCCAAGCTCGAGGAAGCGCTGCGCACGGTGATGGATTTGTCGCCATCCGGCATCCGCAGGCATCTCGACCTCAACAAGCCGATCTACGCAAAGACCTCGTCCTACGGCCATTTCGGCCGCAAGGCCGGCCGAGACGGGTCCTTCTCCTGGGAAAAGACCGATCTGGCCAAGGCGCTCAAGGACGCGATCGCTGCTTAGGCATGATTCCAAAAAGTGGTACCGGTTTTTTGGAAAAGATCATGCTCCAACAAAGGATTAGATTGAGATGAGATTTCAGCCAAATCTCATCTCAATCCCAAATCTCATCTCAATCTAAGCGCGGCGCGCGACCAGGCCATGGATCCACAGGACAGGCGGAGCCGCGCGACCGAAGGGTTCTTCGGCCGCCGGCACGGCAAGACCATTCGCCCGCAGCAGGCCGCGGCGCTGGAAAGCGGTCTTGGAGCGTATGGCCTCGACCTCTCCGTCCAGGCACCGGCAGAATTGCGCGCGCTATTCTCAGCGGATGTTTCAACGGTTCGGCTGGAAATCGGCTTCGGCGGCGGTGAGCATCTGCTGCACCGTGCCAGGGAGGCACCGGCGACCGGCTTCATCGGTGCCGAGCCGTTCGTCAACGGCATGGCCAAGCTGATGATGGCGGTGCGGGAAAAGCCGCTTGCCAATCTTCGCGTTTATGATGACGACGCCACGCGCCTGCTCGATTGGTTGCCGCAGGCGTCGCTCGACGGCATCGATCTGCTCTACCCCGATCCCTGGCCGAAGAAAAAGCACTGGAAGCGGCGTTTCGTCAGCCCGCTCAACCTCGATCGGTTCGCGCGCGTGCTGAAGCCGGGCGGAAAATTCCGCTTCGCATCCGACATCGACACCTATGTGAACTGGACCTTGTTGCACTGTCGGGCGCATGGCGCGCTCCTCTGGCAGGCGCAAGGTGGGGCCGACTGGCATCGGCCCTATGAAGGCTGGCCGGGCACACGCTACGAGGCGAAAGCCATTCGCGAGGGCCGACGGCCGGCCTATCTCACCTTCATCAGAAAATAGTTCGATGCGGGAAAGTGTCCCGCATCGACAGCCGGTCTGGCTTCAGAAACGGCCGATCTTGCCGAAAGCGGTCGGGTCCATGCCAAGCCGGCGCAGATCGTTGGCGCGCGGCTTGCGGCCGGCTTCGACGGCCCGCGAGGCGGCAACGGCGCTGCCGAACAGAGCAAAGGCGTCGCCTATGGCGGAAAACACGGTGCGGTTGCTCATTGTCTTGACCTTTCGCGCGCCACCGCGCTCATCTTTGATTTGTGCAGTGCAACATAGATAGGGATGTGAAATCCGGGATCACAGGGCCGTTACCGCATAGCCGGCATGCGCCGCGCGCAATCCTGCGAGCCGTCGCCGGCTGCACTCTGCCCGGCCCGTCAACAGACTTGAAACACTGGCCGGGATCGTCTATATCAACCTCAAATTCTTGGTCGGTATGACGAAGAGTGGGTCCACCCGGTCCCGCTCTTTTTTATTACCTGCCGGTCAGCCATCAGCAAATAGATGGTTCGGGACGACGATCATCCTGATCCAGAGAACGACAGGAACCGCATGACTGCAACGGCAAGCGAAGCCGACGACCGCATCATCCGCGAAAGCGGTATCGATGCGCGCATCGCGCTGATCGTTCAGCCGGTGTTGCGAGGCATTGGCTTCCGCCTCGTGCGGGTGCATCTGTCGGGCCAGAACGGCCTGACGCTGCAGATCATGGCCGAACGCGAGGACGGCACCATGACCGTCGAGGATTGCGAAGAGGTCAGCCGCGCTGTGTCGCCGGCGCTCGACGTCGATGACCCGATCGAGAAGGCCTATCATCTCGAAGTGTCGTCGCCGGGCATCGACCGGCCGCTGGTACGCAAGTCGGATTTCGTCACCTGGACCGGCCATCTGGTGAAGATGGAAACCTCGGTGCCGGTCGCCGACCGCAAGCGCTTCAAGGGCAAGATCGCCGAAGCCGGCGAAGACGACATGCTGCTCGAGCGCGACAAGGCCGCCTACGGCGAAGAGCCGACGGTTCGCATTCCTTATGACGCGATCGCCGATGTGCGGCTGATCCTCACCGACGACCTTATTCGCGATGCCCTTTCGAAGGACAACCGGGAACGCAAGGAAGCCAAGAAACGCCGCGGCGAAGCTGATGATGCACCCGAAGGTGCTGAAGGCGGCGCGGAAGACGAAATCGAACAGGAACTATGATGAGCGGCCGGGCCTAAAAGCTCGGCAACAAGCTCGGGAGAAATAAGATGGTTGTAAGCGCCAACAGACTTGAACTGCTGCAGATCGCCGACGCGGTGGCGCGTGAAAAGTCGATCGACAAGTCGATCGTCATTGCCGCCATGGCTGATGCAATCCAGAAGGCCGCGCGCTCGCGCTACGGCCAGGAAACCAACATCCGCGCCGACATCAACGCCAACACCGGCGAGATGAAGCTGCAGCGGCTGATGGAAGTGGTCGAGAAGGTCGACGACTACGCCACCCAGATCGCCATTTCCTCGGCCCGCGAGCGCAATCCGGACGCCCAGCTTGGCGACTTCATCGCCGAACAGCTGCCGCCAATGGATTTCGGCCGCATCGCCGCCCAGTCAGCCAAGCAGGTCATCGTGCAGAAAGTGCGCGAGGCCGAGCGCGACCGCCAGTATGACGAATACAAGGACCGCATCGGCGAGATCGTCAACGGCACCGTCAAGCGCGTCGAATATGGCAACGTCATCGTCGATCTCGGCCGTGGCGAGGCGATTATCCGCCGCGACGAGCTGATCCCGCGTGAAAACTACAAGTACGGCGACCGCGTCCGCGCCTATGTCTACGACGTGCGCCGCGAACAGCGCGGCCCGCAGATATTCCTGTCGCGCACCCATCCGCAGTTCATGGCCAAGCTCTTCACCATGGAAGTGCCGGAAATCTATGACGGCATCATCGAGATCAAGTCGGTCGCCCGCGACCCAGGCTCGCGCGCTAAGATCGCCGTCATTTCGCGTGACTCGTCGATCGATCCGGTCGGCGCCTGCGTCGGTATGCGCGGCAGCCGCGTCCAGGCGGTGGTCGGCGAATTGCAGGGCGAAAAGATCGACATCATTCCGTGGTCGCCTTCGGCCGCCTCCTTCATCGTCAACGCGCTGCAGCCGGCGGAAGTCGCCAAGGTCGTGCTCGACGAGGATGCCGAGCGCATCGAAGTGGTGGTTCCCGACGACCAGCTGTCGCTGGCCATCGGCCGTCGCGGCCAGAACGTGCGTCTTGCCTCGCAGCTCACCGGCTGGGACATCGACATCCTGACCGAGGCCGAGGAGTCCGAGCGCCGCCAGAAGGAATTCGTCGAACGCTCGTCGCTGTTCATGGAAGCCCTTGATGTCGACGAGATGGTCGGCCAGGTGTTGGCCTCCGAAGGCTTCACCAGCGTCGAGGAAGTTGCCTATGTCGATTCGGGCGAGATCGCCTCGATCGACGGTTTCGACGAAGACACCGCTTCGGAGATCCAGACCCGCGCCCGCGAATATCTGGAGAAGATCGAAGCCGAGCATGACGACAAGCGCAAGGCGCTGGGCGTCACCGACGAACTGCGCGAGATCCCTGGCGTCACCACCGCCATGATGGTGACGCTCGGCGAGGATGGCGTGAAGACGATCGAGGATTTCGCCGGCTATGCCGCCGACGACCTGACCGGCTGGAAGGAACGCAAGGACGGCGAGACCAAGGTATTCCCGGGTGTGCTCGCCAATCACGGCGTGTCGCGCGCTGACGCCGAGCAGATGGTTCTGGCAGCCCGCCTCAAGGCCGGCTGGATCACCGAAGACGAGCTTGCAGCCGAACAGGTCCCGGCTGACGAAGCCGTTGGTGCGTGAGGTGAAACCGCATCGCACACAACCCGCCCCCGGACGAGATGAACGATCGCACCTGCATCGTCACGCGCAAGCAAGCCGAGCCGGATGAGCTGATCCGTTTCGTCGTCGGCCCGGATTCGGCCGTCGTTCCTGACCTGAAGAGAAATCTGCCCGGCCGTGGTTGTTGGGTGAGCGCCGACCGCCTACATATCGACAAGGCGGCGGCGAAGAACCTGTTTGCCCGCGCCTTCAAGGCGCAGGTCGTCGTGCCGCCCGATCTCGGCGGCATGGTCGACGGACTGCTTGCACGATCCGCTTTGGGTATGCTTGGCCTTGCCCGCAAGGCTGGCTCGATCGCACTCGGCGCAACCAAGGTCGAGAGCGCGGTGCGCTCGGGGTCGGCGCTTTTCGTGCTCCACGCGACCGAGGCATCCGACGATGGCGTGCGCAAGATCAGTCAGGCGCGGCGGGCAACTGTCCACCTCGGCGGGCCGGCAGTCCTTGCCTACAAACTTTTCTCCGAGGCCGAGTTGAGCTTGGCATTGGGGGGTACAAATGTGATACATGCTGCCGTTCTCGCGGGAGACGCGGGCAAGGCGGTTGAGAGGCGCATGGTTGCGCTCGACCGATATCGGGGCGGAACCCCCGACGATCTGGCAATGCTTGCGGCCGTTGCTGACGAAGATGATGCTGCAGAGGATATGGAATGAGCGATACGAAATCGGGCGACGATAAGACGTTGAGTGTTACACCGAAGAAGACCTTGACGCTGAAGCGCCCCGGTACCGAGCAGAGCGTCGTGCGACAGAATTTCTCGCATGGCCGCACCAAGCAGGTCCAGGTCGAGATCAAGAAGCGTAAATTCTCCATGCCCGGCGACAAGCCGGAGCCGGTGGCTGCACCCGTATTTACGCCCAAGCCCGCGGTAGTGGCAGCCCCCGTCGTGCAGGAAGCGCCCAAGGCGCCGCCTCCGCCGCCGCCGGCCGAACGCGGCGGCATGGTGCTGAACGAACTGTCGCGCAATGAAATGGAAGCGCGCCGCAGGGCGCTCGAAGGCTCCAAGGTTCGCGACGTCGAGGACCGCCAACGCGCCATCGAAGAGGCCAAGCGCCGCAACGAGGATGAGGAACGCCGCAAGCGCGAGCGCGAGGAATCCGCGCGCCGTCAGGCCGAGGAAGAAGCCCGCCTGCAGACCGAGGCCGAGTCCCGCCGCCGCGCCGAGGAAGAAGCGCGCCGCCGCGCGCCGCAGGCTGCCGAGCTTGTGGCATCGGACGACGAGGAAGAGGTCAAGCCGAAGCGCACCGCCGCCGGCGCCCCGGTACGCCGTCCGGTTACGCCCGAAGTGGCGCGCCCGGCCAAGCCGACCAAGGCCGAGGAAGACCGTCGTCGCGGCAAGCTGACCCTCAACACGGCGCTTTCCGACGAGGACGCGCGCGCCCGCTCGCTGTCGTCGATGCGTCGCCGCCAGGAAAAATTCAAGCGCGCGATGCATAATGAGCCGCGCGAGAAGGTTATGCGCGAAGTGATCCTGCCTGAAACGATCACCATCCAGGAACTGGCGCAGCGCATGTCCGAGCGCGCTGTCGATGTGGTTAAGTACTTCATGAAGCAGGGCCAGATCCTGAAGCCGGGCGACATCATCGACGCCGACACGGCCGAGCTGGTCGCCACCGAATTCGGCCACACGGTCCGCCGCGTCGCCGAGTCCGACATCGAGGAAGGCCTGTTCAACATTGCCGACAATGCCGAGGACCTGGTGTCGCGGCCGCCTGTCGTGACCATCATGGGCCATGTCGACCACGGCAAGACCTCGCTGCTCGACGCCATCCGCAATGCCAATGTCGTCTCCGGCGAAGCCGGCGGCATCACCCAGCATATCGGCGCCTACCAGGTCGAGAAGAACGGTCAGAAGATCACCTTCATCGACACGCCCGGTCACGCCGCCTTCACGGCGATGCGCGCCCGCGGCGCTCAGGCGACCGACATCGCCATCCTGGTGGTGGCGGCCGACGACAGCGTCATGCCGCAGACCATCGAATCGATCAGCCATGCCAAGGCGGCCGGCGTTCCGATCATCGTGGCGATCAACAAGATCGACAAGCATGATGCCGATCCGCAGAAGGTGCGGTCGGAACTGCTGCGCCATGAGGTGTTCGTCGAATCGATGGGCGGTGAAGTGCTGGACGTCGAAGTGTCGGCGACCAAGGGCACCAACCTCGACAAGCTGCTCGAGGCGATCCTGCTGCAGGCCGAAATCCTCGACCTCAAGGCCAATCCGGACCGTACCGCCGAGGGCGTGGTCATCGAAGCCCAGCTCGACAAGGGCCGTGGCCCCGTCGCCACCGTACTGGTGCAGACCGGCACTTTGATGCCGGGCGACATCCTCGTCGCCGGCAACGAATGGGGCCGGGTGCGCGCGCTGGTCAACGACCATGGCGAGCAGATCAAGGAGGCGCCGCCGGCAATGCCGGTCGAGGTGCTCGGCCTGCAAGGCACGCCGCAAGCCGGCGACCGCTTCGCTGTCGTCAACAACGAGGCCCGCGCCCGTGAGATCACCGAATATCGCCAGCGTCTGGCGCGCGAGAAGGCAGTGGCTCGCCATGCCGGCCAGCGCGGCTCGCTCGAACAGATGATGTCGCAGCTGCAGACGAGCGGGTTGAAGGAATTCCCGCTGGTCATCAAGGGCGACGTGCAGGGTTCGATCGAGGCGATCAACGCCGCTCTCGACAAGCTTGGCACCGACGAGGTGCGTGCGCGCATCGTTCATGCCGGCGCCGGCGCCATCACCGAAAGCGACGTGTCGCTGGCGGAGACCTCGGGGGCCGCGATCATCGGCTTCAACGTCCGTGCCAACGTGCAGGCACGTGCGGCCGCGGCGGCCGCGGGCATCGAAATCCGCTACTACTCGATCATCTACAACCTCGTCGACGATGTGAAGGCAGCACTTTCCGGCCTGCTGTCGCCGGAACGCCGCGAGACCTTCATCGGCAATGCCGAGATCCTCGAGATCTTTGACATCACCAAGGTCGGCAAGATCGCCGGCTGCCGTGTCACCGAAGGCAAGGTCGAGCGTGGAGCGGGCGTGCGCCTGATCCGCGACAACGTCGTCATCCACGAAGGTACGCTGAAGACCCTCAAGCGCTTCAAGGATGAAGTCGCGGAAGTTCCGGGCGGCCAGGAGTGCGGCATGGCCTTCCAGAACTACGAGGACATGCGCGTCGGCGACATCATCGAGTGCTTCCGCGTCGAGATGGTGACCCGGACGCTCTGAGTTCGTATACTGTCGATACGACCGGGCGGTGGTCGAAAGACCGCCGCCCTAACTTTAATGCCTGTCGCCCAAAAGTGCGGGATAAACGACATGCATAGAACAAATATGAGACATGGCGGCACGGTCCCATCCCGCGCCTCACGCTTTCCGGATTGAGAAAAATGCCCCGTCCAACCGCCTCCAGCCCATCCCAGCGCATGCTTCGCGTCGCCGAACAGGTGCGCCATGCGCTGTCGGAAACCTTGCAGCGCGGCGAGATTATCGACCCGCTGATCGAGAACACCGTGGTTTCGGTCTCGGAAGTGCGCATGTCCACTGATCTGAGGGTCGCAACGGCCTTCGTTTCGCCGCTCGGCGCCAAGGACACGGGTGCGGTCATCGACGCGCTCAACAAGCACGCGAAGTTCGTGCGTGGCCGCGTCTCCGGCGCGCTCCGCCAGATGAAGTTCATGCCGGAGTTCCGCTTCAAGCTCGATACGTCCTTCGACAATTTCGCCAGGATCAACGATTTGCTGAAATCGCCGGAAGTCGCGCGAGACTTGGGTACCGATGGCGAAGACAACGACAAGGACGAGAAATAGTGGGGCGCCGCGGCAAGAAGAAGGGCCGGCCGATCTCCGGCTGGGTGGTGCTGGACAAGCCGGTTGGCATGGGTTCGACCGAAGCCGTCTCCAAGATCAAATGGCTTTTCCAGGCCGAAAAGGCCGGCCATGCCGGCACGCTCGACCCGCTGGCCTCTGGCATGCTGCCGATCGCGCTGGGCGAGGCAACCAAGACCGTGCCTTATGTGCAGGACGGCGCCAAAATCTACCGGTTCACCGTCGCTTGGGGCGAGGAGCGTTCGACCGACGATCTCGAAGGCCCGGTGACGCAAAGTTCCGACCGCCGTCCGGCGGAAGAAGATGTCAGGGCGCTGCTGCCGAACTACACCGGCGTCATCATGCAGACACCGCCGCAATTCTCGGCCATCAAGATATCAGGCGAACGCGCATACGATCTCGCCCGTGGGGGCGAGACAGTCGACATCCCCGCGCGCGAGATCGAGATCGGCCGTCTGGACATCGTCGAGCACGCTGCCGACCACACCTTGTTCGAGGTCGAATGCGGCAAAGGCACGTATGTGCGCTCGCTGGCCCGCGACATGGGCCGCGACCTCGGCTGCTTCGGTCATATCGCCGAATTGCGCCGGGTCGAGGTCGAGCCGTTCACCCATGAGGATTTCGTCACCCTCGCCGAACTGGAAGTCGCCCGTTTCGGCGAACAGCGCGAAGCTGACGGAGAGGGCGACGCCGATGTTGCCGATGCGCCGATCGACTTCGGCGCCATCGATGCGCTGCTTGTCGACACGGCTGCCGCGCTCGACTGCCTGCCCCAGATCGCCATCAGCGACGAAGCGGCGACCAAGATCCGCCTTGGCAATCCCGTCATCATCCGCGGCCGCGACGCGCCCGTGGAAGCCGAGGAAGCCTGCGCCACCGCGCGCGGCAAGCTTGTCGCCATCGGCGCCATCGAGCAAGGCATGTTCAAGCCGAAGCGGGTCTTTGTCGGCTGACCACTCTCGTCTAGTCTTACGTCGACGTCACATCCGAGGGGCACATGGCAAAGGCTGAGGCGGTGAAGAAGCGGGCGCCGGTGACAACGCGCCGGCCGCCGGTTGGCGCCTCGCCCGGCACGCTGATCGCCGATCCGGCGGCGCGACGGTCCGAGCTGCGGCTGACGCTGATTTCGCCTGAAAAATTCAAGACCATCAACGATGCCAGCATCGACGATCTCAACACCCATTGCGACAACTGGCCGGTCGTCTGGTTGGACTGCACCGGTCTCGCCAACATCCAGCTGATCGAGGAGATCGGCCGGATCTTCAACCTGCATCCACTGGCTCTGGAAGATGTCGTCAACACCGGCCAGCGGCCGAAGGTCGACTTCTTCGAGGACCACGCCTTCGTCGTCATGCGCATGATCGACGACGTCAAGGTGCATCGCTATGAGCAGATCGCGGTGTTCTTCGGCAAGAAATTCGTCGTCACCTTCCAGGAGCGCGAAGGCGATCCGTTCGACCCCGTACGCAAGCGCATCGCGGCAGCGTTGCCCAACCGCTTGCGGATGCGCGGCGCCGACTATCTGGCCTATGCGCTCATCGATTCCATCGTCGACAGCTATTTCCCGCCGATTGAGGCCGCTATCGAGGAGGTCGATGGCATAGAGGACGAGATGCTCAACACGCCTCACAAGCATCAGATGCGCCAGCTGCACGAATTGCGGCGCGACGCCAATGTGCTCAAGGGCGTGCTGTGGCCGATGCGCGACGCGCTGGCGACGCTGATCCGCAACGACGTGCCCTATGTGAAGCCGGAGACGAAAATCTTCTTCAACGACACGCTCGACCACGCATTGCGGCTGATCGAGCTGGTCGAGAACCAGCGTGATATGCTGACCGGCTTGATCGAAATGCATTTGTCGCTGAGCCAGGCGCGCACCAACGACGTCATCTCTTATCTCACCATCGTCTCGGTGATCTTCATGCCGCTAACCTTCCTGGTCGGTATCTGGGGGATGAATTTCGATCCCGAGATCTCGCCGTGGAACATGCCGGAACTGAAAGCCTACTATGGCTACCCGGCTTCTCTGCTGTTCATGCTGGCCGTTGCTGTCGGGCTGATCGTCTTCTTCAAAAGAAAGAAGTGGCTGTAAGGTTTCGGTGTCAGGGGAATCCTGGATTCCCGAGCAAAGGGCTGCGACAAGCCGGCTTTATGAATGGGCTGGTGTTTTCCGGGGAATTGCCCTATATGCGCCGCAGCATCGCGCCATGTCGCTTTGCTTGCACCGGCCCCTGCTGGACGACATCCCGGCTGAAGGCGACCCGTTTCCTCAAACAGATAAGGAAAAACACGATGTCGATTACTGCCGAGCGCAAACAGGAATTGATGGGTGAATTCGCAACCGCCAAGGGCGATACCGGGTCTCCGGAAGTCCAGGTGGCCATCCTTTCCGAGCGCATCAAGAACCTGACCGACCACTTCAAGGACCACAAGAAGGATAACCATTCCCGCCGTGGTCTGCTCGCTCTCGTCTCCCAGCGCCGCAGCCTGCTTGATTATCTCAAGCGCAAGGATGACGCGCGCTATCAGACGTTGATCGAGAAGCTCGGTCTGCGCCGTTGACGAATTGACCGGCGGGCTTTCGAAGGAGAGCCCGCCGGTCGCGCATTCTGCCAGTCGCATCGATTGGCCAGACCCGGTTTCGAGCGCGCAGAGGCCACTCGAAACCGCCCATGGACGGTCATGGGGCAGGATTGCAGGACGCTCGTGCGCTAACCAGCGCCGAAATCTACCCGAGCTTCCCGTTGTCTTGCCCGTGGCTGCCCGAGAAAGGAAGCCAGGGAAAGGGCATCCGCGCACCGTGAAACGGCGCGGCCCTTTCCGCTTATTAAGGACAAGATATGTTCAACTACCACAAAGTGGAAATCGAATGGGGCGGCCGTCCGCTCATCCTGGAAACCGGCAAGATCGCACGTCAGGCTGACGGCGCGGTGCTTGCGACCTACGGCGAAACCAAGGTTCTCGCCACCGTCGTTTCGATGAAGGAGCCGAAGCCAGGCCTCGATTTCTTCCCGCTGACCGTCAACTACCAGGAAAAGACCTACGCCGCCGGCAAGATCCCCGGCGGCTACTTCAAGCGCGAGGGACGTCCGAGCGAAAAGGAAACGCTGGTTTCCCGCCTGATCGACCGCCCGATCCGCCCGCTCTTCGCCGACGGCTACAAGAACGACACCCAGATCGTCGTCACCGTGGTCCAGCATGACCTCGAGAACGATCCCGACATCCTGTCGATCGTCGCCACCTCGGCCGCTTTGACGCTGTCGGGCGTTCCTTTCATGGGCCCGATCGGTGGTGCGCGCGTCGGCTACATCAACGGCGAATACGTGCTGAACCCGCATGTCGACGAGATGCAGGAATCCAGGCTCGACCTCATTGTCGCCGGCACCGCCGACGCCGTGCTGATGGTCGAGTCCGAAGCCAAGGAACTCGGCGAAGAGCTGATGCTCGGCGCCGTCATGTTCGGCCACAGGGGCTTCCAGCCGGTGATCGACGCCATTATCAAGCTGGCCGAAGTTGCCGCCAAGGAGCCGCGCGATTTCACGGCGCCGGACTACTCCGCGCTTGAAGCCGAAATGCTGAAGATCGTCGGCGACGAGCTCAGCAATGCCTACAAGAACGTCGACAAGCAGAAGCGTTACGCCGCCGTCGACGCCGTCAAGGCGAAGGTCAAGGCAGCGTTCGCTCCGGCCGAAGGCGAAGACGCCAAGTACACCTCCGAGCAGATCGGTTCGGTGTTCAAGGAACTCCAGGCCAAGGTCGTGCGCTGGAACATTCTCGACACCGGTTCGCGCATCGATGGCCGTGACCTCAAGACGGTCCGCAAGATCGTCTCGGAAGTCGGCGTCCTGCCGCGCACGCACGGTTCGGCGCTGTTCACCCGCGGCGAGACCCAGGCGCTGGTCGTTGCCACGCTGGGCACCGGCGAGGACGAGCAGTATGTCGATTCGCTGACCGGCATGTACAAGGAGAAGTTCCTCCTTCACTACAACTTCCCTCCCTACTCCGTCGGCGAGACCGGCCGCATGGGTTCGCCGGGCCGCCGCGAAATCGGCCACGGCAAGCTCGCCTGGCGCGCCATCCGTCCGATGCTGCCGAGCGCGGACCAGTTCCCCTACACGCTGCGCGTCGTCTCGGAGATCACCGAGTCCAACGGTTCGTCGTCGATGGCCACCGTCTGCGGCACATCGCTGGCACTGATGGATGCCGGCGTTCCGCTGGCAAAGCCGGTCGCTGGTATCGCTATGGGCCTGATCAAGGAAGGCGAGCGCTTCGCGGTTCTGTCCGACATCCTGGGTGACGAAGATCACCTCGGCGACATGGACTTCAAGGTCGCCGGTACCGAAGGCGGCATCACCTCGCTGCAGATGGACATCAAGATCGAGGGCATCACCGAGGAGATCATGAAGATCGCGCTGGATCAGGCCAAGGACGGCCGCCAGCATATCCTCAGCGAGATGGCGCATGCTCTGACCGGCGCCCGCCCCGAACTCGGTGAGTTCGCACCGCGCATCGAGGTCATGCACATCCCGACCGACAAGATCCGCGACGTGATCGGCTCCGGCGGCAAGGTTATCCGCGAGATCGTCGAGAAGACCGGCGCCAAGATCAACATCGAGGACGACGGCACGGTCAAGATCGCTTCGTCGAACGCCAAGGAGATCGAGGCGGCCAAGAAGTGGATCCATACCATCGTCGCCGAGCCGGAAGTCGGCGAAATCTACGAAGGCACGGTCGTCAAGACCGCCGACTTCGGCGCTTTCGTCAACTTCTTCGGTCCGCGTGACGGCCTCGTCCACATCTCGCAGCTTGCCAACGACCGGGTCGCCAAGACCTCGGACGTCGTCAAGGAAGGCGACAAGGTCTGGGTCAAGCTGATGGGCTTCGACGAGCGCGGCAAGGTCCGCCTGTCGATGAAGGTCGTCGA
Organism: Mesorhizobium sp. LSHC412B00; assembly: GCF_000503035.1. Lineage (NCBI taxonomy): Bacteria > Pseudomonadati > Pseudomonadota > Alphaproteobacteria > Hyphomicrobiales > Phyllobacteriaceae > Mesorhizobium > Mesorhizobium sp. LSHC412B00. The sequence continues at coordinate 131,580 of NZ_AYWB01000010.1, read as the reverse complement.
CCAGGCCACCGGCAGGGAAATCGCCCGCGACAAGAAGGCCGAAGGCGAAGAAAACGCCGCCTGAGTGGTCTGACAATAGAGTTGAACGGGCGCGGCTTATGTCGCGCCTGTTTTCGTTTAAGACCCGTCTACGACATGAGAATCGAAGAATGGCCGCTGAGTCGCTGAAGACACTGTTCCATCCCTTCGAGGCCGAGGGGCTTCCTCTGCCGCAAAAGGGCGAGCGTGTGTTGTTCCTGGGTGCGGAGCCCGGCTTCCGCTTGCCGGAAGGCTTCGAGGCAGAGCTCCATCTTGCACAGGGTTTCCGGCCGCATCTCCGAGCGCTGGAGCGTGCCGGTCACAAGGTAACGCCCCGCGCGGAAAGCGATGCATTCGATGCAGCGCTCGTGCTTGCCGGCCGCCATCGTGGGCTAAACGAGATGCGTATTGCCGAGGCGATCGAACGCGTCACGCCGGGCGGTCTGATCATTGTCGCCGGCGGCAAGGACGAAGGCATCGCCAGCCTGCGCAAGCGCATCGACGAGCTTGTCCCCATCGAAGGGCATCTGCCGAAATATCACGGCATCGCCTTCTGGCTTCGCCGTCCGGTCGATCTGGCGCCTGCGGAAAAACTGCGCGTCGCCAATCCTGCCTTGGTCGTAGAGGACCGCTTCCGCACTGCGCCGGGCATGTTCTCCTTCGACCGCATCGACGCCGGCTCGAAACTTCTGGTCGACAACCTGCCCAAAGACCTGCGCGGCAACATTGCTGATTTCTGCGCCGGCTGGGGCTATGTCGCCGCCGAGGTCGCGGCACGTTCATCCGGCATAACGGGGCTCGACCTTTACGAAGCGGATTTCGACGCGCTTGAGGCGGCCAAGGGCAATATCGGCCAGACAGGCTTCGAGCCCGGCTTCTTCTGGACCGATCTGCTGAGCGAGCCGGTCGAGCGGCGCTATGATGCCATCGTCATGAACCCGCCCTTCCATCGCAGCCGGGCGGCCGAGCCGGAAATCGGCGCCGGCATGATCCAGGCGGCGGGCAAGGCGCTGAAACCGGGCGGGCGGCTGTTCATGGTGGCGAACCGTCAGCTGCCTTACGAACCGGTTCTGAAGGCTGTCTTCTCCAGCCATGCCGAACTCGCCCGCGACGGCATGTTCAAGGTTTTCTCCGCGCGCCGATAGGACGGTGCCGGTCGCCTCAATGCATGCTGACGATGCGCGCCGGCTCGTGGACGGGAATGGTCGGTCTGATATCGCCAGGCTTGATCTTGAGCGGCGCCGGCCTGCCGAACAGATAGCCCTGCACCATCTCGCAACCAGCTGCTCGCAAAAGCGTCGCCTGGTTCTCGGTCTCGACGCCTTCGGCGATGATGCCGACGCCGAGCGCCCGCGACAGGCCGACGATGGTAGAGACGACGGCGCCCGAATTGGAATCGGTGTCGATGCGGCTGACGAACGAGCGGTCGATCTTCAGCTTGCCGAAGGCGAAGTCGATCAGGTAGCTGAGATTGGAATAGCCGGTGCCGAAATCGTCGACGGCCACCGAAATGCCCATGTCGGCAAGCTGCTGCAGGATGATGGCGGCGCGGTCGCGGTCCTGCATCATCGCCGTCTCGGTCACTTCGAGCTCCAGCCGCGACGGCTTGATGCCGGTGCTGGCCATCGTGTCGCGCACGATACCGACGAAATCCTTGGTCCTGAACTGGACCGGCGAGATGTTGACGGCAACGAAGCAGTCCTCGGGCAAATGACGGGCATCGCTGCAGGCCTTGTTCAGCACCCAATTGCCGATCGGGTGGATCATGCCGGTCTCTTCGGCGATCGGAATGAATTCCATCGGCGGGATCATGCCGCGTTCCGGGTGCTTCCAGCGGATCAGCGCCTCGTAGCCGACGATACGGCCGGTCGGCAGGTCGAGCTGCGGCTGGTAGTGAAGGTCGAAATCGCCACGGACGAAGGCGATGTGCAGTTCGGATTCGATCCAGTGGCGGTAGTCGGCGACCTGGCCCATGTCGGAATGGAAGACCGACCAGTTGCCCACGCCGCCGGCGCGGGCATTCTGCAGCGCCAGGTTGGAGCGGCGCAGGATGAGGACCGGATCGACGCCATCCTTTGGCATCGCCACGATGCCGACCGACAGGCCGACCGACTGCAGGTGGGAATCGAGCTGGTACGGCTTCAGCATCTCCTCGATCATGGTTTCGACGGTGCTTTCCATGGACCTTTGGAGTTGGTGTTCCCAGACAAGGATAGCGAACTCGCCGGCGCCGATGCGCCCCATCACCGCGCCTTCGGGCATGCAGGCCTTCAACCGCTTGGTGAAGCCGCGGATCAGTTCGTCGCCATGGCTGTAGCCGATGGCGTCGTTGATCTGCTTGAAGCGGTCGATGTCGATGTCGATGAGGAACACCGGCTCACCGGTCCTGATCGTCGCGGACGCCGCGTCGGCAATCCTGCCGACCATCGCCGGCCGCGCAAAAAGCCCGGTCAGCTTGTCAAAATGGGTTTCGTTGAAAACGTAGTCCACCGATTCATCGACGCCGGCGAAGAAGGACAAGGCAGCACCGGCGGCGGCCAGCGCGCATAGCGCCGACGCGATGCCGATCATGGTTTCCGCCTGCATGCCGGCAAAGCCGTCCCCGAAACCATGCCGGAGGCCCAAAGCCCAAGGATGAAACTGCCAAGGCCCGAACTGGCGACGGTGAGCAGCCGGAACACAGGTGTTCGCTTCGGGTTGCTGACAGCAGGCATTGCTCAGTCCCTGTCGCATGATCCCGAAATCAACTCGACTTTCGGGAAATATCAAGCGCAAATTCATAAAGGCTAAAGCATCCTTTGCGCCCAGCAAGAACGCGCAGAGCCCAAGCCTATAGGACTTCTAGCGGATATCTCCTTAAAATGAGTTTCCGCCGATGCATCTAATTTTACTGGTGAGTTAATCGCGTACGCTGTCGGTCTGCTTCAACTCATCCAGGGTTGGCATCGACACGATGTGATAGCCGGAATCCACATAATGGATTTCCCCGGTGACGCCTGACGAGAGGTCGGACAAAAGATAGAGCGCCGAGCCGCCGACCTCGTCGATGGTCACCGTGCGGCGCAGCGGCGAGTTGCGCTGCTGGTAGGAGTACATGTGGCGGGCGTCCGAGATTCCGGCGCCGGCCAAAGTACGCACCGGTCCCGCCGATATGCCGTTCACCCGGATGCCGCGCGGGCCATAATCGTTGGCGAGATAGCGCACGCTGGCTTCCAGCCCGGCCTTGGCGACGCCCATGACGTTGTAGTTCGGCATGACGCGGACAGAGCCGGCATAGGTCAGCGTGATCATCGCGCCGCCTTCGCTCATCAGCGGGGCGGCATGGCGGGCGACCTCGGTGAAGGAGTAGCAGGAGATGACCATGGTGCGGACGAAATTACCGCGGCTGGTGTCGGCGTAGAGCCCTTTGAGCTCGTTCTTGTCGGAAAAGCCGATGGCGTGGACGACGAAGTCGAGCCCGCCCCATTCCTTGCCGAGCGTCTCGAAGGTGGCGGCGACCGATGCGCTGTCCTCGACGTCACAGGGCACCACCAGAGACGCGCCAAGCTTCTCGGCAAGCGGCTTGACGCGGCGCCCGAATGCGTCGCCCTGATAGGTGAAGGCAAGCTCCGCTCCGTGTTCGGACAATTTCCTGGCGATGCCCCAGGCGATCGAATGATCGTTGGCGACGCCCATGACAAGCCCGCGCTTGCCCTTCATCAGTCCGTCCATGGCCGGCAATCCCCCTACAAAAAAACGCTGGCCTTATGCGGAATAGCGCTGGAAAATCAGCGTTGCGTTGGTGCCACCGAAGCCGAACGAGTTGGACAAAACCGTGTCGATCCTGGCGTCGTCGATGCGCTTGCACACGATCGGCATGCCCTCGAATTCGGGATCGAGGTTTTCGATATGGGCGCTCTCGCCGATGAAGCCGCCTTGCATCATCAGGATCGAGTAGATCGATTCCTGTACGCCAGCGGCACCCAGCGAATGGCCGGTCAGCGACTTGGTCGAGGTGATGAACGGCATCTTCTCGCCGAACACCTCTCGGATGGCGCCCATTTCCCGGGAATCGCCGACCGGCGTCGAGGTGCCGTGGGTGTTGATGTAGTCGACCGGCGTGGACACCGTCGCCAGAGCCTGGCGCATGCAGCGCACCGCGCCTTCGCCCGACGGCGCCACCATGTCGTAACCGTCCGACGTCGCGCCATAGCCGACGATCTCAGCGTAGATCTTGGCGCCGCGCGCCTTGGCGTGTTCGAGCTCCTCCAGGATGAGGACGCCCGCGCCGCCCGCGATGACGAAGCCATCGCGATTGGCGTCATACGCGCGGGAAGCTGTCGGCGCACGATCGTTATACTTCGACGACATCGCGCCCATGGCATCGAACAGGTCCGACATCGTCCAGTCGAGGTCTTCATGGCCGCCGGCAAACATCACATCCTGCTTGCCCCACTGGATCAGTTCGTAGGCGTTGCCGATGCAATGCGCCGAGGTCGAGCAGGCCGACGAGATCGAATAGTTGACGCCGTGGATCTTGAACCAGGTGGCGAGCGTCGCCGAGGCGGTCGACGACATCGCCTTCGGCACCGCGAACGGACCGATGCGCTTGGGGCTGTTGTTCTTGAGCGTGGTCTCGGCCGCCTCGACGATGGTGCGGGTCGAGGGGCCGCCCGAGCCCATGACGATGCCGGTGCGCTCATTGGTGATGTCGCTTTCGCCAAGCCCGGCGTCGGCGATCGCCTGGTCCATCGCGACATGGTTCCAGGCCGCGCCCTGGCTCAGGAAGCGCATGGCACGCCGGTCGATCATAGGGGTCGGGTCGAGCGTCGGCGCGCCCCAGACCTGACAGCGGAAGCCGTGTTCGGCGAAGGAATCGGAGAAGCTGATGCCTGATTTGGCATCGTGGAGCGAGGATTGCACCTCGTTGGCGTTGTTGCCGATCGACGATACGATGCCGAGGCCTGTGACGACGACCCTTCTCATTCGCAACTCCTTCCAGCGGATGATCCCGAAACCCTAGTCGGTTTTCGCCGGCGATCATACGCAAAATCAAAATGCCGCAGCGTCGTTGCGCGTCCGGGAACGCCCTGCTGCAGTGGCGCCGGTCAGGCGGCCGATTGCTTGGACAGCCCCACCTTGAGGTCCGTCGCAGCATATATGGGTTCGCCGTCGGCCTTAAGCCAGCCATCGGCGATACCGAGCACCAGGCGTCCACGCATGACGCGCTTGAAATCGATGCCGTATTCCACCTTCTTGACCGAAGGCGTCACCATGCCCTTGAACTTGACCTCGCCGGTCGACAGCGCCATGCCCTTGCCCGGCTCGCCGAGCCAGCCGAGGTAAAAACCCGTCAATTGCCACATGGCGTCAAGGCCCAGGCACCCCGGCATGATCGGATTGCCGATGAAATGGCAGGCGAAGAACCACAGGTCCGGTTTGATGTCGAATTCGGCACGGATGAAGCCCTTGTCGTGGGCGCCGCCGGTCTCGCTGATCTCGGTGATGCGGTCGAACATCAGCATGGGCGGGTAGGGCAACTGGGCGTTGCCGGGCCCGAACAGCTCGCCGCGGGCGCAGGCGAGCAATTCCTCATAACCGTAGCTGGATTTCGAACCCGCCATATGTCTCGTCCCCATAATGTCCCGGGCGGTGGGGCGCCCTTGTCGTTGGTTTCCTAACACAATCCCTTTCGGGCCGGAAACCGGCGTTTGCGCTTAACCCGCCCGTCTGCCCGGGTCAATGCGCGCTCTCGCATCGGCCGAAATCGATTTCGATTTCCGGAAAGCACCATGCGATGCCAAAACAGCGATAGAGCGCACTTAGTGCGTCCAACTGGACGCACGTCGCTCTATTGATCGTATTCGGCCAACAGAATATATGTCTGGAGGTATCCAGTTTCGGCGAATGACGTTTTTTCGCCACTCTGGGCGTGTCTTGAGGCAGAACTATGGGCTTGGACGAATAGATGGATCTGGGCTGCCGGAAGGAAAATGTCGCTGTGGACAAGCGGGTTCGCGAAGCCGGCCTCAGGCCGACACGCCAACGCATTGCGCTGGCCGATCTGCTGTTTGCCAAGGGCGACCGCCACCTTTCGGCCGAGGAACTGCATGAAGAGGCGGTCGCCGCCGGCGTGCCGGTCTCGCTCGCCACCGTCTACAACGCGCTTCACCAGTTCACCCAGGCCGGGCTGCTGCGCATCCTGGCGGTCGAGGGGTCCAAGACCTATTTCGACACCAACACCTCCGATCACCATCATTTTTACATCGAAGGCGAAAACAGGATCTTCGATATAGAAAGCGGTCCGGTGACCGTCTCCAACCTGCCGGAGCCACCCGCAGGCATGGAGATCGCCAATGTCGACATCGTGGTGAGGCTGCGCCCGAAGCGCAGCGTTTAAGCCCCAACCCGTGAAACCTGTCGATTTTGCAATCCGGCTCGAATGGGTTGCGGTCGCGGTCGTGGCTATAGTCGCCTATGCCGCGTCAGGCGTTTCCTGGTGGCTGTTCGCCCTGCTTATTCTGGCGCCCGACCTGTCGATGCTGGGCTATCTCGCCGGGGCACGGATCGGCGCTGTCGCTTACAACGCGTTGCACATCCTGATCGTCCCGCTGTTGCTGGCCCTCGCCGGATATGTTCTGGCCAATTCGACGGCGACCGCGATTGGTCTGATCTGGATCATCCACATCGCCGTCGACCGCGCGCTCGGCTACGGTCTCAAACTGTCGACCGGTTTTCAGGACACCCACCTCGGCCGTATCGGCCGTTAGGCCTCCAGCAATCTCAATTCTTGACGTGCTCGCCGGGATAGGCGCCCCACACCTGCGACTGGGCGATCCAGCCGGTGTGGCCGTCGAAGGTCATTTCGCACCACTGGCCATCGCAGGTTTTGATCGTGCCCGTAACGCCCGGCTCGATGATGGCGATGACGCTGGCGTCCTTGTCGGCATCGTCGAGCAGATTGATTCGGCCACCTTTGGTGCGTTGCCAAGGGGCGACGATCGCGGTCCGGCGGCCCGACAGCAGCGACTGGTTGATCCAACCCTCCGAGCCATCGGCATCGCGCACCCGCCGCCAGGTATCGAATTCCTGGATGATCTCCATCGGCAGGCCGGCCTTTGTGTACATCCAGTCGACGGAATAGTTGGCGCCGGGGCCAACGCGCGAGTTGACGCGAGCCGATTTCAGGCTGACGAAACGCGGCAGCGGCAGGCCGCTCGGCCCGAGCGTGACCGTCTGCACAGGTGCGGCGGCACCTTGCGCCGCGGCTTGCGGGGAATGCAGGAGAGCGCCGAGAAGCGCTGCGCTGAGGATCAGGCGAAGCGACGCGAAACCAGACACTTTCATTCCTTTCGGCGCGTGCCCTTTGGTCCGGGCGCCCCTTTTTCTTTGTCTTCGGCGGCACCGCTTGTTACAGGAGTGGCAGGCACCGCGACCGGTATTCAGTTTCGCCTGTCTTGGTTAAAGAGGTCTCAACGAGATCGGGTTCGAGGAAACAATGGCAGGCAAAAAACGGCCTCTCGTCGTCATCACGCGCAAGCTGCCCGATCCGGTCGAGACCCGCATGCGCGAACTCTTCGACGCCAGGCTGAATGTCGAGGACCGCCCGATGACGCAGCCGGAGCTGGTCGCGGCGATCAAGGAAGCCGATGTGCTGGTGCCGACCATCACCGACCAGATCGATGCGGCGCTGATTGCCCAGGCCGGCGACAATCTCAAGCTGATCGCCAATTTCGGCAATGGCGTCGACAAGATCGACGTGGCGGCGGCGGCCAGGAAAGGCATTACCGTCACCAACACGCCGAACGTGCTGACCGAAGATACGGCCGACATGACCATGGCGCTGATGCTGGCCGGCCCGCGGCGGCTGGCCGAAGGCGCCAATGTGCTCACCAGCGACAAGAAATGGGCCGGTTGGTCGCCGACCTGGATGCTCGGCCGGCGCATCTGGGGCAAGCGCCTCGGCATTGTCGGCATGGGCCGCATCGGCACTGCGGTTGCGAGGCGCGCCAAGGCTTTCGGCCTGTCCATCCACTACCATAACCGCCATCGCGTGCTGCCGGCGGTCGAGGAAGGGCTGGAGGCGACCTATTGGGAAAGCCTCGACCAGATGCTTGCCCGCATGGACATCATCTCGGTCAATTGCCCGTCGACGCCGGCGACCTTTCATCTGCTTTCGGCGCGGCGCCTGGCTCTGCTTCAGCCCACCGCCTATGTGGTCAACACCGCGCGCGGCGACATCATCGACGAGGAAGCGCTGGTCAAGCTGATCCAGGACGGCAAGATCGCCGGCGCCGGCCTCGACGTCTACGAGCACGAACCGGCGCTGAACTCGAAACTGCTGAAGCTTGCCGCGAAGAACAAGGTCGTGCTTTTGCCGCATATGGGTTCGGCGACGATCGAGGGCCGCATCGACATGGGCGAGAAGGTGATCATCAACATCCGCGCCTTCTTCGACGGCCACCGGCCGCCGGACCGCGTGCTGCCGCTACGGACTTGAAGCGGGCCGCGTTCAGGATGCGGTTGTGAGGGCGCCATCCGCCGCGACACTCACACGCTTGCCGCGATAGGCCTCAAAAGCGTCGCGCCTGAGCCTGAGCGCTACCGGCGTCGGCCAGCCCATTTCCCTGGCCACAATCAAGCCAAGCAGCAGGATCGCGTCCGGCTCGTGCAGCACGAGTGCCGTCGGCGCATGGCCATTGTGGACGAGTTCCATCAGCACGGCTGACGCTGAGGACGAGCCGATCGTGCCGGGCAGGAACAGCACGCGCCCGGAAATGGTTTCGCCATGCTGCGGGTGACGGACATCGGCGATGCGGCCGCTCTTCGGATCGACGCCGCCCCAGAAGCTGATCGGCGCGGTCAGCACCAAGGCCAGTCCTTCGCCTCCGCTGCCCGGCACCAGTATGTCGGCTGCAGCATTCATGCGGCGATATCCGTAAACCTGGGCTTACCGGCAACCGCGCTTTCCACGCAGTCGGCCAGCGAGCCGTAAAGCACGGCGTAACCGGTATTGCCCGGCGCGTAGTGCGCGAATTTTCCCGAATTGGTCATCAGCATGCCGTCGGCCAGATCCGGCAGGATCGGCGTCACCACCACGCAGGTGTCGGCGACGATGATGACGCCGCTGGCTTCGAGCATCTTGCGGTTGCCGTTCTGCTCCAGCCTGGTGAGCACGTGGCGGCCGGTGCAGGCGTAAATCGGCACGCTGAGCCGCCGCCCGCCAATCAGCCGCTCAAGTGCATCGAATTCGGCCAAAGACAGATGCGGACTGCCGATCGCCACGGCATCGATGGCGGTCTGCGTGGCTGCGGTGGACAGGCCGGCGCGGGCCTTCATGGCCATCTCCGGCGTTACGCGGATCATCGTTTCCGGCCTGCCGCCCACCAGGATGGTCTCGGCGTCGGGCGCTTCTGGCGTTACCCCAGCGATATGGAACAGGCCGACGGCGCCCGACGATGCCGCCGCCGCGCCGAAGGCCTTCAGCGCATCCTCGCCGGGATGGCTGGATATGCCGGTGACGACGCCGACCGCGTTGCCGACCTCACGGCCGTAGAGGCTGCCCAGCACCGGCCAGGCGATCTCCGAACCAAGGAACGAGGCGGAGAGGCCGGACACATCGAACACCAGCCGTGCCTGCCGGTTCTCGGGGCGATGCAGGCCGTAATCCGGCGCGCGCCCCGATATGGCGCAGGCGATGTCGAGGAAGTCGCCATAGCGGTTGGTGCGTGCCCCCAGCACCGAATTGCAGAACACCACCGCGTTGGATTCGCCCCAGGCGACATCGCTGCCAAGCGCTGGCCTGTGGCCGGCTTGATAGGGCGCGCAGGTCCAGCTCTGCTCGCAGCCAAGTTTGCGGTAGGCCTCCATCATTCGTCGCGCCATGCCGCGCGCCGGCTCTTCGAGGCGCACGCGCGAGCAGCCCATCAGATCGAGCGCGCCGACATTGAGCGTCGAGCGCACCGCGACCCTGGCGCCGCCATCGACCAGCCTTTCGGCAAACAGCGTGCCGGAATCGCCGTGATAGAGCGCGCCGTCTATATGCGTCGAGGCGATCGGGATCAGTCGCGGCGCGCCGAGCAGCGCAGCGCTTTCGGCAACGATGCGCATCGCCATCGCCGCCCCGTCATGGCCGGAGGCGATTGTCTGCTCCTGTGCGCTGAGGGCGAGGCTCACGCGAACTCCTTGCGCATGGTGATCGAGGTCGGCCGGTCATAGCCGTCATGCGCGGTGCGTTCAGTCTCGCGAAAGCCGAGACCGGCAAAGGTTGCATGATTTACGGTCAGTTCGATTCGCGTCTGCAGTTCGATGGCCGGTTTGTTCCGGCTGCGGGCGAGAAATTCGACAGCCTGCATCAGCCGCCTGCCGATGCCTTGCCCTTGAAGCTCAGGTTCGACGGCGAGCTTGCCGATGTAGAAATCATCGGCTCTCTCCAGCGCGAAAACGCAGCCGGCGATCCTGTCATCCTGCAGGGCCAGCAACACGGTCTCGCGGCCAGCCTTGTCCCTGAGGTTTCCGGCGTTCAGCAGATGTGCCGAGGAGGGCGGGTCGATGACGCCGTCCATCGGTGCAAAGGCGCGCATGATCAGGCTGAGCAGTTCGTCCCAGCGGTCGAAGCCGGGGGCGAACTGCGTGACCAAAACACTGGCAGGCTGATCCATGCGGTCAGCTTCTCTTGTAGCGGATCGTGTCGAAGCGCGCCGACAGCGCATCGTAGAGCAGCAGCCGGCCGACCAGTGGTTCGCCGATACCGGTGATCAGCTTGATGGCTTCCATTGCCTGCAAGGTGCCGATGACGCCGGTCAGCGCACCGACGACCCCGGCCACCGCGCAGGACGGCACCAGTCCTTCCGGCGGCGCTTCAGGAAAGAGGTCGCGATATCCAGGGTTCGGTCTGCCGTCGGCGCCGGTCCCGAACGGCATCAACACCGTCACCGAGCCGTCGAAGCGGCCGACGGCGGCATGCACGAGCGGCCGCTTTTCCGCCGCGCAGGCATCCGCCACCACATAGCGCGTCTCGAAATTGTCGGAGCCGTCGACGACCACGTCGTAGCGCGCGACGAGAACGGCAGCATTGTCGGCCGTCAGCCTGAAATCGTGCAATTCCACCGCGACATGGGGATTGATCCGGGCGATCGCTGCTTTGGCGCTCTCGGTCTTCGCCGTGCCGACCGTATGGGTGGCGTGGATCACTTGCCGCTGCAGATTGGACAGCGAGACAATATCGTCGTCGACGATTCCAAGCGTGCCGACGCCGGCGGCAGCGAGATATTCCAGCACCGGCGCGCCGAGGCCGCCGGCGCCGATCACCAGTACCCGCGCCCGCTTCAGCCTCTGCTGGCCGGCGCCGCCGATCTCGGGCAGCACGATGTGGCGGGCATAGCGTTCGAGCTCTTCGTCGGTGAGGGCGGCAGGGGTCATTGCCGGACCATATAGCGGAGCAAAAAGCTTGTCAGGTCTCTTCGGTTGGCCCAACCGTGCCGTGGTCGACGGTGAGGAACTGCGCGCGTCCCCTCAGGCTGGAAAACAGCGCGGCGTCGGTTCCGGTCATGAAGGCCTGGCAGCTCAGCTCTTCCAGGATCGAGAACAGCGCGGCGCGCCGGCCGGCATCGAGATGCGCGGCAATCTCGTCGAGCAACAGGATCGGCGTCATCCCCGACATCTCGCCGGTCAGCCTTGCGTGCGACAACACGATGCCGACCAGCAGCGCCTTCTGCTCTCCGGTCGAGCAGAGTTCGGCCGGCATCGCCTTGGGGCGGTGGCGCACCAGCAGATCCGAACGGTGCGGGCCATCGAACGTGCGTCCGGCGGCGCGGTCGCGCTCGCGGCCGTCGGCAAGGGCGGCGCGATAGCGTTCCTCGACGTCCACGGCGGGTGCTGTGGCGACGTCGCTTTCAAGGTCGCCGGAGAGGCTGATGTCGGCCTGCGGAAACGGCCCGCTGGAAGGCAGCCTGTCGATCATGGCGGTAAGCAGGCGTACCAGTTCGGCGCGCGCAGCCGCGATCGCCACGCCGGTTTCGGCCATCTGCATCTCGATGGCGTCGAACCAGGCGCCATCGCGCGAGCCTTCCGTAAGCAAGCGGTTACGTCCGCGCATCGCCTTCTCGTAATCGAGCGCACGCTGGCCGTGGCCGGGATCGACAGCCAAAACCAGCCGGTCGAGAAAGCGCCGCCGGTCGGCGGCAGGTCCGGGGAACAGGCCGTCCATGGCCGGCGTCAGCCAGACGACGCGCAGCCATTCCAGCATGGCGTCTGCCGACCGTGCCGGCGCGCCATTGATGCGCACCTTGCGACCGCCCTCGCCGGCCGCTTCACCCCCGGTGATGCCGGTGCCGATCTCGACCTGTCCCTCCGGCCCGTCGAGCCTTGCGTGGAGCGCAAAGCCGCCATCGCCGCCTTCGCGGGCCACGTCGACATAGGGCGCACGGCGCAGGCCGCGGCCCGGCGTCAGCAGGGAGATGGCTTCCAGAAGATTGGTCTTGCCGGCGCCGTTGTCGCCGGAAAACACCACAGGGCCGGGGGAAAAGCCGATCGACAGCGCCGCATAGTTGCGGAAATTCGTAAGTGTTAGCTTCCTTATGTGACTTTGTTCCGGCAACCGCTATCCGCCTATAGAAGTCGCCGCAATCACTATGCTGCAGTGTGCCGCAGTGCGGCTACACCCGCATCGGCATCAGCACGTAGAGCGCGGTCTCATCGGCCATGTCGTGGATCAGCGTCGGCGAGCCGGCATCGGCCAGCATGAACTTGGCTTCCGTGCCGGTCAGTTGAGCAGCGACGTCGAGCAGATATTTGGCGTTGAAGCCGATCTCGATCGGGTCTGAGGAGTAATCAGCGGCCAGTTCCTCGGTTGCGCTGCCCGAATCCGGATTGTTGACGGCAAGCGTCACCTGGCCTTCGGTGATCGAAAGCTTCACCGCGCGGCCGCGCTCGGAGGAAATGGTCGAGACGCGATCGACGGCGGCGGCGAAGCTCTGGCGGTCGATGATCAGCTTCTTGTCGTTGCCGGTCGGAATGACGCGCTGGTAGTCCGGGAAAGTGCCGTCGATCAGCTTCGAGGTCAGAACCACGCTGCCGATGGTGAAGCGGATCTTGGTGTCGGACAATTCGGTGGTCACCGCGACATCGGGATCGTCGACCAGCTTCTGCAACTCGCTGACCGTCTTGCGCGGAATGATGATGCCCGGCATGCCTTCGGACCCGGCCGGAGCGTCGATCTCGGCGCGCGCCAGGCGGTGGCCGTCGGTCGCCACCGAACGCAGCTTCAGCTTGCCGCCAGTTTCATGCGTGTGCAGGTAGATGCCGTTGAGATAGTAGCGCGTCTCTTCGGTGGAGATGGCGAACTGGGTCTTTTCGATAAGGCCTCTCAGGGCGACGGAATCGAGCCGGAAGATGTGTGAGAAGGATCCCGCCGAAAGCTCCGGGAAATCGGACTGCGGCAGGCATTGCAGGCGAAAGCTCGAGCGGCCCGACGTTACCGTCATGGCGTTGCCGTCCTCGTCGGTCTTCAGCATCACTTCGGCGCCGTCGGCCAGCTTGCGCACGATGTCGTAGAGCAGGTGCGCCGGAACCGTCGTCGCCCCGCCGCGCTCGACCTTTGCCGGCGTCGCTTCGGTCACTTCGAGGTCGAGGTCGGTGGCTTTCATTTCAAGGCTGGCGCCCTCGGCGCTGAGCAGCACGTTCGACAGGATCGGTATGGTATTGCGCCGCTCGACCACGCGATGAACGTGGTTGAGCGACTTCAGGAGATTGGACCGTTCCAGGATAACACGCATGACGAAACAGGCTCGCTTGAATGAATGGACGGGTCACCAGTGGGCGGCGCCCCGCGAAAGGTCTGAACAGGCTCAGAATCTATGCAAACTGACAGGAAAAAGCCAGCAAACGCAAGTCCGGGCCACCGGTTCGCGCCGGTTAAGCGGGCTTTCTGGGGATAAAGCGGACGTTGGCCGGCAACCGATGCATGTCGCCGAAAACTGCGCAGCGGTTTTGGGACAACGACATGCATCAAAACAAGAAAATTTAAAGCGCGACGACCGTTTGCCGCGCCGATCAGGCTTGGTCGTTGATCAGCCTGCGCAACAGTTCCAGTTCCTGCGCCAGCGTGTTGTCGACGCCGGAAAGGTCCTCGATCTTGCGCACCGCATGCAGCACCGTGGTGTGGTCGCGCCCGCCGAACCGCCGGCCGATCTCCGGCAGCGAGCGCGGCGTCAATACCTTCGACAGGTACATGGCGACCTGCCTGGGCTTCACGATGGTGCGCGTGCGCCGGTTGGACAGCAACTCGGTCTTCGACACATTGTAGTGGCGCGCCACGATGCGCTGGATGTCCTCGATGCGCACCCGCTTCGGCTCGCCAGAGCGATAGATGTGGCCGAGGATTTCGTCGATGCGGTCGATGGTGATCGCCGGCTCGAACGACTGACGAAACAGCAGCTGGTTGAACGCGCCCTCCAACTCACGACCGCTGCCGGTTACCGTGCGGGCGACATGGTTGAGGATCTCCTCCGAAATATTGAGCGATGCATCGTCGACCTTGGCGGTGGCAAGCCGAAGTTTGAGCATGCCGATGCGCATGGCGAAGTCCGGCGCCGACATTTCCAGCGCGACACCGCCATTGAGGCGCGAGCGCACCCGCGGTTCCAGCGATTCCAGTTCCGACGGCGGCCTGTCAGCGGCAACCACCACTTGCTTGGCGCTGTCGAGCAGCATGTTGATGAGATGGCAGAATTCGTGCTGGATCGACTTGCCCTGCAGGAACTGCATGTCGTCGATGATCAAGAGGTCGATGTCGCGCAGCTGTTCCTTCAGCGTCAGCGCATTGTTGTCGCGGATCGCGGTGGCGAAGCGCCACATGAAATATTCGGCCGTCAGATAGACGACGCGCGATTTCGGGTTCTGTTTCAGGGATTCGGCCGCAATCGCCTGCAAAAGGTGCGTCTTGCCGAGCCCGACGGTTGCATGAAGGAACAGCGGGTTGAAGCGCACCGCGCTCGACTGCGATTCCGCCACGGCTTTGGCTGCGGCGAAAGCCACCCGGTTCGACGGGCCTTCGATGAAGGAGCCGAACGTGTAGCGCGGGTCGAGCGGCGACCCCAGCACATTGTGCCGGAATTCGCTCTCGATCGGCGTGCCGGGACGAGGGGCGGGCGCCCGCTCCACCCTGCCGGGGCCGACCGTGCCGGCCGCCAATGCGGTCTGCGTATGCTTGGTCATCTTGCGCGCCGGCACGGCCTCGGGTTCGACGCCATTGCGGGCAGGACGGGTCGCGGTGCGCACGACCATCTCGATCTTGAGGATTTCGGGATCCTCGTGCTTCCACAGATCGGCGATGAGATCGAGATAATGGCCATTGATCCACGAGCGCAGGAAGGCCGTGGGCACCGAGATGCGTACAATGCCCCGGGAAGCCTCAGCCACCTTCATACGGCCGAACCAGCTCGAATAGACCTCGGTTCCCAGGCGCGCCTTCAACTGGGCCTTGACCCGGTCGAACTTCTGTTCCGCGTCGCTGGAAGCCGCCATATCGTGCGCTCCGACCAATGTTCCGGGAAATGGCAGGTCGCCCGTAAGCTCCCGCTCGATGCCGCTCTGCATGATTGTGCGTCCCTTTTCCTTTGTACCTTTTTTCCGCCGGGAGTGCGCCTCCTGCACCCATGTTTCCGGCGACCGTATCTTCGCTACAACACCACCGCCGCCGCCGGCGGATGACGTTGCCTCGTCAGAATGGGATCGGTCCCGGCTGCTTAAGGCCAGTCCGTCTGACATGTTCGGGCAAAGCGGTGCTACCCGGCGAAAACGCCGGTGCGCCATCAAGCTGCCATGTACAATTACGCCAGTCCCCTATCGTATCGAAAAGGCAAGCCATACCCGTTCGCGGAATTGATCCACGTCATGAATTCTGCCACTGTTAGCTGGCCGATTCAGGCTGGGTTAAGGGCTAATGGCCCGTCCCTTTCGATAGATCGACATTACCGAAATCGCTGTGGATAGGGCAAGGCCACCTCTAACGGATTTTTAAGGAATCTGGTTAGTGAACAACGGTTCGGGCTCCGTGCTGGAAGCGCATATTTTGACAAAGCCATTGGGATTCAAACCCTTTTGCCGCGAATATGAAAATGGCTGTGCGGTTTGAAATTTTCTGAAATAATTCGCTTGACACCAACTTGCTGCCTGTCGCCCACAGGCGATGTGAACAAGCTGTGGATCACTTCCAGCAAGTCGCTGAAAAATATCAGCAATTTGTGACAGCCAAATTTATTGGCGTGGGCCGTTTCGGCGGATTGGAATATCAGTGGGAGTGTATGTGCCGGCAAAGCATTCCGGACTCTGGAATGCGGCTCGGGCATGCTTTGCGGCCGTTCTTTTTAAGTGCTTGCCGGCAAACGAAAAAACCCGGCGCGATTGGCCGGGTTTGAAAGAACGACAGTTCAGGAACGGTCGATCAGGCCGACAGCACCTTGAGGCGGTGAGCCAGACGCGACACCTTGCGCGATGCCGTATTCTTATGGATCACGCCCTTGGTCGCGGCGCGCATCAATTCCGGCTCTGCGGTCTTGAAGGCTTCCAGCGCGGCTGCCTTGTCGCCGGCAGCCAGTGCCTCTTCGACCTGGCGGACATATGTACGCACGCGCGAGCGGCGGTTCTTGTTGATCGCTGCGCGGCGGGCGATCTTGCGCGTTGCCTTTTTGGCCGAGGAGGTATTGGCCATGATGCCTCTCTTCTGATCTGGTGGGCGCATGCGGGATGCCGCAGGGCGCAAAAAACAAACGGGCAGCCAACGGCCGCCTCGATTGGAGCGGCTTATAGTTCAGCTTTTCCGGCGCGTCAACGCCGCTTTGGCTTCTTTTTGGTCCTCGCCGCCGCCACTCTAGCGATTGGTGAAATTCGGCTTCCGCTTCTCGGCAAAGGCGGCCATCCCTTCCTTCTGGTCGTCGAGCGCAAACAGCGAGTGGAACAGCCGGCGTTCGAAGCGCAGTCCCTCCGCCAGCGTCGTCTCGTAGGCGCGGTTGACTGCCTCCTTGGCCATCATCACCGATGGCAGTGAAAACTCTGATATCCTGGCCGCGGCCTTCATCGCCTCCTCGATCAACTCGCCGGCCGGCACGACGCGCGAGGCCAGGCCGCTGCGCTCGGCTTCGGCGGCATCCATCATCCGACCGGTCAGGCACATGTCCATGGCCTTCGACTTGCCGACAAAGCGGGTCAGCCGTTGCGACCCGCCCATGCCGGGAATGACGCCGAGCGTGATTTCGGGCTGGCCGAATTTCGCCGTGTCGGCGGCAATGATGAAATCGCACATCATCGCCAGTTCGCAGCCGCCGCCCAGTGCATAGCCGGCGACCGCCGCGATCATCGGCTTGCGCGCACGGGTAAACTCTTCCCAGCCGACGAAGAAATCCTGCACATAGGCCTCCGCGTAGGTGACGGCCTGCATTTCCTTGATGTCGGCGCCCGCCGCAAAAGCCTTCTCGGAACCGGTGATGACCATGGCGCCGATGCCGGGATCGGCGTCGAACCCCTTTGCCGCCGTCAGCAAATCCGCCAGCACCTGCGCGTTCAGCGCGTTCAGCGCCTTGGGCCGGTTCAGCGTGATCAGGCCGACCTTGCCGCGCGTCTCGACGATGATGGTTTCATAGCTCATGGGCTGGCCTCCTGGTTGCGGCACTGACGGACCGTCTAGCTTATCGCTGGCAGGTCCGGCAATAAAAGGTCGAGCGGCCGCTTTGCACGATGCGCTCGATGTGGCCGCGACAGCCGGGCGTCGGACAGGGCTCGCCTTCGCGATCGTAGACCGCGAAGGAATGCTGGAAATAGCCCAGCGACCCGTCTGTGTGCACATAGTCGCGCAGCGAAGACCCGCCGGCGGCGATCGCATCGGCGATCACCGAACGGATTGCCCCGGCCAGTCGTTCGCTCTGTTCCTTGGCCTTCTTGCTGGTCCCGGCGATGGTGCCTGCCTCGCGCAATGGCGAAAGGCCGGCGCGCCACAGCGCTTCCGACACATAGATATTGCCGAGCCCGGCAATCAGCTTCTGGTCGAGCAGCGCCGCCTTCAACGGCGATCTGCGGCCCTTCAGCAGAGAGGCGAGCAGGGCGCCTTCCAGCGCATTGCCGGTCGGCTCGACGCCCAGTCCCGCCAGCATCGGATGCGCGTCGGCCAGGCCTTCCGCAAACAGCATGAAGCCGAAGCGACGCGGGTCGTTGAAGACCACGCGAGACTGGACGCCGACAGGCGACACGACATGGAACACCACATGGTCGTGCTTGGCATCCTTCGAGCGCTCTTGATGGAACGTGCCGGGCGTCTCTTTCTCATCGGCGGTCTCGATGCGGAACGAGCCCGACATGCCGAGATGGCAGATCAGCACCGGGCCATCGTCCAGGTGTATGGTGAGATATTTGGCGCGGCGGCCAAGCGCGATGACCGTCTTGCCGGTCAGCCGCTGCGCAAATTTCGCCGGAAACGGAAATCTGAGATCGGGCCGGCGCGCCTCGACGCGTACGATCCGCGCGCTTTCCAGAACCGGCTGCAGGCCGCGCCGGACGGTTTCGACCTCGGGCAGTTCAGGCATGGCCGCCTATCGCCGCATGGAAGGAAGCGCCGTGGCGGCCGCGCGCCAGCTTGAGGTGTTCGGCGACCGTCTCGCCGATATCGGCGAAGGTGGTCCTGAGCCCGATGTCGCCGCCCGTGAGACCCGGTGCGGTGCCGATGACCGGGACGCGTTCGCGCGTGTGGTCGGTGCCTCGCCATGTCGGATCGTTGCCATGGTCGGCGGTGAGGACGAGCAGATCGCCCGGCTTCAGCTTTGCCAGTGCCTCGGGCAGCCGGCGGTCGAAGGCTTCGAGCGCTGCAGCATAGCCGGCGACGTCGCGGCGATGGCCGAAATCGGTGTCGAAGTCGACGAAATTGGCGAACACCAGGTCGCCGTCGCCGGCATCGTCCATCGCACCCAGCGCCTTGTCGAACATTGCCATGTTGCCGGGCGCCTTGCGTACTTCCGAGATACCGCGGTGGGCGAAGATGTCGCCGATCTTGCCGACCGCGATCACCCGGCTGCCGCGCCCGGTCAAGCGGTCGAGCAGCGTCGGCTCAGGCGGCGGCACGGCGTAGTCATGGCGGTTGTAGGTGCGCTCGAAGGTGGCCGATGTTTCGCCCAGGAAAGGCCGTGCGATCACCCGTCCGATCTTCAGCGGATCGACTAGCCGGCGTACCGTCTTGCAGAACTCGTAGAGCCGCTCCAGGCCGAAATGAACTTCGTGCGCTGCTATCTGCAGGACTGAATCGACCGAGGTGTAGCAGATCGGCTGGCCGGTGCGGATATGCTCCTCGCCGAAGCGCTCGATGATCTCGGTGCCGGGCGCATGGCAGTTGCCGAGAATGCCCGGCACCTTGCCCTCGCGGATCATCGCTTCGGTCAGTTCGGCAGGGAAGGCGGGCACCTTATCGGGGAAATAGCCCCAGTCGAACCGCACGGGCAGCCCGGCGATTTCCCAGTGACCCGACGGCGTATCCTTGCCGCTCGAAATCTCCTGCGCGGCGCCGTGGAAAGCGGAGGCTGAAACAGCGGCTTTGCTGTCGAATTGGAAGCCGGTTGCGGTTTCTGCTGCGCGGCCGAGACCGAGCGAAACCATGGTGGGCACCTTCAGCGGTCCCTCGCGCAGGCCCTCGCGATCGGCGCGGGCTTCCGCGCAGGCCAGCGCGATATGTCCGAATGTGTTCGAGCCGGCGTCGCCATAGGGTTCGGCATCGGCGGCGCCGCCAATGCCGAAAGAATCGAGAACGAAGAGGAAAGCGCGTGCCATCGGTGCCGTCATTGCCAGTCTGGTTGACCAGACATAAGGTCCCGTCGCGGCATTGGCAAATCGTAAACCAGGCGGCAACGGCCTGACGCGATGGTCGCGAAGTCGGGCAGGCGCGCTGTACGCATCCTTGAGACATGCGATGCGCTTCAAGGAACGGCGTGCGGGGCATGGATCGATGAGACGGGCTGACCTCGGTTGGAGTGCACTGGCGACCACTGTAGCGCTGCTGGCCTCGCAGCTCGCCGCGCACGCCGACTGGCGCGACCAGATCGGCACGTTTCGGATCGGCATCGTTGCCGAGCCGGGCGCCGGCAACACGGTTCCGGGTCTGGCCATGCTGACTGACGCCTACGGCAGGGCGCTCGGCATGAAGGTGGAATTCGTCGTCGCGCATGACTATGCGGCGCTGATAGAGGCACAGGCCAATGGCCAGATTCAGTACGCGGTCTATTCGGCGACCGCCTACGCCACCGCCTCGGAGCGCTGCGGCTGCGTCGAACCTCTTGTGGCGCCGGTCGATGCCGACGGTGCCACGGGCATCCGCTCCGTGCTTTTGACGCGCGACGGCAGGCTTTCCGATCTCGCGGCCCTGGAAACGCACCGCATCGCCATGGCGCCTTCCGACAATGTCGGCGGTTCGCTTCTACCGCTCGCCGGGCTGGCGGCCGACGGCATCAAGATCAGCCAGGATGCGCCATTCCTCGCTCATGCCGGCTCGGCTGCCGCCGCAGAAGCGATGCTGGTCGATGGCCAGGCCGATGCCTTGTTCGGCTGGGAGCGGGCCACGGCGGAAAACCGGACGGCGATTGCTGGCGATCAGCCGGCTGATCCGGACGGCACGGCGGCGCGACTGGAGGCGGCGGGCATTCCAGAAGCCGCGCTCCAGATCATCTGGACCTCCGGCGTGCTCAGATACGGCCCTCACGCCGTCCGCAGCGATCTCGACCCCGAAGCCAAACGCCGACTGACCGTCTTCCTCACCAATCTCAGATCGCAGTCGCCGGAAGTCTACGATTTCGTGGAATCGAGACATTCGGGAGGGTTCACGCTCGCCGCTGCGAGTGACTATGCGATGGCCGATTCCATCGTGCGCCTGGTGTCGGGCAGCACCGACAGCGGCGCGCAATGAACCCGGGTTGAATGGGTAGAACTGCTTCAGCAATCGCTGCAGGGGATCGACGTGGCCCGGCGCGGCCTGAGATAGTAGGTTTCGCTCATCGTTATCTTGCCTTTGTTGAAGGCCGAGATAAATCCGAGCGGCTTTTCGGAGCCTTCCGACCAGGAGATGATCGGTTGGTATGCTAGAGTGGTTTTGACACGAATGAGGAAAGTCCCCGCAACATTGAGCGTCGCCGGAACGGTGGTGGAAGTTGTCGGGTTGGAGTCGCGGCCAGTCTTCCCATCCAGCACGCTCCAGGACCACGCCACCTTTGCTTGCGGTATCGGATTGTTCGGGTCGGTTCTGATGTCGATTGCCGTAATGGAGATATTGGCGACCGAGCGGTTGTAAGGCTGAAGGCTGGAGTTGCCGATCTTCATGATGTCGGTGAGATCTGCGTTGACCACCGACGTTTGCTGCGTGACGAGGTCGGCAACCATGGAGCTGATGCGGCTGACCTTCTTGCTGGCCTCGATGGCTTGCGAGGCCTCCATGGTAATGAAATACATGATCAGCAAGACAGGCACGATGAGGGCAAACTCGACGGCCGCTATGCCGCGCCGATCGGAAAAAAACCGCGCCGCTCTCTTCCAGACAACCGACATCCCCGGATGTGCCCCCGCACGAAACATGCACTTTTCCTTTTGCTTACACGTGCAAACTCAGTTGTCGAATGGCTCGTTTTGCCACGTTGTCGTCGCGTAATGCAGAGTCTTGCCGCCATCCATATTCGACATGTATTGAGCCATGAAATCGGTCATGACCGGCCAAGGGTAAAAGACCCGCAGCATGTTCTTTGATTCTGCCGGACCTATTGTAGGGGTCCCGAAAGCCGGGTCCTTGCCTGTATCCGGATCCTTGCCCGTCAGCGTGATGGTCGAGCCGGAAATCGTGAAACCCGCACTGGCTGCCCCGGCAAAGGTCTTGAACGGGCGCAGATCCACCAGCAAACCGGGGCAACCCTTCGCGACAATGATCTCGAGTCTGGCGCAGACCAAGCCCTTCAGCTTCTCTTCCGTCACATCGGCTTGCCTCAACTGGCCAGTACGCAACTGACGGGCGATATCATCGGTGATGTTGGCCATCACCTCCTGTCCGGCAAATGAAACGCAGCTCTCGAGGATGGCGAAGACGAGAGCCGCAAACGGTAACGCAAGCATCGCGAATTCTATCGCCGTGCTGCCGCGCCGATCACCAAGGAAAAGACGGGCAAACGTCACGCGCCCTGCCTTGACCTTGCAGATCTCGCGTTCTGAATCCTCGTCCAAAACGTCGCCCCTATCCCGTTCCTACCGATCCTGATGCGGTACCGTCAGCACCACTATCAAGAACCCATTTAGCTCCGGTTTGAATGACCGTTAAATTCGACCAGGCGACATTAACCGGCCGCTAACCGACGCGGCTTTCCCGAGACAATCAAGCCAACTGAGGCGCTTACTGCCCAGCGCTCATCTCGGCTTCGGACGACTTTTCCGAGTCGCTCTTGTACGAGCTTTCGCAATAGGGCGTGCAGGACATGGTCTGTACCGAGGCGCGCCTGTAGATACGCACGGACGACGCGTCCTGGCGCACCACGGTCACCTGCTCGTCGACGATCGGGCTGCCATCGTGGTCGAGGACAACCAGATTGGTGACGCCGAACCCCTTGCCGGTCAGCACGATCGTCGATGCATCCTGGACGGAGGCGTCGGCAATCGCCGGATTGCCGACGACGATGGTGTCGGCGGGGCGTGTCAGTTTGACGATCTTGGCCTGATTCATCGTCACTTCGATGCCGGCTCCGGCCTTGGCCGGCAGCACAAAAGCCGGGACGGCGAGAAGCGCGACAAGCAGGAATGACGATTTCATGGCAGTCATCAAGGCGCTCCACAGCGGCAAAACTTGTTCAAAGAAACATGAAGGAGATTGGTGAACCAACGGTTAAACCTTGACCGTCGCCGGGGTATTCGCACCAATCTTGCTGCCAGCTAATATAACAATGCATCCTGCCGATAGCCGTGAGATTACAGCTTTTCACGGGCAGGCGAGCTACTTTCCAGCGTTTAGTTTACGGTTAACCACGCAAGCTGTTCGAAGCGGGAAAGGAATCGGTAAGGCTGTTTATTAAGCCGATTGAAAGAGCTTCTCCGTAGATTGGCAGCATCCGATCAACCACCACAGAAGTTGACGGAAGTGCTGTAACACGTGGAGTAGGAGCTCTCGAATGTCTAATCTCATCGCACGTTTCGCGAAGGACGAATCCGGCGCGACCGCTATCGAATACGGTCTGATCGCAGCTCTCATCGCGCTTGCCATCATGGTTGGCGCTGGTCAGCTCGGCAATGCCCTGAACAACAAGTTCAAGGACATCGCGGATTGCGTGAAGGATCCGACGAACGCTGCTTGTAAGTAATAGTCTAGCATCCTGTTTCGACGGGTAGACTGGAAGGGCCGCCTCGCTGGCGGCCCTTTTGTCTTTGAAGATCGTTTGGCTTTGGTCTTTGCTGCGCCGCTTGGCGCCCTAACATTTCCCGGGATTTGCCCCGCATCAGCAGAACTCACCAATCCTTAACCCAAGCC
Source organism: Mesorhizobium sp. LSHC412B00 (assembly GCF_000503035.1). NCBI lineage: Bacteria > Pseudomonadati > Pseudomonadota > Alphaproteobacteria > Hyphomicrobiales > Phyllobacteriaceae > Mesorhizobium > Mesorhizobium sp. LSHC412B00. Next base: position 108,059 of record NZ_AYWB01000010.1, on the reverse strand, counting down.
GCCTAACCTGCAGCCATCGTTGCCTTTCCAACCATGAGAGACCGATGCTCAACGCGCTGATCTTCGTTGTCTTTCCGTTTTGCATGCTTTTTGCGGCGATCTCCGACGCGCTGTCGATGACAATCTCCAATCGGGTGCCGGCGCTGCTTGTGGCCGTCTTTGCCGTGGTTGCGCCACTGACGGGTATGGACTGGGCAACTTACGGCTGGCATTTCGCCGCCGGCGGCCTGGTGCTGGCCGTGACTTTCGGTCTGTTTGCGCTCGGCGGCATGGGCGGAGGCGATGCCAAGCTTTTGGCAGCCACGTCCATCTGGATGGGGCTCAACATTCACCTTGTCAATTACCTCGTCGCTTCGACGTTCATCGGTGGCATGCTGACGCTCGCCATTCTCTTCTATCGGAAATCGCCGCTGGCGACCTACACCAGTCACAATCCGGTCCTGCGCCATTTCGCCGACGAGATGAATGGCGTTCCCTATGGCATCGCACTCGGCATTGGCGGGCTGCTGACCTATCCCGATTCGCCCTTGATGGAATGGGCATTGGCAAGGTTGGCGACCTGATGTAGCGAACCTCCTCTGCCCTTTCGGCATCGATCCTGAAGAGGCGGCTTAGCCGCCTTTTTCATTTGTTGGAGCATGGTCGTGTAATTATGTAAACCTTGAATTAATCACGATCGTAAGCATTGTATTAACCTTGTTTTGACGATTGCCGCTGCAAAGTCCGGCCTGGCTAGGTGGTTGCCTAAAGGCGAGGGTTCGGACAGATGCCAGCATCCCGACTGATCATTCTGGGCGTGGCGGTGGCCGCGGCGGGTGGTGCAGGTTATGTTGCCAAGAATATGGTGGCGGTCCCGCCCCAGCAGGTCGTCGTCGATGCCCCGCAGGCGCCGGCCATCGCCTTGCAGGATGTGCTCGTGCTTTCCGGCGACGTGCCTATGGGAAGCCCGCTTGAAAACAATCTCAGCTGGGAGTCCTGGCCGTCCGATGGCATCAATGCGAATTTCATCACCCGTGCCGCCGAACCCGAAGCGCGGGAGAAGCTGAAGGGCTCCGTCGCCCGCATGGCGATGTACACCGGTGAGCCGCTGCGGCGCTCCAAGCTGATCGGCGAGGGGCAGAGCTTCATGTCTTCGATCCTGCCCACCGGCATGCGTGCCGTCGCCACCGCGATCTCGGCCGACACGTCGGCAGGCGGCTTTATCCTGCCTAACGATTTTGTCGACGTCATCATGACCCGCAGATCCGACACCGGCAACGCCGGTAGCGGATTCACCACCGAGACCATCCTCAAGAACATCCGCGTCCTGGCGATCGATCAGACCATCCAGGAGGACGAGGAAGGCAAGAAGACCAGGGTCGGACAGACGGCGACGCTGGAGCTGACGCCGCAGCAGGCCGAGATCATCACCGTCGCCCAGCAGATGGCCGATCGCCTGACGCTGGCGCTGCGCTCGATCACCGACAACAAGGAAAAGGGTACCGATGAAGCCGACTACCTCGTTTCCGGCAATGGGCGACGCGGAACGGTGCGGTTGATCAAATCGGGCGAAGTTTCCGAAGTAGGGGCAAGGAAATGAGGTTAGTCGCTAGACTGCCGGTCACCACGGCTGCGGCCATCGGCCTGCTTTTTCTCGGAGCCCATGCAAGTGGCCTTGTCTACGCCAAGGCCGCCGGAAAGAGCGTCGGGGTCACGGCCTCGTCGGCCACGCAACGTGTCAAGCTTGGCCTCAACAAATCGGTGGTCATCGATCTGCCGAGCGACGCCTACGACATCCTGGTCGCCAACCCCGCGGTCGCCGATGCGGTGACCCGCACCGCAAGGCGGATCTATCTGTTCGGCAAGTCGGTGGGCGAAACCAACATCTTCGTCTTCGGTCCCAATGGCAAGCAGATCGCCAGCCTGGATCTGGCCGTCGAACGCGACGTCGCCGGATTGGAAGATTATCTCAAGCGCTTCCTTCCGAATGCCGAGATCAAGGTCGAGTTGCTGAACGACAACGTCGTCCTGACCGGGACGGTGGACACGCCGCTCGATGCCAAGCGCGCCGTCGATCTGGCAACCATCTTCGTGTCCGGCGGTGAAGCGACGACCGGTCAGTATTCGCAGACCGCGGCGGGCGGCAATGCCAATGGCGGCGTCGACATCAACAATCCGGATGCCGAACGCCGGGTCTCGAAGATCGTCAACCTGCTGCAGATCATCGGCGACGACCAGGTGACGCTGAAGGTGACCGTGGCCGAAGTCAGCCGCTCGGTGATGAAGCAGCTCGGCGTCAACATGGTTGGCAAAGGCAGCTCCAACGGCATCAGCTTCAATGCGACCAGTGACACCTTCCCCGGCCTAGGCAAGCCGTTGTCGAGTTCGGGGGTCAATTTCGCCACCTCGGCTCTGCAGGGCTACATCACTGCGATGGAGCAGTCCGGCGTCATGAAAACGCTGGCCGAGCCTACTTTGACGGCCGTCTCCGGCGAGAAGGCGACCTTCAGGGTCGGCGGCGAGTACAATATGGTCAGCGCCGTTACAAACGCCAAGTCGGACGCCAATCAGAATGCCGACAGGGTTTGGACGGCTCAGAAAATCGAATACGGCATCGGCCTGGAATTTCAGCCTGTGGTGCTGTCGCCCGGTCGCATCAGCCTGAAGGTCAGGACGTCGGTTTCTGAACCGACCACCGAAGGCGCGGTCTCTTTCGGAGACACCAACGTCATATCGCTGCGCAAACGTTTGGCCGACACGACCGTGGAACTGCCTTCGGGTGGATCGATGATGATAGCCGGCCTCGTCCGCGACGACGTCAGGCAGGCGGTTAACGGCTTGCCCGGACTGACCAAGATCCCGGTGCTCGGCACGCTGTTCCGCAGCCGCGATTTCGTCCGCAACGAAAGCGAGTTGGTCATCATCATCACGCCTTATCTGGTGCGGCCGGTGGCGCGCAACGACCTGGCCAAGCCGGATGACAATTTCAACGCCGCTGGCGATGGCCCGGCCATGTTCCTTGGCCGCGTCAACCGCGTCTACGGCACCATGCAGACAGACAAGCCCAACGGCCGCTACCACGGCGTTGTCGGCTTCATCTACAAGTAAGCGGGGAGCGGACATGTCTCAGTCAGCATCGAAGGCAATGGCGGTCGCCGCGACAGTGCGGTCCGGCCGTGCCCGGATCAGCCGATCGGCAATGCCGATCCTGGCGATCGCGATCGCCGCCTCGCTCGCCGGTTGCGCCAAGCGCGACAGCATCACGGTTGGGGCGATTCCCGATGATTATCGCACCACGCATCCGATCGTGATTGCCGAGAAGAACCAGAAGCTGGACCTCCCGGTCGGCGCCGGCGATCGCGGCATGACCGGCTCGCAGCGCGACACGCTTCTGGGCTTCCTTGACCGCTACGACAGGAGCGCTGCCCCGGCGCTGACGATCGCAATCCCGATCGGCTCGGCCAATGAGGTGGCGGCGACTGCCGCGGCGCGCGATTTCGCCAGGCTGGCGGTTGCCGGCGGCATCAAGCGAAACCGGATCGTGGTGACCTCCTACCAGTCGGTTTCCCCAGAAGCCTCGGCGCCTATCCGCGTTTCCTATATTTCGGTGAGAGCCCAGACCGACAAATGCGGGCGCTGGCCCGAAGACATCCTCGCAACCTCCGAAAACAAGCACTACGCCGATTACGGCTGCTCCTCTCAAAACAACCTCGCTGCGCAACTCGCCAATCCGGCCGATCTGCTCGGGCCAAGAAAGTCGTCCGATATCGACGCCGAGAACCGCGGCGCGGTGATCGACGTCTATCGCGGCAGAGGTATTTCGGACGAGTTCCTCGGCAGTTCGGAAGTGACGTATTAGGAGCGCCGGTCCCGCGTAGAGCCGGAACGAGAAGTTACGGAAAAGAGCATGACGATGAGCAATCTTGCCTACGACACGCCCGGAGACGGCGGCGACAGCTCGCAATCGGATATTGCCGCGATGCAGGCGCTGCGGCCGGTGCCGCGTATTTCGATCCAGGCATTTTGCGAGACGGAAGGTGTCGCGCATCCGGTGGAGCGGGCCGGCGAGGATCGCCGCATGGCCAAGGCGCATCTGAAAGTGCATATGGGCGGCATCGCCACGGCGATCGAATTCTACCAGTCGGCGCCGACGCCGAACCTGATCCTGCTGGAATCGCGCAGCGAACCGAAGCAGTTGCTGGAGCAGCTTGCCCAGCTTTCCGAATATTGCGATCCCTCCTCGAAAGTCGTGGTGATCGGCCACTACAACGATGTCGGTCTTTACCGCGAACTCATCCGCTTCGGTATTTCCGAATATGTCATCGCGCCGGTGTCGATGGCCGATATCGTCTCCGTGGTTTCATCGATCTTCGTCGATCCGGAAGCCGAGCCGATCGGCCGCTCGATCGCCTTCATCGGCGCCAAGGGCGGCGTCGGCTCCTCGACCATCGCCCACAATGTAGCGTGGGCGATGTCATCGCTGTTCAAGTCGGAAGTGGTCGTCGCCGATCTCGACCTGGCTTTCGGGACGGCCAACATAAATTTCGACCAGGACCCTGCGCAAGGCATCGCCGAAGCCGTGTTTTCGCCCGAACGAGTTGACGAGGTCTATCTCGACCGGCTGCTTGCCCAGTGCGCCGAACATCTGTCGCTGCTCGCCGCGCCCTCCACCCTCGAACGTGTCTATGATTTCGATCCCGATGCCTTCACGCAACTCATCGACACCGCGCAGCGCAGTGTGCCGCTGCTGGTGCTCGACGTTCCTCATGTCTGGACTGGCTGGACCAAGAACACACTGATCAAGGCTGACGAGATCGTCATCACGGCGACGCCGGAACTGGCCAATCTGCGCAACACCAAGAATCTGGTCGATATGCTGACGCGGCTTCGCCCGAACGATCCGCCGCCGAAACTGATCATCAACCAGGCCGGCGTACCGAAGCGACCCGAGATATCCGCTTCCGACTTCGCCGAACCGCTCAGCCTCACGCCGATGTCGGTCATCGCCTTCGACCCGTTGTTGTTTGGAAATGCCGCCAACAACGGCCGCATGCTGGGCGAGATGGATGCCAGGAGCCCGGTCGTCGGCATGATCAACGAAATCGCGCATGTCCTGACCGGTCGCAGCGAAATCAAGGCCAGGAAGAAGGCAGGCCTTGGCGGCCTGCTCGGCAAGCTCTCGCGTAACAAGAAATGACGCTCCCCTCCAAATCAAGAAGTAGAGCATGATGTCGTCCGAAAACCGCTTCGGCATCATGTTCTGGACGGAATTGGTAGTCGATCATGTTTGGTAAAAGAGGCTCCGACGACGGCGGCCGGTTCACCCCGGAGTTCCGTCAGCCAGCACCGGCGCCAGCGGCGCCGGCCACTGCAACGCCTGCGGACATGGCGGTACTTGCCCGGCCGGCGGCAGCGCCGCCTGGAGCGCCGGGAACCCCGCCAACTCGCCGTGCCGTTGAGGCGCCATCGATGGCGCCGGAGCCGCCAAAAAAGATCCAGCGCGAAAAAAGTGAAACCTACTACGACACCAAGAGCCAGGTCTTCTCCGCGCTCATCGACACCATTGACCTGTCGCAACTCGCCAAGCTCGATCCCGAGAGCGCGCGCGAGGAAATCCGCGACATCGTCAACGACATCATCGCCATCAAAAATTTCGCAATGTCGATCGCCGAGCAGGAAGAGTTGCTCGAGGACATCTGCAACGATGTGCTGGGCTACGGCCCGCTGGAGCCGCTGCTCGCCCGCGACGATATCGCCGACATCATGGTCAACGGCTCCAAGAACGTCTACATCGAAGTCAATGGCAAGGTCGAACAGACCGGCATCCGCTTCCGCGACAATCAGCAGCTGCTCAACATCTGCCAGCGCATCGTCAGCCAGGTTGGCCGCCGCGTCGACGAATCGAGTCCGATCTGCGACGCCCGCCTACCCGACGGCTCCCGCGTCAACGTCATCGCCCCGCCGCTCTCCATCGACGGCACCGCGCTCACCATCCGCAAGTTCAAGAAGGACAAGCTGACGCTCGATCAGCTGGTCAAGTTCGGCGCCATCTCGCCGCAGGGCGCCGAGATCCTCAAGATCATCGGCCGCGTCCGCTGCAACATCGTCATCTCCGGCGGTACCGGCTCCGGCAAGACGACGCTGCTCAACTGCCTGACCAACTATATCGACCGCGAAGAACGCGTCATCACCTGCGAAGACTCGGCCGAACTGCAACTGCAGCAGCCGCACGTGGTGCGTCTCGAAACCCGCCCGCCCAATCTCGAGGGCGAAGGCGAGGTGACAATGCGCGACCTGGTCAAGAACTGCCTGCGCATGCGGCCCGAACGCATCATCGTCGGCGAAGTGCGCGGACCGGAGGTTTTCGACCTGCTGCAGGCGATGAACACCGGCCATGATGGGTCGATGGGAACGATCCACTCCAACAGCCCGCGCGAATGCCTGAACCGTATCGAATCGATGATCGCCATGGGCGGCTATTCGCTGCCGCAGAAGACCGTGCGTGAAATCGTCGTCGGCTCCATCGATGTCATCATCCAGGCAGCACGCCTTCGCGACGGCTCGCGCCGCATCACCCACATCACCGAGGTGATCGGCATGGAAGGCGACGTCATCATCACGCAGGATATCGTGCTCTACAACATCAAGGGCGAGGACTCGAATGGAAGGCTGCTTGGCGAGCACGTGTCGACCGGCATCGGCCGTCCGCACTTCTGGGATCGCGCCCGCTACTATGGCGAGGAACAGCGCCTCGCCAATGCGCTGGAATCGATGGAGAAACGCGCTGACTGACGCATATCGAGGTTGGAAGCAATTCCAGAAAAAGTGTGAAGCGGTTTTCCCGGGAAAAGCGCGTAGTGCTTTCCCTTGGGAATTGCGTCAAAACAAAGCGATAGCGCATATCGCCGTTTCCTTGAAACGGCGATATGCGCTGGGGACCGAGGTCGATGTTCGGAATTGACACCACCGTACTGGCGTTCATCGTGCTCGCCGGCTTCAGCGCCGGTGCGGTCGCCTATGCCTTCCTGTTCACCAAGATGAGCAACGAGAAGCAGGCCGGCAAGCGGCTCGAGACGATCAAGGCCGCCGAGACCGATCGTTCGGTCGTCAAGGCTTCGCGCGACCGTGTCGCGGAGGCGGTCAAGCGGCGTAAATCTGTCCAGGACACGCTGAAACAGCTCGACGAAAAGCAGAAAACCAACGAACTCGCCGTCAAGAAGCCGCCGTTAAAGGCCCAGATTCGTCAGGCCGGCATGCAGGTCTCGATCGAGCGTTTCTATATCTACTCCGTCATTTGCGGCATCGCGCTGACGGTGCTTGCCTATCTCGCCGGCGCGCCGCTTCTGGTCCTGCCGGGCGCGCTGCTGGCGGGGGCGCTCGGCCTGCCGCGCTGGTTCGTCTCGTTTCGCCGCGCGCGCCGGGTCAAGGCGTTCCTCAACGAATTTCCCAACGCCCTCGACATCATCGTGCGCGCCGTCAAATCCGGCCTGCCGCTCAACGACGCCATTCGCCTGATCGCCAGTGAATCGCCGGAGCCGGTCAAGACCGAGTTCCGCCGGATCGTCGATTCACAGCAGATTGGCATGTCCATCCCCGATGCCACCTTGCGCATGGCTGAAACCATGCCGTGCAGCGAGGCAAGCTTCTTCGGCATCGTTATTCAGATCCAGTCACAGGCCGGCGGTAATCTCTCCGAGGCGCTTGGCAACCTGTCGCGCGTGCTTCGCGATCGCAAGAAGATGAAGGCCAAGGTCCAGGCGCTTTCCATGGAAGCCAAGGCGTCGGCCGTCATCATCGGCGCGCTGCCTTTTGTCGTCGCCCTTCTCGTCTATCTGTCGAGCCCGAACTACATCATGCCGCTGTTCACCACCAGCACCGGCAATCTGATCCTCGGCTGTTCCGGCGTCTGGATGTCGATCGGCATTCTGGTGATGCGCAAGATGATGAACTTTGAAGTTTAGGCCGACCTTGGAAAGCTCGAAACGAAAAGACTGAAAACGAATGACCGACCAAGTCGTAAAATCGCTGACCGATCCTGCCTTCCTGATAGCGTTGCTGGTTGGCATTGCGGTGTTCGCGACCGTCTTCACGGTGCTGCCGGCCCTTGGTGGCAATCAGCTCAAGACTCGCATGAGATCGGTGGCGCTGGAGCGTGACGAATTGCGCGCCAAGCAGCGCGCGCGGCTTGCCAATGAAGCCGATCGTCGCCGCAAGGGGCTGCGCGAAGAGCAGTCGATCGGCATGCGCAACATCGTCGACAGGCTGGACCTGCGGCGTGCGTTGGCCGATGAAGGCACGTTGCAGAAGCTCAAGGTGGCGGGCTTTCGTGGCCAGAACCCGCTGACCCGCTTCCTGTTCTTCCGCCTGATCCTGCCTTTTGTCGGTTTCGCGCTGGCAGCGATCTATCTGTTCGTGCTCGGCGGACTGCCGGACCGGCCGGCCTTCGTGAAACTGTTCGTCTGCATCCTTGTCGCCTACGCCGGTTTCTACGCGCCGATCCTTTACGTCAACAATCGTGCCGCCAAGCGCAAGCAGTCGATCCAGGCGGCGTGGCCGGATGCGCTCGACCTGATGCTGATCTGCGTCGAATCGGGCATGTCGGTCGAGGCCGCCTTGCGCAAGGTCTCCGAGGAGATCGGTTCGCAGTCGGTGGCGCTGGCGGAGGAATTCGTGCTGACCAACGCCGAACTCTCTTATCTGCAGGAGCGCAAGCAGGCTTATGAAAACCTCTCGGCTCGTACCGGCCTGGAGTCGGTGAAGTCAGTGTCCCAGGCGCTGGTCCAGGCCGAACGCTACGGCACACCCGTGGCGCACGCATTGCGCGTGCTGGCCTCGGAAAGCCGTGACATGCGCATGAATGCCGCCGAGAAGAAGGCCGCCGCCCTGCCGCCGAAGCTTACCGTGCCGATGATCCTGTTCTTCCTGCCGGTTTTGTTCGCCATCATTCTAGGCCCAGCCGGCATTCAGGTCAGTCAGCGCGGCATCTTCGGCGACCAGCACAATTCCTCAAGCCAGTAGGCCTCGGTTGCAGCCGTACAAAAGAGCCGCACTGCCAATGCAGTGCGGCTCTTGGTTTTCAGCGTTGATGCGTGGACGGATTTGCGCTGTGCGGAGCCGGCGCCCATGCGGCGCTCAGTTGGTCGCCGGCTTTGCCTTGTCCTGATCCTTGAGCTGACTCCAGGCGTTCTGCTGGGCAAGCATCTGGCGAAGATAGGCTACATTGGCTTGCGCCTGTTCGGGTGAAAGCTCCTGCGACGCGATCTTCTCGGCCTCGTCGAAGCGGCCCTGCAGTCCCACGACCAGCGCAAGGTTCTGGCGCACCCGGCTGTCGGCATTCGGTTGCTGGGCTGCCGAGCGCATATAGGTCTCGGCGGTGCGCAGATCGCCTTCCAGCACATAGGACATACCGAGATTGGAAAGGATCGAGGGTTCGTTCGGCTTTAGGTCCAGCGCCTTGCGGTAGTTCTGGCGCGCTTCATCCTTCTGGCCAAGCTGGTCGAGAATGGCGGCCTCGGCCGACATCAGCCGCCAGTCCGGATATTCCGGCGTCTGCGCCCGGCGCACGGCGTCGAGCGCCGGCTCGAACTGGCCGTTGGCGGCCAGCGCCTTGCCGTAGGCGGCAAGCACGTCGCGATCCTTGGGGTAGGCGATCGCCAGCTTGCGCATCACGGCAAGCGACTGGTCGGCATCGCCGTCCATCTGGAGCGCCGCCGCAAAATTTGTCGCCAGCCGCTTGTCGTTGGGGTTCTTTGCGTAGGATTCGCCCAGCCGCCCGGTCGCCCCGTGCAACTCGCTGGCCGACATGGTTTCCAGCGGTTTGCCGCTGGTGCGCCCGATCGAGCCGGTCGTGAGCTTGCTGGTTCCGCACCCGGCAACACCGGCCGCCAGCGCCATCAGCAGTGCCGTGGTGACCAACCGTTTGCCCGTGACGTTCATCCTGCGGTTGGTGGGCATCGGCACGGGGCTCTCCATTCCTGCGCGTGGCCATTCACGTGGCCATCTTCATCCCCGCAGAAATATTCTGTTAACCCTAACGGACAGTTAAAAAATGAGCCGTCGGATCGGTGAACGGCCCGCCGGAAGCCTTTGGCCTGGCAGTCCCATGCCGGCCCCTGTGCATAGATGTTGAAATCATCCGACGTCCCTGTCACTTGACTGAGGACGACCTGCAAGCCTCCCGGAGACCATCGAATGCCCGTCGAACTCATCGAGACACTAAACACTGCCCTGCCGGTCCATCTGGTCGCGAGCGATGGACTGGAGGCCTTGGGGCTTTCGCCTTCCATGACCGCATGGGCGGCCGCCAACGGCTTTTCCGGCGAAGCCGGTAGGACGCTCGCCGTTCCCGGCGACAACGGTTCCCTTGCCGGCGCCTTGTTCGGCGTCGGTGATGGCGAGGGCGCGCTGGCCGTCGGCATGCTGGCGAGAGCCTTGCCGGAAGGCGACTGGCATTTTGCCGCCGCTCCAGCCGAGCCGGAACTCGCGGCCATAGCCTTGGTGCTCGGCGGTTACGTCTTCACTCGCTACGGAAAGAAATCAGGCAAGACGCTGCGTTTTGCGCTGCCGCTCGGCGTAGATGCAGGACGCGTCCGGCGCATCGCCGACGGCGTCTTCCTGGCGCGCGACCTCGTCAACACGCCGACCAGCGACATGGGACCGGACGAGTTGGAGAAGGCCGTGCGGACCCTGGCGGCCACTCACAAGGCCGAGGTGTCGGTGATCAAGGGGGATGATCTCCTGAAGCAGAATTTCCCGATGATCCATGCGGTCGGCCGGGCCTCGGTCGGAGCGCCGCGACTGATCGACATGGTTTGGGGACCGGAAGGCGCGCCGAAGGTGACGCTGGTCGGCAAGGGTGTCTGTTTCGACACTGGCGGCCTCGACATCAAACCGTCGTCGGGCATGCTCTTGATGAAGAAGGATATGGGCGGCGCCGCCAATGTGCTGGGCCTGGCCTCGATGATCATGGCTGCCGGGCTGAAGATCCGGCTGCGCGTCCTGATCCCGGCGGTCGAGAATTCGATTGCCGGCAACGCTTTCCGGCCTGGAGATGTACTGACCAGCCGCAAGGGCATTACCGTCGAGATCGGCAACACCGACGCCGAAGGGCGGCTGGTGCTGGCCGATGCGCTGGCGCTGGCCGATGACGAGGAGCCGGAACTGCTGATCGACATGGCGACGCTGACCGGGGCAGCGCGTGTCGCGCTCGGTCCCGATCTGCCGCCTTTCTACACTGGCGACGAAGCGCTGGCGTCCGAACTGGCTGCGGCCTCGGTGGCCGTCGAGGATCCGTTGTGGCGCATGCCGTTGTGGCGGCCCTATGACGCCAGGCTGGCGTCGAAGATCGCCGACATCAACAACGTCACCACGGACGGTTTCGCCGGCTCGGTCACCGCGGCGCTGTTCCTCAAGCGCTTTGTCGAACGGACAACGGGCTGGGCGCATTTCGACATCTTCGCCTGGAACCCGTCCGATCGCCCCTATGGACCCGCCGGCGGCGAGGCGCAAGGCATCCGTGCACTGGAGCGGGTCATTTCGAGGCGCTATGCCTAGGGTCGTGAGCAAAGCACACTGCCTCTAAACTGAAACGGAACCGAAACAATTTGCCGTCATGCTCGCGCGATGTCGATTTCGATGCGTCCGAGCCAGGCGATGCGACTATGGCAGCAGGTGATGCTGTCGCAGGTGCGCGCCGGCGCGCCAGATCTCACCATGCGCCAGACGGCGATCCTGTTCACCATCTATCTCGACCCGCCGCCGCACACGGTGCGCGGCCTGGCAGCCCGCCTCAATGTCACCAAGCCGGTCATCACCCGCGCCCTCGACACTATGGGTGCGCTGAAACTGGTGTCACGCCATCGCGACGAGCTCGACAAGCGCAATGTGCTGATCCGGCGCACGGTCGAAGGCGCGCTCTTTGTCGAGCGCTTCGGGGATGGTATCGTTGCCAGGGCTCATGAACTGCCCATCTGATCAATCCATGAATTAGAACGAGTACCGATTTGACTGCCAGGGATGCCCGCCTCCACGCCTTCCGTTCCGACCTCGCCGATGCAAGGCTGAAAGGGGAGGTTTCGGCCGATCGCTTCGTCACCGGCCGTCGGGCTCGGATCACGGCCTCCGTGGCTGACGTGCGCAAGGCACCGCGCCCGGATGCCGGCGTCAACACGCAGGTACTGTTCGGCGACGATGTGCTTGTCTTCGAGGAAGCCGAAGGCTGGGCCTGGGTCCAGGCCGAACGCGACGGCTATGTCGGCTACGTCGGCGCCACCATGCTGGGCGCACGCGAGCATGCGCCAACCCACATCGTCACGGCGCCGCGCACTTTTCTCTATCCAGGCCCGGATCTGCGCTTTCCGATCAGCGGGCAATTGTCGATGGGCTCGACGGTGACGGTGAGGGGCGCTGCCGAAACGCGCGGCACGCACTATGCGCTGTTGCCTTCCGGCGAGGCGCTGATCGCCGGCCATGTGCGCCCGGTCAGCGATATCGCCGCCGACTATGTCTCGGTCGCCGAGATGTTTATCGGCACGCCCTATCTCTGGGGCGGCACCTCCGGCTTCGGCATCGACTGTTCTGGCCTCGTGCAACTGGCCATGCGCATGGCCGGCCGCAATGTGCTTCGAGATTCCGACATGCAGGCGGCAGGCCTGGGCGAGCCGCTCGATCCGGGATCCGATTATGCCGGGCTAAAACGCGGTGACCTCGTGTTCTGGAAGGGGCATGTCGCCGTTATGACCGACGCCGAGACCATGATCCACGCCAACGGCCACACCATGCTGGTCTCGCGCGAAGGGCTGAAGGATGCGGTTGATCGGATTGGGTATCTCTATGGCGGGCCGACTGGGTTTCGGCGGCCTTAGCGCCTCTTCCTTCGCCCCGTTCACGGGGAGAAGGTGCCCGAAGGGCGGATGAGGGGCGGCGCCAGCGATTGAAAGCTCGCGCTGTCCCTCACGTGCCTGCCGGCATCCTCTCCCCGTACGGGGTGAGGGCAACTCACCCGATCACCTTTTGTTCCGATTTTCCTTGGCGATCGCGCGCCGTCGCGCTACCTCTTTCGCGTGACCGAGCAGCCGCGCCTTGCCAAACAAAATGCCGCCGTCCTTCTGCCCGAGCCATTCATCAGATGGTTTGGCGAAAAAGGCTGGTCGCCGCGCGCTCACCAGATCGAGCTGCTGGCGAAGGCTCAAGCCGGGCAATCGGTGCTCTTGATCGCACCGACCGGCGCCGGCAAGACACTGGCCGGCTTCTTGCCATCGTTGACCGAACTGGCCAACCGCCCCAGACGCAAAGCCGGTATGGCACGGCGCGTCATCCATACGCTCTACATCTCGCCGCTGAAGGCGCTGGCCGTCGACATCGAGCGCAACCTCGGCAAGCCGGTGGAGGAGATCGGCCTGCCCGTCACCATCGAGACGCGCACCGGCGACACGCCTTCCCACAAGCGGCAGCGCCAGAAGCTGGCGCCGCCCGATATCCTGCTCACCACGCCCGAGCAATTGGCGCTGCTGATTGCGGCCGGCGATGCCGGGCGCTTCTTCGAGGATCTGCGCTATGTCGTGCTCGACGAGTTGCATTCGCTGGTGACATCGAAACGCGGCCATCTGCTGGCGCTCGGGCTGGCGCGGCTGCGCAGCATCGTGCCCGGCCTGCAGACGATCGGTCTGTCGGCAACGGTGGCCGAGCCCGACGAGTTGCGGCGCTGGCTGGTGAGCCAGAATCCGCCCAAAGGCTTGGCAAGTCCCGATATGTCTGAGCTCATCGTCGTAACCGGCGGCGCGAAGCCCGAAATCTCGATCCTCGATTCGGAAGAGCGCGTGCCATGGGCCGGCCATTCGGCGCGCTATGCGACGCCGGAAATCTACCGCGAGATCAAGCGCCACAAGACCACCCTGCTGTTCGTCAACACCCGCAGCCAGGCCGAGCTGCTGTTTCAGGAATTGTGGCGGGTCAACGAGGATACCTTGCCGATCGCGCTGCATCACGGCTCGCTCGATGTCGCCCAGCGCCGACGCGTCGAGAAGGCGATGGGGGAAAACGCGCTCCGTGCCATCGTCGCCACCTCGACGCTCGACCTTGGCATCGATTGGGGCGATGTCGATCTGGTCGTCCATGTCGGCGCGCCCAAGGGCGCCAGCCGGCTGGCGCAGCGCATCGGCCGCGCCAATCACCGCATGGACGAGCCGTCGAAGGCGATCCTGATCCCGGCCAATCGTTTCGAGGTGCTGGAGTGCCGGGCAGCGCTGGACGCCAACTATCTGGGCGCCCAGGATACGCCGCCGCTGGTCAATGGCGGGCTCGATGTGCTGGCCCAGCATGTGCTGGGCTGCGCCTGCGGAGCGCCGTTTCGCGCCGACGATCTCTACGAGGAAGTGCTGACAGCAGCGCCCTATGCCAGCCTCGACCGGCCGACATTCGACCGCGTCATTGATTTCGTCGCCACCGGCGGCTACGCACTGAAGAACTACGAGCGCTACGCCCGCATCCGCCTCAACAAGGACGGCATGTGGCGGGTCTCCAATCCCCGCGTCGCGCAGCAATATCGGCTGAACGTCGGCACCATCATCGAGGTGCCGGCGCTCAATGTGCGTTACGTCAAGGCCGGCAGCAAAGGCTCGGCTTCGCACGGCGGCCGAGCTCTGGGCAAGATCGAGGAGGCCTTCCTCGAAACGCTGACGCATGGCGACACCTTCATGTTTGCCGGCAAAGTGCTGCGCTTCGAAGGCATCCGCGAGAACGAATGCTTCGTCTCGAATGCGCCGGGAAGCGACGCCAAGGTTCCTTATTATGGCGGCGGCAAATTTCCGCTTTCGACTTACCTCGCCGAGCAGGTGCGCGCCATGCTGGACGACCCGCAGCGCTGGAAGAAGCTGCCCGAGCAGGTATCGGACTGGCTGCGGTTCCAGGCCGACAAATCGGTATTGCCCAAACGCGACGACCTCTTGATCGAGACCTTTCCGCGCGGCAACCGTCACTATCTCGTCGCTTATCCTTTCGAGGGCAGGCTGGCGCACCAGACGCTAGGCATGCTGCTCACCCGCCGCCTGGACAGGGCCGGCGCCAGGCCGCTTGGCTTCGTCGCCACCGACTACGCATTGGCCATCTGGTCGCTGGGCGATATGGGCGCGATGTTCAAATCGCGGAAACCTTCGCTTGGCGCTCTGTTCGACCAGGACATGCTGGGCGACGACCTCGAGGCTTGGCTGGCCGACAGCTGGCTGCTCAAGCGCACCTTCCGCAACTGCGCGCTGATTTCAGGCCTGATCGAGAAGCGTCACCCCGGCCAGGAGAAAAGCGGCCGCCAGGTCACCGTCTCGACCGATCTGATCTATGACGTGCTGCGCAGCCATGAACCCGACCACATCCTGCTGCAGGCGACGCGCGCCGACGCGGCGACCGGTCTGCTCGATGTCAGCAGACTTGCCGACATGCTCTCGCGTATCCAGGGTCGAATCGTGCATAAGGCACTCGAACAGATATCGCCGCTGGCCGTGCCGATCATGCTCGAAATCGGCAAGATGCCGGTGAACGGCGAGGCCGACGAAACGCTGCTGATGGATGCCGCGACTTTGGTCGAGGAAGCCATGGGTCCTGGGATGGTTGAGGAATGAATTTTTCGCTGGCGCGGGCATCGCTGATCGCCGAGGCCGACTTTGTCGGCATCGCGGGCGAGCGCGCGGTCTGTGATTCGCGCGGCGTGCTCTATTTCCCCGATCTGAGGCTGCTCGCGGTCTCCGACCTGCATCTGGAAAAGGGCTCGTCCTTCGCCAGGCGCGGCGCACTGATCCCGCCCTACGATACCGACGCCACTCTGCTCCGGCTGCAGGCGGTAATCGCGGACTACCAGCCGGCCATCGTCATCAGCCTGGGCGACTCCTTCCACGACGGCGGCGGCGCCGAGCGCATGCATCAAACCTTCCGCGATCGGCTGGAAGCATTGATGGCCGGCCGCGACTGGTTCTGGGTCGCCGGCAACCATGACCCGGAAGCGCCGGCGGATTTGCCCGGCGAGACGGTGCGCGAACTCGCCATCGGCTCGCTGCTGTTCCGCCACGAGCCGTCGAAGATAAGAACCGAGGGCGAAGTTGCCGGCCATCTTCACCCTTGCGCCCGCATCGTCCAGCAGGGCCGCTCGGTGCGGCGGCGCTGCTTTGCCGGCGATGGCGGCCGCATGATCATGCCGGCCTTCGGCGCTTATACCGGCTCGCTCAACGTGCTCGACCACGCCTATGCCGGCCTGTTCCGCCGCGAGACGTTGATGGCCTATATGATGGGCGCCGCGCGCATCTTCGCCATTTCCGGTTCGATGCTGCGGCCGGGCTAAGTTTCTACGGTATAAGCACGGTTGCGCCTGTCGTCTGCCGTGCCTCGAGCCGGCGATGCGCCTCCGCCACTTCGGCAAGCGGCATGCTTGTGTGCACCGGGATTTTCACTGCGCCGCTGAGGACGACGCTGAACAGATCCTCGCTCATGGCGACAACGTCCTCACGTCTGGCGAGATGATGGAACAGCAACTGCCAGGTGGCGAACAGCGAACCCTTTTGCATCAAAAGCATGATGTCGAATGGCGGGATCGACCCCGACGCCGTGCCGTAGCTGACGAAGGTGCCGAACGGCCGCAGGCAGTCGAGCGAGGCGGGGAAGGTCGCATTGCCGACGCCGTCATAGACGACGTGGCAGCCTTCGCCGTTGGTGACCTCTTTCACCCGTGCGGCGAAATTCTCTTTGCTGTAGTCGATGACATGGTCGCAGCCATTGGCGCGCGCAAGTTCGGCCTTTTCGGGTGAACCGACCGTGCCGATGACGGTCGCGCCGAGATGTTTGGCCCATTGCGTCAGGATGAGGCCGACGCCGCCCGCCGCGGCATGCACCAGGATGGTATGGCCCGCCTCGACGCGAAACGTGCGGCGCAGCAGATATTGCGCCGTCAGCCCTTTCAGCATCATCGCCGCACCTGTCTCGAAATCGATGGCGTCGGGCAGATGCACGACGAAATGCGCTGGCACGATGCGTTCTTCGGCATAGGCGCCGAGGGTCTCGACATAGGCGACTCGGTCGCTAGGCGCGAAGCCGCTGACGCCTTCACCGACGGCGACGATTTCGCCGGCGCCTTCATTGCCGGGAATGAATGGCAGAGCGGGCGGCGCGTATTCGCCGGTGCGAAAATAGATGTCGACGAAGTTGAGACCGACCGCCCGGTTGCGCACGCGCACCTCGCCCGGTCCGGGCTGGCCGATGTCGACATCTTCGTAGGCGAGCACATCTGGCCCGCCATGGCGGTGAACACGGATCGCTTTCATGGTTTTCTCCCCTGCGCTGTTCTCTTGAGTGTGAGATAGCGCGTGGCGAGATATCATCGTAGACTGATACCTATGACATCAGAGTTCAAACAAAATGATATCTGAGCAGATCGGCCTCGACCTTCTCCGCACCTATGTCGCGGTCTGCCGGCAAGGTAGCCTGAGCAGGGTCGCCGCGCAGACCGGCAAGACCCAATCGGCGATGAGCATGCAGATGCGCCGGCTGGAGGGCCTGCTCCAACGGCACTTGTTCCAGCGCACCGGCCGCGGCGTTGTGCCGACTGCGGAAGGCGAGCTCTTTCTGGGATACGCGACCCGCATCCTCGCTCTCGGCGATGAAGCAGTGGCGCGTCTGCAGCAGGCTAGCATTGGCGGCGGCGTGCGTATTGGTCTTGCCGAAGAGGTCACCACGGCCGCGCTTTCGGCCGCGCTTGGGCGGCTGCATCGCACCTATCCCGACATCAGCCTCGACGCGATGGTCGAGCACAGCGTCGCGCTGGGACGGCTGTGGAGCGAGGATGCGCTGGATGTCATGATTGCCCCGACATCCGTCGTCGCGGCCGATGCCGTGACGACATGGAACGTCGAACTGCAGTGGGTCTGCGCCCAGGATTATGTGCTGGACCATGACCGGCCACTCGATCTCGCCGCCTTCGGCGCAACCTGCCCTTGGCGCAGGCGGATGATCGAGGCGCTGGTCGCCGCCGGCCGGGAGCACCGGATCGCCTTGTCATGCCAGAGCGTCACCGGCCTTCAGGCTGCGATCGAGAACGGACTGGGCGTTGGACTGCTTCCGCCCGAATCCGTGCGCACCGCTTCGATGCGGGTGCTGAAGACGTCAGCCGGCCTGCCCGAGCCGCTCACGGTCCAATACGGCCTTTACGCGCACGACCGCAGGACAGCTGTAATCGATGCCGCGATCGAAATCCTGCTTAAGGATTTGCCGGCGGCGCCACGAGCACGGGCCGCCTGACGGCGGGACGCTCTACCGGCCGTAATAGAGGGTGACGGTGTGCTTGGCCTCGGCGAAGAACAGCCAGCGCTCGACCAGCATGCCGGCGAACTGGACGGTTGCCGCAAGCACCGACAGCACCGCTGCGAATGGCCAGGGCAAAGCGAATAAGACAGAAAGCAGCAGCAGGGCAGGCAAGGCGAAAGCCAGCAACTGCGTGATCAGCCGCAGCTTTGCACCGTGCTTGCGGGCGATGCGAAAGCCCATTTCCTTGAGCAGGTAGTTCTCCTCGGTGTGCGGCCATTCCAGCGAGCGCACCGTCCCTCCGGCGAGGCCTGTCGCCGTGTTGGCGGTGGTCGCGATCTCCAGCGCGTCATTGTATCGCCACGTCGCCAGCTTCCAGCCCCAGCCGAGCAAGGTCAGCAGCAGGGCGGCTACCGCAACGGCGGTCGGGCTGATGGCGAAAGCCTGCAGCAGCGCGTTCAACAGCACGCTGCCGGTCATCGCCGAAAAGATGAGATAGCCCGGCAGCGTATACGGGCTATGCCACTGCGCGATCGGCTTCAGCGAGGCATAGATCATGCCGGTGGTGCAGACGGTGACGATTGCGCCGATAGTTGCGAGAAACCCGGCGATGGCCATCCAGCCTCCGGTGCGGCCAAAAAACACCCAGCCGATGCCGAACAGCCCGGCGGGAATGAAGGTTGCGACCGACGATACACCCTCGCGTGACAGCCAGGAGCTACGCCATTGCGAAAAGGCGCGCCAGGCGCGTTCGGGCCGGCCGAGATGGCCGGTCGACGACAAAAGGCCGGCGGCAATCAGGCCAAGCGCCAGCCCCATGCCGATAAGGCCGAGCCAGAAATGGGCCGGGATAAAACCCAGTCCGCCAAGCACGCCGAGCAGCGCCAGCAGTCCGTAGCCCGCTCCTGTAGCAGTGGTGAAGAAAACGACGGAAAAGGCTGGATGCATTGGTCAGTTCGAAAGCATGCGGTCGATCCAACCAAGAAAACCGCCTTCGACCGTGACTGGCTCGAGCCTTGGCGCCGGCACCGATGCGGCGCGCTGGGCGCGCGGCGGCAGATATTTGTTGGTCGGCTTGTAACCCATCTCCGGCATCAGGTCGACGCCGCCACGCTCCGCCACCAGTTGCGATACCGCCGAGGTGGGATCGCCGAGGTCGCCGAAATGCCGAGCGCTGGTCGGGCAGGCGGCAACGCAGGCCGGCACGCGGTCTTCCTCGGCCAGATTGTCGTTGTAGATACGGTCGACGCACAGCGTGCATTTCTTCATCACGCCGACGTCGGTATCGAATTCGCGCGCGCCATAGGGGCAGGCCCAACTGCACAGTTTGCAGCCGATGCATTTGCTTTCGTCGATCAGCACGATGCCGTCCGACGCCCGCTTGTAGGACGCGCCGGTCGGGCAGACAGTGACGCAGGCAGGCGTCTCGCAATGCAGGCAGGAGCGCGGAAAGTTGACCGTGCGCCCGCCCGCCTCGGTCGTGTGCTCGTAGCTGTGCACGCGGTTGAACCAGACGCCGTCGACACGGCCGCCATAGGGGTCGATGTCGGTCAGTGGCGCCATGTGGCCGCCGGTGTTCCACTCCTTGCAGGCGGTGACGCAGGCCTGGCAGCCGACGCAGGTGTCGAGGTCGATGACTAGGCCAAGCTTCTTGTCTGTATGGGCGGGAAGGCAGGTCATTCCACGGCTTCCCTATGGACGCGGAACTCGGCGCCGAAGCGAAGGATGTCAGGCGAAGGCTCGACATTTGGCGGCTGGCTGAAGCGCTCGAATTGCGGCTCGGTGAAGCCGGCTTCTTCGGAGGCGCATTTGACGATGCGAACCCTGAGATCGAACCACGCCGCCTGGCCGGTGACCGGATCGGAATTCGAATAGCGTTTACCGTTCGCATCGGCCGAGGTCTGGTCGCCGATGATGTGGTTGAGCAGGAAGCCGCGATTGCTCTCGGCGGCGTTGTCCTTCAGCCCCCAGGCGCCGCGCCTTTTGCCGATGGCGTTCCATGTCCAGACCGTATCCGCATTGACCCCGTCGACCAGCTTGATCTGTCCCTTCACCCGGCCGTTGATGCTTTCGATCCACACCCAGTCGTCGTCGGCCAGGTCGAGAACTGCCGCGGTCTGGTGGTGCACGAACAGGCGGTTCTGGCTGGTGATTTGCCGCAGCCACGCATTCTGCGAGCCCCAGGAATGATACATGTGCATAGGCCGCTGCGTCAGCGCATGCAGCGGGTATTTCTGCGGATCGACCGCGGCCTCTTCGAACGGCGTAAACCAGAACGGCAGCGGATCCATATAGGTCTCGATGCGCTGGCGTTCGCTCTCGGGCGGCTGGACGCGACCATGACCGCGCGCGGCGAGGCGAAAGCGCTGCATCGGTTCGCAATAGAGCTGGAACACGATCGGCTCGGCCTTGGGGATGAACCCCATCTGCTCTGCGAAGTCGAGATAGGAGCGGTTGGCCATCTTGTAATAGCGCTGGTCCTCAGCAAAATCCTGGTGCCAGAAGCCGCCATTGCCGATGTAGCGCTGCAACTGGTCGGGATTGACTTCGCCCTTGCCGACGGAAGTGCCGTCCTTGCCGCGCCAGCCGGCCAGCGGGCCGATGCCCGGCGTGCGTTCGTGATTGACGATGTAGTCGGCATAGTCGGCATATCTGGCCGAGCCATCGTCCTCGACGAAGCCGGGCAGGCCAAGCCGAGCGCCAAGTTCGATCAGCACCGATTGGAACGGCCTGACATCTCGGTCCGGTTCGACCACCGGATGGCGGATCGCGTCGCCCGGCCCGTCGGCATGGCTGATCGGCCGGTCGAGCAGGCTGATGCAGTCGTGACGTTCGAGATAGGTGGTGTCGGGCAGCACCAGGTCGGCGAACGGCACCGTCTCGGAATAATAGGCGTCGGAATAGATGATGAAGGGGATCTTGTAGTTACCCGCTTCGTCATGGTCGGTGAGCATGGCAATGGTCTCGACGGTGTTCATCGAGGAATTCCACGCCATGTTCGACATGTACATCATCAGCGTGTCGATTGGGTACGGGTCACCGGCCCACGCATTGCGGATGACCGTATGCATCAGCCCATGCGCGGCGAGCGGCGCATCCCAGGAATAAGCCTTGTCGATGCGCAAAGGCGTGCCGGCCTCGTCGACCAGGAGATCGTCCGGCCCGCAGACGAAGCCGAGCGGCATGCCGTCGAGCGGCGTCATCGGCCTGACCACCTTGCCGGCCGGCTTCGGTCCCGGGGGCGCCGAGCGCGGGTAGGGGGGCTTGAAACGGAAGCCGCCGGGCACGTCCACGGTGCCGAGCAGCACCTGCAGCAGGTGGATGGCACGGCAGGAGTGAAAGCCGTTGGAGTGGGCCGAGATGCCGCGCATGGCATGCATCGACACCGGCCGTCCCTTGATCGTCTCGTGCCGCCGTCCGGCCCAGTCGGTCCACGCAACCGGCAGTTCGATCGTCTGTTCGAAGGCGACGTGGGCGAGTTCGGCAGCGATCCGGCGGATGGTGTCGGCCGGAATGCCGCATCGTGCCGCGACCGCATCGGGTGCGTAGCTGTCGTCCATGTAGCGGTCGGCGATAAGCCGAAACACCGGCACGCAGCGGCGGCCGGCGAACGTGAAGCTGCCGGTCAACGCCGGCTTCGCATCCGCATCGGCTGCGTTGACGGTTGTCTTCGCCACTCTGTCCCACGCGAGAAGATTGTTGTCGCTGTCGCGCAGGAACAGCCCGTCGTCCGCCGCACCCGGCTCCTGGATGACCAGCACATGGGCGTTGGTGTAGCGGAGCAGATAATCGAGATCGACGCGGCCCGCCTTGAGCAGTTCGTGGATGAGGGCGAAGACGAAGAGGCCGTCGGTGCCGGGCCGGATCCCGATCCAGTCGTCGGCAATCGCGTTGTAGCCCGTGCGGCACGGGTTGATCGACACCACCTTGGCGCCGCGCGCCTTGAGTTTACCCAAGCCGATCTTGATCGGGTTGGAATCATGGTCCTCGGCGACGCCGAACAGCATGAAGTATTTCGTATTGTCCCAGTCCGGCTCGCCGAACTCCCAGAACGAGCCGCCGATCGTGTAGAGCCCGCCGGCCGCCATGTTGACCGAGCAGAAGCCGCCATGGGCGGCGAAGTTCGGCGTGCCGAACTGGCTCGCCCACCAGCCGGTCAGCGACTGCGACTGGTCGCGCCCGGTGAAGAAGGCGAGCTTTTTCGGATCGGTTCGGCGGATATGCGATAGCCGCCCGGTCGCAATCGAAAACGCTTCCTCCCACTCGATCTCGCGGAATTCGCCCGAGCCCCGCAGGCCGCTGCGCAACAGCGGCTTCTTCAGCCGAGCCGGGCTGTAATGCTGCATGATGCCGGAGCTGCCCTTGCCGCAGATTACGCCGCGATTGACCGGATGGTCCTTGTTGCCGTTGATGTAGCGCACCTTGCCGTCCTTGATGTGGACGTCGATGCCGCAGCGGCAGGCGCACATATAGCAGGTGGTCTTGGCGATGCTGTCGGAGATAGCGGGCGAGGTGTCGACGCCGTCGCCTTCATCAGGCGCGCGTGTATCGCCAAGCGGCCGTTGCGACGGTGCGGAATTGGCTCCGCGCGGCGCAGCTGGGTTCATGATGCCGGCGTGCTTTTGCTACCTGCGAATTTGGCCCGCGTCTTCGGTCCGGGGCCACGCATATAGTGTTCTTCAGGATGATATCGATCGCCGGCCAGCCGCCGCCTGAGGCCACGGGTCCAATGCGCAAACAGGGATCTGAACCGCCCGATCATTTTGTTGGCCGCGATTTGTTGGCGAATTCTTTCTAACTTCGACTGAAAAAGTAGAATAAAGCTATCGATCCGTCTAATCAGTTGTTCTTGTAAATTCGATCGGAATTGGTTCTTAATGCACACATGACGCTGGACCAGTTGCGCATTTTCGTTGCCGTTGCCGAACGCGGCCATATGACCAAGGCGGCGGAGCTTTTGGGCATCTCCCAGTCGGCGGCGTCGGCGGCTATCCGCGCTTTGGAAGAGCAGCATGGCGTTCATCTGTTCAACCGTGTCGGCCGCAACATCGAGCTGGCTCAGACCGGCCACCGTTTCCTGCCCGAGGCCAAGGCGGTGCTGGAACGCGCCGCCGCCGCCCGAAATGTGCTGGAGCATGTCTCGCAGACGGTCGCCGGCAGCCTGTCGATCGCCGCCAGCCTGACCATCGCCAGCTACTGGCTGCCGCGCAGGCTGGCCTCTTTCCATGAAGCCTACCCGGCGGTGCGCTTAAGCGTCAGCATCGGCAACACCAGGCAGGTCGAGGCCAATGTGCTCGACGGCACCGCCGATCTCGGTCTGGTCGAGGGGCGCACCGAGTCAGACATCCTCCGCCGCACCAAGGTCGACGTCGACAGGTTGATGCTGGTCGTCGCCGCCTCGCATCCCGAAATCGCCGAGATCGCGCCGGGCCGCCCGGATATCAGAGGGCTGCGCTGGATCATCCGTGAGGGTGGTTCGGGCACGCGCGAGGTGCTGGAGGACCTGGCCCGCCGCGAGGGGATATCGCTTGGCGACCTGCAGATATTTCTGGTGCTGCCGAGCAACGAGGCGGTTCGCCAGGCGGTCGAGGCCGGCGCCGGCGCCACCATCATCTCGGACCTCGTCGTCGGACGCGCCGTCGCCGAGGGCAGTCTCCGGTCGGTGCCGCTCGAACTGCCGAAGCGCGACTTCGCCATGATCACCCATCGCGACCGCCAGGCAAGCCTCGCCCAGATGGCGCTCAAGGCGCATCTCGGCGCTGAGGCCGTCAGCAATCCGGCGTAAGCGATCAGGCGAACTTCCGCTGTGCATCCAGCGCCAGGCCAAGGCCGACCGAACCGAACATGTCGCCCTCGATAACGGCGGCTTGCGGCACCAGCGACAGGATTTCGCGCCGTGCCAGCGGGATGGCGGTCGAGCCGCCGGTGAGGAACACGGCGGTGATGTCGGACGCTTTCACGCCAGCATCGGCAATCGTCTGCCGCACCGTAGCGGACACCCGCTCGATGTCGGCGGCGATGGTCTCTTCCAGGCCGGTCCGCGAGATCTCGGCGGCGAAATGCGCGCCAGGCAGCGCCACCGTTACATCGGCCGAAGCCTGATCCGTCAGCGCGATCTTGGCTCGTTCGACGAGGCCGGCCAGCGCATGGCCGTAACGGTGCTCGACAATATGGATGAAGCGGTCGACAAGGTCGGCGCGGACGGCCTCGAAGCGGATTTGCCTCAGATGCGTCATCGCCTTGGCAGTATAGAC
The DNA here is from genome assembly GCF_000503035.1 of Mesorhizobium sp. LSHC412B00. NCBI lineage: Bacteria > Pseudomonadati > Pseudomonadota > Alphaproteobacteria > Hyphomicrobiales > Phyllobacteriaceae > Mesorhizobium > Mesorhizobium sp. LSHC412B00. The sequence goes on along the minus strand of NZ_AYWB01000010.1, from coordinate 83,550 downwards.
GAGGTTGATGCGCTGCCACGTCGCGAGATCAATGAAATAGCTCGCCGGCAGGTTGCGCTTGCCGTCTTTTGTGGGCGAGAGATAGCCGAGCTTGGGCATGACATGGGCGATGCTGAGCAGCCGGTCGAAATCGGTGCCGCCAATATGAATGCCTCGGTTGGCGAGGATGTCGTCCTTGCGGTCGCGTGAGCGGGCGCGTTGCGGCGAAACGCGCACGATCGAGAAGTCGGACGTGCCGCCGCCCATGTCGACGATCAACGCCAGTTCCTCGCGCTTCACGTCCTGCTCATAGTCGAGTGCAGCCGCAATCGGTTCGAACTGGAAGGCGATGTGCTTGAAGCCTTGCGCGCGCGCCGCTTTTTCAAGCTCGCTTTGCGCCTTGGCATCGGCTTCCACATCGTCGTCGACAAATTGCACCGGCCGGCCGAGCACAACGTTCTCCACCGGAGCGCCGGCATCTTCCTCAAGCCGCTTCTTCAAATGGCCGACGAACATGCCGACAATGTCGATGAAACCGATCTGCCGGGCCTTGATCCGCGTCTTCTCATGCGCCAGCGAACTGCCGAGCACGCTCTTCAGCGACCGCATCAGCCGGCCTTCGATGGCATCGGTGTAGTCGGCAATGGCGCGGCGGCCGAAATAGGTGTGACCGTCCTCGAAGTTGAAGAAAACCGCGCTTGGCAATGTCGGCTGTCCGCCTTCCAGCGCCACCAGCCGTGCCTGGCCGTTGCGGATCACGCCCACCGTAGAATTGGACGTGCCGAAATCGATGCCGCCAAATGCCTGGTGCATTGCAGCCTCCTGTCATTGGGTCGTCGCTGTGGCAGGCGTCCGCAAGGCGCGCGCCGTCCAGAGGCCTGACCGTTCTGCCGAATGATTGTGCGTGTAACCCGAGGGTTGGGAGGCGGCGGTCTATCGCAAGACTGAGAAAAGGGGAACCCCCTTTCCCCGGAAATGGGTCGTGCGCGTCAATCCCTGCGGAAGATCAGCCTGCCCAGCCAGCCGGTGATCATGGCCAGCGACACGGAGAAGACGCCGTAGAGGAAGGAGTAATCATGCGCGACGCGGAAGATCGACTGTTCGAAACCCGATTTGCGGATTTCGAGCTGGGCCGAGCTTTCCTTGAGGAACAGGCCGCTCTTGAACAGGAACGCGCGGGCTTTATGCGTTCCAACCGGGACATTGGGCGCCAGCCGCACCGTGGCGCGAAACAGGTTCTGCGACAGGAACTGCACGCCGCCGACATTCTCGCTATAGAGGCCGGTCGCCGCCTTGCGCTCGCGCAGCGCCACGGTGAATTCCTCGATCGTCGCCGGACTGTCGGTTACGTCGGCCGGTTGCATGTAAAGGTTGGAGGCGCCGAGCGACAGCTGCTTGTAGCTGTTGGGTTCGGTGATGTCCTGCAGCGGCCGTGTCGTGGCGACGGAGTAGGAGACCGGCACGTTCTCGAAGGTCTCGGATTCCAGGTTGACCCAGACGCCGAGCACCCGGTCCTTGCGGCGCACCACAACCGGCCGCGGCGGCCCTTCGAGCACGACGATGACGTCATAGCGCCCCTGCCGCGCGACCAGCGGGTCGGGGTTTTCCAGCGAACCGAAAATGGTCAGGTCGGCGCCGGAAAAGCCGGCGGTGATCGACACGGCGTCGGTGGAGAGACCGATCTGGATGCCTTCCGGCAAGGGGTTCGGCGATTGCGCTGCCGCCGGCAGAGCGAGGGCGAGAAGCAAAACGGCGGCCGAAAAAATCCCCCACCGCGGCATCAGTTCAGGCCCGCGGCGGTCAGCGAATAGAGGTTTGGCGGCGTGACGAAGAGATCGATGGCAAGCCGGATGGCAACCGCCAGCACCAGCAGCGCCAGCAGTGCCCTGAGCTGTTCGCCGCGCAGCTTCTGTCCTGCCTTGGCGCCATATTGCGCGCCGGCGACGCCGCCCGCCATCAGCAGGAAGGCAAGCATGACGTCGACTGTCTGGTTGGTGGTGGCGTGGACCAGCGTGGTGTAGGCCGAGGTGAAAATGATCTGGAACAGCGAGGTGCCGATAACGACGTTGGTCGGCACTTTCAGGAGGTAGATCAGCGCCGGCACCATGATGAAGCCACCGCCGACACCCATGATCGACGACAGGAAGCCGATGCCGGCGCCGAGCCCCAGCACCGGAATGACGCTGACGAACAGCTTCGAGGCCCTGAAGCGCATCTTCAGCGGCAGCCGGTGGATCCAGTTGTGCTGGCCGGATTTCTTCAAGACCGGCGCCGCACCGCTGCGCGTCGCGCGCAGCGCATTGACGCTCTCGACCAGCATCAGCCCGCCGACGGTGCCAAGCAGCACGACGTAAAGCAGTGAGATAAACAAATCGAGCTGGCCGAGCCGACGCAGGAAGGCAAAGACGAAGATACCGCCGGTCGAGCCGACGATGCCGCCGGCCAGCAGCACCCCGCCGAGCTTGAAGTCGAGCGTGCCGCGCTTCATGTGCGACAGCGCGCCGGAGAAGGAGGAGGCGATAACCTGGTTGGCGCCAGTGGCAACGGCGATTGCCGGCGGGATGTTGTAGAAGATCAAGAGCGGCGTGATCAGAAAGCCGCCACCGACCCCGAACATGCCCGACAGGAAACCCACCGCCGCGCCCATTGCCAGCAGCACGAAGACGTTGACGGAAATTTCCGCGATCGGGAGATAGATGCCCACCCGTCAGTCTCGATCAGTTTGCCTGTCGGCGATTGCAGCCATTCCAGGGCATTGTCGCACCGAAAAGCCAATTCTTTCTTGCACCGCCGGGGCAGTGGGATCAAACCCCGCCGCCCTACCGAAACAAAAAACATCTCAAGCAGTTAACAGGCAAATGTATGGCAAGGGCGTCGCGTTAGCGACGCATCTGCCGTTATTTGTGCGCCAGCAGCGCCTTCACCAGCTTTTCGTCGATTTCGCCGGTCGCCTGCATCTTGTTGTCGGTCTGGAAAGCCATGATTGCGGTCTTGGTCTTGCCGCCCATCACGCCATCGGCGCCGCCGGCATCGTAGCCGTTCTTGTTGAGGATGAGCTGGATGTTCTTGACCGCCTTCTTCATGTCGACGCTGGCGGTGGTCTGCGGCGTGCCTTCCTGCCAGGATTCAGGAATATCGGCCGAGTTGGACGCCGGGTCGAGCGGCTTCGGCTTCCACAGTTCCGTGGCGGCGCGGGCCCGCTCCAGCTGTTCGGGGCGCAGCGCAGTGGCGACTTCGTCGCGCTTGGCAGCCGCATCCTTGTCGCCGGTCTTGGCGACGAGCGCGAACCATTTGTAGGATTCCTCCAGGCTCTGCTTCATGCCGACGCCCTTTGCCGCCAGGATGCCGAGATTGAACTGGCTGTCCTTGACGCCGACATCGGCCGCCGCCTGAAACCAGTGCGCGGCCGATTCATTGTCGGTCACGCCGTCGGCGGCCATGGCAAACAGAACGGCCAGGTTGTGCATGGCGCTGGCATTACCCTGCGCGGCGGCGAGCTGGTAGAAGGTCTTTGCCTTCTTGACGTCGCGCGTGACGCCGATGCCCTTCTCGTAGAAATTGCCGATGCGGTATTCCGCCGGTGCGAAGCCGAGCTCGGCCGACTTTTCGTACCATTTGGCCGCTGCCGCCATGTCTTCCTTGACGCCGCGCGATTCAGCATAGCGCGAACCGAGCTCGAACAGCGCCTTGGCGTCACCGCCGGCAGCCGCGTCGCGCAAGGCTTGCGGGCCGGCATCGGCCGGAACGTCTATCTTGGCCACGATAGGTGCTACCGCGGCATCAGCCGGCGGAACGGCGCCGGTAGTATCCGAGGCCGTCGTATCCGAGGCCGAGGGCGCCATGACGGCGGCCGCAGGCTGCGCGTCGGCAGCCCCCGGTTCCGCAGTGGCGGTGGTCGGCAGCATTGCATTTGGCGCGGGGGCCGGATCGGCCAAAGCCATCGGCGCTGGCGCGGGCTCCACCGCCGGCATTTCGGGCCCAGCGACCGAGGCCGCATTCATTGGCGCATCGTTGCCAGCTGCCGGTTCCGTGGGCTCCGCCTGCCTGACGATCCGGGCCGGCACGTCCTGAACGGCCACCTGCTGTTCTGCCTTGGGTTGGCTGGCAGCGTTGACCGAGGCAGTCTCGACCGGCTGCGAGGCGATGATCGGCGCTGTATCGTTGCTTGCGACCTCGACCGGGTCGGCGAAGAAGGCCTTGCCCAACTGGAGGCCGGCAAGCGCCAGCATGATCGCGACCGCTCCCATGAGTATCGGCTTGCGCCGCGCCTTGAGCAGGTCGCCGATGCGAAGCGCCTTGACCGGGCCCTTCATGGTGGACTGGCGTTTCAACGCGTCGGCCTCGGCGGCCGCAGCCTGCGCCGCGCGCCTGGCAGCGGCAATGAAGTCGGATTTCGATGCATCGCCGGAGTTTTGGCGCACCGGTGGGCCACGTTCGTCGCGTACGCGCTTCATGATGGCGTTGAGGTCGGGCGCGCCGGAGCCCGGCTCCAACGGCCGGTTGGCGAGCTTCGGATCGAGCGGCTCGTCGAGATCGACGCTCGGCATGTCGACATTGGGCCCCGAGCCGGCAAGCGGCGGCATGTCAGCCGGCTTCTTGCCCCTGAAGGCGCGCGCCAATCCACCGAACAGCGACGTCTTGGCCGTGGCTTCGCCTTTCTCGGCAATCCTGTCGGAACCGAGCGCTGCCTGGGCAGCGGCCGCGGCAGCCTCGGCTGGCGAGCGCCGCACGGGTTCGCTGCCCATGACCGGGTCGCTACGCGTACCCAGGTCGCTACGCGTACCCGGGTCGGCGCGCATATCCGGCTCGCTGCGCATGATGGCGGCGGCGCGGCCGTCGAGATCGGCCATGTCTCCGGTCAGCGGCAGCGGCTGGTCGATATCCATCGACGGCGCGTCCTGCACCGAAATCTTGGAGGCGCGTGCATCGCGGGCCCGCCGCGCCGGCTCGGCCTGGGCATCCAGAAGCTCGCTCACCGCCTCGGCCGGTTCGCTGGTCTCCAGCGAGCCCAGACGATCGACGATCTTGAGCAACGTGTCGTGGATAGCCTCGAATGTCCGTGAATTGCGCTCGTCCGAACGACGCGTCAGCGCTTCCAGCGTCTTCAGATCCTGGGCAAGGCCGGTAACGGCCGCGGTGTTGGCGTTGGAATCTGCCAGCGAGCGCACGGCGCTCTCGGCCGCTTCGCGTGCCGCGCCCATGATGGATTCGCGGGTTCCAGCCAGCGACTTCTCGATTTCGTTGAGACGCGGGCTGATGTCCTCGAATTCCGGCAGCGGCGTGCCGGGCTTCGACAGGTGAGCCGACAGGCCGGAGACCTGCGCCTCGAGGCTGCGGATCAGTGCCGGATCGATGCCGGCGACCTGCGCGGCCGACGATTCCAGCCGGCTTGAAATGTCTTCGAGCCGGCTTTCCAGGCCGCGGATCGCCGCCTCGTTGGCAGGATCGGGAATGCGCGTCTCCATGCGTTGGGCGAGTGCGGTGAAGCGTGCGTCGATGGCGTCCATGATGCCGGCGCTGTCAGCCTGCGGCTGACGCTGGTCCAGCCGGTCGGCAACCTCGTCCAGCCGCCGCTCGAGATCGCGAAACAGCATGTTGCCCTGTTCGATGGCGTCGCCCTGCCGACGTTCCATCATGCCCGACAGCACGTCGAAGCGCTGTTCCAGACCCTGGAAGATATAGTCGGCGTCGGGCATGGCCGGGGCGCGGTCGATCTTGTCGGCGATCATCACGATCTGCTTGCCGAGGCGCTCCATCGCCTGTTCCGGCAGATTGGCGCGGCCGGCAAGCTCGTCGACCCTGTTCGACAGCGTGCTGAGACGGTCGAGAACCTCGCCGCTCGGACGAACCTGCACGACTTCCTCGATCTGCTGCGCCAGCGAGGCGATCCGCTTCTCGATGCGCTCGAACGGTTCGGGGTCGAAGGAATTGGCCTGTGCGGCGACGGTCGAGGCGACGATGGCGCGCGAAATCTCATCGAGCCGTTCGTCGATCAGGCCAAGCGTGTCGCCGCCGCGGTTGCTCTGCTGGCTGACGAAATGATCGACGGCGCCGGCAAGCGTGCGGACCTTTTCTTCCATCGAGCGCAGCGACAGCGATTCCGGCAGATTGTGGACCGCATTGCTGATCTGTTCGAGCCGGTCGGTCAGGGCCGAAAATCCGGGGCCGTCGGCGCGGTTGCGCTGGTCGGCGTCGACACGGTCCTCGAACGCGCTCCAGCGGCGGTCGAAATCGTCCCAGCGGCGGTCGACCTTCAGCACGCTTTCCTCGCGCGCCAATGTGTCGAGCGCCGTCTTTACCTGCTCGAGCTCGAGCCGCAGCATGTTGACGCTTCGGTCGTCGCTCTTCTCGGCCAGCGTCTGGATGGCGCCGGACAGCCGCTCGAATTCGACGCCGAGTTCGGCGCTGCCCTTGCCGGGCAAGCCGCCTGCCTGACCACCCGATTGGTTGCTCGCCTGGAAGGCCCGTTCGATGTCCTTGCGCAACGCGGCGAATTCGCGCTGCAGGCCGGCCGTCATCTGATGGCGCAGTTCCTCGCGCAGGCCACGCAATTCGCCGGCGATCTTGCCGACCACGGCGACGCTGTCTTCCTGGCCGCGCACGCGGTCGATGTCGCGCGCGATCGCCTGATAGTTCTGGTCGAAACCGGCCGGCCCGGCGCCTTTCGGCCGCGGCGTGGGCTGCGGGTCCTCGTACCAGCGCGGCGGGGCGTAGGGCTGGACGCTTGCGTAGCGCGGCTCTGCCGGCGGCCGGCGCGGATCGAAGCGCTCGGCGGCGTCCTCGCGCTTGCGCTCCAGCCGCTGCTCCAGCGTTTCCAGCGAGCGGTTCAATTCATCAAGTGTGGTGTTCGGCCTGCGCGGCCTGCCGGCGTTGAGTGTATCGAGATAGGACCGCTTGCTGTTCATCGATGCGTCCGTTTTTCAGAATGGCCGGCTTGCTGCCAGTTTCCCAAGTCCTTGTCGGGAACGAAGGCGGCCGCGCGGCACTGCTGCGGCGGAAGACGAGCTTCCCGGGCCAGGCCCGCTCTCCGAAAAACCGTGAAAAATTCGCTACAGGATAAACACGGGTGACCGACATCCGTACATTTCACTCATCGTGGTAAACAAGGTGTTAACCAAGCTTAAGAAGTTACGGCATTGCTGAAATACAGGCGGTGCCCGTTCGGACCCGGCGCCGGGGGTGCGGCATAAGGTTTCGCAATCCCAGAACGCCCTTGCGTCATGCGGCGGCTATCGATATAGAATTGACGTAAACGTAAGAGGGGCGCCGTTCGTGCCTTTTGCGATGAATTAGTTGAAACCACGACTGGAAGCATGCCCCCGCTTCCACTCAGGCGTTGCAAGGTCCGAGACCGCGATGCCACGACAGGGGAAAGCCAGTGACTATGAAACTTGTTTCGCCCGGCGAAGCCGCGGCCAACACCAACAATATGTCTGCCGAAGCCAGTGAGGAGCTCGTGCGCATCGGCGAGATGGCCAAGAAATACGGCGTGACGCTGCGCACGCTGCGTTTCTATGAAGACAAGGGCCTGCTCAATCCAAAGCGCGATGGGGCGACGCGGCTATACACGCGTCGCGACAAGGCGCGGCTGAAGCTGATCCTGCTCGGCCGCAAGGTCGGGTTCTCGCTACGCGACGTCAAGCAGATGATGGATCTCTACGATCCGACGGGATCCAACACCAAGCAGCTGCGGCTGGCTCTCGACAAGTCGGAGAAGCAGCTTGCCCGCCTGCAGAAGCAGCGCGCGCTGATCGACGACGCCATCAACGAGTTGAGCGGCTCGATGTCGGCCGTGCGCCAGATGCTGTCCGAGCGTTCGGCCCCGGCCAGCGCCGCCAGCTGATTTCGCTCCGCAGCTCCCGGCGAAAGCTTTGAACGGAAGAGCCGCGCGGCCGCCCACGCGGCTCTTTTTGTTTGACCCCCCTCGCTTTGCGCAAAGCCATGCACCGCTCGTGCCGACAGGCTGGCATAGGTAAATTTTGTCGCGGCGACAAAATTGACGTTTACGCAAACGTCAATTTTTGCTATCCCGCTTTCAAGATTGGCCCGCATGCCGCCCCCAACCTCATGTTTCGGGGCCCGATCTCGCGGCCAAGACCCGCATGGTGGAGGAAACACATGCCGATCTACAGGGCGCCGGTCCAGGACACGCTGTTCGTGCTCAACGAGGTGCTGGGTTATCAGCGCTACTCCAACCTTCCCGGATTTGCCGACGCGACGCCCGACGTTGTCGAGGCGATCCTCGCCGAAGGCGCCAAGCTCGCCGAAAACGTTATGCATCCTCTGAACCGCGTCGGTGACATGGAAGGCTGCGTGCGCCATGAGGACGGCTCGGTGACGACGCCGAAGGGCTTCAAGGAAGCCTACGACCAGTATCGCGAAGGCGGCTGGATGGGACTGGCGGCGCCCATCGAGTTCGGCGGCCAGGGGCTGCCCTATGCCGTGCACACCGCGGTTGCCGAATACATGGTTTCGGCCAACATGGCGCTGATGATGTATCCCGGCCTGACGCAAGGCGCGATCGCGGCGATCATCACACACGGCACCGACGAGCAGAAGGCGACATGGCTGCCGAAGCTGGTCGAGGGGTCCTGGACCGGTACCATGAACCTGACCGAGCCGCATTGCGGCACCGATCTCGGCCTGCTGCGCACCAAGGCGGTGCCGAACGGCAACGGCACCTACAAGGTATCCGGCCAGAAGATCTTCATCTCGGCCGGCGAGCACGACATGTCGGAAAACATCGTTCATCTCGTGTTGGCCCGCATCGAAGGCGCGCCGGCAGGCGTGAAGGGCATCTCGCTGTTCATCGTGCCAAAGCTGAAGCTCGATGCCTCGGGCAATCCGGGCGAGAAGAACACGCTCTCCTGCGGGTCGATCGAGGAGAAGATGGGCATCCACGGCAATTCGACTTGCGTCATGAATTATGACGAGGCCGAAGGCACGCTGCTCGGCGAGGCCAATGGCGGCCTGAAGGCGATGTTCACGATGATGAACGAAGCCCGGCTCGGCGTCGGCCTGCAGGGCCTGTCGCTGTCCGAGATCGCCTACCAGAACGCGGTCTCCTACGCCAAGGACCGGCTGCAGGGCCGCTCGCTGTCTGGCGCCAAGGCGCCGGACAGACAAGCCGATCCGATCATCGTGCATCCCGACATCCGCCGCTCGCTGATGACCATGAAGGCCTTCAACGAGGCCGGCCGCGCGCTGGCGCTGTGGACGGCGATCAAGTCCGACATCGCCCACCGCTCCGCCGACGACAAGGATCGCCAGGCGGCCGACGACTATACGGGCCTGCTGACGCCGGTGATCAAGGGCGTGCTCACCGACAAGGGCTTCGACCATGCCGTCATGGCGCAGCAGGTGTTCGGCGGCCACGGCTACATCGAAGAACACGGCATGAGCCAGTTCGTGCGCGATGCCCGCATTGCCATGATCTATGAAGGCGCCAACGGCATCCAGGCGCTCGACCTCGTCGGCCGCAAGCTTGGCCTGAATGGCGGCCGCGCAGTGCAGGCTTTCTTCAAGGACGTCGGCGAGTTCTGCGAGGAGAACCGTGCCGACGAGAAGCTGGCGCCGTTCACCAAGGCGTTGAAGAAGGGCCTCAACGATCTGCAGGCGGCGACGATGTGGCTGGTGCAGAACGGCATGGCCAAGCCCGACAATGCCGGCGCCGCATCCACCGACTACATGCATCTCTTTGGCCTTGTGGCGCTCGGCTACATGTGGGCGCAGATGGCCAAGGCCGCGCTCGGCAAGACCGGCGCCAATGGCTCCCAATCTGTCCACGAAAATGGGGCTTTCTACGACAACAAGGTGGTGACGGCGCGCTTCTTCATGGAGCGGATCATGCCCGAGACATCGGCACATCTCGCCCGCATTTCCAGTGGTGCGGACACGCTAATGGCGCTGCCTGCGGAAGCGTTCTAGAAATGGCTGGCGTCCCCCTCCCCCTTGAGGGGAGGGTGGCCCGAAGGGCCGGGAGGGGTCCTTGCGTGCAGTGCGCCGGCTGGTTGGCGCTTTGGTAGGAGATGATCGCAATGCCCCAAACCCGCGTCAATTCCGAAGATAAGGTCGAGCACGTCATCGGCGACCCCACCCGACCGCTTCGCGGCCACCCTCCCCTCGAGGGGGAGGGGGACGTTGGCGCGGGAGAAACGGCATGACAAATCCAGCCGAAGTGCTCTCCTTGCCGAAGCCCGCCTGGGCGGCGGACGAAGTCGGCATGCTCTACGACATGGCGCATCGCTTCATGTCGGAAGAGATCGCGCCGCGCTACGACGAGTTCGAGAAGAACGAGATGGTCGACCGCGAGAGCTGGCGCAAGGCAGGTTCCGCCGGCCTGCTCTGCGCCTCGATGCCGGAGGAATATGGCGGCTCCGGCGGCACCTTCGCGCATGAGAGCGCCATCATCGAGGCGATCGGCCATGTCGGCGTCGACGGTTTCGGCATCGGCCTGCACAATGCGATCGTTGCCCCTTACATCCTTCATTACGGCTCCGAGGAGCAGAAGAAGAAATGGCTGCCGAAGCTGGCAACCGGCGAACTGATCGGCGCCATCGCCATGACCGAGCCGGGCGCCGGCTCCGACCTGCAAGGCGTCAAGACGCGCGCCGAGAAGGACGGCAACCAGTACAAGATCAACGGCTCGAAAACCTTCATCACCAATGGCCAACTGGCCAATTTCATCATCGTCGTCACCAAGACCGATCCGGCCAAAGGCGCCAAGGGCACCTCGCTGATCGTCGTCGAGGCCGACGAGGCCGAAGGCTTCGAACGCGGCCGCAACCTCGACAAGATCGGCCTGAAGGCCAACGACACGTCGGAGCTGTTCTTCAATGATCTGCGCGTGCCGACCTCGAACCTGCTTGGCCACGAAGAGGGACAGGGCTTCATCCAGCTGATGCAGCAATTGCCGCAGGAGCGCCTGCAGATCGGCACCGGCGCGATCGCCATGATCGAGCGCGCGCTTGCTCTGACCATCGACTACGTCAAGGACCGCAAGGCCTTCGGCAAAGCGATCATCGAGTTCCAGAACACCCAGTTCAAGCTCGCCGAACTGAAGACCGAGGCCACCATCGGCCGCGTCTTCTACAATGATTGCGTCACCCGCCACATCAATGGCGGGCTGGATCCGGTGACGGCGTCGATGGCGAAATACTGGCTCTCGGACCTGCAGGGAAAAGTCGTCGACGAATGCCTTCAATTGCATGGCGGCTATGGCTACATGAATGAATATCCGATCGCCCGCATGTTCCGCGACGCCCGCGTCCAGCGCATCTACGGCGGCACCAACGAGATCATGAAATTGCTGATCGGCCGCTCTCTCTGAGAGCGACGTCGGCAAAGCAAGGAGCAAGCAAATGGCTGAAGCTTATGTCTATGACGCCGTGCGCACACCGCGCGGCAAGGGCAAGAAGGATGGCTCGCTGCACGAGGTGCCGGCGGTGCGGCTTGCGGCCAGGACGCTTGAAGCGTTGCGCGACCGCAACGGCCTCGACACTGCAAACGTCGACGACATCATCTTCGGCTGCGTCGATCCGGTCGGCGAAGCCGGCTCCGTCATTCCGCGTGCCGCCGCCTTCGAGGCCGGCTACGATAACAAGGCGCCGGGCATGCAGATCTCGCGCTTCTGCGCCTCAGGCCTCGACGCCATCAATTTCGGCGCCGCCAAGATCGCTCAAGGCGCCGACGAGATCGTCATTGCAGGCGGCGTGGAATCGATGTCGCGCGTCGGCATGGGCGCCTCGGGCGGCGCGTGGTTCATGGACCCGTCCGTCGGCCTGCCCGGCTGGTTCGTGCCGCAAGGCATTTCGGCCGACCTGATCGCCACCAAATACGGTTTTTCGCGCGACGACGTCGATGCCTATGCGGTCGAGAGCCAGAAGCGTGCGGGCAAGGCCTGGGCCGATGGCCGTTTCAAGAACTCCGTCATACCGATCAAGGACCAGAACGGCCTCACCATCCTCGATCATGACGAGCATATGCGGCCGTCGACCGACATGCAGTCGCTGGCCTCGCTCAACCCGTCCTTCGTCATGCCTGGCGAAATGGGCGGCTTCGACGCGGTCGCCGTGCAGAAGCATCCGGAAGTCGAAGAGGTCAACCACGTCCACCATGCCGGCAACTCGTCCGGCATCGTCGATGGTGCGGCCGCCGTACTGCTCGGCTCGAAGAAGGCCGGCAAGACGATGGGCCTGAAGCCACGCGCCCGCATCCGCGCCTTTGCCAACATCGGCTCCGAGCCGGTGCTGATGCTTACCGGTCCGGTCGACGTCACCGAGAAGCTTCTGAAGCGCGCCAAGATGAAGCTGTCGGATATCGACCTGTTCGAGCTCAACGAGGCCTTCGCCTCAGTGGTGCTGCGCTACATGCAGGCATTCGAAATCCCGCACGACAAGATCAACGTCAATGGCGGCGCCATCGCCATGGGCCATCCGCTCGGCGCCACCGGCGCGATGATCCTGGGCACGGTGCTGGACGAGCTCGAGCGCCGCGATTTGAACACCGCTCTGGTGACGCTCTGCATCGGCGCCGGCATGGGCACCGCAACGATTATCGAACGCGTCTGATTTTCGGCCGGAAGGAGAGAGACATGACTTATACAAACTTCACGGTCGACACCGACGCAGACGGCATCGCGCTGGTCACCTGGAACATGCCGGACCGCTCGATGAACGTCTTCACCGAAGAGGTGATGAACGAGCTCGAGAAGATCATCGACCATGTGGTGGCCGACGCCGCCATCAAGGGCGCGGTGATCACCTCGGGAAAGGACAGCTTCTCCGGCGGCGCCGACCTGACCATGCTGCAGAAGATGCTGGCCGTATTTGCCAAGGAGAAGACCAAGGACCCGGAGAAGGCGGCACAGCTTTTGTTCGACAATGCCGGCCGCATGGGTGGCTTGTGGCGCAAGCTCGAAACGTCGGGCAAGCCTTGGGTCTCGGCGATCAACGGCACCTGCATGGGTGGCGCGTTCGAGCTGTCGCTGGCCTGTCATGGCCGCGTTGCCGCTGACTCCGAAAAGGTCAAGATGGCCTTGCCGGAAGTCAAGGTCGGCATCTTCCCCGGCGCCGGTGGCACCCAACGCGTGCCGCGCCTGACCGACCAGCAGCAGGCGTTGCAGATGCTGACCACCGGCCAGACGCTGTCGCCGCAGAAAGCCAAGGCGATGGGGCTGATCCACGAGATCGCCGAACCCGGCAAGCTGATCGAGACCGCCAAGGCGATGATCAGGAACGGCCTGAAAGCCGTCCAGCCCTGGGACGAGAAGGGCTTCAAGGTGCCTGGCGGCCAAATCTATACGCCGGCCGGCTTCAATCTGTGGCCGCCGGCCATCGCCATCCTGCGCCGCGAGACCTACGGCAATTATCCGGCCGCCGCGGCGATCCTGAAATGCGTCTATGAAGGCCTGCTGGTGCCGTTCGACACCGGTCTGCGGATCGAACAGCGCTATTTCACCGAAATCATGCAGTCGAAGGAAGCAGCAGCGATGATCCGCTCGCTGTTCGTCTCGCTGCAGGAGCTCAACAAGGGCGCCCGCCGCCCGGCCGGCGTGCCGGAGACCAAGTTCAAGAAGATCGGTATTCTCGGCGCCGGCTTCATGGGCGCCGGCATCGCCTTTGTCACCGCCAAGGCTGGCATCCCGGTCGTCCTGCTCGACCGCGACATGGCGTCGGCCGAAAAGGGCAAGACGCATTCCGACAGCCTGATCTCCGATCAGGTCAAGAAGGGCCGCGTCAAGCCCGAGGAGAAGGACAGACTTCTGTCGCTGATCACGCCGTCGGCCGACTATGCCGATCTCGCCGGCTGCGATCTGGTGGTCGAGGCGGTGTTCGAGGATTCGGCCGTCAAGAAGGCTGCCACCGAGCAGGCCGAAGCCGTGCTGAAATCGTCGGCGATCTTCGCCTCCAACACCTCGACCATCCCGATCACCGCACTGGCCAAGAATTCGGCGCGGCCGAAGAATTTCGTCGGCATCCACTTCTTCTCGCCGGTCGACAAGATGATGCTGGTCGAGATCATTTTGGGCAAGAAGACCGGCGACAAGGCGCTGGCCACCGCGATCGATTTCGTGCGCGCCATCAAGAAGACGCCGATCGTCGTCAACGACACGCGCGGCTTCTACGTCAACCGCTGCGTGCTGCGCTACATGTCGGAAGCCTACAAGATGCTGATCGAAGGCGTTCCGGCGCCGATGATCGAGAACGCCGCCAAGGCCGCCGGCATGCCGGTCGGCCCCCTGGCCCTGACCGACGAGACGGCGATCGACCTTGCCCAGAAGATCATGAAGCAGACCATCAGGGACCTCGGCGACAAGGCCGTCGACCCCAGGCAGATGGCGTTGATCAACACGCTGGTCGACACCCATGGCCGCTTCGGCCGCAAAAACGGCAAGGGTTTTTACGACTATCCCGCCAAGCCCGCCAGGAAGAAGCTGTGGCCGGGCCTGAAGGATCTCTATCCGCAGCTGGAGGCCGAGAAGGTCGATTATGAGGAACTGCAGCAGCGCCTGCTGGTCACCATTGCGCTGGAAGCGGCCCGGGTGATGGAGGAAGGCATCGTCACCGATCCGCGCGAGGCCGATCTCGGGTCGATCCTCGCCTTTGGTTTCGCGCCATTCACCGGCGGCGCGCTGTCCTATATTGACGGCATCGGCGCCAGGGAGTTCGTCAGAATAGCCAAAGGCCTGCAGAAGAAATACGGCGCCGAGTTCAAGGCGCCAAAGCTGCTGCTCGACCTGGCCGAGAAGGGCGAGACCTTCTACCAGCGCTTCGATCCCTATGCGAAAGGCGAGGTGAAGAAGGCCGCTTGAGCTAGCGCCCCATGTACGTCTGGGGGCGCCTTGCGCGCATGATGGCCACGGCAAGGCGCCGTGGCCTTATGCGGTCGGTAGCGAAAGCCGACTGGCTTTTCGCTGCCTGCCGACCGAGATCGACTTCAACCTCCATCTCAACAACGCCCGCTACATGATGCTCGCCGACCTCGCGCATGACCCCGAAAATCGGAATCGATTTTCGGGGTCATGCGCCAAATCAAAATGCTACAGCGTCCTTGGCGCGTCCAACAGTACGCTTGCCCGCTCCGTTCAACCGTGACCGCCGACCTAGGCCGAGCGGGGTTTCATGAGCTCCGACCAGGGATTGCGCAGCCTTGCCAAGGCAGTTTGAGGCATCCATGACGACTTCGCCGCACACAGCTTTTTAGGGGATCGGCCGCGCGCCGGTGGACAATCGGATGACCGCGCGTTAGAAGGAAAAGGTATTTTTTCCTGTTTTGAGGAGAGCGAATTGCTCTCGCATGACCGAGTTTGGGCAGCCATCGACGCTCTCGCTGAGCGCTATTCGTTGTCGGCCTCCGGCCTGGCCCGGCGAGCCGGTCTGGACTCCACCGCTTTCAACAAATCGAAGCGGCTGTCCTCGGATGGACGGCCGCGCTGGCCGTCGACCGAATCGCTGGCGAAGATCATCGAGGCGACCGGCGCCTCGCTCGACGAATTCACCGGGCTGGTCGAAGGCCGTGCCAAGGCCGCTTCGGGCTCGGTAGCCGCGCAGCGTTCGGCGGTGCCGCTGCTCGGCTTTGCCCAGGCCGGCGCCGGCGGCTTCTTCGATGATGCCGGCTATCCCTCAGGCCAGGGCTGGGACCTTGTCGAGCTTCCGGCACGGGCGACCGAAACCTCTTATGCGTTGAAGGTGCAGGGCGATTCCATGCTGCCGCTGTACCGCAATGGCGATGTGCTGATCGTCGAGCCGGGCGCCGCTACCCGCAAGGGCGACCGCGTCGTCGTCAAGACCAATGCCGGCGAAGTCATGGCCAAGGTGCTCGACCGCCAGACGACGAAATCGATCGTGCTGATTTCGCTCAACCCCGACCACCCGGACCGCGACATCGCGATGCGCGATGTCGAATGGGTGGCGCGGATCGTCTGGGCAAGCCAGTAGGTCTCGCGGTGCGTCTGCTTCAAATCCTCATAGCCCTCCTGGCGATCCCGGTGATGGTCGCCATTGTCGTCGCCGGCGGTCGCGCGCTGCATCGCGAAAGCACCGCCATCACCGTCGACCAGATCGACCCGGACACCGAGGCCGTGCCCGAGGAGCCGGCGACGTCGGCGATCCCCGAGGTCCGGCCCGTCAAGCCTCCGATGCACTCGCCTCAGGTGCATTCGAGGGCGATCGATCCCGAGGCCATCGCTCCGCCGCCGCTGCCGGTAGAAGAACTTGAACGGGTTGAGCCACGCGCGCCGCTGAGCGACCTGGCGCTGGCCGGGCCGCCCAAGCCGCGTGGGCGCAGAGCGGTCGACGACTGGGGAGGAACAAAACTGTTCCAGCCGGTCGCGGCCGCCGCCGGCCTGATCGAAGCCAATGGTTATTCCGTGACGGTCTCCGGCATCGACATCGTCAGGCAAGACGAGACCTGCACCGAGGGCGGCAAGTCCTGGGCTTGCGGTATCAGGGCGCGCACCGCGTTCCGGTCTTTCCTGCGCGGCCGGGCCGTTGCCTGCAAGGTGCCGCCGGAGGCCGACCGTGCGCTGATCGCCGCCGAATGCCGCATCGGCAAGCTGGATGTCGGCCAGTGGCTGGTCGAAAACGGCTGGGCGCGCGCCACGGCAGCCGGCCCCTATGTCGAAGCGGGCGACAAGGCGCGCGCCGCCAAGAAGGGCGTCTTCGGCGCCGCGCCCGATCTTGGCGGCCTGCCACCGGCGCCAACGCCTGTTGTGGCACCGACGGCGTCGCAACCGATCCTCGATGCCCCGGCGATAGACACGCCGCCGGCCGGGACGGAAATTACGCCGCCAGCTGACCAGCCAGCGCCCGCTCAATGAGCGCGCGGGTTTCGGCGATGCCGTAGAGGGCTGCGAACGAACCGAAGCGCGGTCCGCGTTCCTGGCCGATCAGCACCTGGTAGATCATCTGGAAGAAAGCGCCCGAGACACCAGGGCCGCCGTCCGGGCTCTTCTTCGAATGGTCCTGATAGCGTTCGATCTTGCGCGCCACGTTGAGCGAAGCGTTCTGGATCGCTTCGCCGTCGGCGCCGGCCGGCAGGCCAGCAAGCGCGTTGCCAAGCGCTTCCAGCGCCACGCGTTCGACATCGTCGGCCGGCCGGAAGGTCTTCGTCGGCTTCACGAAATCGTCGAAGTAGCGGATGGCGAAACCGACCAGCTGGTCGAGTTCGGGATGCGTCGCTGGCGTCACGCCAGATGCATGGCGCGAGATGAAGCCCCACAGCACATCCTTGTTTTGCGCGTTGGAGGCGCTGACCAGGTTGAGCAGCAGCGAGAACGGCACCGGCATGTCGATGGAAGGCGGCTTGCCGTCATGCATGTGCCAGACCGGATTGCCCAGCCGCTCCTTCCAGTCCTGGCGCGGATAGGCGTTGAGGAAGGTGTAGTACTCGTCGACGGCGCGTGGGATGACGTCGAAATAGAGCTTTTTCGCCTGCCTTGGCCGCTGATACATATAGAGGCCGAGGCTTTCGGTCGGCGCGTAGCGCAGCCATTCGTCGATGGTCAGCCCGTTGCCCTTCGACTTCGAGATCTTCTGGCCGTTCTCGTCCAGGAACAGTTCGTAGACGAAATGCTCGGGCGCGCGCCCGCCGAGAATGTTGCAGATGCGGTCGTAGATCACCGCGTTCGTCTGGTGGTCCTTGCCGAACATTTCGAAATCGACGCCGAGCGCTGCCCAGCGCATGCCGAAATCCGGCTTCCACTGCAGCTTGACCTTCCCGCCGGTCACCGAAAGCGTGGTCTCGGTGCCCTCATCGTCGAAGGTGATGTTGCCGGCCTTGGCGTCGACATGCTTCATCGGCACGTAGAGCACGCGCCCGCTCTTCGGCGAGATCGGCAGGAACGGGCTGTAGGTTGCCTGCCGCTCCGGCCCCAGCGTCGGCAGCATCACCGCCATGATCTGCTCATAGCGCTCGGCGGCGCGCACCAGCATCGCATCGAAGCGGCCGGCCTTGTAGTACTGCGTGGCGCTGGCGAATTCGTAGTCGAAGCCGAACGTGTCGAGGAAGCGGCACAGCATCGCGTTGTTGTGGTCGGCAAAGCTCGCATAGTCGCCGCCGAACGGATTGGGCACCGACGACAGCGGCATATGCAGATAGGGCTCGAGCGCTGCGCGATCCGGCACATTGTCGGGAATCTTGCGCATGCCGTCCATGTCGTCGGAGAAGCAGAGCAGCTTGGTCTTGACCTTGTTCCCGGTCAGCACGTGAAAGGCATGGCGCACCATCGAGGTGCGCGCGACCTCGCCGAACGTGCCGATATGCGGCAGACCCGACGGACCGTAGCCGGTCTCGAACAGGACGGTCTCGGGAAAGTCGCCGCCTTTGTAGCGCTCGATGATCTTTTTGGCTTCCTCGAACGGCCAGGCCTTGCTTTCGGCGGCTGCCGCAAGCATTTCGGGGTTGAGATCGGCGATGTTTGATCCCGTCATGTCAAAGTTCCAGTCATGGCCGGCTTTCGCGGCTGGTAAGATTTTTCAACCGGGTCTCTAGGCGCGACAGGGCGGAGCGTCAACGATATCAGGCGTTTTCGTTGCGACGGCGCCGTGGCGTCCCTACCTTCGACCCTCACTATCAAGGAGTTTTGAATGCCGTTGCCGTCCACCCATGAAGCCCTGATCTACCTGATGGTCATCACCTCGGCTTCCGATCGCGACATGACCGATATCGAACTGGCGCGCATCGGCGACGTCGTCCGCAGCTGGCCGGTGTTCGAGGATTTCAAGCAGGACAGGCTGATCGCCATTGCGCAGGACTGCCAGAAGATGCTGCATGAAAAGGATGGGTTGGAAGGCGTGCTCGAGCGTGTCGCCGAGACTTTGCCCGAACGGCTGCACGACACCGCCTATGCCGCGGCCTTCGAGGTTGCCGCGGTCGATCTCGAAATGCGCATGGAGGAATTGCGGGTGCTGCAGTTGATCCGGCGTGAACTCGATCTCGACACGCTGACTGCCGCGGCCATCGCGCGCGGGGCGAAGGCCCGCCTGCGCACGCTGACCTGATCCAGCCCCTAGAGGAAGCTGACCGGGATCGGATCAGAAAAAGCTGACCGGGAACCGGATCAGAAGAAACTGACCGGGAACCGGATCAGAAGAAACTGACCGGGAACCGGATCAGAAGAAACGACCTGGAACCGGATCAGAAGAAACTGACCGGGAAATAGCGGAGGTAGAATTCGGCGAAGGTGCCTTTCACCGATATCTCCTGCAGCGCGTAGTCCATGGCTGCGGCCAGCGCTGGGTCGCTGGCCCGGGTGGCAATGGTCATGCCGGAGCCCAGATATTCCGGCGCGAGGTAGGGTCCACCGGCGAAGCGGCAGCAACCGGCGGCGTCCGTGCCGCCCAGCCAGAAGGAAAAGCGCATGCCGTCGCCGAAGGCGGCATCGATCTTGGCGCTCTTCAAGTCGCTGTAGAGGTCTTCCGGCCGTTGAAAGCGGATGATCTGCACGGTGCCGAAATAATCGCGCAGCATCTTTTCATGCGCCGAGCCGGCCAGCACGCCGACCCGCTTCGAGCGCAATTTGTCGAGGATCGGCTCGGCGAAGGCCTTGGTCTTCGGCATGATGAAGCGCGCCGGAAACTGTAGATAGGAGCGCGAAAAGCTGTACTTCGCCCGCGTCTCCGGCGTTGCGGCGATGCCGGCGATGATCGCCTCGCCTTCGCCCTTCTGCAACGCGTCGTCGAGTTCGGCCCAGGGCAGCGCCTGGATCTGGCATTTGTCGGGGATGTCGAGTTCGGCGCAAATCGCCCGCGCCAGGTCGATGTGGAAGCCGGACAGTCGGCCCGTGCCGTCGAGAAAATTGAAGGGCGGGAAATCGGTTGTGGTGAGGAACCTGAGCCTCGGCAGCGCCGCAAGGTCCGGCTTCGGCAGCCGCTCCTTGGCATCCCAAAGCACCGGCACCTGCGGTTCCGCTGCCCGCACAGCGCCGGCAAACGGCTGCACTCCGATCAGCATCGACAGCAAGGCGATGGTTATCCAGCGTGATGTCACAAAAAACTCCGCCCGTCTTGGCCGTTGGCTTGTGATACGAAAACGGCGCAGGCACAATTGTTTTTGATTTCAAAGGGCAAATTTCGGGTTATGCTTTGGCGAGGTTGCAAATAGCCGCACAGAGTCGGCCCGGGGTTGGCGGTCGCTGGCGTTAGAAAAGCTAAGGATGTGGCTTTGCAATCCGGGGTTGATGGCTAAGTGCGGGGCAGGCACGTAGCATCGGTCTCAAGAGCGGTAGGCAACATGGGGTAGATGTTGCGATGGGTTATTTTGACCGGACACTTGAATATATTGACCGGGTGCAGCGTGCCGACACGTCGGCTGCGGTGTGCGAGCAGCTACTTAGTGTCACCTCGAATTTCGGATTGACGGCCCTGATAGCCGCAACGGTGCCGCAGCCCGGTACACCAAGCAGCCAGACGAAGGACCATGTGCTGCTCTGCGATTGGCCTAGCGAATGGCTGGAGCGTTACTTATCGCGCAACTACGTCGACCACGATCCGGTCGTCAGCCATTTGAAGCAGTTTCGGGCGCCATTCCAATGGCGCGATGCCGTTCAAAGCATGCCCGCCGACAAGAGCAGCGCCGAGGTAATGCGCGACGCCCGCCAGTTCAAGCTGCGTGACGGCCTCGCCTTCCCGCTGATCACGCTCGAAGGCCAGATCGCGCTGGTCTCGCTGGGCGGTGAGGCGGTCGAACTGTCCGAAGCCGAATTCGCAATGGTCTCGCTGGCCTCCACCTATGCCATCGGCCGCGCCATGCAGCTTCAAACGACGGCCGGCAAATCTATCGATCACATTGAATTGACGCCGCGCGAGCGCGAATGCCTGCAATGGGCGGCGGTCGGAAAATCCGAGTGGGAGATTTCGCAGATCCTCGGCATCTCGGAGCATACCTCTGAGAAACACCTTCTCAACGCCAAGAGCAAACTAGGCGCCGCCAACCGTGTGCAGGCAGTCGCCGAAGCAGTCAGGCACGGCTATATCAGCTAGGCCGGTTCTGGCGGCCCGAAATTTATGGCCGCATTGTTGGCGTCATATCTTCAGAAAAGACCGGCCCCTGTCGTCCTCTTGAGACGGCTAATGCTTTCTTAACGCCAAAAGCAGACTCGGCGTCGCCAACAGGGTGCACGCCATCGCGGAGGCGTTTAGACGCAGCTATATTAGCCATGTCGGCTGTGGCAGCCTGGAAATCCTTGCCAACACCTTCGCGCAATTTTTTCGGGAAAGCCCGGCCGTATCTTCCTCTTAAGCCCAGGAGACGGCTAATGCTATTTTCCCTTACCACTCAACAACTGATGGAACGTCCCGACCTATGGGAGGCCGTCCATCGCCTGCGTTACAAGGTCTTCGTCGATGAGATGCGGTGGACCGATCTCGATCGCCCGGACGGCCTCGAAATCGATCAATTCGACCATGATGAGGCCGAACACCACCTTGTCATACGCAATGGCGAGCTTGCAGGCTATCATCGGATGCTGCCGACCACACGGCCGCATCTCCTTAGCGATGTGATGCCGGAACTCTGCGAGGGAAAGCGCCCTTCGGGACCGAATGTCTGGGAGCTAACCCGTTACGCGGTGGCGCCAGGCTTTCGCGATGGCAAGCGCGGCGTGTCTACGGTCGGCACCGAACTGATCGCCGGCTTCGTCGAATGGGGCCTTGCTCGCAATGTCGATCAGGTCATTATCGAGGTCGAGCCGGTGTGGGTGCTGCGGACGCTGCAGTTGCACTTCCTGGCGACGCCGCTCGGTTACCAGCGCACCTATGGCAACCAGCAGGTCGTCGCCACACTGCTGACCTTCAACGAGCATACGCTGGATGTCGTGCGTTCGCGCCGCAACCATCACGCCCCGGTGTTGGCCAGGGGCACCCCCCACATGCTCGGCATGCGGCAGGCGTCGTGAGACTGTCTTCACCCGACGCGCTTTAATGCATGTCGCTCAAAGTGGCCCCGGTTTTGAGAGAACGACATGCATGAAACAAAGACCTAAAGCGCGTCGCGTGAATCCGTTCAAATGCGATGCGCTTTAGACAATGGCCACAGAGCCCACCTCCGTGTGGGGGTGGGCTCTGTAATTTCAGCCTCTGCCTATCGAGGCCAGTCTCTACTTCTCGAGAAACGACGGCCCTTCGCCGACGATCTTCTTATCTTCCTTGCCGATGGCGTCGAGATCGCGCCCATCATAGGGCAGTGACAACAGGATGCGCCGCATGACGGCCAGCCGCGAGCGTCGCTTGTCATTGGCCCGCACGATGATCCAGGGCGCGAACTGTTTGTGCGTGCGCTCGACCATCTGGTCGCGCGCCTTGGTGTAGTCGTCCCATTTGGTAATGCCGGCAATATCGATCGGCGAGAACTTCCAGTTCTTCAGCGGAGACCAGCGGCGGTCGTGAAACCGTTCGAGCTGGGTTTCGCGGCCGATGTTGAGCCAGAATTTGAAGAAATAGATGCCGTCGTTGGAGATCATCCGCTCGAAATGCGGCGTCTCGTCGAGGAATTTTGCATGCTGTTCCGGTGTGCAGAAGCCCATCACCGGCTCGACGCCGCCGCGGTTGTACCAGGACCGGTCGAAGGTGACGAATTCGCCCGATGTCGGGAAATGGGCGACGTAGCGCTGGTAGTACCATTGCCCGACTTCGGTTGGGGTCGGCTTGGTCAGCGCCACGTTGCGCGCGGTTCGAGGGTTGAGATACTGGCGCAGCACCGAGATGGTGCCGCCCTTGCCGGCGGCATCGCGCCCCTCGAACAGCGACATCAGTCTGCTGCCGGTCGCCTGCAGCCAGGCCTGCGCCTTGACCAGTTCGATCTGCAGCCGCTCCAGCGTCTCGTCATACTCCTCGGTCTTCATTTTCTTGTCGTAGGGGTAGTCGCCTGCCGTCAGTTTGTGGTCCTCGATCCAGCTGGGAAGCTCAGGGTTTTCGATGTCGAACTCCCGCTCCTTGCCGTCCACCTTGATCTTCAGCGGCCCCTTTGCCGGCTCTGCGGCGGGACTTTCCTTGGCTTTTTTCATCGAGACGAACCTTTCCAGCTTGCGGACTCATGCTATGGGGGGCCTCAAACCCGGTCCAGCGGAAGTTTCGGCGAGACCGGCACAGAAGCACGGAAAGCACGAATGGCTGACACCGGCGCAGAGCGGACAACCACGGGGCAAGCCGTCGCCGGCCGGCTGTGGAACAGCCGATGGCTGCTTGCCGCCGGTGCGATCGCCATCATGGCCGTTTATGGGTTTGCCGGTATCTCCGCCTATGTGGTCCTGGCTGCGTTGACGGTGCTGCTGGCCGCCGCGCTTCTGCCAACCGGTGGCGCCAGCCGGTCCGCTGAGACCATTGCCACGATCGAGGCGAGTGGGCTGCAGCGGCTTTCCGGGGAATATCTTGCGGCTGCCGTTGCCGATCCGCTGATCATCTTCGACCGCACCGCCACCATCGTCCACGCCAATGCCGCCGCCTTTGCCGCCTTTGTCGGTATCGCGCCCGGCCTGTCGCTGTCGCTAAAATTCCGCGCGCCGGAAATGCAGGCCTTGCTGGACGGCGTGCTGTCGGGAACCGTTGCCTCCGATGCCGTCGACTACACCGAGAAGCTGCCGGTGGAACGGGCCTACCGGGTCAGCGCGTCCTCGGTCGGCCACGCCACCGATCTCTATGTGCTGGTATTCAAGGACCAGAGTGAGACGCGCCGCATCGACCGCATGCGCGCTGACTTCATAGCCAATGCCAGCCACGAGTTGCGCACCCCGCTTGCTTCAATCTCGGGCTTCATCGAGACGTTGCGCGGCCCGGCCCGCAACGATCCGGCGGCGCGCGAGCAGTTCCTGCAGATCATGCAGAACCAGACCGGCCGCATGGCGCGCCTCATCGACGATCTCCTGTCGCTGTCGAGGCTTGAAATGAAGCCTTACCTGAGGCCGGGAACCGAGGTCGATCTGCGCCAGACCATCGACAGCGTCATCGATTCACTAGGCCCGCTCGCCAGCGAGAACGGCGTCGTCATCGAACGCGACTACGCCGAGGGGCCGCTCGACGTGCCCGGAGACCGCGACGAGCTGTTCCAGGTGTTCGAGAATCTCTTGGAAAACGCCTGCAAATACGGCCAGCCTGGCGGACGCGTCACGGTGTCGATCGCGCGGGGCGAGGCCGGCCCGGAACCGGGCATCGATGTAACCATCAGGGACTACGGCCCGGGCATCCCGGAAGAGCACATACCGCGCATTACCGAGCGCTTCTATCGCGTCGACGTGGAGAGCAGCCGCACGCAGAAAGGCACCGGTCTTGGCCTGTCCATCGTCAAGCATATTCTGACGCGCCACAACGCCCGGCTTTCGATCAAGTCGGAGGTTGGCAAGGGCGCGGCGTTCACGGTCCATTTGCCGGCAGGCTGAGGCGGTACTATCTGCTAACTGCCTGTTTCTTCTTTCTGTCATCCGGCTAGCGTATCAGCACAGGGGTCGAGGAAACGACTCAAAAGGCCAAAGATTTAAGGAAGGCATTTCGCCCATGCAGTCCGTACACATTGTCAGCGCCTATGACGAAGAGCTGAAATACCTGGCGAAGCGCATCGCTGCGATGGGCGGCCATGCCGAGCGCATGGTCGAGCAGGCGATCCAGGCGCTGGTCAATGCCGATCCCGGCCTCGCCCAGAAGGTCATTCGTGACGACATCGTGCTTGACGATGGCCAGCGCGAAATCGACGACAAAGCCATCGTCATCATCGCCAAGCGCCAGCCCATGGCGACGGATCTGCGCGAGATCGTCGGCGCCATCCGCATTTCGGCCGACCTCGAACGGGTCGGTGACCTCGCCAAGAACGTCGCCAAGCGTGTGGTCAGCGTCATTGACGGCCGCCAGCCGACCAGCCTGTTTCGCGGCCTCGAGGCGCTGGCCGAACTCGCTTTGACCCAGCTCAAGGAAGTGCTCGACGTCTATGCCTCGCGCTCGGTCGAGAAAATAGGCTTCGTTCGCGACCGCGACGACCAGATCGACGCCATGTACACCTCGCTGTTTCGCGAGCTTTTGACCTACATGATGGAAGATCCGCGCAACATCACGCCGTGCACGCATCTGCTGTTTTGCGCCAAGAACATCGAGCGCATCGGCGACCACGCCACCAACATTGCCGAGACGATCTACTACATCGTCACCGGCGAGCAGTTGCCGGCCGAGCGTCCAAAGGGCGACAAGACCGACAAGGTTGCCCTGCCGGCGCTGCCGGTGAAGTGATCGCGCGCCCCTCGAACGCGTAATCATATTGCGCTAAACTGCCCGGATGTTAGCGTCTCGGTTCCTGGCCAAGGCCAGGCGCTCAGGAGGCTGCGATGGAATATGTCCGAGAGTTCAAGCCGGCGCCGGCATCGTCCGGCATCATCGCGTCGAGCGTCTACACCGCCGGCAAGCGCATCGCCGACATTCCGATCGAGGAAGCCGGTGAATGGGCCAAGAAGTCGGGCCATGTCGTCTGGATCGGGCTGCTCGAACCCGACCGCGAGCTTCTGCTGCGCGTCAAGGCGCAATTCCATTTGCATGAGCTGGCGATTGAAGACGCCGAACATCCGCACCAGCGGCCGAAGATCGAGCAATATGGCGATGCGCTGTTCATCGTTGCCCGCACTGCACAGCTGATCGACGGACGCGTCACCTTCGGCGAGACGCATCTGTTCGTCGGCTCAGGCTATATCGTCAGCGTCAGGCATGGTCCCTCGACCTCATACGCCGCCGTGCGCCAGCACTGGGAAAGCTGTCCGCACTCACTGGCCAAGGGCGAGGATTTCGTCCTCTACGCCATCCTCGACTTCATCGTCGACAACTACATGCCGGTGCTCGAGCAGATCGAGGACGAGGTCGAGGCGATCGAGGACAGGGTGCTGCTGAAGCCGATGACCGGTCCCGACATCGAGCGGCTCTATATGCTGCGCCGCGATCTGTTGCGCCTGCGCAATGCGGCGCTGCCGCTGGTCGAGGTCTGCCGCCGGCTGACCAGCGCCGACCTGCCGCAGATCCATACCGCCATGCATCCGCTGTTTCGCGATGTCACCGATCATATCCGCACCGTGCAGGAAAAGATCGACAGCCTGCGCGAGGTTCTGGCCTTCGCTTTCGAAGCCAGCCTGCTGGTCGGCCAGAGCCAGGAAACCGCGAACACCAAGAAGCTGGCCTCATGGGCCGCGATCCTGGCGGTGCCGACGGCGCTCGCCGGCATTTACGGCATGAATTTCGACGACATGCCGGAGCTGAAGATGCAATACGGCTATCCCGTCGTATTGGTCTCGATCGCGCTGATCTGCTCGTTTTTGTATTGGCGATTTCGGAAGAGTGGGTGGCTGTGATGGTAGGCAGTAGGCAGTAGGCAGTAGGCAGTAGGCAGAATAAGGTAGCGCCTCACGAGCGCTACCCCATTCCCTACTGCCCAGTCCCCAATCCCTATTCCTAACTACCGGCTTCTGCGCCGCTCTGAAGCCGGCTGGAACGCCACCCTTGCGTGGTACTTGCAGTAAGGTCCGGTTTCAGCCGCCTCGTTGCCGCAGAAGTTGAAGTCTTCCGACAGCGGGTCGCCATTCGGCCATTTGCAGGTGCGCTCGGTGAGATCGGTGAGCTGCAGATGCCGCGAGATCGGCACGACGACGTTTTCGACCGGGCGGATGTAGTGGCGCGCCACTGGCTCGGCGTCGAACTGCGCTTGCAGCGCGTTCGCCCCGATCGACGTCGTGACATGGCGCTGCGTGGTTGCGGCGCGAGGCACCGATTTCTGGATCGAAGATCCCTGCGTTGTCTTCTTCTGACGCGCCGGCGTCGCGGTCGAGCGTCCGCGGCCCGACAGCTTCAGCCGGTGCACCTTGCCGATGACCGCGTTGCGGCTGACCCCGCCGAGTTGTGCGGCGATCTGGCTTGCGCTCAAGCCCTCCGACCACAGTTTCCTGAGAAGTTCGACCCGCTCGTCAGTCCAGTTCATGAGACCGCGCTCCTGCTAAGTGTGCGGCAGCCGGAATCCATTCCCGACCCGGCAATCTTTGCCGGGGCAGACACCACATATATTAGGTGATTAGGTCCGCCGCACGAAATCTAGTTATTTCCCGACTACAATTACCTCATGTGTTGACTCGGTGACAAGAGTCCCAGGTGCAACACGAATCGGTTTTTTAGGTTTTCCCCAACTTGCCCGGTCGCTTATGAGCCGGCGTCTCGTCGGGAGCTTGCCGCGCGCCTCTGCGCGACGTTTTCGTTGACTTCATGGCCGAAAAACACGATAAGCCGCAAAGGCCGCCGCTTTGGCGGCTTTTTTGATTTTTCCGGTACCGGAGACGCATATAATGAGCGGTTCGGCGCTTTACGAGACCTTTGCCCGCGCCCCTTTGGCCTTCGACCATGGCGAAGGCACCTGGCTGGTTACCGACAAGGGCGAGCGATATCTCGATTTCGCTGGCGGCATCGCGGTCAATTCGTTGGGCCACAGCCATCCGCATCTGGTCTCGGCGCTGACCGAACAGGCGGCCAAGCTCTGGCACGTCTCCAATCTCTACGAGATCCCGGGGCAGGCCCGGCTCGGCGAGCGGCTGGCTGACGCCACCTTCGCCGACAAGGTGTTCTTCACCAATTCCGGCGCCGAGGCGCTCGAATGCGCGATCAAGACGGCGCGGCGCTACCAGTTCGTCAAGGGCCATCCCGAGCGCTTCCGGGTCATTACCTTCGAAGGCGCCTTCCACGGCCGCACGCTGGCGACCATCGCCGCCGGCGGCCAGTACAAATATCTCGAAGGCTTCGGCCCCAAGGTCGAAGGCTTCGACCAGGTCGGCTTCGACGACATCGACGCCGCCGAGAAGGCGATCACACCAGAGACCGCCGCGATCCTGATCGAACCGGTACAGGGCGAGGGCGGCATCCGCCCGGTGCCGACGCAATCCTTGAAGCGGCTGCGGCAGCTCTGCGACCAGCATGGCCTGCTGCTGATCTTCGATGAGGTCCAGTGCGGTATCGGTCGCACCGGAAAGCTGTTCGCGCATGAATGGACCGGCGTGACGCCAGACATCATGGCGATTGCCAAGGGCATTGGCGGCGGCTTCCCGATGGGCGCGTGCCTCGCCACCGACGACGCTGTCGTCGGCATGACGGCAGGCGTGCATGGCACCACTTTCGGCGGCAATCCGCTGGCCATGGCGGTCGGCAACGCTGTGCTCGACGTCGTGCTGGAAGACGGCTTCCTTGAAGACGTCCAGCGCAAGGCATTGCTGATGAAGCAGGGCCTGGCGGCGGTCGCCGACGAATTTCCCGATGTCATCGAAGGCATCAGGGGCAGCGGCCTGATGCTTGGCCTGAAATGCGCCATGCCCAACACCAAGGTCAACATGGCGCTGCGCGACCAGCATCTGCTGGCGGTGCCGGCAGGCGACAACGTCATTCGTCTGCTGCCGCCGCTGACCGTCACCGACGCCGAGATCGGCGAAGCGCTCGATCGCATCCGCGCCGGCGCCAAGGGCCTGACCGACGCCATCGCCGCGGCCGCCGCGAAGTAATCCCGAGAACCATTCCCGATGAGCCTTCGCCATTTCACCGATCTTTCCGCCGTTTCCGAAGGCGATCTGCGCCTGATGCTGGACGATGCGGTGGTGCGCAAGGCGCGCCTCAAGGCCGGCGAACGGACCAAACCGCTCGAAGGCAAGGTGCTGGCCATGATCTTCGACAAGCCGTCGACGCGCACGCGCGTGTCCTTCGACGTTGGCATGCGACAGCTCGGCGGCGAGACCATCATGCTGACCGGCACCGAAATGCAGCTCGGCCGCTCCGAGACCATTGCCGACACCGCCAAGGTGCTGTCGCGCTATGTCGACGCCATCATGATCCGCACCACGTCGCATGAGCGGCTGCTCGAGCTGACCGAGAATGCCACGATTCCGGTCATCAACGGGCTGACCGACGACACCCATCCCTGTCAGCTGATGGCCGACATCATGACCTTCGAGGAGCATCGCGGTCCGGTTGCCGGCAAGACCATCGCCTGGACCGGCGACGGCAACAACGTGCTGCATTCGCTGCTCGAGGCCTCGGCGCGGTTCCGCTTCAACCTCAATGTCGCCGTGCCGGAAGGCAGCGAGCCGGCGCAGAAGCACATTGACTGGTCGAAGAGCAATGGCGGCAAGCTGCACTTCACCCGCTCGCCCGAAGAGGCCGTCGACGAGGCCGACTGCATCGTCACCGACTGCTGGGTGTCGATGGGCCAGGAACACCGCGCCCGCGGCCATAATGTCTTCTCGCCCTATCAGGTCAATGCGGCGCTGATGGCCAGGGCCAAGCCCGACGCCCTGTTCATGCACTGCCTGCCGGCGCACCGCGGCGAGGAAGTGACCGACGAGGTCATCGACGGTCCGCATTCGGTGGTCTTCGACGAAGCCGAGAACCGGCTCCACGCCCAGAAGGCGGTTTTGGCCTGGTGTCTGGGCGCTTGATCTCCAAGCGCTTGATCCGGGGCGGCGCGATGCCTATTTGCGCCCCATCACGCAAATCAAGCGCGTTTGGACGCATGCACCCCTCCGGGCCGCATGGCCGCGCCCTGGAGCTTTGTCATGTTGGAAACGCATCAAGTGACTGAACATCACCCCAAACTCGGCGAGTTCGGCTATGCCGGCGACGATCATGTCGTGCCCTTCGAGGTAGGCCCGCTCGACGTGCGCGGCCGCACCGTGCAGCTCGGGCCGATGCTCGACGCCATCCTCAACCGTCATGACTATCCCGAGCCGGTCGCCCGCCTGCTGGCGGAAGCCTGTGTGCTGACGGTGCTGCTCGGCACTTCGCTCAAATTTGAAGGCAAGTTCATCCTGCAGACCCGCACCGACGGGCCTGTCGACATGCTGGTCGCGGATTTCTCCACGCCCTCGGCATTGCGCGCCTATGCGCGCTTCGATGCCGACCGGCTGGAGGCCCTGGTGGCCGCAGGCCAAACCTCGCAGCAGACGCTGCTGGGCAGCGGCGTTTTGGCGCTGACCATCGACCAAGGCGCGCACACGCAGCGCTATCAGGGCATCGTCCAGCTCGACGGCGAGACGCTGGAAGACGCCGCGCGCACCTATTTCCGCCAGTCGGAGCAGATCCCGACCGACCTCCGGCTGTCGGTGGCCAAGCTGCTGACGCCCGGCCCCGGCGGTGCGCGCGAGCAGTGGCGCGCCGGCGGTATCCTGGCGCAGTTCCTGCCGCAGTCACCCGAGCGCATGCGCGTGCCGGACATTTCGGGCGGCGACGGCGATCCGCGTGACGTGACGCAGGAGCCGGCCGACAATTCGTGGCGCGAGCTGGTGGCGCTGCTCGGCACCATCGAGCCGACCGAGCTGATCGACCCGACCATCGGCGCCGAGCGGCTGCTCTACAGGCTGTTCCACGAACATGGCGTGCGCGTCTTCGGCGGCGTGCCGGTCGCCGACCAATGTTCCTGCTCAAGGGACAAGATACGCGGCATCCTCGAGGGGTTTTCCGCGCAGGAGATCAAGGACAGCACCGAAGATGGCGGCATCCACGTCGCCTGCGAGTTCTGCTCGAAGCAGTACGACTTCGACCCGGCGGAGTTTGCAGCTCAGTAGCATCTCTTCCTTCTCCCCGTTCACGGGAGAAGGTGCCCGAAGGGCGGATGAGGGGCAGCGCGAACTTTGGTGAATGGCCGCGCATAGCCTGCGTCATGTGCGTGGAAGATAACCTCATGAGTCCGGCGGCGCCCCTCGTTGCACTGCCGGGCATTTCTCCCCGTATAGAGATGGGGAGAAAACCCCTAATTCACCGTCCGCCGCGTCCCCGGCAGATCCAGCGAAAACGCGGGAATAGCGACGTCGAACGTCTCGCCCTTTTTGTTGCGCATGGTGTAGTGGCCGACCATGAAGCCGGAGGGCGTCGAGAGCGGGCAGCCTGACGTGTATTGATAGCTGTCGCCGGGATTGAGCTCAGGCTGGTCGCCGACCACGCCGGCGCCGCGCACTTCCTCGATCCGGCCGCTGCCGTCGGTGATGTGCCAGTAACGCGACATAAGCTGCACGAAATCGTCCGACTGGTTGTCGATCGTCACCTGGTAGCCCCAGACATAACGGTTCTCCGCCGGGTCCGAGCGGTCCTCCAGGTAGAACGGTCTGACCTGCACTTCGATGTTGCGCGTGACGGCGCGATACATGGGCTGCTCCGGTTGCGCGGCAAGGAACATTTGTCGCGCTATGCGGTTTGATACGCGCACAACGGCATGTCCTGCCAGCCTCAAAGCGGAGGTGCCGACAAACAATGTCATTTAAGTGACACATGACAGTGTTGGTGTGGGCAAACCTTGCCGGCGACTCAAGGCCCATCTGTCGACTGACAAAGCAGCCGCGAGCGGCCTTTCCGGAGTGACCAGATCTCATGGAACTAGCTCTCACAGCCGCCTTCGCTTCCTCCGCTTTGCTTCTTTCCAATCTTGCCAGCATCCTGCTTGCTTCGTCGAAACTGCAAGCGCGTCGCCTTATCCCTCCGCCGTCCGACGAGCAGCCACCGGTCTCGATCGTCGTACCGTCGCGCGGCGTGGAGCCGTTCACACAAGAGACGCTGCAGCGAGCCTTCTCGCTCGACTGGCCGCGCTACGAACTGATCTTCTGCGTCGCTCACGCCGACGATCCCGTCGTCAAACTGATAAACAGGGCGATCGTCCTGTTTCCCAACGTGCCGGCCCGGCTGCTGATCGGCGACGACCGCGTCAGCAGCAACCCGAAGCTCAACAACTGCGTCAAGGGCTGGGAAGCGGCGCTCTATCATTGGGTTATTCTCGCGGATTCCAACGTGCTGATGCCAAGGGATTACGTCCAGCACCTGATGGCGGCCTGGCGGACCAATACCGGGCTTATCTGCTCGACGCCGATCGGCTCTCGGCCGGATGGCTTTTGGGCCGAGGTCGAATGCGCGTTCCTCAACACGCTGCAGGCGCGCTGGCAATATGCCGGCGAGGCGCTCGGTCTCGGCTTTGCCCAGGGCAAGAGCATGCTGTGGAACAAGCCGATGCTCGATACCAATGGCGGTATCCGCGCGCTGGCCGCCGAGATCGCCGAGGATGCTGCTGCAACCAAGCTGGTCAACGGACTGGGCCTGCACGTCAATCTCGTTGCCTCGCCTTTCGAGCAACCACTGGGGCAGCGCCGACTTGCCGACATCTGGTCGCGCCAGGCGCGCTGGGCGCGGTTGCGCCGCGTCACTTTCCCGCTGTTTTTCGCACCCGAGATCCTGACCGGCGTCGCCGTGCCGTTGGCGTTGGCGCTGGTGGCGGCCGCAAGTGCCGGCATCAGCCTGCCGGCCACGGTGTTGGCCGTGCTGACGGCGGCCTACATTCCCGAATGCGCGCTGGCCGCGGCCAAGGGCTGGCACCTGTCGCTGCGCATGGTCCCGGCGATGATGGTGCGCGACATGATGCTTCCCGCCATCTGGGCGCGCGGCTGGCTGAGCGGCGCCGTCGACTGGCGCGGCAACATCATGACCATCGGCACCAAGACGGCCGAACTGGAAGAGGTTTCGTCGGGAGCGTGACGCCTCGCGGCCTATCCGGCGGCCTTCAGCGCCTGCGCAACGTCCTCCAGCAGATCGTCCGTATCCTCAAGACCGACCGACAGCCTGAGCGTTCCCGGCCCGATGCCAAGCTCGGCGCGAGCTTCGTCGCTGAGGTTCTTGTGCGTGGTGGTCGCCGGATGGGTGATCAGGCTCTTGGCGTCGCCGAGATTGTTGGAGATCAGCACGATGTCGAGCGCGTTCTGCAAGGCGAAGGCCGCCTGCTTGCCGCCCTTGACGTCGAGGCAGATCAGCGTCGATCCGCCCGTCATCTGCTTCTTGACGATGTCGGCCTGCGGGTGGTCGGCGCGGCCGGGATAGATGACGCGGGCGATTTCCGGCCGTCCTGCCAGGAAATCCGCGATCTTGGCCGCGCTTTCCGTCTGCTGGCGCACCCGAACCGGCAGCGTCTCCAGGCCCTTGAGCAGCGTCCAGGCGTTGAACGGCGACAGGCTCGGGCCGGTGTGGCGGAAATAGTCGTGCAAATTCTCGTCGATCCATTTCTTGTCCGACAGGATGATGCCGCCGAGACAGCGTCCCTGGCCGTCAATGTGCTTGGTCGCGGAGTAGACGACGATATGGGCGCCGAGCTGCAAGGGCTTCTGCTGCAAGGGCGTGGCAAAGACATTGTCGACGATCAGCCTGGCGCCGATCGAGGTGGCGAGCGCCGCCACCGCTGCGATGTCGACCACTTCCAGCGTCGGATTGGTCGGGCTTTCCAGGAAGAACAGTTTCGTGTTCGGCCGCACCGCCTTTTCCCAGTTGGCGATGTCGGTGCCGTCGACCAGCGTTGCCTCGATGCCGTATTTCGGCGCCAGCGTCTCCACCACCCAGCGGCAGGAGCCGAACAGCGCGCGCGCCGCAACGATATGGTCGCCGGCCTTGGCGCTGCACAGGAGCGCTGCCGTCACCGCCGCCATGCCGGACGCCGTGGCGCGCGCATCTTCGGCACCCTCCAGCGCGCACATGCGCTTTTCGAACATGTCGACGGTAGGGTTGGCATAGCGCGAATAGATGAAGCCCGGCTCCTCGCCCTTGAAACGGGCCTCGGCAGCCTGCGCCGTCTCGTAGACATAGCCTTGGGTGAGGTACATCGCTTCGGACGTCTCGCCGAACTGGGAACGCAGCGTTCCCCCGTGCACGAGTGCGGTCTGAGGTTTCCAGTTACGCTTCTTGGTGCTCATCGCTTTTGTTCCAGACACAAAAAAACCGGCCGCGAAAGTCGCAACCGGTCCATATGGCCTTGCGGCCCGACGGTCCTTTAGCGACTTGTTTAACGTGGCTGCAAGCCGACCGGCCAAATCACCACGGGATAACGACCCTTTAGACCTCACCTGCGCTTGCGTCAATTGCCGGCTTCATTAAGAGGTTTGTACCAGGCAGGTTCCGCAATGATATCCAGCGGTTTTGCGGCAAGAACCTGCCACAAAGAGACCGACCTTGGAGCGGAGCCAGCCTTTTGCGGCAGACAGGCATTCTTCCCGATCAGGACATTTCCGCGCTGTTTCAGTCCGGCGCGCTCAAGTCGCCGCGCGCGCTCGATGTCGACCAGGTGCAGCCGGCGAGCCTCGATCTCAGGCTCGGCGACAAGGCTTTTCGCGTGCGCGCCTCCTTCCTGCCGGGTCCCGATCATCTGGTGGCCGACAAGCTTCACCGGCTGAAATTGCATGAGTTCAGTCTCGCCGAGGGCGCGGTGCTGGAAACCGGCTGCGTCTACATCGTGCCGCTGCTCGAAAGCCTGGCGCTGCCCGCAAACGTGTCGGCCTCGGCCAACCCGAAGAGCTCGACCGGCCGGCTCGACATCTTCACCCGGGTGATGACCGATCGCGGCCATGAGTTCGACAAGATCGCCCCCGGCTATCACGGGCCGCTTTATCTCGAAGTCAGTCCGCGCACCTTCCCGATCGTCGTACGCGCCGGATCGAGGCTGTCGCAGATCCGCTTTCGCACCGGCAACGCGCTGTTGTCGGAGGCAGAACTGAACGAATTGCACCGCGCCGAGATGCTGGTGGCGACCGAGCCGCCCAACATTTCCGGCGGCGGCATTGCGCTGTCGATCGATCTCGACGGCGACCAGAACGGCCTGGTCGGCTATCGCGGCAAGCATCACACCGGCTTGGTCGATGTCGACAAGCGCGCCGCCCAGGATGCCGTCGATTTCTGGGAGCCGCTCTATAAGAGCGGCGCCGGCGAACTGGTGCTCGACCCGGACGAGTTCTACATCCTGGTCAGCCGCGAAGCCGTGCACGTGCCGCCGCTCTACGCCGCCGAGATGACGCCCTTCGATCCGCTGGTTGGCGAATTCCGTGTTCACTATGCCGGCTTCTTCGATCCGGGCTTCGGCCATTCGGCCTCAGGCGGCACCGGCAGCCGGGCGGTGCTCGAAGTGCGCAGCCACGAAGTCCCGTTCATCCTCGACCACGGCCAGATCGTCGGCCGGCTGGTCTACGAACACATGCTGAAGCGGCCGCAGGCGCTTTACGGCACCGATCTCGGCTCGAATTACCAGGCGCAAGGCCTCAAGCTCTCCAAGCATTTCCGCCCCGCCGGCTGAACCTTCGATCACCGTCAGGCAAAATACTTGCCTGCGCTGCCTCACCATGCTTGGCTGCCTTTCGGTGGCCGGCAAGAGAACGGCGCGCAAGGGGAACCAAAATGCAGATTTCAAGATGGATCATATCGGCAGCGGGCGCTGCCATGCTGGTGATATCGGCCGGCTCGCTGGCTGAGGCGCAGGAGAAATTGAAGATCGGCACCGAGGGCGCTTATCCGCCCTTCAACACCATCACCGCGGACGGCAAGATCGAGGGCTTCGACATCGACATTGCCAATGCGCTGTGTGCGCAGATGAAGGTCGAGTGCGAGATCGTCACCCAGGACTGGGACGGCATCATCCCGGCGCTGCAGGCGAAAAAGTTCGACGCCATCATCGCCTCGATGAGCATCACCGAGGAGCGCAAGAAACAGGTCGCCTTCACCAACAAATACTACACGACGCCGCTGGCGCTGGTGGCGCCCAAGGACAGCGACCTCACTTCCACCGAACCGGCAGCCCTTGCCGGCAAGACGGTGGGCGCGCAGGCCTCGACCACCCAGGCCGACTATGCGCAGGACGCCTATGGCAAGGCCGGCGCCGAGGCGAAACTCTACCCCACCCAGGAAGAGGCGATCACCGACTTGCAGAACGGCCGTCTCGACGCCGTCATCTCCGACAAATTCGTGCTGATGGACTGGCTGAAGAAGGCGAGCGACGGCTGCTGCAAGCTTGTCGGTGACGTCAAGGGCACCGAGACGCAAGCCGGCATCGCTGTCCGCCTGGAGGACACGGCACTTCGCGACAAGCTCAATGCGGCGATAGACGCCATCGTCGCCGACGGCACTTACAAGAAGATCCAGGCCAAGTATTTCGATTTCGATATTTATTGAGTCCCGTCCGCCGGCGTCAGCCGCGAAAGAGATACTCTTTCGCGGCGCCAAAGGCAGGCATGAAAATGGCCGATAGACAGCAGTTCGCGTGCGGCCAAACGTTTCCTGCCCCAAAAGCCTTCGGTCAGTTTGACCTCGTCGAGCGAAGCGTTTGAGCCGCGCTTCAACGGGAACAACTGCTTGTCGAGGCAACCGAGGACATGGGCCTTGGCGGAGTCGATGCCGCAGACCTTGCCATTGTTGTTCAGCCTGTCGCCGCGAAGCGCTGATGTCATGTGATCCGTGTTGCGCATCAGAAAGCTCACCTGGGCTTTCGAATAGCCGGTTGCCAGAAGACGGCTCGTCATCGGCAAACGGGCTTCACGATAGAACTTCGGGCTGCACTGGCCGGCGCTAAAGGCCACCGACGGTTGGGTCAGGAACAGGGCCACGCCCGTGAACACAATGACAAGCCGCATTCCGTTCATTTCCGGCTCCCAAATTGTGATGCTGCCTCAAAGCGCCTTCACCGCCACCTTAACCGGCTGCTCAATCTCCAGCGGGTTGCGCAGCGGCAGGCCGAAATCCCCGGCCTCGATCTCGAACACGTCGCCAGCCTGAGTCTTGATGCCGTCGGCAAAGGACAGCGTCGCCGTGCCGAACATGTGCACATGCACGTCGCCCGGCTGGCGGAAGGCCGAATATTTGAAGTGGTGATGTTCGAGATTGGCGATTGTGTGCGACATGTTCGCTTCGCCCGACAGGAACGGCTTTTCCCACAGCAAATTGCTGTCGCGATAGATTCGCGATGAGCCCCTGACGTCGGCCGGCAGGTCGCCGATCAGGATTTCCGGCCCGAACGAGGCGTTGCGCAGTTTGGAATGTGCCAGGAACAGATAGTTCACCCGCTCGGTAACATGATCGGAAAACTCGTTCGACAGCGTGAAGCCGACGCGGAACGGCGCGCCGTCGTCGCCGATGACATAGATGCCGGCGATTTCCGGCTCCTCGCCGGCGTCCTGCGCAAAGGCCGGCGACATCAGTGCGGCGCCCGGCGCCACCGCCATGGTGCCGTTGCCCTTGTAGAACCATTCCGGCTGCACGCCGGTCTGGCCCTTGGCCGGCTTGCCGCCTTCGAGCCCCATGCGGAACATCTTCATGGAATCGGTAAGCTGCTCCTCGCCGCCATCGCTGAGCTTCTTGTGCATGGAATCGCGCGTCGCCGCCGAGCCGAGATGGGTCAGGCCGGTGCCGGTCAGATGCAGATGCGCAGGATCGGGATGGTTGATCGGGGACACCAGCCGGCCCTTCTTGTAGACGGCGTCGAGGTCTATCGCTTCACCGAACCCCTTGCGCTCGATCAGCGCGGCGAGGGCCGTTCCGGTGCGCGCGGCTTCCATGGCCAGCGAATAGACGCTGCGGGCGCCGTTGATGATCCTGGTCTTGCCGCCGCCATTGCGGGCGACGACGCGGATGGTCTCGGCGTCGTCGAGGATCTGGGAGATTAGCATGATGAAATCCTCTCTCATGTGCCTTGGCCGGGTTGCCCCTTGGCAAACCTTGACCTGCGCGGCTCGGACCTCGCCGCGCCACGGGTTGAACTCTTCGTCCGGATTGCGCTCGCGAGCTCCATCCCTCGGGGGACTTCTTGTGCCGACAACTTGCCGGCTGCGCCGCGACCGTATGCCTCCTGCTTGCCTCGCCTGAAGCTTGTCAGGCCTTGTTCTTGTTGTAGACGTCGAAGATCACGGCGCCGAGCAGCACCAGGCCTTTGACCACCTGCTGCCAGTCGACATTGACGCCCATGATCGACATGCCGTTGTTCATCACGCCCATGATGAAGCCGCCGACGACTGCCCCGATGACCTGGCCGACGCCGCCCATCGCCGAGGCGCCGCCGATGAACACTGCGGCGATGACGTCGAGCTCCGAGCCGAGACCCGCCGCCGGCACCGCCTGGCCGAGACGAGCCGCGATGATCAGGCCGCCAAGCGCCGACAGCACGCCCATATTGATGAACACCATCAGCGTCAGCCGCTCGGTGTTGATGCCCGACAGCTGCGCCGCCTTGGGATTGCCGCCCATGGCGTAGATGCGCCTCCCGATGGTCATGCGCTTGGTGACGAAGACGAACAGCGTGATCAGCACGCCCATGACCAGCAGCACCACCGGCAGGCCGCGGTAGCTGGCAAACTCATAGACCAGGAACAGCGCCAGCGCGCTGGCGACCAGCGTCTTGACCACGAACAGGGTGAAGGGCTCGGCCTCATAACCATGGCGTTCTCGTTTGCGCCGGGTGCGGACCCCGAAATAGGCATAGGCGAGCACGGCGATCAGCCCCAGCACGACCGTCGTCATGTGCAGGGTCACGCCGCTGCCCATGATGGTCTTGCCGGCTGCGTTCACGACCGGCGGGACGAGCGTCAGTGGGCCGATCACATCCGGGATGAAGCCGGAGCTGAGCATCTTGAAGTCGTCGGGAAGCGGACCCACCGACGAGCCGCCGCCAAGCAACGCCTGGCAAATGCCGCGGAAGATCAGCATGCCGGCCAGCGTGACGATGAAGCTCGGTATCCGGTGATAGGCGATCCAATACCCTTGCGCGGCGCCGATCAGGCCACCCGCGACCAGGCAGACGATCGAAACCACCAGCGGATTGCTCAGCGGTCCGAGTTGCCAGATGACCATCATGTTTGCCGCCAGCGCGCCGATGAAACCGGCGACCGATCCGACGCTGAGGTCGATATAGCCCGATACGATCACCAGCAGCATGCCCAGCGCCATCACGATGATGAAGGAGTTCTGCTGCACCAGATTGCTGAGGTTGACCGGCTTGAACAACGTCCCCGACGTGGTGAACTGGAAGAACAGCATGATGACGATCAGGGCTATGATCAGCCCGTATTCGCGTAAATTCGTCGCCAGCGCCGAGACGGCGATGCGCGGGCGCTGTTCGTCGGCGACGTTGCCCTGCGGGGCGGGGGCGCTTTCGGTGCTCATGCTGCTTTTCCTTCTCCCCGGACGATGGCGCGCATTATCTTTTCCTGGCTTGCTTCCGCCGCGGGCATTTCGCCCACCATGCGCCCTTCGTTCATGACGTAGATGCGGTCGGTAATCCCCAGCAATTCCGGCATTTCCGACGAGATGACCACGATCGCCTTGCCCTCCGAGGCAAGGCGCGCGATGATCGTGTAGATTTCATACTTGGCGCCGACATCGATGCCGCGTGTCGGCTCGTCGAGGATCAGCACGTCAGGGTCGGCAAACAACCATTTCGACAGCACCACCTTCTGCTGGTTGCCGCCGGAAAGATTGCCGGTCATCTGATAGACGCTTGACGCACGGATATTGGTCTTCTTGCGATAGTCGTTGGCGACCGCAAGTTCGCGCATGTCGTCGATCACGCTGTGGCGCGACACGCCGTCGAGATTGGCCAGCGTAATGTTATGCTTGATATGGTCGATGAGGTTGAGGCCGTAGGTCTTGCGGTCCTCGGTGACATAGGCGATGCCGTGTTGGACCGCCTTGCTTACCGAGGAGACATCGACCGGCTTGCCCTTGAGCAGCACTTCGCCGGTGATGCGGCGGCCATAGGAGCGGCCGAACAGGCTCATGGCGAATTCGGTGCGGCCGGCGCCCATCAGCCCGGCGATGCCGACCACCTCGCCCTTGCGCACATTGATGTCGATGCCCTTGATCACCTGCCGCTCGGCATGGAGCGGGTGATAGACCGACCAGTTCTTCACCTCGAACACGACTTCGCCGATCTTGGGCTCGCGCGGCGGATAGCGGTCGTCTAGCGAACGGCCGACCATCGAGGTGATGATGCGGTCTTCGGAGATATCCTTCTTGGCCAGCGTCTCGATGGTGCGCCCGTCACGGATGACGGTTACCTTGTCGGCGACCCGGTTGATCTCGTTGAGCTTGTGCGAGATCAGGATCGAGGTCATGCCTTGCCGCTTGAATTCGAGCAGAAGATCGAGCAGCGCCTGGCTGTCTTTCTCGCTGAGCGACGCGGTCGGCTCATCGAGGATCAAAAGCTTGACGTCCTTGCTCAGCGCCTTGGCGATCTCGACCAGCTGCTGCTTGCCGACGCCGATATTGGTGATCAGTGTCTTGGGGTCCTCCTTGAGGCCCACCTTCTTCAACAGGGCAGCGGTGCGCGCCTCGTTGGCATCCCAGTCGATGACGCCGTATCGGGCGTTTTCGTTGCCGAGGAAGATATTTTCGGTGATCGACAGCATCGGCACCAGCGCTAGCTCCTGGTGGATGATGACGATGCCCTTGTGTTCGCTGTCATGGATACCTTTGAACTGGCATTCCTGACCCTGAAAAATGATCTGGCCGTCATATGTGCCGGCGGGATAGACGCCCGACAGAACCTTCATCAGCGTCGACTTGCCGGCGCCGTTCTCGCCAACCACGGCGTGGATCTCGCCTTCTTCGACGCTGAGGTTGACGTTCGACAGCGCCTTCACGCCGGGGAAGGTCTTGGTGATGTCGCGCATCTCCAAAATCGTCGTCATCAGGGCAAGCTCCTCCTGTTGCATGTCGCTCAAAATTGCTTGCGGTTTGAGACAACGACATGCACGCAAACTAAGTCCGGTAGAAACAATACCGGGGTCGCTTGTGAACGGAAAGGGGTCCTGCGTCGCGCAGGACCCCTGTCTTTCTAAACGGATTACTTCAGTTCGTCGGCCTTGATGTAGCCGGAGTCGACGACCAGTGCCTGGTAGTTCGACTTGTCGACCTCATGCGGCGTCAAAAGGATCGAGGGAACGACCTTGACGTCGTTGTTGTAGGTCTTTTCATCCAGGCCGTCCGGCTTGCCGCCCGAGAGCACCTTGTCGACGAGTTCGACGGTGGCCTTGGCCAGTTCGCGGGTGTCCTTGAACACGGTCGAGTATTGCTCGCCCGTGATGATCAGCTTGACCGAAGCGGTCTCGGCGTCCTGGCCGGTCACGATCGGCCACGGCTGGGCGTCGGTGCCGTAACCGACGGCGCGCAGCGAAGCGGTGATGCCGCGCGACAGGCCGTCATAGGGCGACAGAACGCCATCGACGCGGCTGCCGTCCGAGTAGTTGGCCGACAGAAGGTTGTCCATGCGCGCCTGGGCGGTGGCGGCGAGCCAGCGCAGCGTGCCGACCTTGTCCATGCCGGTCTGGCCGGACTTGATCTTGATCGAGCCGTCATCGATCAGCGGCTGCAGCACCGAGATTGCGCCGTTGTAGAAGAAGAAGGCGTTGTTGTCGTCCGGCGAGCCGCCGAACAGTTCGACGTTCCACGGCTTGGTGTTCGGGAAGCGCTCCTTGAGGCCCTTGACCAGCGAGTTCGCCTGGATCACGCCGACGCCGAAATTGTCGAAGGTGGTGTAGTAATCGACATTGGCGGTCTTCTTGATCAGGCGGTCATAGGCGACGACGACGACGCCGGCGTCAGCGGCCTTCTGCAGCGCGTCCGACAGGGTCGTGCCGTCGATCGAAGCGATGATCAGCGCCTTCGGGCCCTTGGTGATTTCGTTTTCCAGCTGGCTGAGCTGGTTGGGGATGTCGTCCTGCGCGTACTGCAGGTCGACCGTGTAGCCGAGAGCTTCGAGCTGGGACTTGACGGCATCGCCGTCATTGATCCAGCGCTGCGAGGTCTTGGTCGGCATCAGCACGCCGACAAGACCCTTGTCGGCTGCGTGCGCCGAGTAGGTCATGGCAGCGATGCCAAGGGCCGCGACGGCGGCCAGTGTCTTGATGATTTTCACGTAAAACTCTCCCTGGTTGATGGACGCGACACCTCGGGGCTTCGCGGGCCGCGCAGTCGGGCGGATGCGCCAAAGCGCCGCCGCCGTCATAATCGATCTCCGGTATCCTCCCAATCGGCCCTCCGTCTTGATTTAAATCGATACGATTTTGCTCGTCATCGACCGTCAAGTCTTGAGGACGCGCGAAAGTGTGACCCTTTGCCATAACTGTCAAATGCGATCTTCGGTGGTTGCTATACCAAAACCGGTATATGACTAAACCGGGCTGGAACAGTGGCGGAAGCGGGAAAAGGCATGGCGGCTTTACGAGGTCCTCAGGGAATTTCAAGCGGTTACGATGAATTGCCGGGCGATGGCGAGACACTTCTGCGTAGCGGCTTGAGCCTGCGTCACATGCGCATGATCGCAGCACTCGACGATCACGGTCGGGTGAGTGCTGCCGCCCAGGTGATGAACATCTCGCAGCCGGCGGCCTCGCGCATGATTTCCGAGATGGAAGCGGTGCTCGAGGTGAAGCTCTGCGAAAGGCTGCCGCGCGGCATCACACTCACCCCTTACGGCAAGGCGCTGGCCCGGCGCGCGCGCTCGATCCTGCTCGAAATGCGCGAGGCCGACCGCGAAATATCGGAGCTCAAGGCCGGCAAGGGCGGCTCGGTGTTCCTTGGCGCGGTGACGGCGCCGGCGATCGAACTGGCGGTCCCGGCGATCCGCGAGATACGCCGCCTCTATCCGCGCATCGAAATTACCATGCAGGTCGAGACGTCGAATGTGCTGGCGCGCGAACTGATCGCCACGCGCCATGATTTCATCATAGCCCGTGTTCCCGAAGACCTCAATCCGCGGCTGTTCGAATCCCGTGTCATCGGCGTCGAGAAGGCCTGCCTGATCGTGCGTCGCGGCCACCCGCTGAGCAATGGCCATCCTCTTAACAATGGGAGGGCGGTGCGGCTGGAGGACACCGCCGCCTTCGACTGGGTGTTCCAGTCGGGCGGGTCGCCGCTGCGCCAGGCGATGGAGAGCAATTTCCTGAACCGCAACATCGCCCTGCCGGACCGCATCCTTAACACCTCGTCCCTGCTGCTCACACTGGTCATGGTGGCGCAGTCCGACGCCATCGCCCCGGTGTCGATCCAGGTGGCAAAATTCATCCAGAACCCCGACGGTCTCGCCGGCGCCATCGATGTCGTCCAGACCGAGTTTGACATCGAGGTCCGCCCCTACAGCCTGATCACGGTGAAGAACCGCGTCCTGTCGCCGGCAGCCAAGATGCTGCACGATTTTATCTTGCGGGAGGTGGGATAGGAACTGGAGCGGGTAGAGGGAATCGAACCCTCGCGTTCAGCTTGGGAAGCTGACAAGCTACCATTACATCATACCCGCATTGGCCTCTCGATATCATGACGGGCGTGCTTCGGGCAATCGCCCTTGGACAGCTCTTCGTAAACGGCTGTTGGAAACCCCGACCGATTGCGCCAGTCCGCCTGCCTTGATGTGGGCGCAGCAAGTGCGTATTCGTGGTTTGTACCCCGAATCCGGGCACACCAATCTGGAGGCAGGCCCCTTGTCCACAGTGACGCGCTTTCTCGGTGACTCGCCCGTCAGGGTGATCGTCAAGCTGCTGGTCGTGTCGTTCCTCGTCGGCCTGGTCATGAATGCGTTCGGCTGGACGCCCATGGACGTCTTCTACCGCATCCAGGGTTTCTTCATCGATCTGTGGAATCTTGGCTTCAACGCGGTCTATCGCTTCTTGGGCTATATCCTGCTCGGCGCCGCGATCGTCGTGCCGGTGTTCATCCTGCTCAGGGTCGCGAACTACCGGAAGTGAAGCGGAGGCATGATCCCGAAAAGTGGCAACCGGTTTTCGGAAAAGATTGTGCTCAAACCGAAGGCCACTCAGGCAAAGTCCGACGCCACCTCGAACAGGATGGCGTGGCGCGCGGCCAGCGCTGCGACATCGGTCGAATAGCCGCCGCCGATGACACCGCAGACCGGGATGCCCAGCGCGCGGAAATGACCGATCACCATGGCGTCGCGGGCACGCACGCCGTCATCGCTGAGCGACAGCCGGCCAAGCCGGTCCTCGGCATGCACGTCGACACCGGCATTGTAGAAGACGATGTCCCAGTGCGCCTTGGCCGAGAGCTCCGGCAGGAGGACACCCAGCCGTTCGAGATAGGCGCCATCGCCGGTGCCGTCCGGCAGGGCAACGTCGAGATCGGAGGCAATCTTGCGCACCGGATAATTGCGCTCGCCATGCATGGAAAAGGTGAACGCGCGTGGCTCGTCTTTCAGGATGTCCGCGGTGCCGTCGCCCTGATGCACATCGAGATCGACGATCAGGATGTTTTTCACCGCGTCTTCGGCTAGCAGCACCAGCGAAGCGACGGCAACATCGTTGAAGGTGCAGAAGCCCGCGCCTTGCGCGCGCCGCGCATGGTGGCTGCCGCCGGCGCTGTTGCAGGCAATGCCATTGA
This sequence comes from Mesorhizobium sp. LSHC412B00, assembly GCF_000503035.1. Lineage (NCBI taxonomy): Bacteria > Pseudomonadati > Pseudomonadota > Alphaproteobacteria > Hyphomicrobiales > Phyllobacteriaceae > Mesorhizobium > Mesorhizobium sp. LSHC412B00. Next base: position 39,424 of record NZ_AYWB01000010.1, on the reverse strand, counting down.
TAAGCGCCAGTCGCGCCGCCAGCACCGTGCCGCCGGCGGCGAGTTGCGCCCTGAGCGAAACGCGCGGTCCCACGGGAAAGCCGATCTCGCGCTCGATCTTTTCAGGCACTGAACACGTGATGACCTGGTCGACATAATCAGCCGCATGGGCGAGCTTCAGCCAGGAGGCCGGCGCCGGCTCGGGCATCGACAGCGCCCCGGCATGGATCAGACCCCTGATATGCAAGGCCTGCATCAGCAGCGGATATTTGCTCATCGGAAAGCGATGATTGACGGCGAAGCCGGCATCGTAGTCGGGATGATGGACGATCTGCAGGGGCATGGCTAAAGCAATTCCAGGAAAAGTGTGCAGCGGTTTTCCCGGGAGAAGCGCGTAGCGCTTCCCTTTGGGAATTGCTTAAAACCAGTACTGGGATCCGGCGGGCTCGCGCCAGAAGAACATTTCGGTTGGCCGTCACGGCAAGAGTGATTGCGCGGTGGCGGGAAAATGGGGCACATCGGCTGTTCGATCAAGCCGCAATCAGCAAGGCAGCAGTCCCCTGGACACGGGTGCAATCCCAGCCGACGCGAGACCCTTCGCCGTCACCAACCGTTCGGTGCTCGCCATCGCCGTGCCGATGACGCTCGCCTATCTGACGACGCCGCTGCTCGGCATCGTCGACACGGCGGTGGTCGGGCAGTTCGGCGATGCCGCCCTGCTCGGCGGCCTGGCGGCCGGGGCGCTGGTCTTCGACGTGGTCTTCAGCACCTTCAATTTCCTGCGCTCCGGTACCACCGGCCTCGTCGCCCAGGCGTTTGGGCGCGGCGACGAACTGGAGGAGCAGGCGGTGTTCTGGCGCGCCGTGCTGATCGCGGTCGCCGCCGGCATCGTGCTTGTCGTCCTTGCGCCGCTGATTGCCATCGCCGGCCAGAAATTCATCGGCGGCGAAGCGCGCGTCGGCGAGGCGATGGGCGTCTATATCCACATCAGAATGCTCGCCGCCCCCTTCACGCTGATCAACTACGCCATCCTCGGCTATGTCCTTGGACGCGGCGAGGGCGGGCTTGGGCTGATGCTGCAGGCGGTGCTCAACGGCATCAACATCGTGCTTTGCATCCTGCTCGGCCTGAAGCTTGGCTGGGGCGTCGCCGGCGTGGCCTGGGCGACCGTCACCGGCGAATGTCTGGCCATGCTGCTGGGTCTCGCCATCGTTGTCTGGCGCTTCCGGGCCGCACCCCGCCTGCCGCGGCATCGCCTGCTCGACATGCCCGCTTTCCTGCGCATGCTGTCGCTCAACCGCGATATCATGATCCGCTCGTTCTCGCTGCTCGCCGCTTTCGCGCTGTTCACCCGCCAGGGCGCGCAGTTCGGCACGCTGACGCTGGCCGCCAATGCCGTGCTGATGAACTTCTTCCTCGTCGCCGGCTATTTTCTCGACGGTTTCGCCACCGCGGCCGAACAGTTGGCGGGACGCGCGATCGGCGCACGTGCCGAGACGGCGTTCCGCCGGGCGGTACGTCTGACCTTATTCTGGGGGTTCGGCCTCGCCGGAACCGCCACGCTGATCTTCTGGCTCGGCGGCGCCGGCCTGATTTCGTTGATCACCACGTCGCCGGATGTTCGTGCTGTTGCCGACATCTATCTGCCGTGGGCGGCACTGACACCGCTGAGCGGCGTGCTGGCCTTCCAGATGGACGGCGTCTTCATCGGCGCTACCTGGTCGCGCGACATGCGCAACATGATGCTGGTGTCGTTCCTGGCCTTCAGCGCCGCATTGTTCAGCTTGGCGCCGTCTCTCGGCAATCACGGCCTGTGGGCGGCGCTGCACGTTTTCCTGCTGGTGCGCGGCTTCAGCCTGCTGGCCATCCTGCGGCTCCGGTTGCGCACGGCGTTTTAGAGCGGCCTGGCAGCCCACTGATCGAGCCGGCTGTCGCGCAGTTCGCGCAATGATTTCAGCCGCTCCTTGTCGGCAAATCGCACCATCCCGGCAAGGATGCGCCCCGGCAGCGCCGGCCCGGCATAGATCATGCCGGTGTAGAGCTGGACGAGATCGGCGCCGGCGCGGATTTTCTCCAGCGCGTTCTCGGCCGAATCGACGCCGCCGACGCCGATAATGGCGCGCTCCGGCCCGAGCAATTTGCGCATCTTGGCCAGCACGATGGTCGAACGCTCGAACAGCGGTTTGCCGGAGAGCCCGCCGGTCTCGCTGGTGGCGCTACGCAATCCGGTTCGCGCCAGCGTCGTGTTGGAGACGATGACGCCGTCAATCTGCTTCTCGCTGACTTCGGCGGCGATGTCTTCAAGCTCGGCCTCGACCAGATCGGGCGCGATCTTGAGGAAGAGGGGCGGCTGCGCCGAAGCTGCTGCACGCACCGACATGACCCGAGACAACAGTTCGCCGAGCTGTTCGCGCGCCTGCATGGTGCGCAGGCCGGGCGTGTTGGGCGACGAGATGTTGACGGTGAGATAGCTGGCGTATTTCGCAAAACGGGAAACGCCCAACTCATAGTCACGGACACGATCGGCGCTGTCCTTGTTGGCGCCGATGTTGACGCCGACAATGCCGCCGCGTCCCTGGCGCGCGGCAAGGCGTTTTTCCGCCGCCTCGTGGCCCTCATTGTTGAAGCCCAGGCGGTTGATCACCGCATCATCCTCAGTCAGCCGGAAAATGCGCGGCTTCGGATTGCCGGCCTGCGGCAGCGGCGTCACGGTGCCGACTTCGGCAAAGCCGAAGCCGAGGCCAAGCAGCGCGTCGGGCACCTCGGCGTTCTTGTCGTAGCCTGCGGCCATGCCGAGCGGATTGGGGAAGGCGATGCCACAGAGGCTGAGCTTCAACCTGTCGTCGCGCACCGTCCGCGCGCCGACCGGCAGACCGCATCGCAGCGCCGCGATCGACATGCCATGCGCCGTTTCCGGATCGAAGGTGAACAGCAGTTTCTGGCCGATGCGATCGAACACGATCATTCGGCCTCCAGCGCCGGGAATTGATGGGCGCCGTCGGCCCCGAGCGGCAGTGGCCGCACCCACAGCACGGCGCTCATATCGAGCACGCCATAGAGATGCGGGAACAGCGCGCCGCCCCGTGAGACCTCGTATTTCAGCGCGTCACCGAGCAGCGCCCCGTCGATGGCGATCAGCAGCAAATCCATCTGGCCGGCGAAATGCTTCGCCGCCGTCTCCCTGACCTGATCAGCGGTGGAGAAATGGATGAAGCCGTCGGCGATATCGATCGGAGCGCCGGTGAAACGGCCGTTTTTCTCGGCCTCGCGCCAAAGCGCTTCGGGCGCGATCTTGTAGATAATCTGAGACATGGTTGCGCTATAATCCGAACCGATCATGCGGGGAAGGGCAACTCGTCCGCATTTACGGCGCAAAGCTGTGATAGGTTGCGCATACTGGCTCGTGGAGGATGGAACATGCGTCTGCAGCACATACTGATCCCCGCCGCACTGGTCTCGCTGGTTGCGGCATCGGCCTGGTCCGAAGAGACCGACCGCTACCGGCTGGAAAAATCGGCCAACGGCTATGTCCGCATGGACACCCGGACCGGCGCCATGTCGATCTGCGAGGAGCGCTCCGGCCAGCTCGTCTGCAAGATGGCGGCCGACGAACGCGCCGCCTTCCAGGACGAGGTCGAGCGTTTGCAGGCCTCGATGAAGGCCATGGACGAACGCGTCGCCAGGTTGGAGAATTCGCTGTCGGCCCGTCTCGAGTCGAAATTGCCGAGCGAAGAGGATTTCGACAAGACGATGAGCTATATGGAGCGCATGCTGCGTGGCTTCATGGGCATCGTCAAGGAGATGGACAAGGATGACGGCGCCAATCTCAATTCGAAAAAGACCTGAACTGCCCGGCGGGGAAATGCCCCGTCCGGCCATTGCCGCTTGAAACAAAGCGCTTCGCCGCATAATCGTCCGGTCCCGTAAAAGCCGATAATCAATAAGGGATTTGGGGAGGAACATTTGCCGTCGGGCTACACCTTCGTCATTGCCGACGACCATCCGCTGTTCCGCGGCGCCTTGAAAGAGGCGCTTGCCGGCGTCGGCGATGTCGCCGCCATTCACGAGGCCGGCGATTTCGAAAGCGCCAAGGCGCTGGTCGTGGCCCATGAGGATGTCGACCTCGTGCTGCTCGATCTGTCGATGCCGGGCGCCAGCGGCCTGTCCGGCTTGATCGCGCTGCGCGGCATCCACCCGGCGGTGCCCCTTGTGGTGGTGTCGGCGCATGACGACCCGGTGACCATCCGGCGTGCGCTCGATCTCGGCGCATCCGGCTTCATCTCCAAATCGGCCAGCATGGAGGAAATCCGCAGCGCTGTGCAATCGGTGCTGGCAGGCGATATCGCCGCGCCCGTCGGCATCGACCTCGGCGTCGAGCGCGACCCCGAAATATCCGACCTGATCAAGCGGCTGCAGGCGCTGACGCCGCAGCAGACGCGTGTCCTCGGCATGCTGGCCGAAGGCCTGCTCAACAAGCAGATCGCCTACGAGCTCAGCGTCTCCGAAGCGACTGTAAAGGCGCATGTCTCGGCCATCCTGCAGAAACTCGGCGTCGACAGCCGCACCCAGGCGGTGATCCAGCTGTCCAAGATCGGCAGCGATCCGCTGCAGCCGGCGGGCTAAAGCTATTCCAGGAAAAGTGCGTAGCGCTTTCCCTTGGGAATTGCGTAAAACAAAAAGATAGAAACTCTACTCGGCCGCGGACGCCAGCGGCCTGACCCTTGCCATCATCGAACGCAGCACCGCCGGCTTCAGCGGCTTGTTGATCACCGGCACGTCGAGCGCGGCGGCAGCGGCACGGACCTCGGTGGAGCGGTCGGCGGTGACCAGCACGGCCGGCAGGTCGGAACCATGGATGTCACGCAGGCGGGCGATGATGTCGAGGCCGCTTCTGCCATCGAGATGATAGTCGGCAAGCACGATGTCGGGACGATCGGCCTTCGCGAAATCCTCCGAACCCGAAAACGTGCCGATGCTGCAGCCCCAGCCCTCGAGCAGAAGCCGCATGCCGTCGAGGATGCGGGCGTCGTTGTCGATGCACATGACGCGCAGGCCGGCCAGCGAATTCGCGGTGCGGGCAGGCGCCTTCGGCTCGACCTCGCGCCGCGGCGCCTCAACCGCCGCAACCGGCAGGATAACGGAAAAGCGCGTACCCTTGCCCGGGTTGGAAAAGATCTGGATCTCGAGCCGCAGCACCCGCGCGATGCGGTCGACGATGGACAGGCCAAGGCCGAGACCTTCGGCCTCGCGCACGCCTTCGTCCAGCCGGGTGAACTCGTTGAAGACCGTGTTCAGCTTGTCGCCGGCAATGCCGATGCCAGTGTCGATCACCTGGATTTCGGCGAGTTCGCCGCGCCGTCGCACGCCGACCAGGATGCGGCCATGGGGGGTGTATTTGATGGCGTTGGAGACCAGATTCTGGATCAGCCGGCGCAGCAGGTTGCGGTCCGTCAACACGCTGAGCGACGAGGCTATGATCGTCAGATCGAGTTTCTTTTCGGCGGCGAGCGGCTGAAAATCATTGCCGATCTGGCGCAGCAGCCCGTCCAGGCGGAAGGCGCTGTCGTCCGGCTTCATCGCGCCGGCGTCGAGGCGGGAAATGTCGAGCACGGCGCCCAGGATCGTCTCGACCGATTCGAGCGAGGATTCGATGTTGATAGCAGCCTCCCCGGCCGGGCCCTTGCCGGCCTTTTCGATCAGCGACGAGCAGTAGAGACGGGCGGCGTTCAGCGGCTGCAGGATGTCGTGGCCGGCGGCGGCGAGGAAGCGCGTCTTGCCCAGATTAGCCTCCTCGGCCAGCATCTGCGCCTGCGCCAGCTCCTCATTGACCCGGGTCAACTCCTCGTTGACTCTAGTCAGTTCGATGGTGCGCGTCTTGACCCGCTGCTCCAGCGATTCATTGGCCCGCTTCAGCGCCAAATCCTGTTCGACGCGTCCTGATATGTCGGCATAGGTGGCGACGATTCCGCCGTCCGGCATCGGGTTTGAGCGCAGTTCGAGGATGCGGCCGCTGGTCTTCAACTCCATCTGCCACGGGCTGACGAAACTGGTCAGCCGGTTGAGCATCGCCACGCGCTGGTCGGCCGGAATATCGCCGCGCTCGGCGAGGTGGCGCAGGATGCGGTCGAGCGAGACGCCGACCTGGCCCATCTCGTCGGGCAGGTCGAACAGCGCGCGATATTGTCTGTTCCAGCAGATCAGGCGGAAATCGCGGTCGAAGACGGTGATGCCCTGTTCCATCTGGTCGAGCGCGATCTGCAGCAGGTCACGATTGTGCTGCAGCGCTTCGGTGGCGTCGTCGAGCAGGCGAAAGGCGTCCTTGGACTCGCGGTCGTTGCGGCGAAACAGCAGCGACAGGATCAGCCGCGCCGAAGACGAGCCGACCGCGCTCGCCAGCAGCTGCTCGGAAAAGCGGATGACATCCATGCTGGCCTGCTCATTGCCGTGCAGCGAGACGCCAGTGCTCTTTTCGAAGGACTGGAAGGAGCGCTCGGTGCGCTCGACGCCGAGGTAGCGCGAGATGGTGTCTTTCAGCACGTTGACGGTGATGGCGGTGCGGAAGCGGCGCAGGCTGGGCATCGGGCCGGATTCGCGCGGCACGAAGATCGACGCCTGGATACGCTCCAGCGGTACTGACGCGCGCGACAGCGAGCCGAGCACGAAGAACAGCGTGTTGACCGACAGGCTCCAGAGCACGCCGTGGTTCAACGGTTCGGCGACGGTGCCGAAAAGAGCCTGCGGCCGCAGCGCCTCGAAACCGAACAACCCCTGCACGACGATGTCCGCGTCGGCTGCCGAGAGCGACGGCAAAAGCAGCGTATAGCCCCAGACGAGGATGCCGGCGACCATGCCAAGGGCCGCGCCGCGGCCATTGGCGCCGCGCCAGATCAGCCCGCCGATCAGCGCCGGCGCGAATTGGGCGATTGCCGCGAACGACATCAGGCCGATCGACGACAGCCGCGCCGAGTTGGTGCTTTCGCGGTAGTAGAGGAAGGCAATGAACAACAGGATGAAGATGGCGCCGCGCCGCACGTTGAGGATCAGCGTCGACCAATCCTCATTCTCCGAGGTCGTGGTCTTGAGCAGGCGGCGCAGGAACAGCGGGATGACGAGGTCGTTGGAGATCATGATTGACAGCGCCACGCTTTCGACGATCACCATGGCGGTCGCCGCCGACAGCCCACCGATGAAGGCGGCCATGGCGAGGAAGTCATGGCCGCCGAACAAGGGCAGCGCCAGCACATAGAGGTCACTGGTGGTTTTGGCGCCGACCAGCGCCAGGCCGGCGAAGGCGATCGGCAGCACGAACAGGTTTATCGCCACGAGATAGAGCGGAAACACCCAGGTCGCGGTGCGCAGTTCGGCCTCGCCGCGGTTCTCGACGATGGTGACGTAGAACTGGCGCGGCAGCATGATGATGGCAAAGCCGCTCAGGCAAGTCAGCACCAGCCAGGTGGCGAGCGAGGTGTTGTAGCCCATGGCTTGCCGCACCTGGCTGTTTTCGGCCAGCTTGTCGATCATGTCGCCCGGGCCACCGAAGATCAGGAAGGTGACCATCAGGCCGATCGCCAGGAAGGCGGCGAGCTTGACCACGGTTTCGACCGCCACCGCCAGCACCAGCCCGTCCTGGTGCTCGGTGGCGTCGGCATGGCGGGTGCCGAACAGCACCGCAAACAGCGCCAAGAGCATGGCCACCACCAGCGAGATGTCGCTGACGAAGGGATCGAAGGAGGGCGGCGATCCCGTATAATGCTCGACCATCAGGCCTACCGAACCGGAGATCGCCTTCAATTGCAGTGCGATATAGGGCACCGCGCCGATGGTGGCGATCAGCGTGGCGATCGCCGAGACGGCAAAGCTCTTGCCGTAGCGCGCGCCGAGGAAGTCGGCGATCGAGGTGATCTTCTCGCTCTTGGCCAGCCGCACGATGCGATTGAGCAGCGGAAAGCCGAACACGAACACCAGCACCGGCCCGGTGTAGATGCCCAAAAATTCGAGGCCGCGCTCGGACGACAGGCCGACCGAGCCGAAGAAGGTCCAGGAGGTGCAGTAGATGGCGAGGCTGAGCGCATAGATGAAGGGCCGGGCGCGGCCGGGTCCCAGCGCCGTTGAACGCCGGTCGCCGAGGCTGGCGATGACGAACAGCAGCGTTACATAGGCGACCGCAATGATGACGATGAACCAGCCCTGCACGCCCGAAAATCCTCCTAGGCCAGCTTTCACCCCGGCCTGCCCAGAGGCAATCACAGCTCTAAGGTCAAGTCCATCGCGGCTTTCCGGCGCATGGCCGCGACGCCGCCCTGTCGAACCGTGACCTAAGGTAAGGAGAAAGCGGTGTTTTCCAGCTTTTGCTTCTGTTGCAACCGCAGGTTTTTGTTATGGTGCGCACGGGCCGACGCCGGAGGGACGGCGGCAGCGCGGTCCGTCATGACAAGGAGGGTCGAATGCTGAAAGAATTCCAGGAATTCATTTCCAAAGGAAATGTGATGGACCTTGCGGTCGGCGTCATCATCGGCGCGGCCTTCAGCAAGATCGTCGATTCTCTTGTGAATGACATCATCATGCCTTTCATCGGCGCACTTGGTGGCGTCGACTTTTCCAACTACTTCATAGGCCTCTCATCAACAGTGCATTCGACCAATCTTGCCGAAGCGCGTAAGGAAGGCGCGGTGTTCGCCTACGGCAATTTTATCACCGTGGCGCTGAATTTCGTCATCCTGGCTTTCATCATCTTCCTTATGGTCAAGGCCGTGAACAACATGCGCAAGCGGCTCGAGCGCGAGAAGCCGGCCGCACCTGCGGCTCCGCCGCCGGCTGACGTCGCACTGCTCACCGAAATTCGCGATCTCCTCGCCAGGAAATAGACAAGGCCAGATTTCTGGACCAAAACCCCGGTCGTTCGCGGCCGGGGTTTTCTGTTGCCGTATCTGCTAAGAGCATCCGCCAATGCATGTCGCCCATAAGTGCGCAGCGGTTCTGGATAATGACATGCATCAAAGCAGACATCAAAACGGACCTGTTCATGACCCTGATCGATAGCTTGCGCGCCGAAGCGGTGGCCGCCCCCGAAAGCGGCATTGTCGCCGTCGTCAATTACGGCCGTACGCGCGAGGGCATGATCCCGCTCTGGGCCGGTGAAGGCGATTTGCCGACGCCTGCCTTCATTTCGGAAGCCGCCGCCAAGGGGCTCGCCAATGGCGAGACCTTCTATACCTGGCAGAAAGGCATTCCGGAGCTGAGGCAAGCGCTTTCTCGCTACTATGCCAGGCATTTCGGCAAGAGCTTCGCCGAAGAGGAATTCATCGCCACCGGTTCCGGCATGCATGCCATTCAGTTGGCATTAGCCGCGGTCGCCGGCAGCGGCGACGAGGTGGTCTATCTCTCCCCGGCCTGGCCGAATTTCGCCGCCGCCGCCGGTATTTCCGGCGCTACCCCGGTTGCGGTCACGCTCGACCAGTCGGGCAATGGCTGGTCCTGCGATGTCGACAAGATTGCGGCTGCGGTGACGCCGCGCACCAAGGCGCTGTTCGTCAACACGCCATCGAACCCCACCGGCTGGACGGCCGATAAGGAAACGCTGCAGGCGATCCTGAATCTCGCCCGCCAAAAGGGCCTGTGGATCATCGCCGACGAGATCTATTCGCTGTTCCACTACGGCCACGGCCGTGCGCCGTCCTTCCTCGACATTTCGACCGCGGAAGACCGCATCCTGTTCGTCAACTCCTTTTCCAAGAACTGGGCGATGACCGGCTGGCGCGTCGGCTGGATCAAGACCCATCCCGAGCTGCAGCAGGTGTTCGAGAATCTGATCCAGTATTCGACCTCAGGCGTCGCCCAGTTCATGCAGCGCGGCGCCGTCGCGGCGCTGGACCACGGTGATGCCTTCATCGTCGAGCAGGTGGAGCGCGCCAGGAAAGCGCGCGACCTGGTCTGCGATATTCTCGGCGCAACCGGCAAAGCGCGCTTCACCGTGCCGCAAGGCGCGTTCTATTTGTTTTTCACGGTCGACGGCATCACCGATCCGCGCCGGGCTGCTTTCGACATCGTCGACAAGGCCAATGTCGGCCTGGCGCCGGGCACCGCCTTCGGCCCTGGCGGAGAGGCGTTTTTGCGCCTGTGCTTCCACCGCCGCCTCGACCAGCTCGAGGAAGCGGCACATCGCTTGGCGGGATGGATGAGGACGGTTTGAGATAAATGGGCGGCGGCTTCAGCCGCCCGACTTCGGCACCAGCAGCGGCACAATCCGGTCGCTCTTGGCGACAGTGGGCCGTCCGGCGGAGCCGTAGGGAATGCCGAGCGCATCCCATGTCTCGATCAGCGCGTCCTGAAGTCCCGCAATCAGCGCATCGGTATGGAACGGCGTCGGGGTGATGCGCAGCCGCTCGGTGCCGCGCGGCACGGTCGGATAGTTGATCGGCTGGATGTAGATGCCGTGCACGCCGAGCAGACGGTCGCTGGCCATCTTGCAGAGTTCGGGGTCACCGACCAGCACCGGCACGATGTGTGTCGGCGATTCCATCACCGGCAGGCCGGCTGCAGACAGAACCTCCTTGGTCCGCGACGCTTGGCGCTGTTGCGCATCGCGCTCGGCCTGCGAGCGCTTGAGGTGGCGGATGGACGTGGTGGCGGCGGCGGCGACGGCCGGCGGCAGCGCCGTGGTGAAGATGAAGCCCGGAGCATAGGAGCGCACCGCGTCGATGACGGCGCTGTTGCCGGCGATATAGCCGCCCAGCGTGCCGAATGCCTTGGCCAGCGTGCCTTCGATGATGTCGATGCGGTCGGCCAGCCCCTCGCGCTCGGTGATGCCGCCGCCGCGCGGTCCGTACATGCCGACGGCATGGACCTCGTCAATATAGGTCATGGCGTTGCAGCGTTCGGCGAGCTCGACGATCTGCTTGATCGGCGCGATGTCGCCATCCATCGAATAGACGCTCTCGAACACGATCAGCTTGGCGCGTTCGCGGCCCGCCGCCTGCAGCAGGCTTTCGAGATGCGCGACGTCGTTGTGGCGGAAAATCTTCTTTTCGGCACCCGAGCGCCGCACGCCTTCGATCATCGAGGCATGGTTGAGCTCGTCCGAAATGATCAGGCAATTGGGCAAAAGCCGCGCAATGGTCGAGATCGAGGCCTCGTTGGAGACGAAGCCGGAGGTGAAGACGAGCGCGGCTTCCTTGTCGTGCAGGTCGGCCAGTTCCAACTCAAGCTCGACCAACGGGTTCGAGGTGCCGGAAATGTTGCGGGTGCCGCCGGCGCCCGAACCCATCTTGCCGGCCGCGTTCTGGAAAGCGGCGATGACATCGGGGTTCTGGCCCATGCCGAGATAGTCGTTGGAGCACCAGACGGTGATTTCCTCGGCGCGGCCGTTGGAACGCCAGATAGCGCGCGGAAACTTGCCGACAATGCGCTCGAGATCGGCGAAAACCCGGTAGCGCCGCTCGGCGTGGAGCTGATCGATCGCTTCCTCGAAGAACCGCTGATAGTTCATGTCGCCTTCCCAGTTTTGCGCGGGATCATAATCGTTGGCCCATTCGTCGTCCACCGGGCCGTTTTGGTCAAAATGCCACGCCCCAAGCCTGTTCCTAACGATGCCAGATCGTGGCCTATTCCCTTGATGTGGATCAATTTTGTTTCCGTACGATGCCACAGGCCGGTGAGACTGTTACGGATTTAACATTCAGGCGTTTCTAATGGCCTTGCCGCAGGCTTTCCAGTAAGGCGGTGATTGAGACAGTTTCCGATAAATCATGAGTAAAAGAGGACACGGATGACGGTTTTGGTAACGGGCGGCGCCGGTTATATCGGCAGCCACATGGTCTGGGAACTGCTGGATGCCGGCGAGAGCGTCGTCGTTCTCGACCGCCTTTCCACCGGCTTCGAGTGGGCGGTAGCGCCGGAAGCCAAGCTTGTCGTCGGCGATGTCGCCGATAGGGAATTGGTCGGCCAGATCATCCGCGAGAACAAAGTCGACGCGATCATCCACTTCGCCGGTTCCATCGTGGTGCCGGAGTCGGTTGCCGACCCGCTCGCTTATTACGAGAATAACACCTCCAAGACCCGCACGCTGATCGAAACCGCGGTGCGCGAGGGCGTGCCGCATTTCATCTTCTCCTCGACCGCCGCCGTCTATGGCGGCGCCGGCCTGGAGCCGGTGCGTGAGGATGCCCGCCTGGCGCCGGAATCGCCCTACGGCCAGTCCAAGCTGATGAGCGAATGGATGCTGCGCGATGCAGCGCTTGCGCATCCCTTGCGCTACACGGCGCTGCGCTACTTCAACGTCGCCGGCGCCGATCCCAGGGGCCGGACGGGGCAGTCGACGCCTGGCGCCACGCATCTGATCAAGGTCGCCTGCGAGACCGCGCTCGGCAAACGCCCCTTCATGCAGGTGTTCGGCACCGATTATCCGACGCCGGACGGCACCTGCATGCGCGATTATATCCATGTCAGCGACCTGGCTGCGGCGCACCGGCTGGCGCTGCAGCGCCTGCGCGCCGGCGGCGGCAGCCTCGTCGCCAATTGCGGCTACAGCCACGGCTATTCGGTGCTCGAGGTCATCGACAGCGTGCGGCGCGCCTTCGGCCGGGATTTCGAGGTCAAGATGGGCGACCGGCGCCCCGGCGACGCCGCCGCCGTGGTTGCCAATTCGGACCTTGCACGCGCCGAACTCGGCTGGACCCCGCAACGCGACGACCTCGACCAGATCGTCGCCGATGCGCTCGCCTGGGAGCGTATCCTCACCGGCAAGAACTCCGCGCGGGGCTGAGCCGGGCACTTCCGAGGGCTCGCAAGGCGCGCGGCGAAGCGCTATTGAAGGCATTGGCGATGCGGCGTGGAGGCGCTGCGCCGCGAAGAGCTTTGGGGGGTGGCATGAAGATAACGGTGCTTGGAGCCGGTGTTGTCGGCACCGCGGCCGCGTATTATCTGGCCGCCGACGGCCATGAGGTCACCGTTATCGAGCGCCATCCGGCGCCGGCGCGCGGCACCAGCCAGTCCAATGCCGGTCTGGTGTCGCCGGGCGACGCCACCGCCTGGGCCTCGCCAGCGGCGCTGAAGACCTTCCTGCGCGCGCTCTGGAACCATGATCTCGGCATCAAGGTCAGGCTGCGCTTCGATCCTTATTTCCTCGCCTGGAGCCTGCGCTTCCTGCGCCAGTGCACGGTGGCGCGCCTGCGCGCCAACAGCCAGGTCAAACTGCGCCTGGCGCTCTATTCGCGCGACTGCATCAACGCGCTCTCCGACGCCACCGGCATCCACTATGACGAGCGCAAGAAGGGCATTCTTTATTTCTTCCGCTCGCAGCACAGCCTCGACACCGGCACCGACAACTACCAGTTTCTGGCGAAGCATGGCCTGCCGATCGAGATCGTGGGCCGCGACCGGCTGGTCGAACTTGAGCCCGGGCTCGCGGGCGTGAAGGAAAAGATCGCCGGCGGCGTTTATTCGCCGATCGACCAGACCGGGGATTCCAGGATATTCGTCGACGGGCTCGCCGCCTATGCTGCCGAAAAGCTTGGCGTCAGATTCCTGTTCGACACCACGGTCGAGGGGCTCGACATAGAGGGCGACTGGGTACGTGCGGTCATGACATCGGCCGGCCCGGTGACGGGCGACGCCGTCGTCATCGCCATGGGCCCCGAGAGCGGCCTGATCGGTCGCCGCTACGGTATCGACCTGCCCGTCTATCCGGTTAAAGGCTATAGCGCGACCATCCCGCTGGAGGACGAGAGCAAGGGACCGACCATGGGCGGCGCCGACGAGGACCGGCTGGTTGGCTACTCCAGGCTCGGAAACCGCCTGCGCATGTCCTCGACAGCCGAGTTCACCGGCTTCGACCGCAGCTTCAAGCCCAGCGACTTCAAGTCCATGCTGAGCACCGGCAAAGACCTTTTCCCTGGCGCTTTCGACGAGAAGAAGGCGCTGTTGTGGGCAGGTCTGCGGCCGATGATGCCCAACTCGGTGCCGGTCATCGGCAAGGCGAAATACAAGAACCTTTACCTCGACACCGGCCACGGCCATGTCGGCTGGACCATGGCCTGCGGCTCGGGCAAGTTCCTGGCCGACCTCGTCGCCGGCCGCAAGCCGGAGATCGACCCGCAAGGGCTGGTCTACGGGAACTGAGGGAGCTCTAGTCGTCGTGTTGGCATGGAGTCCATTCGCCGTGCACCCATTCGGCAAGCCATCCGCGCTCAAGCTGGCCAATCTGTGCCAAGTTTTCCTGCCTGGCGGTCAAATGGCCGAGACCGATAACTTCGAAATCTCCACAGTCCGCAGGATGATCATGTTCGCCGCAGGTCAGTTGCCACTCACCATCGAAATGATGAACGACCAGCGTCACCGGCCTCTCCGATCGAAAGACGTGCCCACATACAATTGCTCTGGTTTCCAACATTGAGGCCGTCACTGCGCAAAGTTTGACAAATATCGTACGACGATCTGGAAGATGCATCTGGCTGACAGATTCTACAAACCCTGAGTGACGAAATGTCGGGACCGCAAGTCGCTATCGACCTTGGCCGCATCGAGCGCAACGCCCGCACCATCGTCGAGCGCTGCGCGCTGTCCGGCATCAAGGTGTTCGGAGTTACGAAGGGCACATGCGGCATGCCGCAAGTGGCGCGGGCCATGCTGCGCGGCGGTGTTGCCGGCATCGCGGAATCGCGCTTCGAAAACATCCGCCGGCTGCGCGACAGCGGCATCAATGCGCCGGTCATGCTGCTGCGCAGCCCGCCCATGGCGCGCGTCGAGGAGGTCGTGCGCACCGTCGACATCAGCCTGCAGTCGGAACTGACCACCATCCGCGAGATATCGCGCATTGCCGAGCGCATGGGCCGCGTCCACGATATCATGCTGATGATCGATCTCGGCGATCTCCGCGAAGGCATCTGGCCAAGCGACCTGATCCCCACCGTCGAGCAGATCCTGGAATTCAAGGGCGTGCGCATCGCCGGCATCGGCACCAATCTCGGCTGCTTCGGCGCCATAATGCCGACGCCGGAGAACCTTGGCCAACTCGTCGCCCATGCCTACAAGACCGAGCGCCTGTCCGGCAAAAGCCTCGACTTCATTTCCGGCGGCGCCTCGTCGTCGCTGACGCTGCTGCTCGAAGGCAAGCTGCCGCCCGGCATCAACAATCTGCGCGTGGGCGAGGCGATCCTGCAAGGCGGTGTCGAAACCTTTCGCGACGTGCCGTGGCCCGAACTCGAACCCGATGCCTGCCGGCTGACCAGCGACATCATCGAGGTCAAACTCAAGCCTTCGCGGCCGATCGGCACATCCGGCTACGACGCCTTCGGCAACCAGCCGGTCTTCGCCGACGAGGGCGACCGGCTGCGCGCCATCGCCAATATAGGCCGCGAGGACGTGCTGGTCGAAGGGCTGACGCCGATCGCCAAGGGGGTGAGGGTGCTCGGCGCTTCCAGCGACCATCTGCTGCTCGATGTGCAGGATGCCGATCCGCGACCTACCGTCGGCGACCGTGTCGCCTTCCGCATGAATTATGGCGCCATGCTTCTGGCGATGACCTCGGAATATGTCGAGAAGGCGCCGATGCACGACGTCGCGGATTTCTCCGGCCGCAAGATGGTGTCGATCTCGGCCGAACCGGAAGCCGGCGGGATTATCGCCCGCGAGGGAACCGGCGCGCGTCTGGAGGCGATGAATTTCGACGTGGTCGAACTCGCCGACGTCGAGCGGCCGCCCTCGGGCTTGATCCGGCTCGCTGCCGGCGCCGATCGCCGTATCGCCCACAAGGCGCTGACCGCAACGGCGCGCGCGACGCATTCCTTCGGCCTGATCTGGATCGATTCCATCGCCGCCCTGATGCCCGAGTACGAGGAGGCCAAAGACATGCCTGAAGTCTCGGTGCTGGCCCGCGCGCTCGGTCTCGATCACAAGCCCTGCGCACTGCAGCCGCAGCTGTCGCCGGAAAATGTCGTCATCGTCGGCCTGCGCCATGCCGATCCGGCGGAGGCAAGGGTGCTCAAGGATTCGCGTGTCTCGGCCTTCACCATGACCGACATCGACGCCATGGGCATGCGCGACCTCATGCATGAGGCGATCCGCATCGCGACGTCGGGCACGCAGGGCTTTCACGTCAGCTATTCGCCGACGGCGACCGAATTTACCGGCTGGGCTGCGGGCTCGGGCGGGCTGACGGTGCGCGAGACGCATCAGGCAATGGAGGCGATCTCGCTGTCCGGCGGTCTGCTGTCGATGGATGTTTCCGGGCTGACCGCCGGTCTGGAGCCGCGGATCGGCGCCGACGCCATCAACTTCGTCATGTCGGCCTTTGGCAAGCGGATTTTGTGATCAGCCTTGCGCCTCGACTGCCGCGCGCCACGCGGTGACATAGGCCGCCCAGACCGGGTCGGTCTGCGGTTCAGTTCTCTCGCCCTTGCCGTGTGGAACGGACTGATCCGTTGCCAGCAGCGCCGCGCCGATGCTGGTGCCGGTGGCGGCCTCGGAGGCGATGACGATTCGCGCGGTCGCTGCCGCCAGCATGCCGACAAAGAGGCGGTTGCGGGCAAACGGTCCTTCCACGGTGGTCGGGCCGTCGGCGCCGATCAGCTCAAGGCAGGTCGCCGTCATCAGCGCCAGATAGAAGGAGATGGCGGCGAACCGCTCGCCTTTGCTGATGCCCTCGGCACCAAGCCATGCCGCGGCATGGTGCGGGAACGGTCCTGATCCCTGCTGGGTAGAAGGCAAAAGCAGCATCTTTTTTGTCAGAACGGCCAGCACCTCGCTGCCGCTGCAGTCCTGCGGCTTGTCCTTGGTCAGCTGGGAAAACTCACGGCCACCCATGAAACGCGCCGAGGGCACGGGGTCGCCCAGCGCGCTGACATTGACCAGCGTGTCGCGCGCAGCATCGAGCGCAATCTCTCTGCCGCCGACCGCCATCGATACCACCCAGGTGCCGGTCGAGACGACCGAGAAGGGCGGCTCGTCGGACAGAAGATGCGGCAATAGGGAGGCGTTGGAATCGTGCAGGCCACAGAATACCGGGGTCTGCGGATCGAGCCCGGTGCGCGCGGCAAGCGCCGGCAGGATCGGGCCGAGCTGGTCCCTGGCCGGCCGCACCGGCGCCATCAGCCTGCGCCAATCCAGCCTGTCGACCATCGAGGAAAAGTCCGCCTCCCAAGGGCTCCACAGATCGGTGTGGCAGCCGAGCGAGGTCACCTCGTTGGCGGCAACGCCGGTCAGGCGCAGCGCCCAGTATTGCGGATACATCAGCATCGCGGCGGCCCTGGCGAATTCGGTGGGAAAACGCTTCTCAAGCCAGAAGAATTGCGCACCGAGATTGAGGCCGAGCGGCAGGCGCGGCGTCCCGGTCTCAATGAAGGGCGGACGGATCGCACTATACTCTGTAGCCAGCCTGTCGGGGCCGTCGAACTCATAGTCGAGGACAGGCAGCACCAGATCGCCCGCTGCGTCGACCAGCACGCCGGTCGCACCATGCGTGGTGATCGAAATCGCTTCGATACGCTGTTCGCGGTTGAGGCTGGCAAGGCTGTTGAGGATGAACCTCCACAGCGACTCGACATCGTGATGCGGGTAGGGCGCTTGCCGCAGCGGCGCGTTCGCCATGCGGCGCAACCCCACTTCGCTCAACGTGACGAGATCGACCAGCGCGACCTTGGCGTTGGTCTTGCCGACGTCGATGACGGCGATATGGCGCAGCCCACTCATGCCAAATGGAACATTGTTTCCAGGGGGATGGCCACCGGTTGGTTGTCCGGCCTGGTCTCCATGATGTCGGCCATGTGCGCCCACCAGCGCTGCATCACCGGGTGCTTCGGCAGGTCGGCCATGCCATGGTCGTCGCGCCGCCACAGCACGCCGAACAGGATGTTGGTGTCTTCATCGAGATGGATCGAATAATCGGCGACGCCGGCCTCTCTCAGCAGCGCCACCAGCGACGGCCAGATCTCATCGTGGCGCTTTTTGTACTCGGCTTTCATGCCGGGTTTGAGCTGCATCTTGAAGGCGTATTTCTCAGGCATCAGCTGTTACCACGCAGCTGTCGCCAGACGATCGGCAGCGCGATGACGAAGATCAAGAGCAGGCCGATGAAGATCGACATGACGATGCCGGGCACGTTGAGCAGGCCGAGGCCGAAGGTCACCAGCCCCATGATAAAGGCGGCGAGCACGACGCCAACAATGCTGCCGGAGCCACCCAGAATGCTGACGCCGCCCAGCACCACCATGGTGATGACCTCAAGCTCGTAACCCTGCGCGATGGACGGTCGCGTCGAGCCGAGCCGCGAGGTGATCAGCACCGAGGCGATGCCGGCCATCAGCCCTGTCAGGCAAAACAGGATGAATTTGATGCGGCCGACGCGAACGCCGGAAAACTGTGCCGCGACCGGATTGTTGCCGATGGCAAAGACACGGCGGCCGAAGCTGGTGCGATGCAGCAGGAACCAGTAGGCGACGGCCGCGATGAGGAAGAGCACCAGTTCGAACGACACCACCCACCAGACATAGCCCTGGCCGAAGAAAGCAAAACTCTCGGGATAGCCCTTGTAGGCCTGGTCACCGAGGATGATGAAGGCAATGCCGCGAAACAGGCTCATCGTGCCGATGGTAACGACGATGGACGGCAGGCCGAGCCTCGTCACCAACAGGCCGTTGAAGGCGCCGCAACCGAGCCCGACGACGATGCCGATAGCCACCAGCACCGGCGTGTCGGCGCCGGCCTGTACCGCCATGCCCATCATGGTCGAGGCGAGCGCGATGATGGCGGCGACCGACAGGTCGATCTCGCCCGAAATGATCAGCAGCGCCATCGCGAAGGCCATCAGGCCTTTCTCGGTGAAATTGAAGGTCAGATCCGACAGGGAGTAGGCGTCAAGGAAATAGGGCGAGGCGAAACTGTTGATGGCGAAGATGGCGACCGCCACGACGACCAGCAGCGCCTCCCAGGAAAAGATCGCCGAGGAGAGCGGCTTGTCGAGCCGGTCGGGAATGTGGCGCGGGGCGGGGGTGTCGGTCATGCCGCCTCCGCCTTCCTCAGAATGATCCGCCCCTGCTGACGTTCGCCACGCGCGTTGAGCACGACGGCCAGGATGATGGCGCTGCCTGAAATCGCCATCTGCCAGAAGGGCGAGATGTTGATGACGGGCAGCGCGTTGGAGATGATGCCGAGGAACAGCGCCCCTAACACCGCGCCCCCGACCGAGCCGATGCCGCCGGCAATCGAAATGCCGCCGATGACGCAGGCGGCGATGATATTGAGTTCATAGCCATTGGCGACCTCGACCGAGGCGATGACATAACGAGAAATCCAGAGATAACCGGCGAGCCCGCCGATCATGCCGGAAATGCAGAAGGCGATGAATTTGGTTCGGCCGACATCGATGCCGGCATAGACCGACGCCGTCGGGTTGACGCCGATGGCATAGATCGAACGGCCAAGCGCGGTTCGCGTCATCACCACGAAGAACAGCGCGATGACCAGTATGGCGATCCAGGACAGAACCGGAATGCCCAGGAAAGCTGCGCGCTGGAAGCCGATGAACTCAGGGCTCATCTTGTCGGCATTGACCCATGCGCCGCCGGACAGGACGAAGGTGGCGCCGCGATAGATGGTGAGCGTGCCCAATGTCACCACGATCGAAGGTATGTTCAGCCGCCACACCAGCAGGCCGTTGATGGCGCCGAGCACCAGTCCGACGGCCAGCGCAATGACGATCAGCAGCGGGATAGGGATCGCCGGATGCGCGGCGTTCAGCATCGCCACCACCATGCCGGTGAAGCACAGGTTGGAGGCCATCGACAGGTCGATCGAGCGGGTCAGGATGACGACCATCTGTCCCAGCGCCAGGATCATCAGGATCGAGGTGTCGTTGAACACCTGGGCGAGATTGCCGGGGTCGGCAAAGGCCGGGAAGCGCGTCGAGATCAGAGCAATCAAAACGACGATCGCCGCTGCCAGCCAGATCTCGCGGAATTTCAGGAGAGCCTTCATGCCGCGATCCCCGCTGCCGTCCGGACCAGCGTTTCGGCGTCCAGCCCCTTACTATCGTAGACCGCCGCAACCAGCCCTTCGCGCATGACGACGACGCGGTCGGACATGCCCAGAATCTCCGGCAGTTCCGACGACACCATGATCACCGACAGGCCCTGCGCGACGAGCTCCGCCATGAAGCCGTGCACGGCGGCCTTGGAGCCGATGTCGATGCCCTTGGTCGGCTCGTCCAGGATGATCNTCTTCTGCTGGTTGCCGCCCGACAGCGTGCCGACATCCTGGCTCAGCGACGAGGCGCGCAGGTCTAGCCGCTCGGTGTAGGAGCGGGCGAGCGCGAATTCGTCCGACAATCGCAGCAGGCCGGATTTGGAGGTGCGCTTGAGCGAGGGAAGCGAGACGTTTTGGAAGATCGGCAGGCCGATCACCACGCCCTGCTTGCCGCGTTCCTCCGGCACGTAGACGATGCCGGCTTCGATGGAATCCGCCGCCGATTTCGGCGTGATCGTCTTGCCTTCCAGCGTGATCGTTCCACCCGATATGCGGGTGATGCCCGATATCGCCTGCATCACCTCTGACCGCCCGGCGCCGACAAGGCCGTAGAAACCGAGGATCTCGCCCTTGTGCAGTTCGAAGCCGATGTCGTTGAATTCGGTCGGGTGCGAAAGGCCAGCGACCGACAGCACCGGCGCGCCGATCTCGGCCTTGCGTTGCGGAAAGATGTGATCGACCGAGCGGCCGACCATCATGCGCACGATCTGGCTCTGGCCGGTATCCTTGATAAGGCCCTCGCCAACCATCTCGCCGTCGCGGAACACGGTGTAGCGATCGGCGATCCGATAGATCTCGTCGAACTTGTGGCTGATGAACAGGATCGCCTTGCCTTCCTCCTTGAGGAATTCGATCAGCAGGAAAAGCTCCTCGATCTCTTTCATCGAAAGGGCTGCGGTCGGCTCATCCATGATGACGATCTGCGCATCGATCGACATCGCGCGAGCAACCGCTACCAGATGCTTGTTGGCGATGCCGAGGTCTTTCAGCCGCGCATCGGCGTCGATATGGCCGGCATGCATGGTGTCGAGCACTTCGCGCGCGTGTTTTCGCATGGTGCGCCAGTCGATGGTGCCTAGCCGCGTGCGCGGCGCATGGCCGAGAAAAATGTTTTCGGCGACGCTCAGATCGTCGAACAGCACGGTTTCCTGATGAATGGCGGTGACGCCGTGGCCGAAGGCGGCATGCGCGCTGGGCAGGGTGACGGCCTGGCCGTCAATGCTGATCGTGCCGGCGTCGGGCTGGTAGATGCCGGTCATGATCTTGACCAGCGTCGACTTGCCGGCACCGTTTTCACCGATCAGCGCCGTAACCTGGCCGGGGTAAAGCGACAGGCTGACATTGTGCAGCGCGCGCACGCCGGGAAAGCTTTTGGAGACGCCGGACAGCGTCAGGCGCGGGGCAGGACCCGTGGGCTCCTCCTTCGCAATGCCGTGCTGGGCTGTCGTGTCCATATCCGTATCAAGCCCTGAAACAAGGTCCGTTTAAAGTCGCGGCGGGATTTTGGTCCCGCCGCGCTTGGTCCGAGACGTCCGAGATCAATAGATCTTGGAGAACTTTTCGATGTTGGACTTGTCGAACTGGAAGGGCGGAGCCATCGCAGCCGAGTTGCTGTCATCGAGCGTGACCTTGCCGACGCGGCCGATCGACAGCGTTGCGCCCGGCTTTGCCTCTTCCTTCTTCACCGCCAGATCATGAGCGAGGTAGACGGCGGAGTAGCCGAGGTCGATCGGATTCCAGAGGGCAACCGCCTGGCTGGAACCGTTGTCGATGAACTTCTTGAACTCCGACGGCAGCGCCAGACCCGTGACATTGACCTTGCCGATCAGGTTCGCGTCGGTGACGACCTGGGCAGCGGCAACGACGCCGACGGTGGTCGGCGCGATGATCGCCTTGAGGTTCGGATAGGATTTCAGCAGGCCCTTGGCTTCGTCGGTGCTCTTGGCCGAATCGTCATCGCCGTAGACGGTGGCGACGAGTTTGATCTTGGGGAATTTCTCCGGCAGGATCTTCTTGGCCGCGTCGATCCAGGCGTTCTGGTTGGTCGCGGTCGACGAAGCCGACAGAATGGCGACTTCGCCGCCTTCCGGCAGATAGTCGGCGGCCAGCTTGATGATGGTCTCGCCGATCAGGCCGGTGTCGGACGGGTTGAGATGCAGCTGGCGGCCTTCCTTGGCGACGCCCGAATCCCACGAGATGACGGTGATGCCACGCTCCATGGCCTTCTTCAGCACCGGCACCAGCGCGTCGGCGTCATTGGCCGAAATCGCAATGGCGTTGACCTTCTGCGCGATCAGCGAATTGACCACTTCGATCTGCGCTTCGGCGGTCGCCTTGGTCGGGCCGGTGTAGATGATGTCGACATCGCCGAGTTCCTTGGCCGCCTCTTCGGCGCCCTTATTGGCGGCGTCGAAGAAGCCGTTGCCGAGCGACTTCACCACCAGCGCGATCTTGACGTTCTCGGCATAGGCGGCATTCACGAACATGGCGGCCGAGAACGCGGCCGTCACCATCAATTTCTTCAGAAAGCTCATCGTATTTCCTCCCTTGAGCGTTGCATTCCATCGTCGCTGCGGTTGGCCTCAGGCCTGCAGCGAGGATTCTTCCTTTGCCGACTTGCGGGCGACGATCAGCGTCACACCCGCGGCCTCCAGCATGTTGGCTTCGCGATCCTCGATGCCGTCATCGGTGATGACGGTGGCGATGCGCTTGAGCCCGCACAGGATCAGGCTCGAGCGCTGGCGGAATTTCGATGAGTCGACCAGCACCACCAGTTCGTCGGCCTGGTCAATCAGTTTCTGCTCCGCCTGGATCAGCAGCGGGTCGCCTTCCATCAGGCCAAGAGGCCCGAGCCCTTGAGCGCCCATGAACATGCGGCGCGCGTAGAAATTACGCGTCACGTCATTGTCGAAGGGCGAGAGGATGATGTTCTGCTCGCGGTAGATGGTGCCGCCCGACAGCATGACGGTGTTCTTCGAATGCTTGAGCAGGTGCTCGGCGATGGGGAACGAATTGGTGAAGATCGGCATGCGGCGTCCGGTCAGGAAATGCACCATCTGGAAGGTGGTGGTGCCGCCATTGATGATGATCGGTTCGCCGTCCTTGCACAGCTCCACCGCTTCGCGCGCAATCGCGCGCTTCTGCGAAGCGTTAAGCGTTTCGTTGACGGAAAAGGGCCGGCCGGCGAGGCCGATGAACTGCGGTGGCGAGAGCGCCTCGGCGCCGCCACGCACGCGACGCAGGCGCTTTTGCACATGAAGAGCCGCGATATCGCGCCGGATCGTCGCCTCGGAGGAGTCCGTCAGGTCGACCATCTCCTGCACCGTCACCACAGGCTTTTCCTGGACGGCGGACAGAATGATCCTGTGGCGCTCTTTTTCGTGCATGGTTCCTCCCTGCATGGTCATGAGGCACTAGAAAACCACCAGTGTCAATCATTTCCGCTCATATAATTTCATTGTGCAGTGCAATATGATCGATCTTGATCGTTTATGATTGACAACCGAGATGCTTGCGTAGACATTTCCGGCAAAATGGACCGCGCCTTTTGCGTCCAGGGAGGATAATCATGCTCGACAAGCGCTCCGGCTCGCGCCTTGCCAACCTTTGGGACGATGCTAAAGCCAAGGGGCTGAGCGAGCCTGAGCTTCTGGTCTATCGCTCCAACACGCTCGGCTCCGACAAGCGTGTCACCAATTATGGCGGCGGCAACACCTCGTCCAAGATCCGGCAGAAGGACCCGCTCTCCGGCGCCGAAGTCGAAGTGCTATGGGTCAAGGGCTCGGGCGGCGACAGCGCCTCGATCAAGCTGGACGGTTTCGCCACGCTTTACATGGACAAACTGCAGGCGCTGAAAGGCCTTTATCGCGGCGTCGCGCATGAGGACGAGATGGTGGGCTATCTTCCCCACTGCACCTTCAATCTCAACCCGCGCGCGGCCTCGATCGACACGCCGCTGCACGCCTATGTGCCGAAGCCGTTCGTCGATCACATGCATCCCGATGCCATTATCGCGATTGCCGCGGCCAAGGATTCCAAGGCGTTGACCAAGGAGATATTCGGTGACGCCATCGGCTGGCTGCCGTGGAAGCGGCCGGGCTTCGAACTTGGCCTCTGGCTGGAGAAATTCTGCGTCGAACACCCCGAGGCCAAGGGCGTCATCCTCGAAAGCCACGGCTTGTTCACCTGGGGCGACACACCCAAGGAGTGCTATGAGACGACGATCTCGGTCATCAACCAGGCGATCGAATGGTTCGAGCGCCGCTCCGAGGGTCTCGCCATCTTCGGCGGCGAAGTCGTCAAATCGCTAGACGCCGCTGAGCGCCGCGCCATCGCGGCGAGACTGATGCCGAGGATCCGCGGCCTGATTTCGGAGAAGAGCCACAAGCTCGGCCATTTCGACGATTCCGCCGCTGTGCTCGAATTCGTCAACTCCAGGGATTTGCGCCCGCTGGCGGCACTCGGTACCTCATGCCCGGATCATTTCCTGCGCACAAAAATCCGCCCGCTGGTTATCGAGTTCGACCCAGCGAAGCCCGACGTCGAAGCCGTGATTGCGCGCCTCGCCGACGATATTGCTGAGTACCGTGTCGGCTACCAGGCCTATTACGACAGCTGCAAGCATCCGGACTCGCCCCCGATCCGCGACCCCAATGCCGTGGTCTACCTGATGCCCGGCGTCGGCATGTTCACCTTCGCCGGCGACAAGGCCACCGCCCGCATCTCTGGCGAATTCTACGTCAACGCCATCAACGTCATGCGCGGAGCCTCGACCGTCTCGTCCTATGTCGGCCTGCCGGCGCAGGAGGCCTTCGACATCGAATACTGGCTGCTCGAGGATTTGAAGCTGCAGCGCATGCCGAAGCCGAAGTCGCTCGCCGGCCAAATCGCGCTGGTCACCGGCGGCGCCGGCGGCATCGGCCGCGCCACCGCCAGCCGGCTGCTGCGCGAAGGCGCCTGCGTGGTGCTGGCCGATATCGACGAGGCCGCACTTGCCAGCGCCAATGACGAACTGGCGAAAGCCTATGGCAAGGACTTCGTCCGGCCGGTGCTGATCAACGTCACCGCGGAGGAGCAGGTGATTTCCGGCTTCGCCCAGACAGCCGTCGAGTTCGGCGGCATTGATATTCTCGTCTCCAACGCAGGCCTCGCCTCCTCGGCGCCGATCGAGGAGACGACGCTGGCGCTGTGGAACAAGAACATGGACATATTGTCGACCGGCTATTTCCTGGTCTCGCGCGAAGCCTTCCGGCTGTTTCGCGCCCAGAAGATCGGCGGCAATGTCGTCTTCGTCGCCTCCAAGAACGGCCTTGCCGCGTCACCCAACGCCGCCGCCTATTGCACCGCCAAGGCGGCCGAAATCCATCTCGCCCGCTGCCTGGCGCTGGAAGGCGCGGAAGCCCAGATCCGCGTCAACGTCGTCAATCCGGACGCCGTGTTGCGCGGTTCGAAGATCTGGACCGGCGAGTGGAAGGAACAGCGCGCCGCCGCCTACAAGATGTCGACCGACGACCTCGAAGAGCACTACCGCTCGCGCTCGATGCTGAAGCGCTCGGTGTTTCCGGAAGACATTGCCGAAGCGATTTATTTCCTGGCGTCCGACATGTCGGCCAAATCCACCGGCAACATCATCAACGTCGACGCCGGCAACGCGCAGAGCTTTACGCGCTGAGTTAAGGGCGGAGCGCTTCTCTTCTCCCCGTCACTATACGGGGAGAAGGTGGCCCGAAGGGCCGGATGAGGGGCAGCGCTGACTGAACGCATTGGGAGGAATAGCACTTGTCCGAAACCATCATCGCCGCCGATCTCGTCTCCAGCCACAACGCCCAGCGCAAACCCGACCTCGAACGCGACTACGCCTCGCTCGGGGAACGCCTCGATCGTCGCGGCATCGCCATCGACGCCATCCGCGGTAAGGTCGAGAAATTCGCCGTCGCCATTCCGTCCTGGGGCGTCGGCACCGGCGGCACACGCTTTGCCCGCTTTCCCGGCGCCGGCGAGCCGCGCGACATTTTCGACAAGATCGAGGACTGCGCCGTCATCAGCCAGCTGACGCAGGCGACACCGACCGTCTCGTTGCACATCCCGTGGGACAAGGCCGATCCGAACCGGCTGAAGCAGGCCGCCTCGCGCTTCGGCCTCGGCTTCGACGCCATGAACTCCAACACCTTTTCGGATGCCAGGGATCAGACGCTCTCCTACAAATTCGGCTCGCTTTCGCATGCCGATGCCGGCACGCGCCGCCAGGCCGTCGAGCATAATCTCGAATGCATCGAGATCGGCAAGACGCTGGGGTCCAGGGCGCTGACAGTGTGGATCGGCGACGGCTCGAATTTCCCCGGCCAGGTCAATTTCGCCAAAGCCTTCGAGCGCTATCTCGACGCCATGAAGGAGATCTATGCCGGACTGCCCGCCGACTGGAAACTGTTCACCGAACACAAAATGTACGAGCCGGCTTTCTACTCCACGGTCGTGCAGGACTGGGGCACCAATTACATGATCGCCAAGGAGCTGGGCGACAAGGCGTTCTGCCTGGTCGACCTGGGCCACCATGCGCCCAATGTCAACATCGAGATGATCGTGTCGCGGCTGATCCAGTTCAAAAAACTGGGCGGCTTCCATTTCAACGATTCGAAGTATGGCGACGACGATCTCGATGCCGGCTCGATCGATCCCTATCGGCTGTTCCTGGTCTTCAACGAACTGGTTGATGCAGAGCTTTCCGGCGCCGAGGGTTTCGATCCCGCCCACATGCTCGACCAGAGCCACAACGTCACCGACCCGATCGAAAGCCTGATGCTGTCGGCAGTCGAGGTGCAGCGCGCCTATGCGCAGGCGCTGCTGGTCGACCGCAAGGCGCTCGAGGGTTTCCAAGACGGCAATGATGCGCTGATGGCGACGCAGACTCTGAAAGCTGCCTACCGCACCGATGTCGAGCCGATCCTTGCCATGGCGCGGCTGAACACAGGCGGCGCCATCGATCCAGTCGCCGCATATCGCGCGGCGGGCTACCGGGCGAAGGTCGCGGCGGAACGGCCGGCGGTTGTGGGCGGTTCAGGCGGGATTGTTTGAGATTGGCTAATCTCCACCACAGGGGGGAGATCAGCTTGCCTCTGCCGGCAGGCGAACACCAATATGTGTTCGCTCATATTGATGATGGACTCGGCCGCTCCATGTAGCTCTTCTAGGCACACCGCACTTGGAGCACCGCCATGCCCTTGACCCGCCGGACGCTGATTGGCGTCACCCTTTCGCTCGCAATTGCGCTCGCGCCATCCGGCGCGCTCCATGCCGCCTCGCCTCAACCGGCGAAGGGCGAGCACGGCATGGTCGTCACTGCCCAGCATCTGGCGTCGGAAGCCGGCGTCGAGGTGCTGAAGAAGGGCGGCAATGCCGTCGATGCGGCGGTCGCCGTCGGCTATGCGCTCGCCGTCGTCTACCCTAATGCCGGCAATATCGGCGGTGGCGGGTTCATGACCATCCGCTTCAAGGACGGCAAATCGACCTTCCTCGATTTCCGCGAGCGCGCGCCGCTGGCGGCAACCAAGATCATGTATCTCGACAAGGACGGCAATCCGGTGAAGGGCGCCAGCCTTGATGGCTACCTTGCGGTCGGCGTACCGGGTTCCGTGGCAGGGTTCGAGATGGCTCGTGAAAAATATGGCACGCTGCCACGCCAGGATTTGATGGCGCCGGCAATTGCCTATGCCAAGGATGGCTTCATCCTCGACCAGGGCGACGCTGCTTCATTCGCAAGCAATGCCGCACGGCTGGCGAAGGACCCTGCCGCCGCCGCCATCTTCCTGAAGCCGGACGGCAAACCCTATGGCGCCGGCGAGCGTCTCCTCCAGCCCGATCTTGCAGCCTCGCTCGCCGCCATCTCCGAAAAAGGCGCCGACGCCTTCTACAAAGGCGCCATCGCCGGCGCCCTCGTCAAGGCGAGCGGCGCCAGGGGCGGCATTCTGGCCAACTCAGACTTCGAGCAATATAAGGTACGCGAGCTGCAACCGGTGAGCTGCACCTATCGGGGCTATGAGATCACGTCCTCGCCGCCGCCAAGCTCCGGCGGCGTCATCATCTGCGAAATCCTCAACGTGCTGGAGGGCTACCCGCTGTCTTATCTCGGCGCCCGCTCGGCCGAGACCGTGCATGTCATGGTCGAGGCGATGCGCTACGCCTATGTGGACCGCAACTCGGCGCTCGGCGATCCCGATTTCGTCGACAATCCGGTCTCGAAACTGCTCGACAAGGGTTACGCCAAGGAGATCCGCGACAAGATCGACCCGTTCCGCGCCGGCGTCTCGCAGGATTTGATGCCGAAGGGCTTCGGCGAGTCGAAGGAAACGACGCACTATTCAATCATCGACGATGACGGCAATGCGGTCGCGGTCACCTATACGCTGAACGGTTCGTTCGGCGCCGGCGTGGTCGCCGACGGCACCGGCATCCTGCTCAACAACGAGATGGATGATTTCACCCAGAAGCCTGGCGTGCCCAACCTCTACGGTCTCGTGCAGGGAGAGGCCAATGCCATCCAGCCGAAGAAGACGCCGCTGTCATCGATGAGCCCGACCATCGTCGCCAAGGACGGCAAGCCGTTCATGGTTATCGGCAGCCCCGGCGGCTCGCGCATCATCACCATCACGCTGGAAACCATCGTCAACGTCATCGACCACGGCATGAACATCCAGGAGGCGATCGACGCATCGCGCATCCACCATCAATGGCTGCCCGACACGATCTATGTCGAACCGTTCGGCCTGTCGCCCGACACTGAAAAACTGCTGGCCGGCATGGGCTACCACCTCGATCTCGCGGATTCTACCTGGGGTCAGGCGGCCGGCATTCTTGTCGGCGGCAAGAGCCTGGCGGAAATCGAGAAGGGCGGCGGCGCCCGCTACAACGGCGCCATCGACAGCCGCGCCGCATCCGGCGAGGCGATTGGCTACTGATCAAAACAAGAGATTGATCAGAGGACGAGCGTAAGCGTCGACCCGACGAGCATCAGCGCCGCGATCACGACGAACGCCGCGTAGATGCGGGGACGGTCGAGGAGCAGCGCATTGCCCGATATCCAGGCCGCGGTTGCGCCGCCAAGCGCAAACAGGAAGCCGTTCCGGTGACCAAAGGTCATGGAAGCGGCCATCAGCCCGCCAATGATCAGCGCGCCGAAGACGATGATCACGGCAACGGCGTATTTCTCGAAGTCGTTGCCGCCGCCCATGGCCGGGCCGATCGCGTTCAAATTCGTCAGATCGTCCGGATCGAACGGGTTGGTCGATCCATATTCATCTTGACCGACAGGTTCTCGCATCATTCATTCTCCGCTGACCGGCAACAAATCATCAACATCTGCCGAGCGCAACCGGATCGCGCCGTGCCGAAGGCCGCCGATGCGGTCTTCAACACTTTCTGATGCCGACTTGCCACGGTTTTTTTGCGCCGGTTCACAAAATCTACCCTGCTTTCGGGTCCACACGCCTGAATACCTGGAAAATGAATTACCTGGAAAAATCGCTGCGCACGATGCGGTGCCGCTGCAGCTTGTCGTAGAAGGTCTTGCGCGGAATGCCGAGCGCTTCAATCGTGCGCCGGACATCGCCGTCATTGCGGCCAAGCGCCTCGCGGATGACATTGGCTTCATAGCGTTCCAGCCGTTCCGGCAGTGAGCTGGCGTCATCCGGCTCCGCCGGGGCGGAAGGTGGCGCTTGCGCCGCTTCCTCGAGTCCCAGCACGAAACGCTCGGCGAAATGCGCGAGTTCACGCACATTGCCCGGCCAGTCGTGCTGGCTCAGATGGCGGTGCACTGAGGCAGGCACGGCTGGCATTTGCCGGCGGAAGCGGCCGGCTGCACGCTCGGCGAAGTAGAAGAACAGCAGGGCGACGTCGTCGCGGCGTTCGCGCAGCGGCGGGATCGAGATCGTCACCACATTGAGCCGGTAGTAGAGATCCTCGCGGAAGGCGCCGCGCCGGCTGGCGTCGCCGAGATCGACCTTGGCGGCGGCGACGACGCGCAGGTCGACCGGCCGGATTTCATTGGTGCCGAGCGGCGTCACCTCGCGCATTTCCAGCACCCGCAGCATCTGCACCTGGGTCGAGGCCGGCATGCTTTCGATCTCGTCGAGGAACAGCGTGCCGCCGCTCGAATGCTCGATCCGGCCGATGCGCTTCTTCTGTGCGCCGGTGAAGGCGCCGGCCTCATGGCCGAACAGCTCGCTTTCGATGACCGTGTCCGGCAGCGCGCCGCAATTCAGCGCCACGAAATTGCCCCTGGCGCGGCGGCTCCAGCGATGCAGCAGGCTCGCCACCACCTCCTTGCCGGAGCCGGTCTCGCCGGTCACCAGAACGTCGACATCGGTATCGGCGATTTGCCGCAGCGTCCGGCGCAATCGCTCCATCGCCAGCGTCTGCCCGATCAGCGGCAGGCCGTCCTGCGCCTGTTCGGCGCTTTCGCGCAAGGCGCGGTTCTCCATCACCAGCCGGCGCTTTTCCGCCGCCCGTGCCACACTTTGCGCCAGCCGGTCGGCGGCGAAAGGCTTGGTGATGAAGTCGTAGGCGCCATCCTTGATCGCCTTGACCGCAACCGCGATGTCGCCATGCCCGGTGACCAGGATTACCGGAATGTCGGCATCAAGCTGCAAGACGCGGTCGAAGAGCTGCAGGCCGTCAATGCCGGGCATGCGGATGTCGGACACCACCACGCCGGGAAAATTGGCGTCGAGCCCGGCCAGCGCCTCGTTCGCCACCGCAAAGGCCGAGACGGAAAAACCAGCGAGTTCCAGCGTCTGCCGCGTGGCCCTCCGCAATTCGCTATCGTCGTCGATCAATACGACCGGTGCGGTGTCCATCATGCTGCCCTGGCGAGGTGAATGGTAAAGCGCGTGCCGGCCTGGTCGCTCGCCACCTCGATGCGTCCGCCATAGTCGGCGACGATGTCCTGCGAGATGACGAGGCCGAGCCCGAGGCCTTTTTCCTTCGAGGTGTTGAACGGCGTGAACAATGACTTGAGGATGGCAGGCGAAATGCCCGGCCCATTGTCGGCGACGGCAAGCGCCACGCCGTCGGCCGTCTCCTGGGCCGACACCTGCACCCTGGCGCCGTCGCGCCCGTCCAGCGCTTCCAGCGCATTCTGGAACAGGTTGATCAGCACCTGTTCGAGCCGCAGCCGGTTGCCCATCACCTTGAGCGTTACCGGCGGAAGCGTGATATCGAGTGCGTCCAGCCGACCGGCAAAGCGGCTTCTGAGCAGCACCACGGCGCCCTCGATGACGCCGCGCAATTCGACCGGTTCGGCTGCCGTGCGCCCCTTGCGGGCAAAGACCTTCAACTCTTCGGTGATGCCTCCGATGCGCTCGGTCAGCGCGGCAATCGCGCCAAGGTTCTCCTCGGCCGAGGCGGTCTGCTTGCGCTCCAGGAACACACGCGCATTGTCGGCATAGGCGCGGATCGTCGCCACCGGCTGGTTGATCTCATGCGCGACCCCGGCGGCAACCTGGCCGAGGGTAGCAAGACGGTTGGCCTGCACCAATTCCTGCTGCATGACCTGCAGCTTGGCTTCGGTGCTGCGGTGATCGGTGATCTCGGCCTGCAGCCGGTCGCGCGCCAGGCTGAGGTCATGCGTACGCTCGACGACGCGGCGCTCAAGCTCGATGCGCGCTGCCTGTTCGGCAGCGATGCGCATCTGCGCCGACTGACGGCGCCACAGGAGATAGCCGGCCAGCGCCAGCAACGGCACCACGACGCCCAGCGCCAGCAGCCGCATCTCACGCACCGCAGCCGCGATCGGCGCTTCGACCGGCACGAGATAATCGAGCCGCCATGGCGTCGATTGGACCAGTGTCGAAAGCCTGAGATATTCGGCATCGCTGCCGCCCGGTGTTATCGCATGCACCATCGACACGTCAGGGCTCAATGCCTCGGGGCGTGTGATCGGCAAGGGGATCAGCGGCGCGTTGCCGAATTGCTGGCTGCTCCGGATGGCGGCAGCCACCGGGCCGGTCAGCGGCGCGGTGGTCATGAAGCGCCAGGACGGCACGCTGGTGATCAGCACGACGCCGTGGTCGTCGCTGACATAGGCCGGCCGGTTGGCCTCATGCCAGTCGGCTTCAAGCTGGTCGAATTCCATCTTAACGACGACGACGCCGAGCGGTGCCGCCGCATTGCCGACGCGACGCGAAATATAGAGGCCCGGGCGCTTGCTGATGTTGCCCAGCGCAAAATATTCGGCCGTTCTCGATTGCATGGCGCCGGAGAAATAGGCGCGGAAACCATAGTCGTTGCCGACGAAGCTGGTTGTTTCGCGCCAGTTGCTGGAGGCGATCGCAAACCCGTCGACGCCGGTGACGTAAAGCACCGAAGCCTTGGTGCCGGAGACCAGCCCTTCGAGCTTGCGGTTGAGCACGTCGATCGTGACAGCGCCCTTGTTCTGCAGGGCGTCATGCACCTGCTGGTCCTCGGACAAGAGCAGCGGCAGCGCCCGCGGGCTTTCCAGCACGGCGCGCAGCAACGCAACCTTCAGATTGGCATCGGTGCGGCCTTGCGCCGCCAGTGCCGCGACCTCGGCGCGGCGCGCGTAGAGGCCGGCGCCGGTGAGCGCCGTGGCAACGATCACCAGCGCGATCGCCGCAAACAGCAGCCAGGCGCGACGCGCGCGTTTGCCGAGTTGCTCGGGCGTCGGCGACAGGACCGCGGCAGGGCGTTGCAGCATTCCCTATTTGTGCATGATTTCGCACAAAGCACAATTCAGTCATGCGGATGTCCGCACTTGCGTTGAGCGGCAGCAGCCTCGATCGGACGAATACCCAACAAAATCAATGGCTGCGGTATGCCGCACAGTCTGGCACGGCAGTTGCAGTGACCAATACAGCAGTCGCAAGGCTGCGGAAAACAACTGCCCCGGGAGGTCGAGCTTTCGATCGGGCGCCATGGAGGACGTCATGCAGCCAGCATTCGCTGCCGCCGAACCGCGCGGCAAGCTACCCTTTTACCGTCATCTCTACGTGCAGGTCCTGACGGCGATCGCCGCCGGCGTGCTGCTCGGTCATTTCTATCCCGAACTCGGTGCTTCGCTGAAGCCGCTCGGCGATGCCTTCATCAAGCTGGTCAAGATGGTGATCGCGCCGGTCATCTTCCTGACGGTGACCACCGGCATTGCCGGCGTCTCCGACCTGAAAAAGGTTGGCCGCGTCGCCGGCAAGGCGATGATCTATTTCCTGGTCTTTTCGACCCTGGCGCTGGTCGTCGGCATGGTCGTCTCCAACGTCGTCCAACCGGGCGCCGGCATGCACATCAATGCGGCGACGCTCGACCCCTCGAAGGTCGCCACCTTCACCGAGAAGGCGCATGACACGACCATCGTCGGCTTCCTGCTCAACATCATCCCCGACACCATCACCGGCGCCTTCGCGCAAGGCGACATTCTGCAAGTGCTGTTCTTCTCGGTGCTGTTCGGCATCTCTCTCGCTCTGGTCGGCGAGCGCGGCCGCCCGGTCGTCGATTTCCTGCAGGCGCTGACCTCGCCTATCTTCCGCCTGGTCGCCATCCTGATGAAGGCCGCCCCTATCGGCGCCTTCGGCGCCATGGCCTTCACCGTCGGCAAATACGGCATCGGCGCGATTGCCAACCTCGCCTTTCTGATCGGCACCTTCTACCTGACGTCGCTGCTCTTCGTGCTGGTCGTGCTCGGCGCTGTCGCTTGGTACAACGGCTTCTCGATCCTCGCCTTGATCCGCTACATCAAGGAAGAGCTGCTGCTGGTGCTCGGCACCTCGTCCTCGGAAGCCGCTCTTCCCGGCCTGATGGCCAAGATGGAGCGCGCCGGCTGCAACCGCTCGGTGGTCGGCCTGGTCATCCCGACCGGCTACTCCTTCAACCTCGACGGCACCAACATCTACATGACGCTGGCGGCGCTGTTCATCGCCCAGGCGACCGACACGCCGCTCACCTATGGCGACCAGATCCTGCTGCTGCTGGTTGCCATGCTGAGCTCCAAGGGTGCCGCCGGCATCACCGGCGCCGGCTTTATCACGCTGGCCGCCACGCTCTCTGTCGTGCCTACGGTACCCGTTGCCGGCATGGCACTGATCCTCGGCGTCGACCGCTTCATGTCGGAATGCCGAGCGCTGACCAATTTCGTCGGCAATGCAGTGGCGACGATCGTTGTGGCGCGCTGGGAAGGCGAACTCGACCAGACCAAGTTCGCCGCCGCCATGGCCGGCACATTGTCCGAGGAAGCCGACCTGGCGCTGTCGGGCGATCTGCAGCCCGCCTGATTACTGAACGCAGACGTTCGCCACAAGGCCGCAGCCGGTTCGCCCGTTGCGGCCTTTTGTTTTGGCGCNCGCCTGATTACTGAACGCAGACGTTCGCCACAAGGCCGCAGCCGGTTCGCCCGTTGCGGCCTTTTGTTTTGGCGCTGTCGGGCGATCTGCAGCCCGCCTGATTACTGAACGCAGACGTTCGCCACAAGGCCGCAGCCGGTTCGCCCGTTGCGGCCTTTTGTTTTGGCGCGCATGGCGGCTGGTGTTGGCCAAAGCTTCCCGGCTAGGATGTCGGCGGTTTTCAACCGAAAGGCCGGCGAATGAGCAGTGCATACCCCGAGATCTATCTGGTCCGTCACGGCGAGACGGAGTGGAGCGCTTCGGGAAAACACACCGGCCGCACCGACATACCGTTGACGGCAAAGGGCGAGGCGGCGGCTCGCGTCGTGGCGGACCGGCTCAAGGATCTGTCCTTCCAGGCGGTGTGGTCGAGCCCGTCGCAGCGCGCCTTCAGCACCTGCACGCTTGCCGGCTTCGGCGCTGCTGCCGTCAAGAAGGACGACCTGCAGGAATGGGACTATGGCGCCTATGAGGGCGTTAAGACCAAGGAGATTCTTGTGCAGCGCCCCGGCTGGCAATTGTTCCGTGACGGCTGTCCCGACGGCGAGTCGGTAGCGGATGTTGGCGCCAGGGCCGACAGGATCATCGCCGGGCTGCGGGCAATCGAGGGCAATGTGCTGGTGTTTTCAAGCTCGCATTTCCTGCGCGTGCTGGCCGCGCGCTGGCTCGGTCTGCCACCCGAAGGCGGTGCGCACTTCGTACTTGATACCGCGAGCCTCAGCATCCTCGGCTATGAGCACGATCTGAGCGAGCCGGTGATACGCAGGTGGAACCAGAAGTAGGGTTTCGCGGCAAGCCTGCCTCTTATCGCGCGAGCACCGCCAATTCCTCCGATGTCAGATGCCGCGCCTTGCCCTTGGCGAGTTCGCCGAGCTGCAAACCGCCGATCGCCACCCGAACCAGCCTCAGCATCTCGATATCGAATGCCCCGAGCAGGCGGCGGATCTGGCGGTTGCGGCCCTCGTCGAGCACGATTTCCAGCCAGGCAGTGCGGCCGCCGCTGCGCAGCAGTTCGATCGAACTTGCGGTCAGCAGTTCGCCGTCGACGATCGCTCCGTCGCGAAAGCGCGCCAGCATCGCTTCGTCGGGCGCGGTGCCGATCTGGACATGATAGGTCTTGGCGACATGCGAGGCCGGATCGAGCAGGCGGTTGGCCCAGCGCGTGTCGTTGGTCATCAGCAACAGGCCTTCGCTGGCCTTGTCGAGGCGGCCGACCGGCGACACGAAAGGCAACTCCAGTTCCACCAGGCAGTCATAGACGGTGCCACGATCCTGCGGGTCATCGCGCGTGGTGACCTGTCCGCGCGGCTTATTGATCATCAGGTAGACTTTTGCCTCGCCGACGATCTGCTCGCCGTCGACAGCGATGCGGTCGCGGCCGAGATCGACACGCAGCGACGGATCGCGCACCACCTTGCCGCCAACCCGCACGCGCCCTTCGGCTATCAGCAGCTCGGCCTGCTTGCGCGAACACAGGCCGAGTTTGGAAAGCGCCCGGTTCAGGCTAACGCCTGCCTTGGCGGCCTGGTGTCGGGCGATGTCTGGTGGCCGTGCCATGTCCTGCTTGCCATCCCAATGATCGGCATCGACAAATGCCACGCCCCGCATTGGCTTCGCAACCTGCCGCGGCATCAACATCACGGGTCGCGGGAGCGGGGCTGTTCTCAAATACGATGTGTCAGGGGGGTCGGGCTCAACAGCCCGCCATGGAACGCTGCCCCGCGACGGACGTTGTTGCCGACGAGCGATTTGTCGCGAAAGGCACCGCCATGAAGAAAATCTACCAAAAGCCGACGCTCGTGAAGCGAGGCAGGCTCACCAGCCTGACGGCTCAGATCGTCGCTTCTGGGGTCATTCTGGGGGAATGATCCCCCAGATAACGGAAGGGATAAATCGATGAGCGAGCGCGGCGTTGATTTCCTGCAGGGCTGGATCCACGAGCACCTGCCGGGCGAACTGCCTGCCGACAAGGCAACGGCTCGAACCCTAACCACGCGAGCTGCCCTGGATGCTCGGCATTTAGGCCTTGAGGTCAGCGAGATCGAAGAGGATCTCGGTCCGCTGGAACGGGTGATTTTCGAGGCGCTGGATCAGCCCGATATCTGAGCCCCCGGATATGAGCCCATTGCAGGCGATATTGGCCCATCGCCATCCTGGCGGGGGCTTTTCCGTGATGGCATCCGTGGGTGCGCAGCCCTAGGCAGCCCGCGCAGCTGACGCTCCCCGTGCCGGCGGCAATTCGAACACAGTGGCGCCGTTCTCTCGGCCGCGTTCGACATAACCGATGACACGGAACCATTTGCCGACGTCGGCCCGCTGCAGCCAGCTGCGCGAGTGGATGGGAAGGTTGCCGGCCAGCGCCTGAATGTGGCGGATGTGGCGCCTGCAGAAGCGGACCGTCGCGGCGCTGAAGAAACCCTCCTGCGCGGCAAACAGCGTGTCGGCGGCGTCGCTGTTTTCGTGCCAGGCGACGATCGCCACCGTCTTGTCGCCGTCGACCAGCGCGTGCGCCCGGCCTTCCTTCAAATTCATCATCAGATTGTCGTAGGCGACCTTGCTGTCCTTGCCGGCGGCCACATACTCGTCCGACATCCGCGTGGACAGATCACGGAAGACACTTTCGAGATCGCCGATCGTAGCTGCGCGTGCTCGCATTTCTCCTCCTGCAGCCCCGGCAGGTAGTTTGCCCCAGGGAGAGGGGATCACCAAGCAAATCAAATCCGCCATTTGGCCTATGCGCGCAAAGTGATTTCAGAAGGCGGGTTTATTGCGTTGGCAGATCGCTCCCGTGGAACCGAACTTGCCTCCCCCGAATTGACTCGCGATCGCGTTCGGGAGGGGAAGCATGCAAGATCAGCATTTCGATGAGCCGGTTCGCGTGGCGCTCGGCAGATCCAGAAACAAGATCTACAAGGTGGAGCGTGTCGCGCAGGCCGCCGATATCCTGATGAACCGATGGCCCGTGAAGACAGGCGGCTATCACGTCGCCGCCCGCAAAGCCTGCCTTGGCGTTCTGGAAGGCCTTCAAGAGGCGCGCTATGCCCGCGCCGCCTTCGTCAACGCGGCGATCGAGGCCGATATACTGGTCGAGCGCGACCGCGAGGGTTGAGCGGTCCATCGCCTCTTTGTTTGGCGTGAGGTAAACTGGCAGACCGGTCGGGAGCCTTCCATGTGCAACGACTATGAGCAGCATATTCTCTGGGCTGAATATTGCCGGATGCTGGAGTCGCTGGCACTTGAGATCCCGACCCATCAGACCGAACTTGACCTGCCGCGGGTTGATGACATCCATATCAACGATCCAGCCCCGATCATGCGCGCCGCCGGCGACACTGGCGTCGTTGAACTGACGTCGATGACGTTCGGATTTCCACCGGCCGGACCGAAAGGCGGACCAGTGTTCAACTTCCGCTCCGAAGGCCGGCAATTCGCCGGCAGCAAACGCTGCCTCGTGCCGGCATCCGCCTTCTTCGAGTTCACGGGCACGAAGTATCCGAAGGCAAAGCATCGCTTCACGCTCAACGGCTCGCCGTTCATGGCCATCGCAGGGCTTTGGCGTGAAGCTGCCGGCAACAAGCCGCCAACCTTCACCATGCTGACAACCGAGCCTGGACCGGATATTGCGCCGTATCACAGTCGGCAGGTCGTGGTGCTTCGGCCCGGCGATTGGGCGGCTTGGCTCAGTCTGACGAAGCCGGAAGCCGAACTGCTGCAGCCGCTTCCAGCCGGCTCGCTGCGCGTGGAGACCGTGCGCCCCGAAAGTTCATAACTCGGTTGCGCAGGCTTGCCAGCACAGCCGGCAGGCCGAAATCAGGAATCCGTCGGTGCGGCGCCAGGAAGTCAAGCCCTTGATGTTCAGTGAGCGGCCCGAGACATAGGTGACGATTTGTACCGGACACATGGGTAACACTTTTGGCTTTTGGCCGGAGGTNGCTCGCGGCGGCCGGTGCGCTACGCCAACCAGCTTCCCGACCAGATCGAGCGGCTGATCGTGGAGAGCAAGCGGAGAAGCCGCACTGGGGTGCCAGGAAGATACGCGAGCTGCTGGTGCGCAGGCTGGCCGGCGACGTCCGTATCCCGGCCAGGAGCACCGTTCATGCCGTGCTCGATCGCCACGGCCTTGTGAGCCAGGCCCGCAAGAGGAACCGNTATCCCGGCCAGGAGCACCGTTCATGCCGTGCTCGATCGCCACGGCCTTGTGAGCCAGGCCCGCAAGAGGAACCGAGCGAACAAGGCCGTGGGCATGCAACTGTCCCAGGCGGTTGTGCCCAACGATCTGTGGTGCGCCGACTTCAAGGGCGAGTTCAAGCTCGGCAACCGCCAATACTGTTACCCCCTGACGGTCACCGACCAGGCCTCGCGCTACCTGCTGGCCTGCGAAGCCCTTGAATCGACAAAGGAGGTTCCGGTCCTCGAGGCTTTCGTCCGGCTCTTCAAGGAACGCGGCCTGCCGGAAGCGATCAGAAGCGACAATGGCCTGCCCTTCGCCAGCCCCAACGGCCTTTACAACCTCTCGAAGCTGTCGGTCTTCTGGCTCAGGCTCGGCATCGCCGTCGAGCGCATCAAGCCCGGTCACCCGCAGCAGAACGGCCGCCATGAGCGCATGCACCGCACCCTGAAGCAGGAGACCACGCGGCCGCCGGGCATGAACGCCCTCCAGCAGCAGGCCCGGTTCGATGCTTTCATGAGCGAATTCAACGACGAGAGNCGCGGCCGCCGGGCATGAACGCCCTCCAGCAGCAGGCCCGGTTCGATGCTTTCATGAGCGAATTCAACGACGAGAGACCCCACGAGGCGATCCAAATGAAAGTGCCAGCCGAGCTCTACAGAGCTTCTTCAAGAGCCTATCAAGGCCTCCCCGAGCTGGACTACCCCTTCCATGACAAGGACATTCTCGTCACCGCCTGCGGCCGCATCTGCATGCACAGGAAGAAGATCAACATCTCCACCGTGCTCGCCGGCCAAAGGCTCGGAATCACCGAAGTCGACGACGGCATTTGGCTCATCAGCTTCATGCACTATGATCTCGGATATATCGACCTGGAACAAAGGAC